>NZ_JBIVOI010000012.1:0-238377 GCF_044754045.1 Neobacillus sp. NPDC093182
GGTGCAAGCACCTTAAGATTCGCTCGACTTGCATGTATTAGGCACGCCGCCAGCGTTCGTCCTGAGCCAGGATCAAACTCTCCAAGAAAGTTGATATAGCTCATTTTGTTACGTTGGCTAGTTTCTATAGTAGAAACTAATAATTTTTTGTTGACGTTCTTGTTTGTTTAGTTTTCAAAGAGCAATGTGTTTTTTACAACAGGATATCAATATAACATGTCTTGTTGTTTTGTGTCAATAACTTTTTTAGAATATCTTTTTCGTAATCGACAACGTAAATTATATTACATTATATGATTCATAAAGTCAACCATTTTCTTTTCCGCTCAAAAAGAAACATCTCGTTATAAAATGTTTCCCCGAGGGAATTACTATATTACTATGATATAAAGAAAGAGTCAACACTTTTATAACAATATTTTTCAAGTATGGTCATAGGTGTTGTAGTTTAATCAAACGTTTGATTAGTTTTTCTAAAAAAGTTTTAGAAGGTATTTAATCAAACGTTTGATTAGTGAAATTATCTTATTATGCCAAAGGATATTTTTTAGATCATTAATATCTCTCTAATATCTTCTTCCGTTAAAGAAGCAGTTCCTTTATCTTTTGAATCAATAATTTCCTCTATTAATTCTCTTTTTTTCTCCTGCAGTTCATTCATTTTTTCTTCTATTGTACCTCGTGCAACCAATTTAATGACTTGTACTATATTTGTTTGCCCCATCCTGTGTGCCCGGTCCGCCGCTTGTTCCTCAACCGCAGGATTCCACCATAAATCATAGAGGATAACAGTGTCCGCACCAGTTAAGTTCAGACCGGTTCCTCCCGCTTTCAAGGAAATAAGAAAAAGGTCACACTCTCCTGTATTAAATCGATTTGTGAGTTCTAACCTTTCTTCCGATGGGGTTTGTCCATCAAGATAAAAGTAAGGAAGCCCTTGAATTGCCATTTCCCTGCCGATTAACTGGAGCATTTTCGTGAACTGCGAAAATATTAATACTCTTCTTCCAGCCTGCCTGGATTCCTCTAAGATCCTTAGCAGCTGTTCAAATTTAGCGGAACCCCCTTTATACCCATCAACAAACAAAGATGGGTGACAGCAGATTTGCCTGAGCCTTGTCAAACCAGCGAGGATTTTAATTTTATTTTTTCGAAGTGTGTCTTTATCCAGATGCTTTAGCGTGTCATGTCTTAGTTTGGCTAAATAAGCTCCATAGAGTTTCTTCTGTTCTGGCAGTAACTCCACTAAGTCAACAGACTCTATTTTCTCAGGAAGCTCTGATAGAACATCTTCCTTTAATCTTCGGAGTAAAAATGGACGGACTCTTCTCGCAATCTGCTTTCTCGTTAAGTGACTAAAATCCCTCAGCCCTTGAAATAGTTCTGGGAACACAACATGAAAGATAGACCACAGCTCCTCAGATGAATTTTCAACAGGAGTACCAGTTAGAGCAAAACGATGATCAGCCTTGATTTTCTTTACAGTCCTTGCTGTTTGAGTAATTGGATTTTTAAATGCCTGTGCTTCATCGAAAAACACGGTATGGAAGGTTTGTTTTTCGTACCAAACGATATCCTTCCGCAACAATGGATAAGAAGTAATAACAATATCTGAATCAGATATCTGTTTCTGATTCGCCATCCGTTCTGATTTATCCCCATCTAAAATGACAGCATGCACTCCTGGGGCAAATTTCTTAATTTCAGAAAGCCAGTTATAAGTTAATGATGCCGGACAGACAATCAGAACCGGCAGTTTTTTACTGCGAACGAGAGGAAGTTCTGATAGGATATAGGTTATACTTTGAAGTGTTTTCCCTAAGCCCATATCATCTGCGAGAATCCCTCCAAATTCATAACTGGCAAGAGTTTTCAACCATTTGTAGCCATGAATTTGATAGTCCCGCAAAATCGGCGCTGCCAATTTTGGCACCTCAAACTGCATACTGCTTGGATTATGGATGGTATCCAAAAACTGACGGAACGACTCCTCAATTGTAAATGTTGAGTTATCTTCAACAGAGTCAAGCAGCTTTAATCCCCGAACGATTGGTACATTCAATCCTGCTTCAAGATCCTCCGCCTGCACAGGTGCAGCTTGTAGAAAGCGTTGGATTTCTTCAAATTCTCTTGTTTCTAATGAGAGCAAAGCTCCATTCCGTAACCGATAATATTTTCTTTTTTCCTCAAGCGCGGATAATATCTCTTTTATCTGCCTCTCCGGGATTCCATCCATATCAAATTTAAATTCCAGCCAATTTGTCCGTTCTGTTTTTATCTTTACTCTAATCTTGGGTTTTGCATTTTCTTTAAAAATCCGGTTCCTGACTGCCGTTGTTGCATAAATTTGTACAAGTTTTTGCAGTTTAGGAACAACATGATATAAAAACTCATACTCCAACTCTTCATTATGCAAGTAATAGCCACTGTCTGTAGCAGCAAATGAACTTTCTTCCATCAGTTGAATGATTTGATTTTCCTTTTCCAGGTCCCTTATTAGTACGAGTCCGTTCTGCATTTCCCGGTTTTCTAACGGGTTGATCACGATATTACCGTATTCAAATTCTAAGCCGGCTAAGAGGCGATTTTTCAACCGATCTAAATAAAGTTTGGCGACTAAAGACGTTTTCCTGTGGGTGCTCGTTAAATTGTGAGGCAGTTCGACCTTACCGAGTCTTTTTAAACCCGGGACCACGTTTTCTAGAAAATAGTCCATTTGTTCTTGTGGAATTTCAATTTGATTTATTTTTGAAGCTTCCAGCATTTCTTTAAGGTTAGCCAATCGTTTGCTGTCCGTTTCTGCAAGCCTAATGAATTTCCCCTTATATAGAACAAAGTGGTAAGAATCCAATACCGTTAGGTGATTCAATCCTTTTATTCTGAGATGGCAGCCTCCATCCACTGAGGATGTAAAGCGAAACTGCAGCGGAAGCATTTTTTCCGTTAACAGAAGGCCTTCGTATGTTTCCCCGTCATTTTCAACTTTCACAAGTGGAGCTTTTACAAGCAAAGGTAAGAGTTGATCAAAGGATGATGGCGGTATGAGCAAAAGATCAGGGGAGAATGATTCTTCTAAGCTGTCTGCCATTGCATTCACGTATGATTTTTCATCTTGAAGTACAAGGAATAGCTGCTGAATCACATCATCTGTCTCTCTATCAAAACAATGAAGACGTATATTAAAAATTAATGTATCGGAAATCTGACTTGGAAGCCCTTCTTTTAGCTGAGAGAGAAACTCACGGATATTGGCCACTTTTTCATGTTCAATCGCCATTTCTATTCCAATTAGCTTCTTTCCCTCCCCGACATCCACTGGTTTACATAGAAAGTTTGCTTGCAGCACCTGTCTATTCTCAAAATGAAGCTGATGTCTGCTTGGCCTTCTCGGTTGATCTGTGAAAAGCGTAAGTAATCCTTTTGTCAGCGCCTGACTTGTTGAAGAATCAACCTCTTTACCACTTCGCACTTTAGGCACTATTCCGTTCTGCTGATGATCATAAATGGCCAGTAATACAGCCGCTATATGTTGACAATCGCTTTTTACAGATAGGAGAGTTGGACAGCTGCATGTCGTACGAAGATCTCCGCTCTCTTCTTTATTTATAGTGACATAGAAATCTTCCGTACCTTTAACAGTCGCTTCACAACGATTTTTGCTAATATAATCAAACGAAACTTTTCCCGTTCTATAAAAAGAATCCCCTCGTTTAAAGGAGACAGTTCCGCACATTTCTTTTATCTGTTTCTGACTTAAAGTAATCATATGTCCCGCTCCTCTCCAAGGTAAGAATTTTTTAATTAATAATGAATTCTTCAATTTTAGCACTAATTGCATATTTTCTCATGTTTGGAGGACATATATTAATTCAGTTATAACAAAGAAAGCCAGATTCCCTGGCTTCAACTGTTAATAGGGTTAGACCTTTTATAATACCAATCTTATTTGATTTCCTGATGGATCACCCGTTACATAATAATCTGCTTCTTTTTCGACACTTGCACCTAGTTGGTTCAGGCGTTCAATTGCTGATTCTCTCGCGGCATCATCCGGAAATACGAGTGTATACCAATTTAACCCCACACTATTTTTGGGTGGAGTTGGGGCCCCTTCTCCCTGCCACGTATTAATGGCAATATGATGGTGGTAACCTCCTGTTGATAAAAAGACTGCTTGCGGATAATGACTGACAACATTGAATCCCAGCCCTTTTGTGTAAAACTCTTCCGCCTTCTGCAAATCTCCCACATGGAGGTGAATATGTCCCATGATAGTCCCCTCAGGCAATCCCGTCCATTCCGCGTCACTTTCCGCAAGGATACTATTCCCATCTAGTTCCACTGTTGCCATGTCCACCAAGCCATTTTTCCATGTCCACTCGTTTGAAGGGCGATCTCGGTATACTTCTATCCCGTTGCCATCCGGATCCGTTATATAAAGTGCTTCACTTACATAATGATCCGCTGCACCAAGCGCATATCCTGTACCAAGAAAATGACGTAAAAAAACAGATAAATCCGCACGGCTTGGAAGGAGAATAGCAAAGTGATAAAGTCCTGACATTCTTTCTTCCTTTGGTATCACATTTTCAGGCTGTTCCAGCGTTACTAACGGTGTTTTCCCATTAGTGGTTAAAACGGCTATCCTATCTGTTTTCTCTAGTACCTTAAAACCCATAATATTTTGATAAAAGGTTAGTGCATAGTCTAAATCTTTCACCTTAATATCGACTTCACTGGCATAGATATTTGGACTCTGATGAAAACCCTCCATTGTCTTATCCCCTCCATCAAACTGTATTTATATTATTCATTAACTCGAAAAAGAAATTCATGATTACCACTTATATTAAAGATGTTCCATTATTTATTGCAAAATAAACTCGTCTAAAAAATTCACCATTTAATTTTCGACAAAATTTTAGTTTTTCTGACAGTCAGAATACCAATTTACAAATTATTAAAGTAATTTAAGTTTTCTTAACAAATCTTTACAATCCCTTAATTAACATTGAGTTTGGGACTGACTATAATCAAGGAGAAAGTTATTAAATCAGAGCTATAAGGGAGAATGATCATATGGATCGCCGTTTATTTTTAACCTATGTTGGAAGTGGTACTGCCGCACTAGTTGCAGCTTCATCAGGAATTGGGGCTTTAACTGGGAACGCGATGACTGGAAACCACTTAATGAATGGACAGCCTTCAGGAAAGGGTAAATCACTTACGGCACCGTTCAAACCAGTTAGCCGTACATGGGAAAACGACATGGTACTGCCTAACGGATACAACTATTCTATTATTGCCTCTTATGGAGATAAGATTAATTCTAAGGGTGAAATATTTGGGGATGCAGCTGACCTAACTGTTTATTTTCCAATGGATAGCTTAAAAGGCGGAAACAATTCCGAAGAAGGATTGATCTGGGTAAATCACGAGTTCCCTGAACCAGGAAACTATATGAAGATGTTAGGAATTAATGAAGCTACTTTTAAAAAGGAAAATCTAGCAAACTATCCGGAACTTCTAAAGATGGAAAAAGAAGCTGTCGGCGGATCTGTCATCCACGTTAAGAAAGAAAAAGGCGGATGGAAGCTTGTGTTAGATGATACATATAATCGACGTGTCGATGGTAATACGCAGATTGAATTAACTGGTCCTGCACGCGGAAGCCAGTATGTTGGCGGTGTTACAAGCGTTGTTGGCTCATTAGGAAACTGCAGCGGCGGACGTACTTTATGGAATACCGTTCTATCTTGTGAAGAAAACACAGAATACGGCGATGACTATGGCTGGCCAAATTTTAATGATAACCATTATGGCTGGGTGGTTGAGGTGGATCCATTTGATCCAAAGAGACCTGTACGCAAGCATACCGCCCTTGGCCGTTTCGCCCATGAGAATACAGCAATGGGCTTAACCAATGACGGCAGAGTTGTTGTTTACATGGGTGATGATAAGGGTGACGCGTGTTTCTACAAATTTATTAGCAGCAAGAAATTTAACCCTGCAAATCGTGAGGCAAACTTTGATATTTTAGAAAGCGGAACATTATATGTGGCAAGTATGAGCCAGCAAAAATGGATTGCCCTCGATCATGCAGCAAATTCTACTTTACAAAAACAATTTGCCGACCAAGCTGACGTCTTAACCAATGCACGTGCAGCAGGTCTTGCTGTTGGCGGAACAAAATTAGACCGTCCTGAAGACGTGGAAATTCATCCTCATGATGGATCCGTATTTTTAGCACTAACCAATAACACAGGTCACGGAAACTTCCATGGACAAATTGTCCGATTCGCACCGGCAAACGGTGACCATGCTAGTGAATCCTTCACATTTGAAGTGTTTGTGGCCGGCGGACAGCAAAGCGGCATTACTTGCCCAGATAACCTACACTTCGACAGCAAAGGCAACCTTTGGGTGGTTGAGGACTATGCTGCAACTGAAACGAATCAGTATGCTGCCTATAAAAACTGTGGAGTATTCATGATCCCAACAGACGGAAAAAACTACGGAGAACCTTTCCAATTTGCTTCAGGTCCAAAAGGCTGTGAAGTAACAGGGCCATGGTTAACTCCTGACGAAAAGACATTATTCTTAGATGTACAGCATCCAGAAACATGGAATCCATACCCTGGTCAAACTTTCGGACGTTCATGTTTAGTTGCGGTACAAGGCGGAAGCTTTAAATAATCAAGTGGAAGGGGCCATTCTCATCATGTTTGTTTGTTCAAACCACGTCAAGGATGCCTTGGAGCTTATGTATGTTCCTCATATAAAACGAATATCAGAGGAAGAAAGTTTTCGTTGTCATCTTTGTAAAAGCAAAGCTAAGTATAAGCTATTCCAATATTGCTATCAGCGTCATCAGACTAAAAAAGCTATCTAAAGGAGTGTACGACAATTATGCTACAGAACATAGGTATTCCCGGTTTAATTCTTGTTTTAGTCATTGCATTAATCATTTTCGGACCTTCAAAATTACCAGAATTAGGTCGTGCTGTGGGATCCACCCTAAAGGAATTTAAAAAATCAACACGCGAATTGGTTTCCGATGAGGACCCTAGTAAGGTACAGCCTAAAAAAGAGGAAAAGACCATTTAACCGTAATTATGGGAAGATGCAGGCAGAATGTGGTGCTTGCGTCTTCTTTTTCTAAGGAGGATTTTCGATGTCAAAACATGATATGGATTTAGTTGGCCATTTTGAAGAATTACGTAAACGATTGATCATCATACTCGGTGCATTTATGGTTTTGTTTATTTTAGCGTTTGTTTATGTTCAAGATATTTATCAATGGCTGGTTCAGGACCTAGAGGTACAACTAGCTATTTTAGGCCCAAGCGATATTTTATGGGTATACTTGATGCTATCCTGTGTAGTGGCAATTTCAGGGAGTATTCCTATAGCCGCCTATCAAATTTGGCTTTTTGTTCGTCCAGCATTGAAAGATACGGAGCGAAAAGTAACATTAGCCTATATTCCGTCTTTATTCCTTTTATTTATTGTTGGAATCAGTTTCGGATACTTTATCATTTTCCCTATTGTTTTTCAGTTCCTTCTCTCCATGTCGGAGGGTATGTTTATGACCTTTTTCACCACAGAAAAGTATTTTACGTTTTTACTGCATATGACCCTGCCGTTTGGATTTTTATTCGAACTTCCTGTGGTGATCATGTTCTTGACAAGTCTTGGAGTATTAAATCCATACAGATTACAAAAAATTCGCAAGTACTCTTACTTTGTTCTCATCGTAACCGCTGTTTTAATTACTCCGCCGGATTTCCTATCTGATATTTTGGTAGTTATCCCGCTAATCTTTTTATATGAGTGCAGTGTATTATTATCAAAAGTAGTTTATAAGCGAAAACAAAAATTAAATTTGGCACCACAGTAATTGAAAAAAAGACTTTGGGATCGCACTGCCCCAAAGTCTTTTTCTATTCTCAGATATGCGGCCAGCCTTCTTGATCCCAATACAATGGTTTAATCCGCAACGTTGGTTTTCCTTTTTTCAGAGCATCATAGGCATGGTTTACAAGAAGGGACGAGTCGCCCGAAAAATAAACTGCACAATGTCCAGGACCAATCCATCTATCATCTCCTGCGTCGATTAATGTCCCTCCTCCCTCCATCATCGATACTCCATCTCGATCAAAATAAGGCCCTGTAATATTCTTTGATCGGCCAACGACAATTTTATAGGTACTTTCAATTCCGCGGCAGCAAAAATCAAAAGACACAAACTGATAATAATAGCCGTTACGGTAGACAACGAAAGGCGCTTCAATCGTATTTGGCTGTTCCGTTCTGCTAGAAATAGACAATAGCTCCGCACCCTCTGCAGGCTTCATCGTTACAGGGTCCAATTGAATGAGCTTGATTCCGGACCAGAATGAACCAAAATTCAACCATGGCACGCCTTCTTGGTCGAAAATTAAATTGGCATCAATGGCATTGTAGTTATCAGACTCACCGGAATGGATTACATATCCCTTGTCCACCCATTTGTAATCAGGATTTTTAGGGTCAAGCGTCGTATTGGTTACCAATCCGATGGCGGAGGTATTCTTACCAAAAGTAGACACAGAATAGTAGATATAATATGTCCCATCATGGAAATATATATCTGGTGCCCAAATACTTTCCTCCTCTTTCTCAGGTACATACTGTTTAGACCACTCGGGTAATGACGGAAATATTTGTCCTGCCTGCTTCCAGTTCACCCCATCTTCAGACGTTTTTATTTGAATGCCATTTCCAGTATGAAAAACATACCAGCGGGAACCTTCCTTCGCTATAACCGGATCGTGGGCCCATAAATCGCCCTTCAGGTCCCAATCCACTTCGTAAAAATTTACATTATCATAGCCTTTTACGTTATTCATATCTTAATCCTCCAGTGTTTGATATCTCGACCTATTACCAATTGCTTACAGGTGATACATAAAACGTTCTCCGGGTGCCATCATATGAAACTTTTGATTTGGATAATGAGTAAACAAGTAATCTACAAAATAAGCAGGATTATCCCGATTATTCGGAAATAAATCATAATGAATCGGAATAATGAGATCGGCACCTGCCGCAATTGAAAATTCCACAGCTTCACGGAAGTTCATGTTTCCAACGATTTCTCGTGATGAACGGAAATAGTCTCCGCCATTAATCGGCAGGAATACAACATGGGGTTTGAATTCTTTTACCTTTTCTATCAATTCCTGGGTCACAATTGTGTCACCACTATGGAACAAGCGAACACCATTTACCTCTAGGCAATAACCTAAAAATAGATGATTACCTTCTAAATCAACTTGATAACTAGTATGTGCTGCTGGAACAGGTGTAATCTGAAATCCTTTTATTTGAAAAGATTCATTGCCTTTGGCTGCAACTATGTTCTTGTTGCCTGTTTCCGACTGGACCTTTGATACGAGTGGAGCGGGAACTACAAAAATAGGATTCTCACTATTTTGCCCAACTTCCCTTAATGTGGCGAAATCCAGATGGTCATCATGTTCGTGAGTAATTAAAATAGCGTCTGCGTTCTCCAGCATAACCGGAGAGAGAACAGGGTGATAAGCCCGCTTAAATTCTGTTTCAGGATTTACTTGTTCAATGCTATTTAATAGATATGGATCGATACAGATTAATCCATCTTCCTCTCGGCCTTTAATCAAGATCCCTGCCTGCCCTAAATTCCAAAACGAAATAGCGTCATCATAGATTCGCGTGTCATTAATTTCTTTTAGTAATGGACCACCATGTTTATAAACCTTCATCAATAAAACTCACCCGCTTTTCAAAAAAATTGGAAGGCTATCTTAATGGTGCAAAATCTTTTATTTCTTCAAGGATTGTATCTATGGCTTGTAAAACATGTTGATCCAATTTGATATCCACTGCTTTTACATTTTCTTCAATTTGCTCTGTCCTGCTGGCTCCAATAATCGCAGAGCTGATGGATGGGTGACGGAGAATCCATGCCAATGCTAACTGACTTAACGTAACCCCTAGTTCTGAAGCTAAACCGTTTAATTTCTGTACGACTGTGAGGACATCCTCCCGGAAATAGCTATTGATGACGAAGTTGGTTGCATCATTCGCACCTCTGCTATTAGCTGGTTTTTCTGAATGAGGTTTATATTTACCTGTTAAGACTCCCTGTGCTAACGGGGAGAAAACAATTTGTCCAATCCCTTTTTCGGTCGATACCGGCAAGACTTCATCCTCAATATACCTTTCAAACATATTATAAATAGGCTGATTCGAAATAATCGGTCTTAATCGATAATCCTTGCCTATCCCAACCGCTTTTTCGATTTGGGCAGCGCTCCATTCGCTCACACCCGCATAAAGGATCTTCCCTTGCCTGATCAAATCATCAAGAGCAAACAAAGTCTCCTCCATCGGTACCTCTGGGTCATAGCGGTGACATTGGTAGAGGTCAATATAATCCAAACCCAGCCGTTTTAAACTAGCGTCACATTGTTCGACAATATGTTTTCTTGATAGTCCGCACTCATTCGGTCCTGGGCCCATTGGGAAGAATAACTTCGTTGCTACAGCATATGAACTTCTTGGATATTCTTTTAACGTTTCACCCAATACTTCTTCTGCCTTTCCACCTTCATAGGCATTGGCTGTATCGAAGAAGTTAATACCCAGTTCATATGCTTTATGAATACAATCATGTGCAGTCTGATTATTTACTGATTTTCCATAAGTGAGCCAGCTGCCTAATCCAATTTCACTTACTTTTAATCCACTGTTTCCAAGTCTACGGTATTTCATTACACATTCTCCTCCATGCCTTTAACTAGTAACCGCTTGTTTTTTATCAACAAGGACTTTCTTTTCCCACGCTCTGCTTTTCCATCTAAAATACATGACGATTCCTCTGAACCACTCATCCGCAATAAAAGCAATCCATACCCCGGCTAACCCTATTCCAAACTGTATTCCTAATAAATACGATACAGGAACGGCAATTCCCCACATCGACAGAATGCCCATTTTCACAGTAAAAACAGCGTCTCCGGTAGCACGAAGTGAGTTAACCACGATGAGATTTAATGTCCTTCCAGGCTCAAGAACTAAACATAATAATAAAAGTGTACTTCCGACTTTAATAATTTCTGGATCATCGGTGAAAAGACCCATAATGGTTTCTCTAAAAATAGCTATAAATATTGCTATAACAATAGTAATAATAAAACTTACTTTAAGGCTTTTTAATAATTGCTTATAGGCTCCTGCAAAGTCACCAGCTCCAACACGATAACCAATTAGAATTTGTGTTCCCTGGCCAACGGCTAATGCGAACAGCATAATAAAGGACATAATATTCCACGTATAAACACGGGTAGACAAAGCTGCTGCTCCAAGAAGGGCTGTAATGGCAGTCATTGCCATCTGGCTCGTATTGTAACTAAGTTGTTCTCCCGCAGAAGGAATTCCTATTTTTAATATTTTTTTAATATGTGTCATTTGGAAATCGATATAATCATTCCATTCAATTCTGATTGGAAGTCTCTTATACATGAACCAAAACGCGATGACTAATGCTGCTGCCCTGCTGAAAGCAGTCGATAACGCAACCCCTTTAACGCCCATTTCAGGAAATCCAAACCATCCATAAATGACTAAGGCGTTTCCAACCAAATGGATGAGGTTCATCATGACAGAAACAAACATAGCTTCCCTCGTGAAGCCGTTTGACCTCAGAATCGCAGAAATAGTCACAAGCATAGCCTGAAGAAATAAGGTGCCGCCGACTATCGATAAATAATCATGTCCGATTATCGCTATATCCTCATCAAGGTGGAAAATATTTAATAATGGACCTTTTAAAATCACAAACAATATACTTACAACCAAACCCATACCCAGATTGATGGTTAAGGATATGGCAGAGGCTTGTTTGGCGTCTTTTTTCAAGCCTGCACCTAAATACTGTGAGATTAAAACAGCCGTTCCAGTAGCTGTAAAGCTAAATAGGAGAATAGCAAAAAAAACTAGTTGATTTGCTACTCCTATAGCCGCGACAACATCATCAGAAATATGGGATAACATCATGATATCTGTACTTCCCATAATCATTTGCAAAAACAATTCTATAAATATCGGCCAAGTTATGGCACGCAGGGTCAAACGTCTTTCCTGTGAATCTTGTAGTCTTTCCATCTTTCTGCCCGCCTTTTGTTTACAGAAAAGGGTTCATATCAAGAAACTGATATGAACCTTATCGTTCGTCAAATTATTTATTTTGGAAAACTGAAGTTTGGTGTACCATCATGATTCCATGTAAATTCCTTCGCGCAGGTATGACGGTTCGGATCATATAACGGATCTCCGACAATCTCTGTATAGTTCCTTACATGGTAAACCAAAACATCCTTGCTTCCATCTTCTGAGACTGTAAAGCTGTTATGACCTGGACCATATTGTCCTGTTTCATAACAAGTTTTAAACACAGACTCTGTGGACTTACTCCAAGATGCTGGGTCCATCACATCACTGTTTTCATCCGCTGTCAGAATTCCCATTGCATAATTCTCATCCGTGGCACTGCCAGAGAAGGAAATGAAGATTTTACCGTCCCGCTTCAAGACTGCAGGTCCTTCATTTACCCAGAATCCAATCGTTTCCCAATCGTATTCCGGTTTAGTAATCATTACTTGAGGTCCCTGAATCGTCCATGGGTTTTCTAATGGAGCAATATAAAGGTTTGAGTTTCCTCTTATGTTTGGATCTTTTTGTGCCCAAACAAGGTACTGCTGACCTTTATGCTCAAACGAAGTCGCATCAAGGGCAAAGGACTCCCAGTCTGTTTTGATTTGTCCCTTTTCTTCCCAACTGTCTTCTAAAGGATTAGTAGATTTATTTTCAATTACAAACATGCGATGTTGAAATAATCCATCGACAATTTCCTTTGATGGTGCCGCTGCATAATAGATATACCAGCATCCGTTAATATAATGGATTTCCGGAGCCCAGATAAGCGAACTCATGGGTCCCGTTTCATGATTTCGCCATGCTACAACAGGTTCGGCCTCTGCTATTCCTTTAATCGTTTTAGATCTCCTTACTTCAATTCGGTCATATTCCGGAACGGAAGCAGTGAAATAGTAGTAGCCATCTGTGTGCTTGTAAACCCAAGGATCTGCTCTTTGCTCAACAATGAGATCCTGTGCTCTTTTCGCTTCTTCGATTGTTACTTTTACCATAAAAATCTCCCTTTAGAAAATGATATCGACTGAATCAACTTAGTTTGCATCTGGTACCGGAGTGCCAAAGTTAGGAGTTCCATCTTCATTCCATGTGAACACTTGTGCACGTGTATGACGATTCGGATCCCAAAGCGGGTCACCGACGATTTCACGGTAGTTACGAGCATGGTAAATCAGGATGTCTTGACTGCCATCTTCTGAAACCGTGAAACTGTTATGACCTGGACCAAATTGGCTGTTTTCCTCATTTGTTTGGAAAACAGGTTGCGGCGATTTTTTCCATGATTTCGGATTAAGCAGGTCACTGTCTTCGTCTGCTGAAATCAATCCCATGCAGTAGTTATAGTCCGTAGCACTGGCAGAATACGAAATAAAGATTTTCCCGTTTCTTTTTAGCACAGCAGCACCCTCATTCACTAAAAATCCAATTTTCTCCCAATCGTATTCAGGTGTGGTAATCATGACTTGAGGACCTGTAAGTGTCCAAGGGTTCGCCATTTTCGCAATGTATAGGTTTGAGTTGCCTTCGATTTCAGGATCTTTCTGAGCCCAAACATAGTATAAGTTTCCGTTATGTTTAAAGGTGGTCGCATCAAGAGAAAAGGATTCCCAAGCAGTTCTTACCTGTCCCTTTTCAACCCAATTTCCTTCGAGCGGATTTTGTGAGTCATTTTCAATCACATACATCCGATGGTCAAAGATAGCGTCCTTGCGGGCAGCTGCAAAATAGATATACCATTTGCCGTCAATGAAATGTATTTCTGGAGCCCATATGTTTGCGCTCATGATTCCATCTTCATGTTTAGTCCAAGCAACAACTGGTTCTGCATTCCCTAATCCTTGAATCGTTTTTGACCTTCTTACTTCGATTCGGTCATATTCAGGTACTGAAGCAGTGAAATAGTAGTAACCATCTGTATGCTTATAAACCCAAGGATCTGCTCGCTGCTCGACAATAGGGTTTTTCAAAGTTTCAACTGTTTGCATGATATTTCACCTTTCCTTTTAAATAAATCATGGATGTATGAGGGGGCTGCTTTCGGCAGCACCATTCAAAAATTTTAAAGCTGTATATCGATTTCTTAAATTATGTGCACTGCTTAAACTTGCAGCAACTAGCTGTTCATCAATACCCAGCTGTTCAGGCATGATTTCCCCGCCTGTCTGGGTTAATAGATTTTTTAGGTGTTCGGGGGTTGGGATCTCTTGGTATATTTTCATGATTTCTTTTACGCTTTCATTGTTAAGAGAGTTTTCCATTGACTGTAATCGAGTTGATTCAGATAGTAAAGGAAGAAACTGTCCTTTATATACTTCCGCAAGCAGTACCGTTGATACTCCGACTTTCGCCCCGTGAAGCACTGCGGGGCGCTTTCGCTTTAAAAAGTCCATTTCCCAGTAATGCGACAGGTGATGTTCGCCGCCAGAAGCTGGATGTGACTGACCAAATATAAGCATGGCCAGCCCTGACTTGATTAAAGCTTCAATAAGAATCTGAATTCCTTCTTCATCAGCTGTAGCAATCTTTTCTACTTTCTCCACACACGAATCCAAAGCTTCACGGGTAATAGCGGCAACTAGCGGACAATATGGTTCTCCCTTTGCAAGGCGGCCAAATTTCCAGTCAGCAAGCGATGTATATTTGGCCAGCATATCCCCAAATCCTGCTGCAACCATTTTTCGCGGTGACGCCTTTAGTACAGATAAATCAGCAAATACGGCAATCGGAGCCGACATTTGGAAGGTTGTTTTGACACCCCTAATAATTAATGGAGCCCCCATTGATGTGAAACCGTCCACAGAAGGTGCAGTAGGAACTGAAATAAATGGCAATTTCATTTTTGCACCGCAAAAACGAGCAATATCATGGATTGTCCCTGCACCTACAGCGATGATTACGTCCGTTTCTACTGGTATCTCTAATAATGCTTGAACTAAGGATTGCTCATCAGCGGCAACATCATTATTCTCATCAGGCTTTATCACACTAAGAGAAATGCTGATACCTGTTTCTTTAAAAATTTCTGACAGACTTTTCCCTGCAGCTTGATAGGAATTTTCATCAGCGATTATAACAGCATGATTAAACCCCTTATACTCTGCATAGGCAGCTAGTTCTTTGTAAACACTGTTTCCAATCTTGATTCTTTCAATTGGAATACGGTGATGATGATTTCCACAATCGCAGGTTTGAGCTAGAGTCATGAGTTCAGTAATATAGTTTTCCACCTAAATTCCTCCTGCTCCATTTAAAAAAGTAATGGCCAATCTATTCTTCTAATGTCCCAAATTTATAGATTGTTACCGTAGAATACTCTTTATCTTTTTCTAGAACCCAGGAAGGAAACTGCGGGTGATGAATCGCGTCCGGTAATCCCTGTGTCTCTAGGCAAATCCCCAAGTACTTTCGTGACGGCACTCCAGCAATCTCTCCTTCAGACTTCATTTGATTGCCAGAATAAACGACCACTCCTGCTTCATCTGTTTCAATCGTTAAAGTCCGTCCACTTTCGATATCCTTCAGGACAATTTCTTGGTCATGTTGTGTATTCAATAAAAATGGATGGTCATACCCCGCGCCGGCTAACTTATTTTGCGGATGGTCTGACATCACTCCAGTTTCAATCTTCCTCTCTGTTGTAAAGTCAAATGCCGTACCTTTAACATCCAGCATTTCACCCGTCGGAAGCAGTTCATCATTTAATTCAAGAAACTTATCGCTTTTTATTCGTAAAGAATGATTTAAAATATCTCGTTTTAAATTTCCACTTAAATTGAAATAAGAGTGATTCGTCATATTGAGCAGTGTGTCCTCATCAGACACGCCAGAATAATGGATAGAAAGTTCATTGTCATTGTTCAAGGTGTAGGTTACGGAAACATTTAAATTTCCAGGATACCCCTCTTCGCCATTCGGGCTTACATAAGTGAATCGAACGCCAATCTCCTCATCATTTTCGATGATCTCACTATCCCAAACTACCTGGTTAAACCCTCTATTTCCACCATGCAGATGATTATTACCTTCATTTTTTGCTAGTGTATGTGTTTGCCCATTCAGATCAAAGGAACCAGCCTTAATTCTTCCAGCAACTCGCCCAATTGCAGCACCTAGAAAATAAGTATCTTTTTCATATTCATTCAACGTATCATATCCAACAACAACATTTTCAAAGTTGCCGTCCTTATCTGGAGTGATAATTTTTGTAATAATACAGCCATAATTAATACAGCCAATTTCTACTCCATGATCATTTACGAGATTAAATAAAAAAACAGTTTGGCTATCTTTCCTTCCAAACTCCTCTTTCAAGACCTTCATACCGTTCAGTCCTTCCTTCTAGAAAAAATGATTCCATACCTCTCCGTCAAACATGTTAACAGAACAGGTATGGAATAAGCGATATTAGTTACGCTTCGCCAGGCGGATTACATTCCAAGATAACTTTGGTAAAACCGCGGTAACTCCGCCATTTTCAGATTTTGCATTACCATTAGAATGCGGGGCAACTGGTGTACCTTTAGCAGAGTTGGATTGTTTTAGATTGCCGTCGTTTTCTAGAACAATATGCTCGACTACTTCATAACCTTCAAAGTTACGGATGTCGACAGCCAATTCTAATCCTTCTTCGAGATGACGGTTTACAGCAAAGATTGTTAATGTTTCATGCTCTTCATTGTAAACAGCTGTTGACTCTAAATATGGTACATCAGTGAAATCCTTACTGTCATACTTCGGACTTGAAATAATTGGGTTTAACGAAACCCCGCGTCCATATACAGAAGTATGCATATAAGGATAAAAGATCGTTTGCTTCCAAGCAGGTCCATTGTCTTCTGTCATAATTGGTGCAATGACATTGACCAACTGAGCCAGGCAGGCAATTTTCACACGGTCGGCATGCTTTAATAAGGTAATGAGCATACATCCAACCAATAAAGCGTCTTCAAAGTTATAAATATCTTCTAATTGAGGCGGTGCAATACTCCACGGCTCAATTTTTTTATCTGCCTCATTGCTGTGATACCATACGTTCCATTCATCAAAGCTGAGGTTGATTTTCTTTTTACCGCGTTTTTTCGCTTTAATATAGTCAGCAATTGAAATAACTGATTTAATAAAGTCATCCATTTCTAGGGACAATGCTAAATAGTTAGAAATTTCATTGTCACGGTTGCCGTAATACTGGTGCAAAGAGATGAACTCTACATGATCATAGGTATGGTCAAGTACAGTTGCTTCCCAGTCCGCAAAGGTCGGCATATTGCGGTGTGAGCTTCCACATGCAACCAACTCGATTGTAGGATCTACCCACTTCATTACTTTTGCAGTTTCTTGAGCTAGGCGGCCATATTCCGCAGCTGTTTTGTGCCCGATTTGCCACGGACCATCCATTTCGTTACCAAGACACCAAGTTTTAATTTTGTATGGATCCTTTACGCCGTGAGAAATACGAAGATCACTATAATAAGAACCACCTGAGTGGTTGCAATATTCTACTAGATTTCTAGCTGCGTCAATCCCCCGGGTTCCAAGGTTAACTGCCATATTGACGTCAGCATTGACTAACTGCGCCCATTTCATGAACTCATTGGTACCCATTTCGTTCGTTTCAGTAGTGCGCCAAGCTAAATCTAAACGACGCGGACGGCTTTCTACGGGTCCTACACCATCCTCCCAGTTATATCCGGAAACAAAGTTACCGCCCGGATAGCGGACAAGCGGAACTTGAAGTTCCTTAACCATTTCAATAACATCCTGGCGGAATCCATTTTCATCGGCTTGCGGATGTCCTGGCTCATAAATGCCGCCATATACGGCACGGCCTAAATGTTCAATAAAAGAACCGTAGATTCGATTATCAATTTCAGAGATTTTAAAGTCTTTTTCTAGAATCATTTTTGCTTTATTATTGGCCATGTTCTCTGTTCCTTTCTTCTGTCTGATAGAGTTTGCAAAAGCAGCGGCTGTTTTCTATAAAACTATGAGTATTTAACCAACCTTTTCCCATTTTGGCTTTCCTGCAAATGGACAGCTCTTGTTCTTAAACTTTGCTCGATAGCGGACAATACATCCGCTATGAGCACAGGTGGTGCCATATTGAAGAGAAGGGCAGCTTTCACAAATCTTTAATCTTTCTGAGTAGACTTCGTCCGATACGATAACAGATAAATCTTCTTCCGTTTCCCGAACAAGCTCCTGGATGACTTCCTCTGTTACTATCACACTTTCAACGCAGCCTTTACATAGATTTTGCTTAGTCACTGCTGGATCCCCCTCATTCTTTATTCAACGGCTAATGTAACAACAGACATTGCTGGAAGTTTAATTGCTAATTTATTATTTTCAACAGTTACTCCTGTGAACGCAGCAGGTTTTACAACCTCTGGCTGTTCAAAAGTGTTATGTGCATTCATTGAGTCAGCTGTAATGATTGTTCCTGAAACCTTCGTCTCAACACCAATTACTCCGCGAAGGTCTAAATCTAAGACTGCTTCGTTCTGATGGTCAATGTTACATAAGCTGATGTGAACGGTACCTTCAGCATTTTTTGAAGCAGATACGGTTACTTGTGGTAACGTTTCTCCGTTATATTCATAGCTGCCAAATGTAGAATCAACAGCAAGCAGTTCAGCATCTTGGTGAACTTTGTACATATCAAATACATGATAGGTTGGAGTAAGAATCATCTTCTCGCCTTCAGTTAAAATCATGGCTTGCAGAACGTTGACGGTTTGAGCAATATTCGTCATTTGAACACGATCCGCGTGATTGTGGAAAATATTAAAGTGCAGGCCAGCTACCAACGCATCACGGATCGTGTTTTGCTGATATAAGAATCCTGGATTTGTACCAGGCTCAACATCGAACCATGTTCCCCACTCATCAATGATCATGCCGATTCGCTTATTTGGATCATATTTATCCATAATCGTACTATGCTTGGTGATTAACTCATCCATATGAAGAGCTTTCTTCATCGTAATGAACCATTCGTCTTCAGGGAAATCAATCGCTGAGCCTTTACCAAGCCAGAAATCTCCAGGGATGGTGTAATAGTGAAGACTTAAACCATCCATTAACCAGTGAGCGTTCTTCATTAACACCTCTGTCCAGTTATAGTCGTCCACATTTGCCCCGCCGGCAATTTTATAGATTTTATTGCCGCCATAGTTACGTACATAAGTTTGATAGCGGCGATAAAGGTCTGCATAATATTCAGGACGCATGTTTCCACCGCAGCCCCAGTTTTCGTTCCCCACACCAAAATATTTTAATTTCCAAGGCTCATCCTGACCATTTTCCCGGCGCCAGTTTGCCATTGGCGATTCACCTTCAAATGTCATATATTCAACCCATTCAGACATTTCTTGAACCGTACCGCTTCCTACGTTTCCGCAAATATACGGCTCACACTCTAATAATTCACACAATAGCAAGAATTCATGGGTTCCGAAGTGGTTGTTTTCCACAACACCGCCCCAGTGAGTGTTCACCATACGCTTACGGTTTTCTCTAGGACCGACACCATCCTTCCAGTGATATTCATCAGCAAAACACCCGCCTGGCCAGCGAAGTACAGGAACTTTAATATTCTTTAATGCTGCTAATACATCGTTACGGATACCCTTCGTATTTGGAATCGATGAATCTTCGCCTACCCAGATTCCTTCGTATATACATCTGCCTAAATGCTCTGCAAAGTGACCATATATATTTTTATTAATTTTACCTTTTGTAATATCGGCATTTACAATGACATTATTTTTCATAGAGTAATCCTCCAGTCAGTAATGGTATTAAAGCTTCTCTTTGATTCTTTTAATAATGCTTTCTGCAGTGAATCCATATTCTTTTGCAATTATGTCTCCTGGTGCTGAAGCTCCGAAAGTAGATATTCCGATTACTAGTCCATCTCTACCGACATATTGTGCCCAGCCTTGAGGCGAACCTAACTCGATTGCAACATTTAGTTTAATATCAGAAGGCAAAATGTAATCTTGATATTCTTTTGACTGCTGGTCAAATAACTCCCAAGATGGCATGCTGACCACTCTGCTCGTAATTCCTTCTTTTTCAAGACTTTCTTTTACTTGAAGAGCCAGAGTTAATTCAGAACCTGTAGCAATAAGCTGGACGGTTGGAATCTCTGGTTCAGAGCTTGCGACAATGTAAGCCCCTTTACCGACTTCTTCATTAGCTGTTTCAGCGTCAAGATTGACTGTAAGATTTTGTCTTGACAGCACCAATGCTACTGGACCATTTTGGTTTTCAATTGCATATTTCCAAGCAGCTGCCGTTTCATTTGCGTCTGCAGGCCGTAAAACAGTGACATTTGGAATGCCGCGCAATGCCGCCAGCTGTTCAATCGGTTCATGAGTGGGACCATCTTCACCAACAAAAATACTGTCATGTGTGAATACGTACGTTACCGGTAAGTTCATGAGAGCCGATAATCGAATCGCCGGACGAAGGTAATCAGAAAATACAAAGAAAGTAGATCCAAATGGTTTTACTCCGCCATGAAGCGCCATACCATTTACGATTGCTCCCATTGCGAATTCACGAACACCGTAATAAACATTTCGTCCAGCATAGTTAGCTGGTGAGAAACAGCCAAGGTCTTTCATGTGAGTCATGGTTGAGGATTCTAGGTCAGCAGAGCCGCCAATTAAGTTAGGAACTTTTTTCGCAAGTGCATTTAATACTTGCCCTGAAGCAACTCGAGTTGAAACCGAGGCACCTTTTTCGTATACTGGCACTTCACTCGCCCAATCTGCAGGCAGTTCACCCTTGATTTCTTTTTCAAGACGATCCGCTAATTCTGGATACTCTAGTTTGTATTCATTCAGCAATTGATCCCATTGCTGATTTGTTTGAATACCATTGTTTTTTACTTCTTGCCACAACTCTTTAACCTCTTCAGGAATATAGAAGTCTTCTTCCGGCCAGCCGTAAAATTCTTTTGTCAGCCTTACTTCTTCAGCACCAAGCGGGGATCCATGAGTTCCTCCATGGCCGCCTTTTCCACCTTTATTCGGACTGCCATAGCCTAGTGTTGTCTTGATTTCAATCAAGGTTGGTTTTGTAAGGTCCTTCTTTGCCTCAATCAGCGCCGCCTCAATGGCTTCAAGATTGTTTTCTTCTTCTACTCGTAATACCTGCCAGCCGTAGGCTTCAAAACGCTCGCCTACATTTTCTGAGAATGATAGATTTGCTTCACCATCAAGGGTGATATTATTCGAATCATAAATGGCAATTAGTTTCCCTAATTGTAAGTGAGCCGCAAGAGAAGCTGCCTCTGCAGAAACACCTTCCATCAGATCTCCATCCCCGCAAATCGCATATGTATAATGGTTGATCAACGGGTAGTTCTCTCGGTTATATACGGAAGATATATGAGCCTCTGCCATTGCCATACCGACAGCCATCGCAATTCCTTGGCCAAGCGGTCCTGTCGTTGCATCTACCCCTGGAGTGTGACCGTATTCAGGATGTCCAGGTGTTTTACTTCCCCATTGTCTAAACTGTTTTAAATCATCAAGCGAAACATCATAGCCGCTTAAATGAAGTAAGCTATATAACAACATCGAACCATGTCCTGCGGATAGTACAAAACGGTCACGGTTAAACCACGAAGGATTAGATGGATTATGGTTCATTACTTTTGTCCATAACACATGTCCTGCAGGTGCCATTCCCATCGGCATGCCTGGATGACCTGATTTTGCTTTTTCAATTGCGTCAATCGACAAAGTACGTATCGTATTAACTGCTAACTGCTCAACCTGTAACTTATCAACGGTCTTACTCAAGAGATTTCCTCCTAAAAACAAATTCTATTAGCTAAACCTTAGGGCTATTATTGCTAATAGCCCCAAGTTTAAAAATTAACGATAAATAACGTCATTCCAGCGTAATTCGTTAATAAATGATTCAGTTTTAGTGTCGTTATTAATGACAACCATTTCAATTCCAGCTAATTCAGCAAAGTCTCTTAACTGTTCTGTTGTTACTTTATAAGAGAAGCCTGTATGGTGAGCTCCGCCTGCTTCGATCCAGTTCTCAACAGCTTGGTTGAGGGAAGGCTGACACGTCCATAATACACGTGCAACAGGAAGATTTGGCATATCCTTCTCTGGTTGTACCGCATCTACTTCATTTACAAGAAGTCGGAAACGATGTCCAAGGTCGATAATCGAAGCATTTAATGCAGAGCCGCCTCTTCCATCAAATACGATACGTGCAGGGTCTTCCTTGCCGCCAATTCCTAGTGGATGAACCTCAATTTTAGGACGAGTGGCTGAAATTGTTGGACAAACCTCAAGCATATGTGCACCAAGAACCATTTCATTTCCTGGTTCAAAATGATACGTGTAATCTTCCATAAAGGATGTACCTTCATTGCCAGCAATGATTTTCATCAAACGAACTAGTGCCGCAGTTTTCCAGTCGCCTTCCCCTGCAAAGCCATAGCCTTGTTCCATTAAACGTTGAACAGCTAGACCTGGAAGTTGACGCATACCATGTAAATCTTCAAAAGTAGTCGTAAATGCTGTATATCCGCCTTCAGTTAAGAATGCTTTCATTCCAAGCTCAATTCTTGCTTGATAACGGATGCTGTCTCTTACTGGTCCGTCAGTAAGGCCTTCTGGAGTAATATCATATTGTTCTTCATATTCAGCCATTAACTGGTCAAGTTCTTGTTCACTTACATCGTTCATGCGTTGAACGAGGTCGCCAACACCGTAACCATTAACTGTCCAGCCAAATTTAATTTGCGCTTCCACTTTGTCACCTTCAGTAACAGCTACTTGGCGCATATTATCACCAAATCTTGCCACTTTCAGGTTTTTACTTTCAGCAAAAGCAACTGCCGTTCTCATCCAGCTGCCAACACGCTCTCTAACTTCCGTGTTTTCCCAATGTCCTACAACAACCTTGCGCTTAACTTTTAAGCGACTTGCGATAAATCCGTGTTCACGGTCTCCGTGTGCAGCTTGGTTAAGATTCATGAAATCCATGTCGATTGAATTCCATGGGATATCCCGGTTAAATTGTGTTGCTAAATGAAGATATGGTTTTTGAAGAGCTGAAAGCCCTGCAATCCACATTTTTGATGGTGAGAATGTATGCATCCACGTAATGATTCCTGCACAATTTTCATCAGCGTTAGCTTCAAGAATCAAGCGACGAATCGCATCAGAATCCTTTACAACTGATTTAAAAACTAATTTATATGGAACGGCTGGATCATGATCTAGACCGCTTACAATCGTTTTTGAATTTTCCTCTACTGCTCTAAGTACGTCTTCTCCGTAAAGTAATTGACTTCCAGTTACAAACCAAAATTCATAGGCTTTTGTCGTTAACAAGGTAAATCCCCCTAAAGTAGTAATATTTTGCAGTATTCAAACCGCTTATGCGTACAAGTTATTCTAAAAAAACAACTATTAAAGTGTCTGCTTCGATGTTTTTGTTTGACCGTAATAGGCGTTCTTTCCATGCTTTCGCAGGTAATGCTTATCTAACAAGAATTGTTGAATTGGGTTAACGCTAGAATTTAGCTGGAAGGTATGCAGCGCCATTTTCGCTACTTCTTCTAATACCACGGCGTTGTGTACAGCCTGGTTGGCATTTTTCCCCCAACAGAACGGTGCATGGTTAAACACTAGAACTCCTGGCATAGCCACAGGATCTAATCCTTCTTTTTCAAACGTTTCAATAATGACATTTCCTGTTTCCAGCTCATATGCACGATCAATTTCCTCTTGAGTCATCTCACGTGTACAAGGAATCTCTCCATAATAGTAGTCGGCATGTGTAGTTCCAAGTGCAGGAATTGGAAGACCTGCCTGCGCCCAGCTAGTTGCCCATGGCGAATGGGTATGAACGACTCCACCAATCGTTGGAAAAGCACGGTAGAGGGCAAGATGTGTTGGTGTATCAGATGAAGGGCGCAGCGTTCCTTCGACAATACGGCCTTCCAAATCTACTACTACCAAATCCTCAATGGTAAGCTCATCATAAGGTACACCGCTTGGTTTGATAACAACAAGGTTCTGTTCACGATCAATCCCACTTACATTTCCCCAAGTAAAAGTAACTAAGTTATGTTTTGGAAGCTGTAAATTCGTTTCCAAAACCTCTCTTTTTAGTCGTTCTAGCATACTGTCTCCTCCATTTTTTCTAAGGAGCTTGCACTCTTAATTTTTTTCAATGTTTTCATTACGTTATTTTCGCCACGTCCAAAATAATCGTATAGGCGGGCATATTCTGTATAAAGCTGGTCATAAACGGCCTTATTTTCTGCCTTTGGCTGGTATACATAATCTTTGACTCTGCCCATATCCTTGGCTGCTTCTGTAATGCTGTCATAACCGCCGCGTTCTTTACCTGCAGCAACAGCACCGAACATAGCAGAACCGAGTGCTGGTGTTTGAGAAGAAGCAGAAATTTTAATACTCATATTTAATACATCTGCATAAATCTGCATCATCATTGCATTTTTCTCAGCTATTCCTCCTGCAGCATACACTTCATTAACCGGAACACCATTATCACGGAACGTTTCAACGATCATTCTGGTACCGTATGCAGTAGCTTCAATGAGCGCACGATAAATTTCCTCTGGTTTTGTTAACAACGTTTGTCCTAGCAGTACGCCTGTAAGATCTGCATCAACGAGCGTTGAACGATTTCCGTTCCACCAATCAAGTGCGAGGAGACCGCTTTCACCAACGTTTAACTTACTTGCTTTATCAGTTAATAACTGGTGGATATTTACGCCTTTTTCTTTTGCTTCTTCATAGTAACTTGCTGGTACACAGTTTTCAGTAAACCATTCAAAATGGTCACCTACGCATGATTGACCAGCTTCATATCCCATATATCCAGGAATGACTCCATCTTCAACCACACCGCACATACCCGGTACAATCTTTTCCTCTTCACCTAGTAAAATATGACATGTAGATGTTCCCATGATCATTAGTAGTTTACCAGGTTCTGTAATCCCAACTGCTGGGACGGCAACGTGTGCATCCACATTCGCAACTGCTATTGCAGTACCAGGGTTTAATCTTGTTAATTTAGCGCCTTCAGCAGTGATTTCACCAGCCTTAGAGCCAATTGGAACGATATCAGAAGACAATTTATCTTCGACAACGTTTTCTAAACGAGGATCAAGCGCTTTAAAAAATTCTTTTGATGGGTAGCCGTCCTGCTTATGCCACATTGCTTTATAACCCGCAGTACAGCTGTTGCGCTTCACTTGACCAGTCAATTGAGAAATAACCCAATCTGTTGCTTCCAAAATTTGATCAGCTGCTTCATAAATTTCAGGCGCTTCATCTAGGATTTGCCATACCTTTGGAATCATCCACTCGGAAGAAATCTTTCCGCCGTACCGTTGTAAGAACTTTTCACCACGTTTTTCAGCAATTTCATTCAAACGATTTGCTTCATCTTGTGCTGCATGATGTTTCCAAAGCTTTACATAGCTGTGTGGATTTTTACTATATTCAGGTTTCCAGCAAAGAGGAGTCCCAGTCTGATCAACCGGTAGGACCGTACAAGCTGTAAAGTCAATTCCTAATCCGATGACATCATCCGGGGAAACTTGTGCCTTATCTAATACTTCTGGAATTGTAATCTGTAAGACTTCTAAATAATCTGTTGGATGCTGTAAAGCCCAATCGTGCTCTAATTTGGTTGTTCCATCTGGTAAAAACTCATCCATTACTCCATGCGTGTATGGTTTTACAGCTGTTGCAACCTCTTTACCAGTTCCAATTTCAACTAAAACGGCTCTTCCTGACTGTGTACCATAGTCGACACCAATTGCATATTTAGCCATTTTTCTCACCCTGCCTTTTAGAAAGAATACGTTTACATAATCAATAAAATTTTTTCTGAGTTTAATAGAATGCAAATAACCACATTCGTATCTCACTCAGGTTAAAATTAAAAAATGCTTTTATATGTTAGCATGTCATCCGTACAAGAATGGTGATTTTTCGACAAATTAATATCTTTTACACCCTACAAGTCTCTGTTGTTGTACTCGCTTTCAAAACTTGTACGTATAACCTTTAACTTGATTGTACCACCTATCCATAATATTTCAAGGTATTTTACTATATATTTAAAAACTTTTTGCATACAAGTCGAACGAGTAGGAAAAACAAGTTGGTTTTCCTACTCGTTCACTGCTTTTTTTATTCTTTTACCACTCGAATTGCAAATACTTTAGGTACTTTTTGACCTTCATGAGCACGGAAAGTTACCTTTACTTGCTCCTTACCGGCAGTTGCTTGATTCGGAATTTCATATTTTACTTGTACAAACGTGTCCAGCTCAACCAGTTCCACTTGACACTTTTCCAATTTAACTCCATCGATGGTGATATCAAAGGATTTCATCGTCTCTATTTCTTTGGTATACATGACAACAAGATGGTTCTGCTGGCTGAATTGAACCTTTAAAGTAAAGGAAAAGTGCCCGCTAGGCCATGTGTCTCTATATTTCCGGTTGGACTGGACACCATAACCCACGTGCTCCCCTTCAAACTCATGATCACGCTCTGGCTGCATTTCTCCAGGCTGGACAAAATCAATGGTCCGAAGCTTTAGCTCACGCTCTTTTTCGACGGAATCTTTATAGGAGAGTTCTGCTTCTTTCCATTTTTCTTCGGTAAAAACGTCCCAATAAACAGAGGTACTTCGATCATGCATTTGATAGAAAGGGAACAATCTCACATCACGAGGATAGCCCAGCTTATTCATATCAAAATGATGATTATTTTCTGAGACCGATACGATACGATTAAGTACTGTTGATTCGTTGGTAACCAAAACTGGTGTGAATAATAGCTCTTTCACAGACTCATTTTGTTGTTCTATTGGCCCTAAATCACCCGCTAGAACAAGCGGGCCATTCATAAATGCAATTCGGTTTGGGTTATCATTCATCGTTTCCACTCTTAATGTCATTGGTATATCTAATTCAACAATATCCCCGTTTTCCCAAACACGATCAATGGTGATAAAACTAGAAGGCGTAGAATCGTGGGTGTACAGCTCACCGTTTATCTTTACACTCATACCTTTTTCCGCCCAATATGGATAGCGGACAGATAGAGAGAATTGCTTTGTTTCAGCAGACTCTACTTCCAATATTATTGAACCTTTTTCAGGATACGAAGTTGTCTGGTGAATAACGACTCCTTTCTCCCTCCAATCCAGTTTGGATGGGATGTATTGGTTCACCACCAAAGATTGATCATTATAGAAGTAGATTCCATTGCCATAACTAGAGTGGTTCTCCATTCCCGTACCCACACAACAAGTAAAATCATTAAACTGAGAATTGTAAACCTTATGGCCGCCCATATCCAAGGAAACAAAGTAAGTGACTTTGCCTTCTTTTGGGTGCTGGGAAGCTAAAATATGATTGTATAAAACTCTCTCATAGAAATCTCCTTGTTCAGCAAGTGCATTCCACTGAATGAGGTGTCTAGTCAGTTTTAACATATTATAGGAGTTACACGTTTCACATGTATTAGCCCCAAGCCGGTCATTTAATTTATCAGGTTCCCCAAAATGCTCATTCATACTGTTTCCACCAATTACGTAGGAATGATGGTGGACCACCTGGTTCCAGAAGAATTCTGAGATACGGCGGTATGATTCGTTATCGGACATTTCATATTGACGTGCAGCGCCAATGATCTTCGGTATTTGTGTATTCGCATGCCTTCCCGCTAACACATCCTTTTCCGCTGCCAGCGAATCTAAAAGTTCCTTATGGTGAAACAATTGTGATAGCTTCCAAAAACGCTCATCGCCCGTATCCTCAGCAAGGTCTGCCAATACTTCTGACATTCCGCCATATTCACATTTCAAGACCTCCTGCACCTGTTGGTCATTTAGGTTCTCAAATACATCGTTTAGCCATAAACCAAGCTTTGTTTCAACCTGCAACGCTTTTTTGTTATTAGTAAACTTGAAGGCGTCACGCAGACCAGCGAATAATTTATGAATGGAATATAGAGGCACCCATCCGCCATTCAAATCAAAGCCTTGTGAACGGATATCACCTGCTTTCACTTCCTCAAAAATCTCTTTACCACGCGGGATACCGGAAATATATCCTGTACCATGAGCATTCTGACAAACTTCAAGTTCATCCACTATATAATTCACTATTTGATTGAACACCTCATCGTCGTTTGCCGCTGCCATCATCGCTGCTGCTGATAAGTAATGACCTAGTGTATGCCCAGAAATACCTTGTGCTTCCCAGCCTTCATAGTGGTCCGCTTTTGGCTGCAGCCCAGCGTACTCTCTGAATCTAGAAAGCAGTCTATCAGGCTCTAATTTTAAAAGATATTCCTTATTTAATTCCATTGCATGCTTTAGCGGACCGCCTGTAATTCGCACAGAGTTAAGATCAAATTCTTTTAGTTTCATATTCACATTTACCTGATTGGTGGATAGCATCTTGTCTCACTCCATTTTATTTATTTTCAACCTTCTTTTTCCCCCATAAAACAGTTCCCTCTTGGTCCATACCAGTGAAAACAAGAGTAGCGTTCCAATTTTCCCAGTCCCAAGCCGGAATCACTTTCAACTTGTACTTCCAGTAATCATCAGGTGCTCTATCAGGGTCATAGATAGTGAGTTCTAATGTGTTATCCCCCGTTAGTTTCCAATGACTCTTATCATCACCTTCCATTTTCCCATTTGATTTTAACTGTATATTTTGGGAAACTTGTAAACTATCATCATATCTCGGGAGAAGGATTTGTTCCCATTCGCCAATAATGTTTGCTTCGATTACTTCTTGTTCTGTTTCACCTGAGTATCTTTCCGGTGAAACCACTGGCCAGCCATCATCGGTCCAAACCATTTTCCTTACATGTAAATGGGACCAATAGATATCTTCGCCAGCTCTAGCATTATGAGTGAGATAATATTCCCCATCTTCCTCAAATAAGGCATTATGACCAGTCCCCAGCCAGCCCTCGCTATTTTCAAACCGATAAGCTCCTACTAATTTATTCCCAGTATTGAAGGATTCGTCAGTTGTATCTATCATTTCGCGGCCATTGTAGTCCACATACGGTCCCGTGATACTTTTCGAACGAGCAGTCCGAACATTATATGTATTCTCCAGCCACTCATAAGATACAGTTAAGTAATAATAACCGGTATCACGGTTGTAGATAATTTCAGGTCCTTCTATGCCGTAATTCATATTTTTCCTTTGTGCCACCAGCGTACCCTCATCATTTGAATCGACTAATTTTCCAGTCTCATTATCGACCTTTGTGATGAAAATTCCGCCAAAATAGGAGCCATATACCATCCAGGCCTGACCTTGTTCATCCAACACGATATCGGGATCGATTGCATTTACCGTGTGTTCATCCCCCTCTTGGGATATAAATACGGCACCTTCGTCTTTCCATGGACCCTCAATAGAGTCACTTACTGCCACACCAATATACGAGTTCCTTTTTCCAACGGAGGAAACGGAGTAATATAAATAATATTTATCATTCATTTTCACTACATCTGGTGCCCAAAAGGTTGTTCCTTTGGTCCATTCCCATGCCTCATGTGATACCTGTTCAAACACACGTCCGACAAATTCCCAATTAATTAAATCCTTAGACCTTCTAATTTGGATTCCTGGTTTTGGCGGAGCACCTGCCATGTAGTCTGTTGAAAATGCATAATACCAGCCATCAGCTTTAATGATCGAAGCATCATGAGTAAAATTGGTGGTCCAATCCTTTTCCTTATAATGGATATCACCGTTGACATTTTGTACCTCCTTGTCGGCCGGCGCCACTGGTAAGGTAACTCCAGACAAATTGCCTGTTTTTGGCATAGCAAGAGTCATACCAAGCCATGCTCCTATGATTAACACTATTAAAATGACGATCCCAGCTAAATACTTATTTGTTTTAAGTTTCATCGATGGACTCCCAAGGTATGTGAGTATTTTTTAAACAAAAAGCACTTATCATCTAGTAATTCTGATAAGTGCTTTTTCATCTCTCTATTAACTTCTAAATGGTTGAGCCAAAAAATGCACATGCATTTGATTTAGTTTTATTAACCTTTTACCCCTGAAATTGCAATAGATTCGATGATTTGTTTTTGGAAGATGATGAAAACAATCAACATCGGTAATAACGCTACAACAGATGCGGCCATGATCAGTGGATAATCACTTTGGATCGCATAGGAAGCATTAAAGTTTGCAATTACAAGCTGAAGTGTCTGTTTCTCTGGTGAGTTTAGATAAAGAATCGGTCCTAGGTAATCATTCCAAATCCCCATAAACCATAAAATTAACTGTGCCGCTACCGCAGGCTTAATTAACGGGAAGATGATTTTGTAAAAGATTTGGAAATAAGAACATCCATCAATCTTTGCAGCTTCAATGATTGAGTTTGGAATACTAGTTAAAAACTGTCTTAAAAAGAAAATCATGAAAATGTTTCCGAAAAATCCAGGGACGATTAATGGCAGTAACGTATCAACCCATCCTATGGAAGAGAACATGATGAACTGCGGAATCATTAGCACTGGATAGGGAATCATAACCGATGCAAATAACATCATGAAGATTTTATTTTTGCCATTGAAATGCAGCTTTGAGAATGCAAATGCCGCCAAACTTGAGGTAAATGTTCCAATCACTGTTACCGACACTGCTACTATTAAGCTATTGCTAATACCTGAAAGCAGCGGTCCCATAGACCAAATTTCAGAATACTTAGCAAAAGAAATCGTTTCTGGAATCCACACTGGAGGCAATGCAAAAACATCCTCCCGTGTCTTGATCGAAGTTGAGAACATCCATAACAAAGGCGCTACCATGAAGATTGCTCCAATGCTTAGGAAAACAAATACAACGGAATCGGTAATTCTATTTTTCTTCTTTTCAGACATAGGTTCTGCTTTAACTGACTTTTTGTTTGCAACTGCAACTTCCATTTTATACGCTCCTCTCTATTACTCTCTTACTTTACGGTTATTAATCCAGTTCGAAGGAATTTTTCTCGTTTATCTTAAATTGGATTAAAGTAATAATGAAGATGAAAAGTCCTAATACTAACGCCATTGCAGATGCATAACCTAATTGGAAGTTACCAAATGCTTTTTGCCAAATATAAAACACTACTGATGCTGAACTATATTCTGGACCGCCTGTAGGAGTCATTACGTTAATTTCAGTGAAAATCTGTGCCCCGCCAATAATGTTGGTTACGATGATAAAGAATGTAACTGGTTTTACCATTGGAAGAGTGATATACCAAAATGTTTTGAAAGCGTTAGCTCCATCCAATTTTGCTGCTTCATAAAATGATTTAGGTACACTTTGAAGCGCAGCTAAGTATAGAAGCATTGTATATCCTAATCCCTTCCATACAGCCATGAGAATCAAGGCTGGTTTTACCGTAGAAGTATTTTGCAGCCAGTTTGGTCCTTCAATCCCAAAGATAGCCAAAAATTGATTGACTAATCCGTAATCCCCATTATAAGCCCATTGCCATAGGATGGAGATCGCAGCGATAGAAGAGATAACCGGAATATAGTATAGAACCCTAAATGTGTTGGTTCCAGGAATCCCGCGATTTAAAGCTAAAGCTAGTAATAACGCTAATACAATACCGATTGGAATACCAAGCATCATATAAATCGTGTTAAACATTGACTTATAGAAGTACTCGTCTTGGAATACATTTTTGAAATTCTCCAACCCAATAAAAGTCATTGATCCTAGACCGTCCCAGTTGGTAAAGGCACCATAAATGGAATACATAAGCGGAACCATTGCGAATATGAGGAATCCTAGGACAGGTGCTGCAATAAATAAATAGGCATATCTTTGCTCTGTACGATACAGTTTGGATGTCGCTTTCATCTTCCCTCACCCTTTCAAAAGCTATAATTATGACACATTTCCCTTTTTCTAAATTTCTTTTAACCAAAAAATTTAGATAAAAGGAATAAATGGTGCTAGTAGTTTTCAAGAAAACTAGCACCATTTACACTGTGTCAAAGTTCAGTTTGTTGCTTATTTCTTAGCTTGTTTTTCTTGTTGGATTGCTGCATCCAGTAATTTTTGCATCTTAGGCTGTGCTTCCTTAACATATTCTTCAGCTGTCATCTTACCATCAAGAACTGGCTGGATGTTTTTGAAGAATTCATCATACCATTCAGCTGTGTAAGTTTTTTCAGCTGGGAATCCACGTCCGTAATCGTTAATAATATCTAAGAATTCTTGCTTGTTTTCAGGCTTAATGGATGTGTCCGCTGCCCATTGCTCAGCAACAGTTACGCTGTTTGGTAATTGAACTTGAGCATCTACTAACGCTTGGTTACCTTCTTGGTCAGCAGATAGGTATAATGCTAACTCAGCTGCAGCTTCAGCATTCTTTGTTGTAGCTCCTACACCAATACCTAGAGAACCCACCCAAGCAGCAGGTTTACCTGTTTTACCTGCAGGCCAAGGAATTAAGTCATATTCAAACTTTAATTGTTCTGCATATGTTGCCATATCCCAAGGACCAACAGGAAAGAAAGCCAATTCGCCTTTCATCCATCTTTGGTACGTATCAAGTGTTTGTGCTTCTGCAATAGAAGGAGTGATTTTGTATTTATTTTGTTGATCCGCAAACCATTGTACTGCTTCAGCAAATTCAGGAGTGTCAATTGTTACTTTTGTGCCAGTTTCATCAATCCAGTCTGCACCATTACTCCAAGCAATCGGCTGCAATGCCCATTGAATGTTAAATCCAGCACCAAATTGATCACTTTTTCCATCGCCGTTTTTATCTTTTGTCAATTGTTGTGCTACATTAATGAATTCGTCCAAAGTATAAGGCTTATCTTTGTCAGGAAGTGGAATTCCTGCTTCTTCAAACATTGTTTTATTGTAGCCTAATGCGAATGGTCCTAAGTCTTTTGGCAATCCATAAATTGCACCTTGTCCAAGAGTTTCGCCATCAAAACGGTACTTTGCAATACCCTTTTCCCAAATATCTTCGATGTTTACATTTTCTGAGCCTTCTACGTACTCAGTAATGTCTTTTAATACACCAGAGTTTACATATGCTTTTACTTGAGCTGGGTTATAGAAGAATACATCCGGAATCTTCTTACCAGCAATCGCTGCTTTTAACTTTGTATCATATTGATCTGGAGCAACTTGAACCAATGTCACTTTCACATCAGGATGTGATTCTTCAAAACGTTTTACAGTTGCTTCATAAGCTTTCAATTCTTGAGGCTGGCCTCTAAACATAAATGTAATAGCCGTTTTTCCATCTTTTGTTTTTCCTGATGACTCTGAGCTGTTAGAGCAGCCAGCAAGGATGGAACCGATAATCATAATAGTAAGTAGAATCAATGAACCTAGCTTTTTAGTTGATTTCGACAAGGTAATCCCTCCAAAACTATTTTAATAGTAAAACAATTTCGTGAAAACTTTTGAAAACGTAACCATAATTTAATAAAATGTAATTAAGTAATAGCTGTTTCGTTATAATAGATTGGTGCATTGTACGTACATGTTAGGCGACTACATAATAATCCCTCCTGAAAATTCTTCCGCCGTAACCTTTTGCACTTAACTGAAGGCATTATAATTACGTTTCTCTTATCTCTTTGAAAGCGTATTCCCTACAGTTAAAATAGTAATATACCTGTTCGTACATGTCAATCATGTTTTAATAAATTTTTTACTTATGTACGTACGTGTTTTTAAGGTATAATGTTATTGTATAATAAAAACATAGTAATCTCTTTTATTCTATAGTCCAATATTTCGAAGGTTATACACATACGCAATATAGAAAGTGGTGATACAATGGCACAAAAAACCAAGTACAATATGGTGAAAGAACAGATAACAGATTGGATCACCAGTGGTAAGGTTAGGCCTGGTGAAAAAATCCACTCAGAAAATGAACTTGTTAAAATGTTTGGTGTCAGCAGGCATACAGTTCGTCAGGCAGTGGGAGATTTAGTACATGAGGGATGGCTTTATAGGGAACAAGGAGCCGGAACCTTTTGTTCGTTTAAACAGGAAGAAAATGAGTCAACTGTTCTGCCAGCTCAGACGAATGGCAAAAATATCGGAGTCATAACAACCTATATTTCCGACTATATTTTCCCTTCTATTATTAGAGGAATTGAATCATACCTAACAGCCGAAGGTTATTCATTAACGTTTGCATGTACGGATAACGACATCGAAAAAGAAAAACAATGCTTACAAACCATGTTAAACAGAAATATCGATGGTCTTATCGTTGAACCGACAAAAAGTAGTGTTTATAATCCCAACATACATTACTATTTAGAACTAGAACAGCATAACATACCATATTTAATGATTAATCAGTTTTATCCACAGTTAGCCCCTCCACATATTGTTGTCAATGATGAACACGGAGGCTATATTGCTACTGAACATTTAATTAAGCTTGGTCATCGCAAGATTATCGGATTATTTAAAACCGACGATCTTCAAGGAGTTAACCGTATGCAAGGTTTTATCCGTGCATTCCGGGAACACGGGATTACGTTCTTCCCAGACATGGTTATCTCCTACTCAACCGAGGACATGAACGAAAAAATTAAGGATCAACTAAACAAGTTTTATTCATCAGATGATAAGCCGACAGCAATTGTTTGTTACAATGACCAGTTAGCTCTGATGGTTGTTGATGTATTAAGAAATTATCAAATAAGTGTCCCAGACGATGTTTCAATTGTTGGTTATGATGACTCGTTTCTAGCTGAGGCTTTTGAAGTGAAGTTAACATCTGTGGCCCATCCTAAAATGGAAATGGGGATTGAAGCAGCAAAGAGGATTGTTGCAGCGGTAGAAGGAAAGGACAATAATCCCCAGTCTATTATTTATGAACCTGAGTTGGTTGTGAGACATTCCACTGCTCCGGTAAAAAGCGAAGATTTGGTTATACAAGAATAATAGTGACAATTCAATTTTGTTAAGGCTTTCACCATTTATACTAAATAAAAAAAACACACGTGCAAAATCGTGTGTTTTTTTGTTTAGTATAATTGTCCGATTACGAGACTACTACAATCATCAATATAACTTTAGCAAAATCGAAGAGTGAGGGGCTAACGTTTGTTCAATTCCATCTGTTACCAAGCCTAATTCTTCATGTTTCCACAAATCTCTAGCTTGAAGTCCTTTTGATAGACCCAGCTGATCTAGTGATACTTTTATAACCGCCGTTTCCTCACCTGCATTAAAAAGGGCAATATAAGTATGACCTTCGTCATTATTGGCAGCCCAAACAATCCTGTCACCATTTCGTTCAATCAGGCGATTGCCGTGACTAGTTTGATTTACTTCAAGTACCTCTTTATTCGTAAGCAAGGATAACGTCCATTCATCATTATCACGGAGTTCACCGCCAAACATAAGCGGAGACCGGAAAATTGCCCATAACGTCATCATCGTAACTTGCTCATCTTTAGTAAATCTAGTCCAGCGGTCCCCGCCGCCGCCATCAACTGAGCGAAGTCCGATATGGCCTAGCGGCAGCATATCACAATCCGGCCAATGACCAGGTCCAACATGTTCGTACCACTTCTCACATCTTTCAAACATGCCATATAACAGACTCCAGTGATCCCAAAAGTCGTCCGTCATTCTCCACATATTGGCATTTGCCTTTAAATCCTCACTGTATTCCAAAGGTGCAGGACCTGGAGACAGACTAAGAACCATATCCCTTCCACACTGGTCGATTGCGTTTCGAATGAGCTCAATTTCAGCCTTATGAAAATAATAAAGTCTTGAAGCAGCAATGTCATCGACTTTAACAAAGTCTACTCCCCACTCCGCATACAATTGAAACAAGGAATTGTAGTACTCCTGCGCCCCTTCTTTTTGGGGATCAATTCCATACATATCCGTATTCCAAGGACAAATAGAATTTGGGTGCGCAATTTCTCTAGCCCTTACATCCGTACCTAATAAAGGGGTATTGTTATGAACAGCCTGCCGCGGGATTCCGCGCATGATGTGGATACCAAATTTTAATCCAAGGTTATGTACATAATCTGCTAATGGTTTAAAACCTTTCCCATTTGCAGAAGAAGGAAAGCGATTCACCGCTGGTACTAATCTTGAGTATTCATCCATCTCAAGGGGGACAAAAGGCCGATACGCCGAGGAAACAGCACCTGCTTCGTACCATTGGATATCAACGACAACGTATTCCCAGCCATAAGGCTTAAGGCGCTCTGCTATATAGTCAGCATTGCCTTTTACTTCGTCTTCAGTGACAGTTGCTCCATAGCAATCCCAACTATTCCATCCCATTGGGGGGATTTTTGCAAAAGTATGGTGTTTCATTTTTGTTGTTCCTCCCTTCAACTTATATGACCTTATGTCTTAATAATACGCAACAAGCACAGCGTCTACAATAAGATTTTCTGAAATGTTCGTACAATTTGATTTACCCATTTGGATGATTTAACTGTCTTTATCTAAAATATCGATTATGGATAGAAGATGATCAATAACTGCTAAGGGTTTATGGCCGGTACCTGCCAGCCTTTTTCGGTGGTTATACCAAATCGCCTGCCAGCCCGCTTCTATCGGTGCCGCTACATCGTTGGGCCAAGAGTCCCCAATATAGAGGATCTCACTTGGACTCATGTTGACTTTTTGTGCCACATGATGAAATATTTGTTTGTTTGGTTTTGCCACTCCCACTTCATCAGAAATAAAGATGCGGTCTCTAGAAACGTAACTTGTCAGGCCAAGTGAGTTTATTTTATTAAACTGATGCTGTACTGGCCCATTTGTAATGATACCCACAAGTTTACCCTTAGCTTTTAAAAAGTTTATTAGTTCCGGAACCTTCGCAAATAACTGGAGGTTGTCCAAATTCAACTCATATTGGGCTTGGAAATCACTAGCCTGTTCATTCGTAATGCTCTTTTGAAAATATTCTAATGCCATAACAATTCTAGCTATCCGGAGTTCTTCTAACGTCATTTCTTGATTGCTATATTTTTTCCATAACAAATCGCTGAAGTCCCTAAATTTTTTGTACAAGGACTCAACATCCATTTGTTGATAAAGAGCAGGAAATGAGTCTTTAAACGCTTTAGAAAAAGGAAATAGGTGGTCATGTAATGTATCATCTAAGTCAAAGAAGATTGCTTTAATCGCCATTCTGTCCTCCTAAAAGACAATTTTACCAATGAACTTGTACTTCTTTTTTAAAAAGTTGTATGGTATTTTAATAGTACTATAGAAAAAACGAAATATGGAGAGCTAACATGAAACAATTATTCAAAATCCTTGAATTTGTAACAGCCTTTTTCCAATTAAATCTCCTATGGCTTTTATTCTGCCTGCCGGTCATTACGATTTTCCCTGCCACTGTGGCAATGTTTTGCGTGATTCGCCAGTGGGTATTGCATAAAGACTATAGTGTTTTTCGTAATTTTTTCCAATACTTTAAAGAGAACTTCAAACAAAGTTTTGTCTTAGGGATTATCTGGATTGTTTTCGCTGGACTGTTTTTCCTAAATTTTATGTTATTGAAAAACTTTACCTCTTTCCAATATGTACTCTTAGCTGTTTTAACTTTAATTGGTTTAGTAATGCTTTTCATCACCATTTTTATTTTTCCAACCATTGCAAATTACAATGTTAATTGGACGACTGCAATCAAGAACTCCTTATTCTTTTCAATCAGATATATACTAGTTACACTGTCTCTTATTGTCTTACTCATCTTAACGATCCTAATCTTATTCACCTGGAAGATTACCTTCATGTTTATATTCTGTGTATACGCGTATTGTAACTATCACTTATGTAACCTCGTATTCGATAAAATCCAACGACTACAAACAACACAACCATAAAAGCAGCATAAAATGGATACCGCCAACGGCAGTATCCATTTTTTAATGTAATTTATACCTTTAATTAGCGACTGTCCGCCTGAGGTGGACAGTGTCCACGAGTGGTGCCTGTCACCTGGGTGTCACCCAGGTGACAGGCACCATATTTTATTCATTTAGGTATGCCCATGCATATTGGGCGTAGAGTTCTGCGCCTGTTGCGAGGGCGTCTTCGTCGATGTTGAATTTGCCGTGGTGATGCGCCCATTCTGTGTCTTTTTCGGGATTGCCGCTGCCGACTAGGGCGAAGCTGCCTGGTGCATGGTCGAGGTATTCACTGAAGTCTTCGCCGCCCATGGTTGGTTTTTCGTTATAAACCATATCGTCCCCAAATGCTTCTGCAGCAACTTTTTGCACTAGATTTGCACTGTATTCATCGTTAAGTACCGCTTTAGTTCCACGAATATATTCCACCTTTGCAGTCGCACCGTAAATCGCAGCTACCTGGTCAGCATAATGCTGGAGCTGGGTTTCGATATGTTCTCTTGTCTCAGGGTGGAAACAGCGGACTGTTCCTTCTATTACTGCATTTTCAGCTATAACATTGAACCTTGTACCGACATTCATTTTTCCTATTGTAAGAACAGCTGGATGCTGCGCATCAATGGTTCTCGATACAACGGTTTGTACATTCATGACGAAGGATGAGGCTACGATTGCAGTATCAATACATGCATGCGGCATGGCTCCATGCCCGCCTCTGCCCTTAAAGGTAACTTTAAATAAATCTGCTGATGCAAAGGATGGTCCAGGAGTACACGATACTTTGTGCGTTGGCATTTGAGACCAAATGTGGATTCCAAAGACGTTATCCACTCCTTCCATAGCACCTTGTTCCACCAACGCTTTTGCTCCTTCCGCTACTTCTTCAGCCGGCTGGAACAATAAGCGTACATTCCCCGGTATTTCTTCTTTTATTTCATTTAGAGCTTTAGCTGCGATTAATAACATGGCTGTGTGTGCGTCGTGTCCGCAGGCATGCATTTTGCCAGCTTCTTTTGAAGCATACGGCAGGTCCTGGTTCAATTCTTCTACCTGCAATGCATCCATGTCTCCACGCAGGGCAACCGTTTTACCGGGTCTGCCCCCTTTAATTTCAGCAATTACCCCAGTAGGTTCAGCCCTTCTGTATGTGATTCCTAAATCATCAAGATACTGGCAGACAAATTCAGTAGTTTTATATTCCTCCCAGGATACTTCCGGTTCAGAATGCAGCCTTCTTCGTTATTGTGTTAGTTCTTCACTATAAGTGTGGATTGCTTCTTTAATTTTAGAGTGAATCATACCTTATTCCGCCTCCGTCAACTTTTTTGCTGCTTCATATAGAACCTGAACAGCATTTGCTATATGTCTTGAGTCGGACCATTCTTCCGGACAATGACTTAATCCATCTTTACTCGGAATAAACAGCATACCTACATTCGTAAAATCAGAAAAGACCATGGCATCGTGACCAGCGCCGCTGTTAATCGAACACTTAGGAATACCCAGCTCACTGCTCTTTCTCTTTAACAAGGAGACAATATCCTTGTTCATTTCTTTTGGCTGTATATACAAAAGCTGCTCAACAGTAACTTCAATACCTGTTTCGCTATATGAAACTGCTAAGTCTTTCACTTTTTGGATAACATTCAAAACATTTTCTTCCTTACCTGAACGGATGTCCACCGTGAATACTGTTTTATCAGGAATAACATTTGCTCCATTCGGAAATACACTTAAACGTCCAGTAGTAACGACCGTTCCTTCCCCTTCTGTTTCGGCAAGGTCCGGGAATTGCGCAATCATCTTAGCTGCAGTGACTAACGCGTCAGCTCTACGATCCATTGGAGTAGTACCGGCATGTCCGGCCTGCCCCTTTACCGTTACTTCTAATTGAGTCAGACCAACAATCGCTTCCACGACTCCAATAGGGATACCTTTTTCTTCAAGGATTGGTCCTTGTTCAATATGCAGCTCCAGGTATGCCTTCATGGTTTTGGGATCTCTTTTTTTCGGAAGCGAAGGATCGAGTCCAATTTCCTTCATGGAATCCACTGCATAAATTCCATCTTTATCTTTTAAACTATTAAAACCTTCCTCATCTAATAATCCTACGATTCCGCGTGAACCCATCAGTCCGCCGCCAAATCTTGACCCTTCTTCTTCGATAAGAGCAATCACTTCTAAAGGATATTTAGGTGTTAACTTGTTTTCCGCAAAAAGCGCAGCGACTTCAAGTCCTGCCACAACTCCCGCAGGTCCATCATAGGAGCCGCCATTTGGAACGGAATCAAAATGGGAACCAATAAGAACACTCGGAGCATCCTTTAAAGTTCCTTCAAGTCTCCCAAAAATATTACCAAATCCATCTTCCTGAACAGTTAAACCATATTTTTTCATTTTCTGTTTAATATATTGTCTTGCCTGCAAATCCTCAGGACTATATGTAAGCCGGGTAGTACCTTTACCCGGTGTAGCGGTAAAGGTACTCAATGTATCAATATGGCTTTCAATTCTAGCCTGAACTTGTTCTAAATTTGTTTCTATTTTTGTTTCCATTTACTCCAACTCCTTCTTACAAGAACCCTACAAAGATACCTGCTAGTATAACCGACACCATTGTTACGGTAATGAATCCTCCGACAAGCATAGGAGGCAGCATATTGCTGGTCAGCATTTCTCTTTCCTTTTCATCTTCTGTCAAGGATTTAATGACTTCGTTTGTGATAATGTAATCAGCTGGAAATCCATATAAAGCTGTAAGCGAAACAGCGAAAGCCATATCTTTGCTTACTTTTAAAATCTTTCCGGCAATGAATGAGAAGATATACATCCCGATTACCCCTAATACAATTGTTCCGACAAGCGGGTAGATAATTTCAAGCATCATGCTTGGTGTCGCTTGTTTTAATCCGTCAAAGATAAACAGCATAAGCGCCATGATGGCAAATCCGAAACCATTTGCTTTTTGTAAAACCTGCTTTTCCAGGAATCCAGCACTAGTGGCAATGACCCCGAACAATAAGCAAAGTACAAACGGGCTGATTGTAACCACAGGAGCTAATAGAGTTGAAGTTAGATAAGCTAGGTATGCAACCAATGAAAGCCTCAAAAACTTAAAGAAGTCGGTATTATACTTTTCTGGCATATTCTTAAAAAGTTTCAACTCAGGTTTGGCAGCTGCTTCAGCGGCGACTTCAACTGCAGCCTTCCCTTGTGCTTTTTCCGCAAGTTGTCCGCTGCGATATTGCTGTAGAAGTCTCTTCCCTTCTTTTTTCAAAACGATAGAAGTGATCGGATATCCCGCAAATCCCTGCATAACATAAATCACGATAGCAAATACAGATAATGATGCAAGTCCTGCTTCCTTAGCTCCTTCAGACATGATCAAGGCGGACACAACTCCACCTACTAAAGGAGGAATCGCAACAACTACTGTCTGATAGCCGAAAAGGAATGTTCCAATTCCGAATAATATTGCAATAATTCCTAAAATCCCCGAGAGAGCAATTATGATGGTTTTCCACTGGTTCTTCAATTCTTGAAGCGATAGTAACGTTCCCATATTGGTAATTAATAAGTACATCATCATTGTTGCAACCACTGGCGGCACCCCTGCGAGTGCTACGATGTCTTGTGGGAAGAATGTCCAATATCCCCCAAGGAACAAGACGGCACAAATAAAAATTGAAGGTACCCATGCCTTTGTTCGTACGGCAACAAAATCTCCAATAAATAAAATAAGCATAAGAATAACTAGAGCTAACATCTGTGACATGCAGAGTCCCTTCTTTCTGGTTAGATTTACTAAACTTTCGTCTTACGAAAGATTTTATTATTACTAGAATAATAATATAATTATACTTTTCAGTCAATTTAAATTATTGGAAATTTTCATGTAATAGTTTTTACTGCTTTTCTTAGCTGAAAAATAAACATTTTGTTATTTTAGAAAATAGTTTTATAATTCTAAAAGGAAAATAATATAAAAAAACACTCTCATTCGAATTCAACGAGAGTGGATCATAAGTTTTAGTTTTCCACGACTGGCACGAAAATTTTCTCGTACTGATAATCTCCATCTACTTCATTTATTTTAATAACCGAGGCGTTTTCTACCGGTTTGAAATTTTTTAAATCTTCTATTGGCCAATTCATCAAAAAGGTTAGAAGCATGTGGATAAAGGCTGCATGGGTGACAATCACAATATTTTCATAGCGTTGCTGTTTCCTCACACGTTCTACTACCGTATGCATGAACATCGTCGCACGCAAGTACACATCTGCCAGTGATTCTCCATTTTCAAAGCGAAAGTAAAATTGACCAGCCGCTTTGAACTCCTTCTTCTTTTCAGGGGGACGATCAGCAAAATCATAAAGATTCCCCAGCTCCCACTCTCGTATTAATGGATTCTCGTAAAATGGAACGCTTTCTGGTAATCGAGCATGAATGGCCTTAGCGGTTTGCATCGTTCTTAGATAAGGTGAACTGTACAGAACAGTCTTTGAGGTGACGATTGTTTTGAAAAATTCTGCGGTTACCTGGGCTTGTTTATGCCCCAGTTCCGTTAAACTATGCTGTGAATCATGGGTATGCGCCATCACTGTTTTATCCACATTATGCTCTGCTTCGCCATGACGGATGAGATAAATATTCAACCATTTCCAACCCCTCTGCTAGTCTATTACCTCTATTCTACTTCAGCCCGCAGCAGTATTACCTAGTAAACGTTCGACAACATTTTACAACGATAAAAAACCACAGCTCCTAGAACTGTGGTTGAGATCAAACACTTTTTACAAATTATTAAGGAACGTACGAATCACGTCTGCTCCCCCGATAAAGGTTCCAAATGAACCTCCAATGTTGGTAAGAATGATGACCAGCAGGACCCTTGTAAATTTATTCCGCCAAAAGCCCTTTAAAGAGAATACGTCTTCTGATAATGTTTCAAAGTCTGCGACACTCGGCCGTTTGATATAAGCTTGTACAATCCCCGAGACCCAACCTGCCGCCAACAATGGATGTAAGGTGGTTATTGGCGCGGCCAAAAAGGCTGATAAAATGGCCAACGGGTGTCCCAATGCAGCAGCCGCACCAAGTGCAGCGGTGATTCCGGTCCATAGAATCCAGCTAATTGCTTGATCCATACCAGCAGATGGGTTAAGAAAAAAGGTAACTGCTATAAGCGCAACAATCAGTACGGGAATAGCCCAGCCGATAATTTGCGGTGTTTTAGATTTTGGTTTTGTTTTTGTGAGTGCCTGCAAATCCTGGTCATTATGAATCTCTTTTGTGATTCCTGGGACGTGCGCTGCCCCAAGAACTGCGACAACCTTTTTGCCAGGTGCTTCTTTAATTTTTTGAGCTAGGTATTGATCACGTTCATCAATCAAAGGCTTCTTTAGTTTAGGAAATGCTTCGGAAATTTCCGCAAGTGAAGCATTCAATGTATCTTGAGTCTTCATTTTCTCAAGTTCTTCTTCTGAAATGGTTTCTTTATTAAAAATACTATAAATAATTGATGTGAGCAGCTGGGCTTTTCCCCAGACACCAACATTACCCCAAATACGCGAGAACGTAATTTGGATATTACGGTCGGCTAAAACGAGCTCAGCCCCTATTTCTTTTGCTGATTCAATCCCTTGAATCATTTCCTGACCTGGTTTTGTGTCAAATTGCTTGGCTAAACGGTTTTGGAAGGAGGAAATCGCCAAATTCATGATTAATAATGTTGCCTTTTTTTCTTTTATGACCTTAAAGATATCCGTTTCTCTCCATTTGCTGCCTTCCATAATCGACTTGTAGCGTTGTTCATCCAATTCAATACAAACAGAATCAGGCTGTTCACGGTCTATGACCTCTTTAACCTGTGCAACACTTTGTTTGGAAACGTGAGCGGTACCAATTAATATAATTTCTTTGCCGTCCAAATCAATTCGGGTTATGTTTTCTTCCGTCATAATCTACTTCCTATCATAAATATACTTATTTCCTATAAATGTCTCTATCCTTATAATGAAGTAGAACCCGGAGAATTTCAACACATTATATTTTGATACAGTTATCCAAAAAAGCTTAGTAGATTTGAGGTGATAGATATCCAACAGTTACTCCTGCTGCAACAAGTGATTGATTATATTGAGCAACATATACAGGAAGAAATTGATCCAGAGAATTTAGCAAACATGGCGGGATATTCTCCTTATCATTTTTATCGAGTTTTTCAGAAGCATACAGGATATACGCTAATGGACTATGTAGTAAAGAGAAAGCTTCAATACGCTTTACATGAATTAGTTAATGGAAAAAAAATCATCCAAATTGCCATGGATTACGGATTTGAAACCCATGCAGGTTTTACAAAAGCCTTTAAAAAATGCTTTGGAAGCCCTCCTAGTTTTTATAAGATTCATTGCCCAAAATCATTACCACAAAAATTAGATTTGATTAGTATTCATCAAAAGAACACGGGCGGCATCGTGATGCAGCCTATGATTGTGAAAAGGCCGTCCTTCACGGTTGCTGGCAAAACATTTCCCATTAATATAGGAAATGTTTCTTTTACTAGAGATGCACCTGCGATTTGGGATCAAGAAGGGCTGGCAGATGGTTCGATCGAAAGATTTCTATATCAATCACTAGCCCCGAAAAGGCATGGGGAGTACTGTATTAATTTAAGTCCTTCAGCAGCAGAAGATAAGTTTATCTATTTATTTGCTGTCGATTTAGACAGTGATACTTCGCTTCCAGATGGGCTGACACCTTTACAAATACCAGCAGCCACTTATGCTCTGTTCAGAACTCCTTTGGTTGAAGTTGAGAAGTTTGCTTCAGCCATCAAAGGAACATGGAAATATATCTTGGAGGACTGGTTCCCACAATCATCTTATGAAGTGGATGAAGATGCTTTTGACTTTGAATACTATGATGAACATTGCCACCACTGGGATTACGACAAAGTCTATATGGAGATTCATATTCCCATAAAAGAAAGAGGATGAATTCTCATCCTCTAGTTTTTTTCATAATATGTTGATATAAAAATAGGACAGGCGTTAATATAATGGCACTAACCAATATGGCTATTTTAATCGTAAAGTTTGACGCAAACACGCCAATCACAGGTCCACCGCCAATTTGTCCAGTTGCGTCTACCTGTCCTTTGACTGAAAAAAAGGTAGCTCGTGTGGATGAATCCGGGATGATTTTATTCAGCCAAACCGTCTCCAATGGGTACATAATGCTTCTTGAAATTTGGATAATGATATAAAAAGCTAACAAACCAACAGCGAATGTGGTAAAAGCAAAACCAATTAATGAACAGATAATTAAAATGCTCCCAATAAAAAGGGCGACGTAAATATGGTTAAGACGCTGGTGGATGGAACTATTATCAATAAAATACAGTGCAGCAAACGTCAAAAGGACGACAATAAATTGAACCCCGCCCATCAGCAAAACTAACTGACTATCTGATAAATTTGATAATCCTGATTGCTCTATAAAGTGGGGAATCCACAGTCGGTCAAAGCCCTCACTATAAAAGCCAAAAAACAATGCAATCAGAAAAAGTATTCTCATTAGATAATTTACTCTAGAATAGTAAAAAATTTGATTCATATTTTCCTTGATATTCTTCCAGACCGATACTCTCTCCACTTTTTCAGCTGGTTTAAAATTCTCTTCTTTCATAAAGAAAACCAAAAGGATGGACAGCACTGCCAACCCAATTCCGCCTAAAATGATTGGCAAATTGAGTATATAATACCCTGCCAGCATGCTTAATGGGATGGCAAGGACTTTTCCGAGATTACCTGCCTTCGCGCCTTTGACAAATGCTGAAGAAGCACGTTCTTCCCCAATCTCATCTGCAATCCAAGCTTGATGAGAACCACTCGTAAAGGTATATCCAATCCCCCAAATCACTTGAGATAAAATCACAGCTGTAAAAAACGGAAACAATCCTTCAATAATAAAACCTATTCCAATTAAGAAAAAGCCAATAATCACAGATAGTTTTCTGCTTTTTAAATCGGACAGGATTCCAGTTGGGATTTCAAAAATGAAAACAGTTGCCTCCAAAACAGTCCCCACTAAAACTAACTGCAATGGATCAAGTTGAACTATTTCAACCTGATATAACAAGTTTACGGTAAAAACAAAGGTAAAAAACAATTGAGATAAAAAACAGGTATAAATATAAACCCGATACGGATCCTTTTTCTTTAATCTATTCATCTTCTTTCCCCCTCACCTTAATCATAAAGCGAGAGGCGGCACCTTTCTTTTCCTAATTTGCGATTTATCTGTACATATGGGGTTATTCTTCTTCAGCTCTCCTATCTGCTTCACTTATCGGAACGCCGCCTGTTTTGATTCCCATCGATTCGCGAATCATTATTAAGTCAGTGATTTGCGAACGATTCAATTCGTTCGCCTTTTTCAAAATATTGTTGGAGTACATTAGGATTGTAGCGTAATGTTCAAGCGATTCCATTCGGAAGTATGCCTCCATCAGATCTCTTCCCCATGTCAGGGCTCCGTGGTTAGCTAAAAGGACAGCATTGTGTGTCTTGCAATATGGAGCAATGGAATCCGGAACTTCTTGTGTGCCAGGTAAAGCATAAGGAGCTACTGGTACATTACCTAACAACACAATCGCCTCTGGTAACACTGGTTTATCAAGAGGAATCCCAGCTATTGCAAACGATGTTGCAACTGGAGGATGAGCATGAACGACAGCAGTGACTTCTGGATTTTCATTGTAAACCCTAAGGTGCATTTTTACCTCAGAAGAAGGTTTCAAATTTCCCGAAAGAATCTTACCGGAAAGGTCCATTTTAACCATCATATCAGGTGTCATATAGCCTTTACTTACTCCAGTAGGTGTTGTCCAAATTGCATTAGGGCTCACTTTTACCGAGATATTTCCATCATTGGCCGCTACATAATTTCTGTTATATACTCTTCTTCCAATTTCGCAGATCATTTCTCTTGCTTCGAGATCGGAATAATATTGTTTGTTATCCTGCATATGTATTGAACTCCTTTTTCAGCAGAGATTTTCAATTTTAATCATCCATTAACAATATTCTTATTTTATAGTTGTGCAGTCAATTTGTTAGTAACTTTTTTCTGTTTTTTATGATAAACTTTGAATTTTTAAAAACAAAAAGAAAAGAAAAAACCGACCCTATTAATGAGCCGGATTTCTTACGCTTGCTTTAATTCTAACCTTCGTGCAACTAGTGACAAAGCATAATTAACGATAAAATACATCAATGCTACAATTACGAAAACAGGTATCACATACGATCCCTTTTGTGCGTAAATAATTTGTCCGTTGTGCAATAAATCGGGCAACGCGATGACGACGGCTAATGATGTATCTTTAAGTAAAGAAATAAATTGACTGACAATAGGAGGAACCATTCTTCTCAGAGCTTGTGGCATGATGATAAAGCGTAGTGTCTGGATGTAGTTTAGGCCAGACGCACGTCCTGCTTCAATTTGTCCTTTTTCGATCGAGTTTAAACCGCTTCGGATGATTTCTGACAGCATGGCTGATTCAAAAACCGTCAATGCTGCGATGGCCGCAGTCGTTATTTCCATTTCAATCCCGATTTCGGGCAATGCAAAATAGGTGAAGAAAATGATGAGCAGCAAAGGAAGATTACGAATCGTCTCGACAATCACGGCTAGTAATTGAGAAACAACGGGAATCCGCGCATATCTGAGAGTTCCAATAAGACCACCAATAATGAAACTGAGCACGATTGAAATTGCAGCAACCTTAAGGGTTACTCCAAATCCTTCTAGCAAAAATTTAAAATGTTCTGGTGTGTATACTTCAATGAACGGTGCCAGAAAATCCATCTCTGCCCTCCTTAATTACTTCTTGCCAAGCGTTTTTCTAAATATCCTACGCCAAGACTTAAAGGTATAGTTAAAATTAAATAAAATAAGGCAACAAAAACATAGGTATCAAAGGTTACGTACGTTTTTGCAGATATTAAATCCCCCTGATACATTAAATCCCCTCCTGCAACGACTGCTAACAAGGATGAATTTTTAACTAAATTGATAAATTGGTTGCCCAGGGGAGGGATGACGATCTTTATAGCCTGAGGGAGTATAACCATTCTCATTGCCTGGCCGTAAGTTAATCCTGTCGAGCGGGCAGCTTCCATTTGCCCTCTTGGTACAGACATAATTCCGGCACGGATGGCTTCGGCGATGAAAGCGGCTGTATAGATGGTCAACCCGATTGTTCCTGCAGTCATCCCGCCAAAGTTACCAGCTAAATAAGCGAAAAACACGATAACCAGAACTGGTATATTACGAATAAATTCAACATATGCCGTCCCTAACCAGTTAAGAGGTTTAAACGGGGCAATTCGCATAACAGCAAGAAGTGTTCCTAAAATAAAACTTCCTAATAAAGCTATTAAACTAGCAATGATGGTTATTTTTAATCCTTCTAAAAATGAATCCATATTAGTTGTTAATATCGAGAAATCCAGCAAACGATCTCCTCCTAAATAATCAGGATGAGCCGCCCGAAAAGATTACATACGGATTACAGCCCATCCTGATGAGAAACCTGGTATTAATAATTAATTTTTAATCCATTTATCCTTAATCTCATCGTACTTTCCTGAATCCTTCAGGCTTTTTAAGGCTTTATTCAACTCATCCACAAGCTCTTTATTTCCTTTTTTAACAGCAATCCCGTAGGGCTCTTCTGTAAACGTTCCTCCGACCAATTCAAATGACGGATCTTCTTCTGCCATACCATAAAGAATCGAATCATCTGTAGTCAGGGCATCACCCTTACCTGCCTTGAGTGCTGTAAAGGCTTCAGCATAGTTTTCGAATTCAAGTACAGTTGTTTCAGGCGCTTTCTCACGAATATTTATTGAAGATGTAGAGCCTTTAACAGCAAGTACATTTGTGCCTTTTTTCAAGTCTTCAATGCTCTGAATCTTGCTCCCTTTTTTCACAAGCAATGATTGCCCGGCATCAAAATAAACATCAGTAAAATCAACTTCTTTTTTGCGTTCTTCCGTGATCGTCATCGTAGCGACAACCGCATCAACCTTACCATTATTTAAGAGACCTACCCTCGTTTTCGAAGTAACCTCAACGAACTCAGGCTTAACATCCTTGCCAAACATTTCTTCTGCCAACGCTTTTGAAAGATCGATATCGAACCCTTCTACTTCACCTGTCGATGGATTTTTTAATCCAAACAAACGCGTGTCATGTTTTACGCCAAATACAATTTTTTTGTCTTCCTTGATCTGGGCTAGTACATCCTTGCTACTATCAGTAGAGGCCTTGTCCCCGCCGCAACCGGCAAGAAATAAGGCAGCTAGTATTGTTACTAATGCCATTTTTACGGATTTTTTTGTTTTGAACATTCCATTTTCCCCCTTGGTTAATGATTTAATATACGGCTGAGAAATAAGCGAGCCCGTTCTTCACGCGGATTCTCATAAAATTCAGCCGGAACTGCTTCTTCTAAAATTCTTCCTGCATCCATAAATACAATCCGGTCGGCAACCTCCCGGGCAAAGCCCATTTCGTGGGTTACTACGACCATTGTCATGCCTTCCCTGGCTAGGGTTTTCATTACATCCAGAACCTCCCCGATCATTTCGGGATCAAGTGCAGAGGTTGGTTCATCGAAAAGCATAATTTCTGGTTTCATTGCAAGGCCTCTGGCAATTGCTACACGCTGCTGCTGGCCTCCGGATAGCTGAGAAGGATAAGATTCTGCCTTATCCAATATCCCTACTTTTTCTAGATAATGTTGGGCTGTTTCCTTAGCTTCTTTTTCGGATTGGCCCAATGCTTTCATAGGAGCAAGAGTAATATTTTCAAGCACGGTTTTGTGGGGATATAAATAAAAATGTTGAAAAACCATTCCAATATTGCGCCTTAGCTTATTTATATCTGTTTTTTTATCCCCTACAGAAATCCCATTTACGGTGAGCGTCCCATCAGAGATTGTTTCCAAGTGATTGATACAGCGTAGCAGAGTACTTTTCCCTGAACCGGATGGACCTATTACGACAACTACTTCACCTTGATTGATTGTGAGATTAATATCTTTTAAGACTTGAAAATCTCCATAAAACTTATTTACCTGATTAAATACAATCATGCTTGACCTCCTGATTACAAAACCTATCAAATATCGAGTTTCTACTTTTAAAAATTTTCAGAATTAAGTAAATTATAGTCATGTTTTGTCAAAACTGTCAATTCGTGACAAATTACCTGTTTTTTTATAGGCTTTTAATACTATCTTGTAAAGTCGAATCAAAAAGAAACCTCGCCAAGATTGTGGCGAGGTTTTGCATTACTAATATACCAATTACTATGTCAAACCGTATCTCAATTCGGCTTTTAAATTTTTTAGAGGCACTTCAAAATTTATCAGTTAGACTCAGTTATAACATTTTATTTTTAAACATTTTTGGAAGGCTTTCTGTATATGGCGCATAAGCAATCCCATTTTCCGTAACAATCCCTGTGATTAATGAATGGTCGGTAACATCAAAGGCAGGGTTATAGGTTTGAACACCCTCCGGTGCCATAGATTGCTCATACCATTTCGTTGTGATTTCTTCAGACGGGCGCAATTCGATGTGAATGTCATTGCCTGTTTTACATTCTAAATCAATTGTAGATAATGGTGCACAAACATAAAATGGAATATTGTAGTGCTTTGCGAGAATCGCTACACCAGATGTTCCAATTTTATTCGCTGAATCGCCATTTGCAGCAACACGGTCACAGCCAACTAGCACTGCTTGAATTTTGCCTTCCTTCATCACGATGGAAGCCATATTATCACAAATTAACGTGACATCTACTCCAGCCTGCTGCAGCTCCCACGCCGTTAACCGAGCTCCTTGGAGTAATGGTCTTGTTTCATCTGCATAGACTTTGAAGTTATAACCTTTTTCCTGACCTAAATAAATCGGAGCTAATGCCGTTCCGTACTTGGCCGTTGCGATGGTTCCAGCATTACAATGCGTTAGTAATCCCCAGCCTGGCTCCAGCAAGGACAATGCATTCTGACCAATGGCTTCGCAGATTTTTTCATCCTCCGCACGAATCGCTTCCGATTCCTCTTTCAGTGCTGCTTTCACTTCTGCTACACTTTTCCCTGCTTCTTGTTTAAATCGGTCTTCCATCCGATTTAATGCCCAGAACAGGTTTACAGCTGTTGGTCGTGAAGTAGCCAAGTAATCCTTCACCTTCTTAAAGTCTGCATAAAGCGCTTCATAGGTTTCTGCTGTTGATTTCTTTGATCCTAAATAAGCACCATATGCTGCAGCGATACCAATTGCAGGTGCTCCACGGACCTTTAATTGATAAATCGCGTCCCATATATCTTCCATTTCCTTTAATTCTAGGAAATTAGTTTCATTTGGTAATACTGTTTGATCTAATAATACTAATGTATCATTCTCATCATCTAGTCTTACAGATTGTATAACAGTAACTGGATTTTGCACGAAGTTTATGCCCCTTTCACAGATGTAAGTTCAGCAGATTGAATCACATTGATAAAATCTGCTCCAGTTTTGATGGAGTCACGATTTATAATAAATGTTTTTCCAGCTGTTAAACAAATTTTTTCTGCCCGAATTCTTGCTTCACGATCCTCAATGGTCGTTAAATCCTTCACCTTTGCAAGTCCGATAACTCTTCGAAGCAGCTCAAGACCTGCAACCGCTGCAGTATCTCTTAACACTGTATCTAAATAATATTCCTTAAATCCATCATAGCTCGCCACTCGTTCAGTCGCTTTTTCATCCCAAGCTTTGTTGAATTTATCTGTAAATAAATTTATAACATCTTTAATAGTGGTGACAAGATAATTTAAATAGTCATCCCGGGTTTCCTCATCTTCGATCGTAAACTTACCATTTGCATAGGCAAAAACAAGATTTGCAATGACATTTCCAATATCATAGCCAGCAGGTCCATAAAACGCGAATTCAGGGTCAATTACCTTGGTAGAATTTTCTTTTATAAAAATAGATCCCGTATGAAGATCACCATGAAGTAACGATTGAGCATTTGTCATAAACTCAAATTTCAATTTCGCACTTTCCAATACTAATTTTTTATCATTCCAGATGTTTTCTTTTACAAATTCCTTTGATCCTTCAAACACTTCATTACGTGGGCAATCATAGAAGGGTTCTGTGTAAACCAAATCTTCCGTTATTTCACAAAGCTCTGGGTTAATGAATTGCTTAACCAGTTCTTTCTTTTCCTTATGTTCCACCACAACATCGGATGTTAATAATAAGGTATTTACTAAAAATGTAGAAATATGGTCAGCAAACAGCGGGAACTTCTTATGTTTTAATAGAGCTGTTCTCATAATCTCATGATCTGATAAATCATCCATTACCGTGCAATTCATAACGGGATCATAATTGTATACTTTTGGTACAAAACCAGGTGCTAGTTTGTATTGGAGTCCTAGAATTTCACTTTCAATCCGATTGCGATCTGGCGAAAGTTTAAATTCGTCAGAGATTCGTGCCACCGGTCCAGCTTGTTTAATAATGATAGACTGGTTGTTTTTTACGTCCACAATTTTAAAAACATAGTTTAAGTTTCCATCGCCAATTTCTTTACAAGTCAATTCCGCTTCTTCTGGGAAAAGATTGATTGTTTTTGCATATTCAATTGCGTCTTGTTCCGTCATGGTGAAATATTCAACTGTGAAATCCTTCATTACGAACCCCTCCAATTTATTTCTTTTTATAGTATGTTAATGCAAGTGCAAGAGCTAGAACCGTTCCTTTAACGATATCCATTGCGTAATAGGGTACAGACATCATGACAAGACCATTTTGAAGAATCCCAATTAATACGGCTCCAACGAAGGTACCAAAGGCATTGGGTTTGCCAGCTCCTAATACAGATGACCCAATAAATGCAGCTGCTACTGCATCCATTAAATAAGGCGCACCCGAATTAATTTCAGCTGTCATTACCCGTGAAGCAAGGACAATACCACCTATGGCAGCAAATGCCGCCGACATTAAGTAGGCTGCAATTTTATACTTGTTAACTGGAATGCCAGATAATCGAGCAGCTTCCTTGTTTCCTCCAATCACATACATGTAACGTCCATGTTTCGTATAATTCAGAAAAATATGAACAAGAAGAACCGCTGCAATCATGATAATGATAATCCAAGGGACCTGCCCAATTTTTGAAAAGACTTCCGGAATCGTACCCGTTGAGAATGATCCATCCGGCATGACCATATTTTGAGATACTGTAGCACCCTTTGTATAAGTCAAGGCAATTCCTTGAATGATAAACATCGTTGCGAGTGTCATTAACATATCAGGAATTTTTACCTTTACAATCATAAAAGAGTTAAATGCGCCCACTACAAGCGCAGCACCAATTGCAGCTAACAGAGCAACGAATATATTCTGAGAAAACCATACAAACATTGATATGACGACTGCATTTGTTAATGAAACGGTTGACCCAACGGATAAATCAAAACCATCAACCGATAAGGAAATGGTAATCCCAATTGCTATGATGGTAACAATTGAAATAGACCTTAAGATATTAACTATATTTGCCCCATCCATAAAGGCTTGATTTGTAATCGAGAATATAACAATTAAAGCTAAGATTGTTATTATCGTACCGTATTTGTATAAAAAATCAAATAATTCAAATCCCTTTTTTGAGGGCATTTTTTGTTGAACTTCTGGGCTCGCACTGCTCATTCTATTTACCCCCTGTTGAATAAAATAATAATTCTTCTTCATTCGTTGCATTGGTATCCAGCTCTTTGGCCACTTGTCCATCATAAACAACATAGACTCGGTCAGTAATTCCTAAAATTTCCGAGAATTCACATGATGCATAAATAATGGATTTGCCACGTTTCGCTAGTTGTGAAATAAGTTCAAAAATATCTTTTTTTGCACCAACGTCTACACCCTTTGTAGGTTCATCAAATATATAAACTTCTGCGTCGGCAATCAGCCATTTACCAATGGCTACTTTTTGTTGATTTCCGCCTGACAGATTTTGTACCCTGGTTTCTTGAGAAGGTGTCTTAATTCCCAGGGTGCCAATCATCTGAGTTGAAACTTCCTTTTCCCGCTTGAAATCTAGGAAGCTCAAAACCTTTGAAAACTTTCCTAAACTGGCTGCAGTGAGATTGGCAGCTACTGACTCCTGTACCAAAATGCCTTCCTTTCTTCTCTCCTCCGGCACAAATGCCAAACCTTGCTTCACAGCCTGATGGGGATCCTTTATTTTTACCCTTTTTCCTTTAATTTTTAATACTCCTGCGGTAACTTTTGAAGCACCAAATATAGCCTTACAAAGCTCTGATTTTCCTGCACCTACTAATCCGGCAATTCCGACAATTTCACCTGCTTTGACGTGCATATCAAAATTCTTAATCATCCCTGTATCATAAAGCCCTTTTACCTCTAGGACATGATCTCCGATTTCCACCTTATATTTTGGGAATTGTTCTTCTAGTTTTTCCCCGAGCATATATTCTACTACTCTATTTTGGGACGTTTCGGCAATCTTTTCTTTACATACAAATTCGCCATTTTTCATTACCGTGATATCGTCACAAATCTCGAATAACTCTGGAAGACGATGTGAAATAAAAATAACTCCGACATTTTTGCTTTTTAAATCCCTCACAATTCTAAACAATTCTTCGGTTTCTGAGTGACTTAACGGCGCTGTCGGCTCATCCAAGATGAGAAATTTACATTGCTTAACCAAGGATCGTGCAATAATAACCATTTGTTTTTCAGCTAATGTTAATTCACTTACCAATGTCTTTGATGAAATCTTTACATGGATACTATCTAATATGTGCGCTGCTTTTTCGTGTATATGTTTCCAGCTGACGAATTGTTTTTTTCCCATATCATTGACGGTTTCATTTAGCATGATGTTCTCTCCAACCGACAAATAAGGAATTAGTGCTGTATCGACTTCTTGGTAAACGATTTGAATACCAAGATTTTGGGCATCCTTAGGCGAGCGAATATTGACCTTTTTTCCGTCCAAATATATTTCACCAGTATAATGATGATAAGCTCCTGAGAGAACCTTCATTAACGTTGATTTTCCAGCCCCATTGGCACCGATAAGAGCATGCGTACTTCCTGTCTCTGTAGAAAAAGATACTTCGTTTAACGCTTTTACACCCGGAAATTCTATTGAAATATTTTTCATTTCTAATACTGTTGTCATGCTCAGTTCCCCCTTTCTTTGATATCTCAGAAAATTCAGCCTCTCCCTATCATACTATTTCTCGCTAAAGTGGTAAAACACTATGTATATATTGGAAAATAATTCTAGGAGCAAACAAAAACAGCACATTCCCTGATAATTATTAGGGATTATGCTGCTTTTTTATTATACTAACTTAATAATTTTTCCTGTTTTTATAGACTGATAACAGGCCTCGATGACACGCATATTTTGGATGGCATTTTCACCTGAATAAGAAGGTTCACCATTCTCTAAAATTACCTGCGAGATATGCTCAACCTGTTCTCGATAAATATCCGCAACTATTTTCTCTTCTCTTGTTACTCCCTCTTTTTGGACAATAACAAGACCTTCTCCCCCATTGTTATCTGGACGGAATGCTCGTGGAACCTTTATTTGCCCCTTCGTTCCAATCACTTCATACTCTGCTCTAAAAGCCATATCAAAGCTGCAATCGAAATGAGCATGAACACCATTTTCCATTTGCATATAACCGAAGGCGGATGTATCTACCTGGTAGTCTGAGTCCACGTTGGCGTGAATATCCACTTCAACCGGCTCAGCATTCAAGATATTCCGAATGGAGTGAATCGCATAACAGCCAATGTCATAGAGACTTCCTCCACCTTTCTCTGAATCCATTCTGACATTGCCTTCTGGCTGGGCAAGAAAAAACGAAAAGCTAGCCCTCATAAATTTAACATCACCAATTTCGCCGCTTTTGATGATTTCTCTCACCCGTTCATGCTGTGGGTGGAATTGATACATAAAGGCTTCCATAAATTTAACATTTTTATCACGGCAAAATTCAACCATTTCTTTTGTTTCGTCAGCAGTTAATGAAGCTGGCTTTTCACATAGAATATGCTTTCCATGTTTGGCCGCTTCTAGCGTCCACTTTTTATGTAAATGGTTTGGCAGCGGGATATAGACTGCGTCTATTTCGGGATCTTGCAGCATTGCTTCATAACTGCTGTACGACTTTGCTATATTAAACTGCGCTGCCACCTCCTCAGCTTTTCCACTGCTTGAGGCAATTCCTGCGACCACAGCATTTTGCGCACGATCAAATGCTGGGATCAATGATTTTTGAGCTATATTTGCGGTACTTAAAATTCCCCATCTTACCTTTTTCAACTAGTATTCCTCCCTTTTTTTAAGTTCAGTTTTTAATATAACCTATTTTTCCGATAATTTCTTGACCCTGAGGTCCCTTCATCCACTCCAAAAAGGGTTTAATCGTGGTCTTGGTGTTATTCTTTAAGGATATCGCATAAAGGTTTGCAGTAAAAGGATATTTTCCGCTCGTAATATTCTCTGGTGTTGGTTCGACACCATCTATTGCAAGTAGTTTAATATTTGAATTGTCTCTCATTCCTGTTGCAAAAAAACGGAATGAAAATCCGATTGAATTATCATAATTCCGGTAATCGGCAACTTGTTCGATAATCCCGCCCATCCCTTCTGGAACATCTTCTTTCAAAGGCTCCACGATCGGCGTGTCACCCATAATCTTTTCTAGGAGTGTTTGGCTTCCAGAATTTTTCGGACGTTGAAAGGCTATTATTCTTTCATTCTTTCCTCCAAGCTCTGACCAATTCTTTATTTTTCCAGAATAAATACTCTGAATCTCGGAGACATCTAAACTATTTACTTTATTATCGGGATTTACAAAAAAGACAAATGCCTCTTTGCCAATCGGCGTCATGACGAGTTCCTTCCCCTGCCTTTTAGCCATATCCCGCTGCTCTTTCGAAGGTTCTGCACCAAAGTATATGTCCACTTCACCAGACAAGAGCCGTTCATAGGAGTAAATTGTATTGGTGAAGCTGACGATCTCCCATACGTTATCGACTTTACTGATGTTTTCATAGACTGTATTAGCAAAAGCAGAATAAACTGGGTATGCTGCTTCTGCACCGTCTAATCTAGGCATTTCACTAGAATTCTTTATCGTAAAAGTAGAGGGAGATTCTAGTTTAGGTAAGATATTAGCTGGATTTGTTACTTCATAAGGTGTTAAATCCGTAGATGAATAACCGCCGCCATACTCAAAACCATAAGATGGCAGGACCGTCTTACTCCGCTGCCACTGAACTGCAGCCCCCGTACTCATTGCCAGTATGAATACCGCCAATAGTGTCACTACTTGCTTCTTGTTAAAAGTGGGGCGAAACCTCTTTATTAGGAGTGATACGAAAATAGTAAAAACAAATGCTAGTTCATAGGCTAAAGGTGCCCATAGAAACAATCTCCCTTCCCCCATTAGCATCATCATAAAAAAGATTGGAGCCATCGCTATATGTAAAATACCATAAAATAACCATGAATCAGCCCCGTAAAAACCGCCGCTAATGATCATAAAAATCGCCCAAAATACAGCAGTATAAGCTAGTGGAAGGAAGAAAAGAAGACTGAGCCGGCTATTATCATCTGTTTTGAGCAGTGTTTTACTTGCAATCCCACCAGCAATACAGCCACCGATGATAAGCGGCGGAATAATATTAATTAAAAAATTGTCTGTTGTAATAAGCAGTGTGATAAACGAAATACCAAGTGGAACTACACCAAAATACAAAAACATTTGCAGCATATTTTTCCCCATAGAATGCCCCTCCAAGAAATCTTATTATATGTACTTAGTGTAACATTACACTTTTTTATATTATTTTACAACACTTCCGTTTAATGGAATTTTGGTAGCGTACTTGCTCCACTTATTCGGACAGCGCTAGCTGGATTTTGCCCTTAACTGTCTGAATGCACGGCTGATTCGGACAAGCCGGGCTTGGTTTTGCCCTTTACTGTCTGAATGCACCGCTGATTCGGACAGTCGAAGCTTGTTTTGGCCCTTGACTGTCTGAATGCACCGCTGAATCTAACAAGCCGAGCTTGGTTTTGCCCTTCACTGTCCGAATGCACACCTGATTCAGAAACAGCTAGCTTAATTTTGCCAATACTTGTCCGAATGAGGAAATCCTAAAAAAGAGTCCAATTCATATTTTTGAATTGGACTCTTTTTTATAGTGTTATTTACTTAAATGAAATTTTCACCGTATAACCAAGGTTTCCAAAGAATTCTTTTAAAACCTTTTCAGCGTTTTTTTCTGCTGTCTGCAGAAGTCCAATGGCTTTTGATTCTGCTAGGATTTCTTCTTGCGCTTCTGCAGCGAGGTTAAATCCTTCGTCCCACTTTGTTTCGCTTCGGAATAATCCTTCATCTGAGAAGGTTTTCACTTGATCCATCTGAATCGCAGGATCTTGAATGAAGGTGGCATGAGGAAGTATGATTTCCATTCGTCTTTCCTTTTCATCTATTTTCAAATCATCTGAGGTTACTGCTTTGAGATCAACTCCTGCAAGCACTGTAGCTGGAACAACTAGTAATAATTCTCGTTTCGTACCTGGGATATCGACAGAAATATCCTTACCAAATAACTTATTATCCTCTTGTTCCATAATCACCTTCACATGTGCTTCTGCCGTTGCTAGAACTGCTAAATCTTGCACCTGTTCTACGAAAGTTGTACTTTCTTTACTAAAAGTGCTGCCTGTAAATACCCACGCACCTGTTAGGATGAGTGCCAGTAATATAAGGATAATAAAAATATTCTTTAAACCTAGTAATCTTATGAATGATTTCCTTGAAAAAATAGAACTCTTGTATCTATTTTCAACAGCATACGCTGTCGCTGTTTCTTCTATACCTGCCTTCATTTCTTCCGCTGCACGTTCAATTTCTGATCTATTTGCCATGAAGTAAATCCCTCCTGAGATACCTATTTTACTATGTTTTCAAGGGGACTGTCATATCCAGCTTTTGTAAAAGAAGGATTTTTATATGAAAGATAGAATAATATAAATTCTAATCTTTTATTTGGAGGAAGAGCTTAGTGGTATTTAAAAGTAATTTATCTACAAAGGTAAGGCTGCGAGATCTGCAGTTACCGGAAGATTATACTCATATAGCTGTGCTGTTTAACTCAATTGAACCTGGTTCTGTAACCGTTGAAGCTCTAGAGGATGAAGATCGCCATATTCCTCAAAAATCTACTCTTACTTTAAATGATAATGGTCTTCTAATAGGTTTTGGGAGAATCAGAGTATTAGCGGAAAACACAAATGGACAGGTAATTGGTTATGGTGCTTCCTGGCGGGCTCCATGGAGTGATCCTGGTGAACTTGCGAGTTCTTTTTGCGTTCATCCGGATTTTCAAAGACAAGGTGTTGGAGAACTGATTCTTTCTCATCTCGAAAATTGGGCAGCAAGTCATAAAGCATCTGTCTTACTTTCTGAAGTAAAGGATTGGATTCCAGGTTCCCTTCCCTTTGCACAGAAGCATGTTTTTTTGCTGGATGCGCATATTTTTGAATTAAGGTTAAACTTGACCCAGCTAGACCTGACCAAATTTGCAAACTCCATAGATAGATTAATAGAATCTGGAATTACCTTTGTTACCTTAGCTGATATTCCAGGTGAGGTGTCAGAAAAGAAATTATATGATTTATATGTAGAAACATCTAAAGACAACCCAGGGCAATCCGGAAACCTTCCTGCTTTTCCGGAGTGGCGAATGGAGGCACTTCCAGAAGATTGTTCGAAAGGAAAATGGGTATTTATCGCTCTTGATGGAGACCATTTTGTTGGTGTGTCTACCCTATTTAGTACGGAGGAGACTGGGGTCATGTATAATGATTATACAGGGGTGAGCAGAAACTATCGTAGCCGCGGAATTGCCAAGGCGCTAAAACTGCTTTCCATTCAAGCAGCTCTAAAAGAAGGGTCTCATACGATCACAACGGATACAGAAGCGGGAAATGAATCCATGCAAAAGCTTAATAGAGGTTTAGGCTATTTGCCTGGTAAAGGACATTACCGTATACTCAAACCTTTACTACAGGAGGGTTGACTTATGGAGAAGCTGCAATTTTTATACAAGCTCAACCTTATTCCTTCATTATTAGATGAAGCCAATTGGACAGAAAGAGAAGAAGGTATTGTTAAGCATCATTTCGAGGTGCTTCAAGGGTTGTTGCAAGATGGAAAACTAATCTTAGCAGGCAGGACATTAAATATGGATCCATCCGGGATGGGTATTGTTATTCTCGAAGTGGAGTCTGAAGAAGAAGCAAGAGAACTGATGGAAAATGACCCGGCTGTAAAAGAAGGAATCATGGAAGCAGCACTTTTCCCGTACCGAACAGCGTTAATAAGAAAGTAATAAAAGGCTGGCGTTAGCCTAACCGGTTCAAATTAATCCAGCAGCCATTCAACCAATTACAAAAAAAAAACGAATCTCACATTATCTTTGAGAATCGTCTCTAAACAAGCTTACCATGTACTCTAATTCACTTTTAGTCCATTGTTTTTGAGCAAATGCTGCTACAGCCATGTATTTTCCGTAAGTATCCATAAATTTCCCAATTGCCTTTTTCATTTTATTACCACCTTTGTAAAATTTATATCCTTATTATTTACATAGGCGTCATTTTTTACAAAGCGACGGAAAACGGAAACATTTGCCATAAAAACGATAACATATTCAATGTAAGCGTGAATCATCACCTGTTTTCTTATCATTTCACTATTTTTCAATAGTTTACATTAAAAGGAAAATGACTAGGGAGCATTCCCTAGTCACTTATTTTGATGATATTGCCGAATTAAAAAGCTTTGTATAATGAAAAAGTAACCCTAGCAGCCCGCCAACAATACTTGGGAACAGCCAGCCTAATCCATTCGTGTAAAGCGGGATGAAAGTGAGTGCTGTCGAAATGGAAGCTGCTTCAATACCGGCAGTTGTTAAACCATCATATATACTAACCATTCCCGCACCAATGATTGCACCTATATAAACAGCCCTCGACACTGGTATATAAGATTGCAATAGTGATAATAAAATCAGGACAATCGCAATCGGATAAATACTGATTAGCAGCGGTATAGATACAGAAATTAATTGACTTAACCCTAGATTCGCCATTGTAAAGCTAAATAAACAAAGAATGGTCACGACAACAGGATAGGAAAGTCTAGTAAAACGTTGACTTAGATACTCACCACATGCAGCAACCAGACCTACAGAAGTGGTTAAACAGGCTCCGGTAATAACCAGCGCAAGAATGATCGACCCGAATGGTCCGAATAAAAGTGATGTCACAGAAGAAAGAATAGCCCCTCCATTATCCTGGATTCCAACACCCTCAACAGAGGTGGCCCCAATAAATGATAACGATATATAGACAAATGACAACCCAATCCCTGCAATGATCCCTGCCTTAATCGTATAAGAACGAATAACAGATGCTGTGGTTATTCCCATTTCCTGTACACGATTAATTACAACAACCCCAAATACAAGAGCAGCAATGGCATCCATCGTTAAATACCCTTCTACAAACCCACCAAAAAACGCTCCGTCCCTGTATTTTCCTGCCGCCTCACCAATGGAACCAATCGGAGAAGCAAATCCTCTAATTGAAATGACAACGATTAACAGTAAAAGTAACGGAGTAAGAACTTTTCCTACACGATCAACTAGCTTTGCTGGATTAAGTGCAAGCCAAAAGGTAATAAGGAAAAATATGAATGTTGAAATAAATAAGCCCATGCTGCTTTCGTTTGGCAGGAATGGAGCAACACCAATCTCATACGTTACCGTTCCGGTACGCGGTATTCCGAATAATGGCCCAATTGTTAAATAAATAATAACCGGAAAGACCTTTGCGAATGTGGGATGTACTCTATTGGATAAGTCATTTAAATCCCCGCCTGATCTTGCGATGGTAAAGACAGCCAAGACAGGCAGTCCAACACCCGTGACTAAAAAACCAATGATAGCTGATAATAGGGATTCACCCGCTTGCTGACCAAGTAATGGCGGGAAAATTATATTCCCAGCACCTAAAAATAAGGCGAACATAAAAAAGCCCAAGGCTATGATTTCTTTTAATGGTAATTTCCGTTCCATGTGATGCTCCTATCTATCAAATAATATTTCATAGTTCATTATTTCAGAAAAATAAAAAGTTAATTAAGTAAATTTCTATAACATTAACTATATTAATATACAAAATATCATTGCAAACTGCAAAGAATTTTTAAAATAGTTGTTCAATTCCTAATGGAAACTACTCCATAAAAAATACACTTTACAAATGTAATAAAGAGACACCAGGTCCATCACCTGGTGTCTTTGCAATTATTTCGATAACAATGCTAAAACAGTATCTAATAAGACGTTTACCCCTTTTTCACACTCTTCCCACGAGGTGAGTTCTTCTTCACAATGGCTTTTTCCATTAAAGCTCGGTACAAATAACATCGCGGACGGTACAAGGCTGGCAATAAATTGTGCGTCATGCCCTGCACCGCTGACCATTCTTTTATGGCTATATCCCAGCGACTGTGATGACTTTTCCAATTGGTTAACGATTTCAGTATCAAACCAAACCGTATCCCGCTCCCATAGTTTCGTTGTTGTTACCTCACAGCCTTCATTTAAGCCGCGATTTGGAAGATCTTCAACAAATTCTTTAAATGCCCCTACAATCTCAGGATTTTTGTGTCTCGCTTCTAAAGAAAATACTACCTTATTTGGAATCACGGTATGAATACTTGGGTACACGTTTACCCTGCCGATTGTAAATACTAATTCTTCATCTAATGGACCTAATACCGTGCGGATTTCATTAATTAGATTGTTGGCGCCAAAAAGAGCATCTTTTCTCATACTCATCGGCGTGGTTCCTGCGTGATCGGATTCACCTGTGATTTCAATATCATAGCATGCCATGCCGACCACACATTCGACTACACCAATCGACAAAGCTTCTTTTTCAAGGATAGGACCTTGTTCAATATGCAATTCTAAAAAAGCAGTACCCTCTTTTAGACGATTCTCAGCTTCCCCTTCATACCCAATCGATTTAAGTGCTTCCTCAAATGTAATCCCTGCTGAATCTTTCTTTTGCAGCATCACATCTTTATCAAATTTACCTGAAAGCACACCTGATGCCATCATCGAAGGCTCAAATCGAGCCCCCTCTTCATTCGTAAAATTAACAAGTGTTATCGGAATTTGAGGTATAATTTTATTTTCTACAAGTGTTCTAACTACTTCTAAACCAGCTAATACTCCCAGCACACCGTCAAACCTGCCGCCTTTTTTAACCGAATCCAAGTGGGAGCCAATCAGTATTGGAGGCAAATTCCTAGCACCTTCTAGTGTTGCGTACATACAGCCCATATCATCAACCTTGACGGTTAAGCCTAACTCTTCACAGCATGACCGAAAAAAATCTCTAGCTAAACGATCCTCATCTGATAATGCCAGACGAGTTACGCCATTATTCTCAGTCCTGCCAAAGTGCGCAAACCGTTCAAGCTCATTCTTTAATCTTTCCCCATTAATTAAAAGCTTTTGCCTCTGCATGTACATCTCTCCTTTTAAATGGTGATAGTGTAGTCAGGGAGCCTTGTATTGTATTATATTTATGTAAATATTCAGTTAATATTAATTATAACTATTCTATAATGTCTGTCATTAGACAAAGTATCAATTTATTTCATCTTTTTGTTTTATAGTTTGTAATGCGAAGTTGCAAAAAAATGTTTATATTTTACCTTTTATGTATAACCTATGTTCGAATGTGGACTAGAAGTATATATGGAGGTATGGTAATGTCAGAGTTAGAACCTTTAGAGTACCAAACAGGAGCACCTATACTGGATTACGATATTATTGAAATTAAGAACACGGCCAATGGGTTTGAGGTCCTGCTCGATATTAATTTAGACAGTGGCTATTCATTATCAAGGACTACCCTGGAAATTACTCATGAGGATTTACAAGGTTATGATACAAACGAAATTGAAGAGGGCGTTAAATATGCATTAGGTTTTTTTGAGAAAGAGGTCCAATAACCTTTCTCAGAAAAACGACTTGCAGCCTTTCTTCAACCATGATGGAGTGGTTATATGCCAAAAGCAAAAGCAAAAAGTGGAATAGGTAGAGGAACAGGTAAAAAAGGCTGGAATCGTTGGCAGGCTGGTGCAAACAAAGCAAAAAATGCTAAGCCATATGTCAGCAAAGGGACTAAAAGAGCGGACTCTAATAAGGCACCCGATCAAACCGACTGATGTCACCCAAGCAGTTAATCAAACGTTTGATTAGTTTACCAACTGATTTAATCAAACGTTTGATTAGTTTTTTTAACCCTGTTCAATTGTATACTGTTGATCCTTTATTTCATTATTGGAAAATACACGTTCCACATAATGTATTTCTTTTTCAGACATTAATAAAACGGTTGAGCTTCTTGTACCGTAATTTTCACTCTTTATAAACATTGGTGAAAGCATTCTCTCCCATTCCAATGATACGCCAGTACTAGGAAGGTTTTCATCTGGAGCTTGATCCGCCTTTTGAAGTAGATTTAAGAGGTCCTCTACTAAGTCGCTCTGTTGATTGTTTATAATCTCAGTTAACCCAGCTTTGCCCATTTGCACTTTCGGCCATTCCGTATTTAATAAATGATTGCTGACACCATATATCCCCGGCGTTAACTTCTTTACCTCCTGTCCGACATTGGAATAATAGTATAAATGATCTCCATCTCCCGCCAGCAAATTGTACCCAGGATACACGTCATTATTTCTTGCCAGACTCTTCATATATCCTATCATATCTTTGTACTTCAGTGCGTTTGATACAAGTTCTCCTCGTGAACGTTTTCCAGCGGTCACTTCATTTGGATCCCTATAATTCGTTAAAGCAGCAAACCTGCCTTGTTTAGTAATACCCATCCATGTACCGAATTTTTCTAAATCCCTTCCTGCGAGAATTTCAGGAGCATCCTCCCAAAAATGAGCAGGTGCTGTTGGTCTTTGATAAAACTCATCTCGATTAGCTGCAACTATTAGCTTGTATTCTGGATGGACATTATAAGCAAATAATATTAAACACATGCTATTCACTACCTTTACCCTGAACTGTTTATTCAATTCTATATCATTACATAAAAGGAATGAAGTTAAAAAACTCCCTTGACCTGAAACGCGTTTCATATAATATGATGATTTTGCTAGGCTCTGCAACGCCTAGTCGGCGTAACCATAAACGGGCGTAACGACTGCGTTGCATTTGCTTATGTTATTAAAAAACAAAAAGTAAAAACACCCCTCTCAGGGGTGCTCTCAAATAGTTATTTTTTCTTAGCATGTTTTCGCATATCGAAGGCAACTGCCACGATGATGATAGCGCCTTTTACGATAAATTGAATGTATGGACTTACGCCGAGGAAGGCTAATCCGTAGTTTATAACTTGGAAAATTAGCACCCCTGTGATGACCCCCGGTACAGTTCCAATCCCGCCTGATAATGAAACACCGCCAACTACACAGGCTGCAATTGCGTCTAACTCATACATATTTCCAGTATTATTCGTTGCACTGCCAACACGGCCTGCTTCTAATGTACCTGAGAATCCATATAATAAACCAGCGATCATGTAAATGATGATAATATTTTTTGCTACGTTAACGCCTGATACCTTTGCAGCTTCAGGATTTCCACCAATTGCATACATATTTTTACCAAGTTGTGTTTTATTCCAAAGCACCCAAATAATGATTGAAAATGCAATCGCATATAAAATCAGGTATGGGAATTCATATTGACCTAATTTAATTCCTTTTTGCGCAAATGTGGTAAAGCTTTCACTTAAACCGCCAATTGGCTGTGCTCCATATGGAGGACGGTCGAAGTAAATGGAGGTAATTCCATATACACCGATCATCATACCTAAGGTTGCGATAAAAGGCGGTACATGAAATTTTGAAACTATAAATCCGTTTAAAGTCCCAAATAACCCCGTTACCAACATTGCAATAATAATCGGAACAAATAAAGGTAATTCCGGTAAGTTCGGATACATTTTATAGGCATAATCCCCAGCTTGCAGTAAGGACGCTGAAACTACCGCTGCAAGTCCGACCATTCGTCCGGCTGATAAGTCTGTTCCGCCTAAAATTAAGATACCTGCTATACCAAGTGCGATAATGATCCTTGAGGATGACTGACTTAGGATATTAATTAAGTTCGTCATGGACAAAAAGTCAGGAGACGCAATCACAATCCCAATAACTAGCAGAATCAAAAATACATAGATAACATTATCAAATAGCCATTTTGTAATAGTAGATCTTTTAGTGGCCTGAGTATTCATTTTAATATCTCCTCCTAATACAACGCTGCCAATCGCATGATCTCTTCTTGAGATGTTGTCTTCGTTTCTACGATTCCAGCTGCTCTTCCATTACTCATTACTAAAATTCTGTCTGTTACGCCAAGCAGTTCAGGCATTTCAGAGGAAATCATGATTATCCCTTTTCCATCAGCTGCTAATTGATTAATCAGTTGGTAGATCTCAAATTTTGCACCAACGTCTATACCCCTAGTTGGCTCATCCAGCAATAATACTTCCGGTTTTGTAAGCAGCCAGCGTCCAATAATTACTTTTTGCTGGTTACCGCCCGAAAGACTTCCAATCGGAGTTTTTTGCGAAGGCGTTTTTACCTTCATTGAATCGATTACCCACTTCGTATCATCATGGACTTTGCTTTCTGATAGAAACAACCCTTTTCGATACTGAGGAAGGTTGGCAATAATTGAATTGAAGCTAATGCTGAGCTGCGGATAAATCCCCGTTGTTCTTCTTTCTTCTGTTACCAATGCAAAGCCATTTTTTATGGCATGCTGTGGTGACAGATTTTGAACAACTTTTCCATTTAATTCAATACTTCCTGATTTTACTCCTCTGATTCCGAACAGTGCTTCCATAACCTCTGTACGTTTGGAACCAACCAAACCGGCAATACCTAATATCTCCCCTTTTCTTAAATCAAAGTTGATAGTAGAAAATGACCCTTCTGTTTCGGCAGTTAAATCTTTAACTTTAAGGGTTACCTCCCCAGGTTGATTGATTTTAGCCGGGAAACGCTGTGATAAGTCACGGCCAACCATTAACTTAATGATTTCATCCGTTGTTAATTCTTTGGCACTTTTGGTTGCAATATACTGACCATCACGCATGATCGTCACTTCGTCGGAGATTTTTAAAATTTCTTCCATTTTGTGTGAAATATAGATAATCGCTACGTTTTCACTTTGCAATTTTTTTATAATCGTAAATAAATGATTTACTTCCTTTTCTGTAAGGGAGGAAGTTGGCTCGTCCATTACGATCAATTTGGAATGATACGAAACAGCTTTTGCAATTTCTACCATCTGCATTTCAGAAACAGATAAGGTACCTACCTTACTGCGAGGATCAATGTTAATATCTAGGCTTTTGAAAATGGCGGCAGTATCTTCATACATTTTCTTTTCATCAATAAAGATCCCTTTTTTCGGATATCTCCCCAGCCAGATATTGTCCATCACATTTTGCTGACGGACTTGATTCAGTTCCTGATGGACCATCGAAACTCCGTTTTCAAGTGCCTGCTTTGAATTGGCAAACGAAACTTCTTTCCCGTCCAACAGGATTTTCCCTTCATCCATGGAATAAATCCCGAATAAACACTTCATTAAGGTTGATTTTCCTGCCCCATTCTCACCCATTAAGGCATGTACTGTACCAGCCTTTACTTTAAGAGAAACGTTTTGCAGCGCAATGACGCCCGGAAACCTTTTTGTTAAATTAACCATTTCAAGTAAATTTGTCGTATTTGCCTTTGACATGCTTAAACCTCCTTGCCAAACCATTTAACATGCATTTTTAAATATGAAAACTTTGTCAGCCTTGCTTTTAATGGAGTCCTAAAATTATTGCCCCGAACGAAGGAAAAGCAAATTCTTTTCCTTCGTTCGAGGAGCGCCATAGGGGTTAGGTTATGCCCCCGGACAGGCGCTTCTGCCTTTCTACTTATATGCGTCTTTACCAATCTGGATATTGTCTTTTGTGATCTCGATATAAGGTACACGAACCGCCTTGGAATCGTCTAATTTCCATTCTGTTCCTTCTAATACGTCCTTACCGTTGGCTGCATTGGCAGCAAGTTGAACAGTTGCAGCACCTTGGTTTTTCGCGTCATTCAAGATAGAACCAACCATTTTTCCCTTTTCAATCATTTCAAGTGCTTCTGGGATTGCGTCTACACCTACAACTGGCATAAACTTATCACCTGAGAAGTAGCCTGCTTTTTCAAGAGAAGCGATGGCACCTAATGCCATACCATCGTTATTAGCAATAACAAATTCGATCTCATCGTTGTATTTTGCAATCCAAGCGTCCATTTTTTCAGTTGCTTTTGTCGCATCCCACATACCAGTGTCCATTGCTAATTCTTCTACTTCAATTCCTTTTTCCTTAACTGTATCAACAGCAAACTTCGTACGCGCTTCTGCGTCCGGATGACCCGGTTCACCTTTTAATAGAACGTATTGAAGCTTACCATCACCGTTTTTATCATACTTATCTTTATTTGCTTCCCAAGCCTTAGCGATTAATTCACCTTGAAGAATACCAGATTCAGATGAAGTCGTTCCTACATAGTAAGCTTTTTCATAGCCTTTTAATACAGATGCATCTGGCTCTTTGTTAAAGAAGATAACCGGAATGTCCTTCACTTTAGCCTTATCAATAATGGTTTGTGCTGCTTTAGGGTCTACTAGATTGATAGCTAAAGATTTTGCTCCTTTTGCGATAAGTGTATCGACTTGTTCAACCTGCTTTGCTTGGTCATTTTGAGAGTCATTCAACATTAAGTTAACTTTTCCGTCAGCTGCTGTTTCCATCGCACGACGAACGTAGGACATGAAGTTGTCATCGAATTTATAAATGGTTGCACCTACTGCTGGAAGGTCGCTGTCCTTGCCTTTTCCAGAATCTCCAGAACTGCTCGTTGTGCTGCCACAGCCTGTTGCTAATAGAATGCTAGAAGCAACTGTTAAAGATAGAATTAACCCTTTTTTCTTTTTAAACATGTCATCCTTCTCCTTTTGCTAGTTAGTAAAGACTCAGGTAAACTTCGCTTACCTTCACCTTCTTGAAAGCCCTTACACATATGTTAGCACCTGGAGTTTTCGTTCAGTAGCTGTAACCTATAGCACTAATTTGCGATTTACTAGATTTTTTTGTTACCTAGCAAAAAAGACCGATTCAGTCACGAATCCGCCTTTACAAAAATAAAACTATTAACTTACTGTTTCTTTCCGAAATTCAGTTGGGGATAGGCCCGTTTGTTTTTTGAATACCCGGCTAAAATAATTCGGATCTTTATAGCCGACTGAATAGCATATTTCCTTTAAGCTCTTTGAAGCATCCATCATTTCTATTTTTGCCTGCTTAATCCTTATTTCTGTTACATAATCAATGAAGGTCATCCCAAACCTGTCTTTAAATAATTTGCTTAAATAATAGGGACTCAGTTCCACATAGTCTGCTACTTGTTCCAGCGTAATGGAATTGGCATAATGTTTTTCAATAAAGTCCTTTGCCTTATGAAGCATTCCCTTTGCATGACTGTTTCTCCATACTTGAATATGTTGTACGACAGACAATAAATAGGCTTTACCCCTATCAAACATCGCACTAATATCCTCTGACTCTTTTATTGTTAAGGATTCTTCATACCTTATCCCTAAATCATGAAGCATTCTCGAAATAAGTATGAACAATTCATCAAATGATTTTTTTACCATAGGAGCTTTTAAACCTTCATTATCAATAAGCTTCGCTGTAAACGAGTCAAAAATAAACATGGCTTTGTTTAGATCTCCCTGTCGCAAGGCATCCAGCAGCTTTTTCTCAACTTCCAGAATATCCGAGGTTGATGGTAACACTAAGGCCCCTTGTTTACCTCCAAATAAATACTTTCGATTAGGTGTTTTTAATAGCTGATTTAGTGCCGCTGCCGCTTCATGATAGGATTTATTAAGTTCATGGACATGACAGTATGGAAGACCAATCCCTATTCTTAAATCTGCATTAACCGGACTCTTTTGGAATTGATTGAGTACATAGTCAATAACAGCTTGGGCATTCGTTTTAAAATGTGCTTTTTCAGTTGTTTGTCTGCATAAGAATAACACCGGCACTTGGCTTTCTTTCATAGGTCCCACTAATACTTCTTGGTTTTTATTGGAGGATTTAAAAACCTCCTTAAGCCACAAATACCAGTTTTGCTTTTCATATGTCAGGAGTTCTCCCTTTTCCGGCGGCAAAAGGGAGAAAAGCATAATATAACCAGAGGTTATCTCTACTCCTAACAGCTGGCTCCATTCATCAAACGTAATATCTTGAACGGGGTTCAAGATGAGTGATGACACCCACTCTTTTTGGGCAATTGACACAGCACGTTCTAGACTTTCCTTTAAGCTCAGCTGTTCTTCCATCTGCTTGCGTTCCCCTAAGATTTCAGAAGAAACCCGCTGTAAGCTTTCAAGAATGTCCTGTTTTCTGCTAGGTTTAAGGATATATTCTTTAACTCCCTGCTGCATAACTTCCTTTGCATATTCAAACGTATTAAAGGCTGAAACCATGATAAATCGGATGTTTTGATCACTGCTTTTGATTTCCTTGACTGCTTGAACACCGTCTATTCCGGGCATTTTTATATCCATAAAGATAATATCCGGTTTATGTTCTCTAGCCATTTCAATTGCCTTTCTGCCATTAGGGGCTTCACCGATTACCGTTACGTTCTCTGAAGAGTTGTTTATTATTTTTGTCAATGCCTTTCGCTCTAGTACCTCATCATCCACAATTAGAATTTTCAACAAGCTCTCTTCCCCCTATTACCGCGTCTGGAATAGTCAGTCTAAACTTTGTGCCTTTACTCAACTCTGATTGGATTTCAATAATGTCTTTTTGACCATAAAAAAGCTGAAGCCTGCGAATCACATTTTTTACCCCAATACCAGTCGAATGGCCCTGTGATTTATCCGACTTATACACTTCTTCACCTTCAGTTCCTGTCACATAGTTGAGCAATCTATTTTGAGTGATTTCATCCATGCCATCTCCGTTATCGACAATTTCCACATGAATTCTATGATTACTTTTGTAAATATGAAGCCGGATTTCTCCGTTTTCCTCATACGATTCAACACCATGTATAAAAGCGTTTTCAATTAAGGGCTGAAGGGTTAGACTAGGTATTTCTCGATCCAAACAATCCTCATCTATGTCTGTGATAAATTGAATCCGATCCCCAAACCTTGTTTGCTGTATAAAAAAGTATTCTTTAACAATCGCCACTTCATCTCGAAGGGTGGCAGCTTTATTCAAATCACCGCCCAGGTTATATCGCAGCAGAGTGGCAACAGATTCAATTAATCTCGAGGTATGCTCCGCTTCCTCAAGATATGCCATCTTTGAAACCGTATTCAAAGTATTGAATAGAAAATGCGGATTGATTTGATTTTGAAGACTTCTTAACTCTAATTCTTTTAAAAGCTTATCCAGTTCTGACTTCTGCTTAATTTCTTTTACATACTGCCTTAGGTTTGAGCGCATTTGGTTAAACGTTTCAGTTAATAGCTTGAATTCATCCTTGGTGGTTATTTTAAGATCCTGGCCAGATAAATTTCCCTTTGAAATTTGCTTGGCTGCTTGAGATAAACGTGTAATTGGTTTTGTAATCCCGCCAGATATCCACAGCGCAATTAAAGTACTCAGAAAAAAGGCAGCAGCAAAAAGGGATGCAGACATTAGCTTATAATAGTGATTTTGCCGTTCCATTTCATCATATAATTTTTGATAGTCGGTAAGTTTATTATTTAAGAGAGCAAGAGTGCTTTCTTGAAGGAATCCTGCTATTTTTACAGCCTCATTAAGATGGTGCGAATACTCATTAATATCATCTTTATGGAAAGCTGTCACTGTTGCATCACATTCTTCAAGGTAACTATCAATCATATTAAGATAATTTATCACAGTGATATCATTGGATTTCATTTCTTTTTTAAAGAGCATTTGGTCTTTAATTAACCTAGACTTTTCCCTGTTATAGGCTTTTAAATAGGAATTTTCCTTTTCTATTAAATATCCCTGCAAGTTTTCTGTAATCAAATTTGTCCTTTGAGAAATTTCATTTAACAAAAGAAACCGTTCAAAACTATCATCATATTCATTGACAAGGTTTTCACTGCTTTTATAAAAAAAGAACCCCACTGAAGTTAACAAAACAACCAGGACAATAAAATAAAGCAGCAATTTTGCTCTAATTCGAAATAACATTAATACCCTTCCTCCCGCCTGCCTAAATGACTTACAGGCAAATCCGCTGCTCTCAATATGCGAGTATTAGTATGCACTACCGGAGGAACCGTCTTACCTTCAATAAGATCAATCATCATTTGTACCGCTCGATAACCCATTTCATATGGTTCCTGAACGACAGTTGCTTTAATGGTGCCTTTTGATATGTAATCAAGTGTTTCAGGCAGCGTATCAAATCCAATAATATAAACTGTATCAGTTTTTTTATACTTATCTACTACTTGGGCTATTCCAATCCCATCTAGAGCACTTGTCCCATAGAAAGCATTAACCTCGGGATAATCCTTTAAGATTTGGTAAGCCTTTTCAGCAGCTCGAACTCTACTAATTTCTGATTCTTCCACCGTAATAATCTTGATTCCCTGTTCAGACTTCACAGCGTCCTGGAAACCTTGTACGCGCAGCTGCTGATGATTGGCATAAAAACTGCCTGTAATGATGGCAACATTCGCTTGACCCTTTGTATCTTCAATCAGTGCTTTACCTGCCAAATACCCTGAATAGTAATTATCTGTTCCAATATACGCCATGCGGCTGCTATTGGAAGCGTCCGTATCGATGGTAATCACGGGAACTCTTTCTACAACCCGATTAATGAGCGGGGTAAATTGCTCGTCGCTTAGGCCTTGAGTAATAATTCCATCCACTTTAGATGCCATTGACATTTCAATCGTTTTTAGGTGTTCGTCGATATTGGCTTGCTTTGGACCAGCATACTCCAATAAAACACCGTATTCCTTTGCAGCCTTCTGAGCCCCTTTTTCTACCATCCGCCAATAGTCATTATCCAGCTCCTCGGGAACCAGCACAAAATGATAGTTATATTCCACCATGTTTTTATCTTCTTCAGGCAAATCATGAGACATAACCCTATAACCATAAAACACAGAAAATGCACAGCTCACAAGAAAAAACATAACCCCAAACGTATACGCTGCCACCGTTAACCTGCTCATAAACAACCCCATTATCTTCACAATCTAGATAACTAAAATTATACGAAACATACCAATATTCGACAATGCCAAATGGTGCCTGTCACCATAAAAACACAAATGTCCACCAGTGGTGGACATTTGTGTTTTTATAGGCTGCTGTCTCTTATGATGAGTTGGGTGGAGATGGTGATTTTTTTGGCTATTTTTCTGCCTTCGATTCTTTCTACTAAGGTGTTGACGGCTGTTTCACCCATTAGTTCGGTGTAGACTTTGACGGTGCTTAAGGATGGAAAGACATATTTAGAAATGCTGATGTCGTTTATCCCAATAATGTTCACACGACCCGGGACTGGTATCCCTTCCTCCAATAATGCTCTAAGGGCTCCTACTGCAAGAGAATCATTTGCGGCAAAAAAAGCAGTCGGCAAGTTTTCGCCATGTTCGTGAATCGCCTTTTTCATCAGCGTATGCCCATCGGAAACAGTGAATTCCCCTACGTACATAAAGGATTCATTCAACCGGCCTTTTTCTGATAAATAGGATCTGAAGGTTACCTCTCTTGGATCTTCGATAGCCGATGTTTTATCTTTGAATACTTCTCTGCCGCCAATAAAACCAATATTCTCATGACCTTGCTCCAAATAATGATGAATGACCTTTTTCGTCGCTTTTTCAAAGTCGATCACAATCGAATCGAACCGTTCTTCATCAGGGGATGTATCCACAAAAACGATATGATTTGTTATCGAGGCCATATCTTTTATTTGTTTATCACTAAACTTTCCAATTGCGATAAGACCTTGGATGTCATCCTTTTTTATATCCTCATAATTGTCTTGAAAATACTTTGATACAGAAAAGCCCATTTGTCTGGATTGATTCTCGACACCCAAACGAATTGACATGTAATATAAATCTTCCAGTTCTTCTTTTTCTGTATACCACTGCACAAGCGCAATTTTTCCTGCCTCTAGTTTTTTAGGCGGTTTCTTTTTATATGAAAGCTGCTCTGCAACCTCAAATATCCTCTTTTTTGTTTCATCACCAACAGAAAGAGTACTATCATAATTCAAAACGCGGGATACCGTTGCGATCGAAACTCCTGCTAATTCTGCAATATCCTTTATCGTAGCCATATATCAAACTCCTATTGTATTCGAAAAAAACCGATACTTTGTTACAGCATGGTATACCTCGTCTGGATTTAGAACAATCGATGGGAAATCAGGCTTGTTAATGGCGTCAGGCAGACCCTGCGTTTCAAGGCACACGCCCAAGTGGTTCCTCGCTCGAACACCAGATATCGAATAAGGACCTTCTAAATGATTCCCTGTATAAAGAACGACACAGTGTTGATCAGTCGTCACCAACAAAGTTCTTCCGCTTTCCTTTTCGCTTAACGCTACTGTATTTTCTCCCTTTTTTGTAAAAAGCAGCGGATGGTCGTAACCATTGCCAGCAAGCACATTTTGTGGATGGGAGGAGTTCATTCCTGACTTCAGCAAACGGCCATGCTTAAAATCAAAAGGCGTATTTCTAGAATCAATCATTTTGCCCGTAGGTATCTTATCTAATCCAAGTTCTAAAAAGCGTTCACTATCTAATTGAAGAATATGTTGTGATACATCTCTTTTTAGATTACCGCTTAAATTAAAATAAGAGTGATTCGTTAGATTAACGATCGTTTTTTGATCTGTTCGGGCTTCATAGGTAATGGTGAGCTCATTTTGATTGTTTAAACGGTAGATAATCGACGTATCCAAATTTCCTGGATAGCCTTCTTCTCCATTTGGGCTGTGATAGAAAAATTTCAATCCAACTGCATTCTCATCTTGAAAAGGTTCGGTTTTCCAAATTACTGAATTAAAACCTTTCTTACCTCCGTGCAAGTGGCTGCGATCCTCATTAGGAGTCAGTTGATATACATGTCCATCCAGCTCAAACTGTGAGTTACTAATTCTACCCGCTACTCGTCCGACAACTGATCCAAAATACGGAGACAAATCTAGGTAATCATTGAAGTTTTCAAACCCAAGCACAACATTTTCAATTTTACCGCTGCGGTCAGGGACCATTATTTTTGTAATGATACAACCATAATTCAGGCATGAAACGGACATCCCTGCGTCATTAACCAGGGTATACTCCAACACGGACTCATCATTATAATGACCGAATAGGTTATCTATTATTTTCATTTATTTACCACTCCATTACTTCATATCAAAAAACAGGAGCACTTCCGCCTTTTTTTCATGCAGTAAGCTTTTTATGATAGTGACAAGATAAAGCGGTTGAACCCGGCTTTTCCTTCTTGATTTGTTTTAAAAACACCCGCATCTTCTAATGCCTTTAGAAACTTTTTCCCCGTCTCTTCTTTGACCAGTGCTTCAACATTTGACGGTGTTACTACCGATTGATAGCCCGCTTTTAGGCTTTTTGCCCATTCTAGATGATATTCAACAACAGAATCCGTTTTTCCAAGAATGAAATTTTCCACTTCCGAAAGTTCAGCTTTCAAGCGTGCAGGTAAAACAGCCAGCCCCATCACTTCGATTAGCCCGATGTTTTCCTTTTTTATATGATGAACGTCTTGATGAGGATGAAAAATCCCAAATGGATGTTCCTCGCTCGTCCGGTTGTTCCTAAGGACTAAATCGAGTTCATAAAATTCCTGATTTTTACGTGCAATCGGTGTAATGGTATTATGCGGGACATCGCCTGTTTTGGCAAAGATTCCTACTGTTTCGTCACTGTAGTTCCTCCAGCTTGATAAAATATGCGCGCCCGCTTCCACAAGTGGTCCAATTTCTTCCGAACGCAATCGAATGACAGACATTGGCCATTTGACAACCGATCCACGTACATTCGGAAACTGCTCTAATGAAAATGTCCAATCATCCTCCGCTTTGGCCATTGCAAAGTCATAATTTCCGCCTTGATAATGATCGTGTGAAAGGATGGAACCACCGACAATCGGTAAATCAGCATTAGACCCGACAAAATAATGTGGAAACTGCTCAACAAAACTTAATAAACGCTGAAACGTGACCGGGCTGATTTTCATATCCGTATGCTGCTCTGACAAAACAATACAATGCTCATTGTAATACACGTAGGGTGAATATTGTAATAGCCACTGCTTTTCTAATAGGTTTAATCGAATCATCCGGTGATTAGAACGTGCTGGATGACCGATTCTTCCCGCATAGCCTTCATTTTCAACACAAAGCAGGCATTTAGGATAATCTGTTTTCTCCGCTGCACGTTCCAGCTCTATACTTCTAGGATCTTTTTCCGGCTTGGATAGATTAATAGTAATATCAAGTTCACCGTATTCCGTACTAACCTTATACTCGATATTATTACGAATTCGCTTCATCTGAATATAGTTGCTATTTTTGCTTAACTCATAAAAGTACTCAGTGGCTTCCTTTGGATTCTGAGTATACTTATCGAAAAATATTTGATTAACGGTGGATGGACGTGCTATAAAGCAGTTCATGATCTTACTTGAAAATATCTCCTTTTGATCAAAGATATCACCAATAATCCCCTGTTCACAAGCGTAATCTACTATTTGTTCGAGCAAATCTGGTATCTCTAAATTACTTTCTGTGTCACATTCCTTAAAATCTACTAATTGCAAAAGGGAGAGAATTTGATTGCGGGCATAGATTTCATCCTCTGGCTCGATTAATTGAGCTGCAATAGCTCTATTCATTAATTGTTGGATGCGATCATATATCATACCCTTCACCTCCCATACCCATTTGGATGATGTTGATGCCAGTTCCATGCGTCACTAATAATTTGTTGAATCGAGGTCCTTGTGGGATTCCAGCCCAGCACCTTTCTTGCTTTTTCCGATGAAGCAATTAATGTACTAGGATCGCCAGACCGGCGTTGGCCGAATTGGACAGGAATATCAATACCCGTTACCTCTTTTGCACTCTCGATAATTTCCTTTACTGAAAACCCCTGGCTGCTGCCAAGATTGAAAACATTACTCTCTCCGCCATTCTGCAAAAACGCCAGCGCAAGTAGATGAGCATCAATTAAATCTTCAACATGGATATAATCACGCACGCAGGTGCCATCTGCTGTATCATAATCTTGACCAAAGACCGTCACAGCTGGTCTTTTTCCTAAAGCAGCTTCCAATACAACAGGAATTAAGTGGGTTTCAGGATTATGGTCCTCGCCAATCTGTCCGTCACTCCTTGCCGAAGCGACGTTAAAATAGCGAAGTGATACATATTTAAGATCAAATGCCTTTTCACACCAAGAGATCATTTTTTCCATGGTCAGTTTCGTTTCACCATAGGTGTTCGTTGGAATAGTTGGTGCCTCTTCCTTAATTGGCACCACCTTCTGTTCACCATAAACTGCCGCTGTTGAAGAAAAGACGATGTGCTTCACGTTAAATTCCTTCATCATTTCAAGCACAACTTGTGTACCGTACACATTGTTATCAAAGTATTTTAGCGGCTCTGTCATCGACTCGCCAACAAGGGAGTTGGCTGCAAAATGTAAGATGGCTTCAATGTTTTCTTTTTCAAAAACAGAGCGCATAAACTCACGGCTGCGAATATCCCCCTCATAAAATTGAGCCTGGTGATGGATTGCGTCTTGGTGACCTGTTTGCAAATTATCAATAACCACTACTTCCGAACCCTGGTCAATTAATTGATATACAGCATGCGAACCCACATAACCCGCACCGCCTAATACAAGAATACTCATTTAAATTGCCACCTCCAATTGAATTTCTTTTGCTCCATCACCAATACTTGCAACATAGAAATCTGCTTGATAGCCGATTTTGTCCTGATAAGCTGCACCAACCTCAGCTATAAAATTGTCTACCTCTGCATTTTCAACAATCGCAATTGCGCAGCCTCCGAAACCAGCTCCCGTCATGCGCGCGCCAATAACCCCAGGCTGCTTCCAGGCCGCTTCTACTAAACTATCAAGTTCAACTCCAGTCACTTCATAATCGTCTCTTAACGAGATATGTGATTGATTCATTAGTTGCCCAAACGCCTCTAGGTTCCCTGCCTTCAGTTCTTCCAAGGCTTTGATTGTTCTCATATTTTCATAGACTGCATGCTTGGCACGCTTACGGACGGTTTCACTAGCGATTAAGCTTTGATTTTCATCAAACTCCGCTTCGGTAAGCTGTCCAAGCGCTTCAATTAGCAGCTTTTGCTGAAGCTGCGCTAACGCTTGTTCACATTCTCCACGGCGCTCATTGTATTTCGAGTCAGCAAGCTCCCTGCGCTTGTTCGTATTCATAATTAAGATTTTGTAACCATCAAGCTGAATTGGAGCATACTCATATTTTAATGTTTGGCAATCGAGTAATATTCCTGCATCCTTTTTTCCCATGCCAATAGCAAATTGGTCCATAATGCCACTGTTAACACCAATGAACTCATTTTCAACTTTTTTACCAAGCTTAATCATATCAAGACGTGGAAGCTCTAATTTAAATAACCCGTCTAACAGCACCCCAGTTAGCAGCTCAATAGATGCCGAAGATGAAAGTCCTGCGCCATTTGGGATATTTCCTTCTATTACGCACTCAAAGCCCCCTGGAATATCGTATCCCGCTTCCTTAATATAACGAATCATTCCTTTCGGATAGTTAGCCCAATTATGTGTCTTATCATAATCTAATTGTGTTAACTCTAATTCAATGATTCCTTTGTCTGGAAAGTTCGCGGAATAAAGACGGATAAGGTTATCCTCCCTTTTCTTTGCAACGGCGTAGGTACCATATGTAATGGCACATGGAAATACATGACCGCCATTGTAATCCGTATGTTCTCCAATTAAATTAATTCTCCCCGGTGCAAAGAATGCTTGCTCCGGCTGGGCGTCAAATATTTCTCTGAATGTAGTAGTTAAGTTTGTGATGTTCATTGTCGTCCCTCCAACTATTTATGCTATATGTTTAGTTTAATTCATACCGTAAAATAATTCTATTGTTTTTACTAAAATTTTTACTAAAAAATTAAAAGCAGTGCATACACACTGCTTTTCCAAGAAATTAATTCACATTTTCATCCGTACTTTTTAAATAAAATATGTTTGATTGGAAGTCTCCTCTTCGTTTCGATGATTTTAAGTTTACTCCATTAAACTCTGTTGGAAGTTGAAGTCCTGCTTGCATTAGCTCATCACCGTAATAAATTCGGCCATCCAATTCATATGCTTTATCTGCTGATAGTCCACTTAGCAGTAATGTTTGCTGTTTTCGAGAGTTTGACGTTGCCAATACCTTATAATAGCCTACTAAAGCTTCCGATTTGTCTGGACTAACCACCATCCAAGCCGTCTCATTACCTGAGAACGGACTTAAAAGTCGGTAAAATTGGCCATCCCGGATCAAGCGGCGCTGCTCTTTATAAAAAGCAACCTGCCCTTTAATTTCCTTCCGTTCTTCTTCCGTTAATGATTGTGGATCTAGTTCGTAGCCGAAAGTTCCAAAGTAAGCCGTATTTGCCCGTGTAGAAAGCGGAGTCTCTCTAAATGTTTGATGATTTGGAACCGCGGAAACATGGGATCCCATACTGTACAATGGATAGGCAAAGGATGTGCCATATTGAATTTTTAGCCTTTCGACAGCATCAGTATTATCACTCGTCCATGTCTGTGGTGCATAATACAACATCCCAGGGTCAAAGCGCCCGCCGCCGCCAGCACAGGATTCAAACAAGACATGAGGGAACTCACTCGTTAACTTTTCATACAAAGAATACACACCTAAAATATAGCGATGGAAAAACTCTCCCTGCTGATTGGGTGCTAATTTTTGTGAAAAAGGCTCCGTTATGTTACGGTTCATATCCCACTTTATATATGATAGATTTGTTTGTTTAATAATCCCGGACATTTTTTCATAAAGATAATCAACAATTTCCGGTCTTGAGAAATCAAGTACCAGCTGATTTCGCCCTAAAGTATGGTGCTGGTCTGGCATCCCAACAGCCCAATCAGGGTGCTCTTTAAACAACTCACTGTTTGGACTGATCATTTCCGGTTCAAACCAGAGACCAAATTTCATCCCGGCATCATTAATCTTTTTTGCCAAGCTTTCTAACCCATTCGGAAGTTTAGTAAAGTCAACATGCCAATCTCCCAGCGAGGAGGTATCATCATTTCTTTTTCCAAACCAACCATCATCAAGAACTAACATTTCGATCCCTAATTCACTGGCAGACTTCGCAATATTTACAAGCTTTTCCTCGTCAAAATCAAAATACGTCGCTTCCCAGTTATTAATAAGTATTGGTCGCTCTTCCTTTTTCCACTGCTCTGGTATCAGATTCTCGCGGTAAAGCTGATGGAAGGCCTGACTCATCCCATTTAAGCCTTGATCAGAATAAACCATGACTACTTCTGGTGTTTGAAATGTTTCTTTTGGTTCGAGACCCCACTGAAAGGCAAAGGGATGAATCCCCACGGTTAACCTCGCCATGTCGTAGTGATCTACTTCAACCTGCATAATGAAATTACTGCTATATACGAAATTAAAGCCGTAGACTTCACCGCTATGCTCCGTGGCGGTTGGCCTTCTTAACGCTAAAAACGGATTATGATGGTGAGAGCTGGCACCCCTCAAACTGGAAATTGATTGTATACCCGTTTCTAGCTTACGTTCCTTCACATGCCTTTCGCGAGCCCATGCCCCAGCTAAATGATTAAATATAAAATTCTTATCCGGGAGGTCGAGTACCGCAGCCATTAATCGTTCAATGACAAGATTCTCTGTACCATAGTTTGTCAGGGTGGCACTTCTTGTAATCACAGGCTTATCAGGAAAAATTGAATAGTTTATTGTTAATTCTGCCTGAAGGAATTCATCCTTTAATCGAATTTGCAATGTACTTGCTTCATTGCCGTACGTTGCTGGAAGTCCCTCAAGACGGGGTTTTCCTTCTAACACAGAATAGGAGTCATATGTAAAAGTTGGAACACTGGATTCTTTTTCTTTCCGGACAGAAATGGCTGGTTCACGAAAATCTGAATTTCCGTAAGCAGGATATTCCTGTCTTAATGTTTCCAAAACAAATGCTGTATCATCTGCATATACATGACAACTTGCACCGGTTGGAACATCATAAACTTGCAGATGGGAAAAATCGTCCCTATGCCGTAACGCCTTTCCATAATAAAGATGGCCTAACTGTCCATTTTTCATCACGTGAAAAATATAACTTACCTGGCCATTTGTTAAATGAAACTGTTTTTTTTCTGAATTTGTATGTATCAGCATTATAAAATCACCTTATCCTAGACTAGTTTAGTAGCGTTATGCTTTAAATAGGGGAAGCTAATGAATGCCTCCCCCATAAATGAAGTAATATTAATTTAACTATTGACCTACTAAAGTACCTTCTTCATTAACAAATTTAATGGTATATCTTTTTTTCTGTTTCCCATCCTCAGATGTAACGGTAATAACAGCTTCTCCTGGCAGGGTCTCAGGCAGTTTAATTTCTGCCTTTGCTAAAATGTCGCTTGTAATTCCTTCAATCGTTAACTCCTTATGGATACGACCATTCATTTCTACTTGATAGACGAGAGTATCTGCTTTAAAGCCCTGAAGCTGCTGTCCATTAATCAGGATGTTTTCTAACGCGGCGTCCTCTCCAACTCTTGGGACAGAAGTTTGGCCTTCTCCCCATACCATTAGTTCGGAAATCGCAATACAAGTTCTTGACATAGCTGTCATCATTGCCCGAACTTTTGAAGTAACAATCGGTTCAAAAGAAATATTAACCTCTTTTCTAGCATCTACATTGGTTTGTGTTCCTTCAATGTCAACCCAGTTACTGCCATCCCTGTATTGCAGGTACAATGTTTCTGCTGGTCTTGTACCTCCGAAATCGTCATAGAAATGGAAATCAACTTTCGAGATTGTTTCTTCCGTACCTAAATCAATCGTTACCGAATCTTCTGGCCTCCACGCATTTGGATCCCAGTTAGTCCAGCGGACACTGGAAATAATTCCGTCAATCATATTTGCCGGCTTATCATACATTCCTGTAAAGGAAGCACTTGCCTTTGTTCCAGTCCTTAAGGACAGATTTTCCAAGGCATCTTCTGTGACTTGTATTTGCGCAATAGCTTTTATAGGACTATATGGATTTTTCCCTCTCACGGTAAATTTCCCATAATCAGCGTATAATGATGGGTCGATTTCATCCCAAAGGACTTCTACTTTCCCATCTGCCCCATTTGCTAATTTTACTGCCACTTCCTTTGGTAATTCCGGGGCTACTCCCGGTATCGTTTTAATTTTTACAGGCTCGAAACTTTCAATTTTTGATACCGTTACAGTAGCAATGGCTTTGATTTCCGTATTTTCTACCGTACCCTCCACCGTAAAAACATTTTCTTTATCATAAAGTTTTGGGTCAATATTATTCCAAACTACTTCTTTTAGAACCTCGTCACCATTTCCATAAACAGCTGTTACCGCTTGAGGAAGAACTGGTGTTGTCTTTTTCTTTGGTACCGTAACTTTAGTGTGTTCCACTTTGACGATTTCTGCTTTTACCAACTTCCAAACTTGATTGTTACCTGCATTTGGCTGCCATAGAGTGGCGTTTGCGTTCTCAGCGATCGATTGTCCGCCGATTTCAAGCAATTGACCATTTTCAACGTTAACAAAGGTAAATTCTCCATTACCATAGGTTGAAAGAATCCATTGTTGATGGAGTTGATCCTTATCATCTTGTAAAATAGCAGCTCCCTTTGATGAACCAAGGACCTTTCCTGTTGCAGGATGGAAAATTTGATATTGCTCCTTGTTGCTGTACCCATCGGTTACCTTTTGAATCTTCCAGCTCTGACTCTCTTTTTCATGAAGCGTTGTTTTCTGAACAACCGTCTGGTTGTCAGAGGTAATGTCGAGTACTTTACCACTGTGCTTGTTAAGCATTAAGTATTCTTCTTCGTTATCAACAACACTTTGATCTGGTTTTACACCTGAGACGTTTGATACAACAAAGGTTGTAATGGATTGCGGTTCTACCGTTGCAGATAATTTCTTATCAGCAATTTTGATTGCTGAACCTTGTGCAATATTTTTTGTTGCTGAGGTTACATGAGGAATCGCTTCTGCATATTCTTTTACCGTTTCAAACCCGGATAAGTCGAAGTTGAGTGCTTTTTCCTCAGTACTATTGTTTGTATAGACAATAACTACTGAATCATTCTGTTTATCAATTGCTGCCAATGTACTGGTGCTATTTGAATTAATTACTTGAGAACCAGGGCGGATAAACTTACTGTAGTTCCCCATTGCGTAATACTTTTTATTTTTATAAATGGTTACCTTACTAAAATCTTCTGGGTCAAAGTCTACTTGAATTAATCCCCAGTTCCCATTTTCGTGTTCCGGGCTCATATTGACTTCGTCTTCAATTGACTGCCAAAGCACCCAAGCCTCTGGCTCCAATTTCTGAATATCCGTGGTAATCCTTTCAGATAAGCCAAGGCCCGTGCGGATATCTTCATGATTTTGCCCAAAGCCGCCTGGGCTTAAGTCCACTTCTGACATCCACAGTGGTTTTCCTGATATTTTGGCAAGATCTCTTACACCCGTTTGCTCCTCCGGCCAATACGTATGTACATTTAATTGACCAATGTTTGCTCGTGTCTCGGAACTATATTGCTCCCAATTCTGCCTAAACTTTTGTGGATTTGTTTCATCCATTCCCGATACAACTGTACTAAGTTGCTTTTCTACTAATTGCTTTTTCACTTCATTAATAATTTTCTGTTGTGAAGCAGGTGACCAGTTCGAACCTTCTTGTCTGCCTAGTGCACGCCAATAGCCTGTGTTTGGTTCATTTATTGGAGACAATGTTTTAAATTCAATGTCCATATCTTTTTGTAAACGATCAACAACTGTTGTTAAATACGTTGCGAATTCTTCAAATTGATCTGGCTTTAAATTATCATTCCATGGATCCCAGTTACCAGATACATACCCGCTTTGAGTCATAAAGTATGGAGCGGAATTGGAGAAGGCTTCGAACGTATCGGCACCTCTATCTTTTGCGGCTTCAAGCCACCAGCGCTGATTCGCATCCGCATCCCAATTCCAGTGGTCTGGATTTTTTGGATTCCACCAATTTTCTATATCCGGATTCACATCTGCCGGCCGGTTCCAAAATCCAGGGATTGCTCCGCCTTTACGCATATATGGCTCGGTCTCAGGTGAATCACCGCCGCCAATATTATAACGAGCAATATTAAAATTTAATCCATTTTCCCCAAAAAGATCATCAGCTAATTGATTTCGAAGTTCATCTGGCCAGCCGCCAGTTATGTTGGCAAACCAAACGAGCGCTGTTCCCCAGCCATCAAATGGTTCATGCTGATAACTTGGATCTAATTTAATGGTTTCCGCGTTGGAGATTGCTCCAGCAACAGTTTCATTTGCAGCAGCTTTCTGTGGTACTGCTGGCGAAATAATCCCTACTAGAAGTAATACAATTAAACCGTAGATAAAAAACTTTCTTCCATACTCCCCTTGCAACATCAATATTTCCTCCCTTTTATAGGTAAACTCTTGATGTTCGTACTCTAAGATGGATGACGAAATCTTTTACTGCAGGTCATGCAGTAATCCCGACCAAGGAATCACCCCCTTAAATGAAGAGTTAAAATTACTTATCTTCTAGATATTCTAGTTCAGAATATTCAGATAACGAAAGACAAAACTATATCTTTTTACCTGCCAATTTAACTTTGTGAAGAGTCCGTTACCCGGTACTCTTCACAAACTATTAGACTCTATGAATGATAAATTCGAATTCTATATCCTGATCAGCCTTGATAAGGTGTTCGTCATGAACAGGTGCTCCCCAGCTGTCGTCCCCGCCAACACCCATCTGCTTACCGGCAACTGTTACCACGGTATAATGAACAGGTGGAAGTTCATAAACATGCTGAGCATTCTCAAGTTCAAATGCAGTATATGGACTAATATTACATTCCAGTGGTTTTGTTACCGAAGAAATTCTTATTCCCTGACCATTACGGTTTGTCAAACTGACACGGCGGACACCGGTTTTATTACCCGATTCCTGAGGCATAACATAACCTGATAGATTATCAAGTACTTGGTTTTTAAAGATACCAAGTTTAGCACCCATCGCCCGGTCAGAGTAGTTCTCTTCTGGTCCCATTGCATACCATTCTAATTGATCATAATCTGCTGGAACCTTGAAGGACACTGCAAAAGTCGGCAGCTGCGGCAGATTTTCTGCCCCTTTATAAACAGACTTAACCTTAACACTTCCATCTGGATAAACTGTGTAAATGGTCTTGACTTCGATATCCTGATTAATGGAGAATTTATAAGTAAATCCTACACTCATATAACTTTCTTTTTCTTCTACTTCAATATTTACACACTTTCTCGCCAAGCTCGCTGCATACCAAAGCCCGGAATGGAAACCTTGAGAATAACCTCGATCATTGTCAGTCGTGGCTCTCCAGAACAATGGTGCTGGTGGAAGTGAAATCATTTCTTTGCCTGCGTAGTTAAGAGAAACTAGACTGCCTGCACCTTTTGAGAACATTACCGTGAAGTCACGGCCATGAACTCCAATATTGACATCCCCATAGGCCAACCGTAAATCGCCGCTTGCAGGTGCTATTTCTTTTGTCCCCACTTGATAGACAAACTGACCGAATGCAATCTCATATCCTGCTTCTGCCCAAAGGGTGTTTTCCTTCAACACTAGTGATGATTGAACGCAATATTCACCTGTTTCAGCTTTGAACTCTTTAGGAATATCAAACTCAAAACGTCCCTTACTTTGCGGTTCAACCTCTGCAAGCAGTGAATTTCGGTACACTTCCTTTCCTTCACGGAATAGAACATACTCGAGCTCATAGTGGTCCGTATTAGAGAACAAACTTTCATTTTTAATGGTTACACCTGTCTGGTCTGGTACTAGTTTAAAATCTTGATATAAAAATTTCACTTCCTGCATTTTAGGAGAAAGTTCTCGATTCGCATAGACAATTCCATTTGTACAGAATCCATAATCCGTCGGACGATCACCAAAATCGCCTCCATATGCTAGGAATTCATTTCCGTAACGGTCCTTTTTATAGATGGATTGATCGATATAATCCCAAATAAACCCGCCCTGGTACATTGGATATTTCTGCTCTAAATCTGTATATTTGTACATCCCGCCTAGTGAATTCCCCATAGCATGCATGTACTCGCAGCTAATGTAAGGCTTCTCTGGATTGTCATTTAAATATTTTTCAATATCAGCTGGTTTCGCATACATACGGCTTTCCATATCACTCGTATCGTTATAATCACGGTTGTGGAAAACTCCTTCGTAGTGTACCAGTCTGCTTGGATCAACCTTTTTGAAATATTTAGAGACATTCAAAATGACTTCACCAGCGTATGATTCATTCCCACAAGACCAAATCAAGATAGATGGGTGATTCTTATCTCGTTCTACCATTGAAATAGCTCTGTCCATGACAATAGCTTCCCACTCCGGCTTATTACCTGGAATATTCCACGAAGGCTCTACTGCCCCCATCTTTTGCCATGATCCATGCGTTTCAAGATTCATCTCATCGATGACATAAACGCCATATTCATCACATAATTCGTACCAATAGGTTTGATTTGGATAATGTGAGGTTCGGACTGCATTAATGTTATGACGTTTCAGTGTTTTAATATCCCAGAGCATGTCTTCTTTTGTAATCGCCCGGCCGTGACGGGGATTGAATTCGTGACGGTTCACGCCCTTGAATACAATCCGCTCACCATTGAGGTGCATAATTTTATTTACGAGTTCAAATCTTCTAAATCCAACCTTCTGAGCTACAACTTCTACTAAACTTCCAAATTCGTTGTAAATTTGTATAAATAATTGGTACAAATAAGGATTTTCTGCACTCCAAAGCGCTGGCTGCTCGACCGGCATGATAATCGACCACTTGCCATCGATATTTTCAGCTGTGCCAGTTTGAACAAGAGCACCTTTTCTATCGACTAATTCTGCTGTAATTTTCGAAGCGACTGACCCTTGAAGCTTTAAGTCGACAGATAGAGTCCCTCTTGTAAAAGTGGAGTCCAGTTCAGGACGAACATGGAGGTCGGCGGCATGAATTTCCGGAACGGTGTAAAGGTAAACATCACGGAAGATTCCTGAAAAGCGCCAAAAATCCTGATCTTCAAGCCAGCTGCCTGTACTGCGCTGATAGACCTCCACTGCAAGTTTGTTCTCACCCTCAACTAAATAAGGTGTAAGGTCAAACTCTGCCGGAGTAAATGAATCCTCACTGTAACCGACAAATTCTCCGTTTAGCCATACATAAAAAGCAGATTCAACACCCTGAAAAGAAATATAAACCGGATGCCCTTGCATATTTGCAGGAACATCGAAATATTTCACATAGCTCCCAACAGGATTATGGTCAGTCGGAATCTCAGGCGGACGAAGCTCATGATGCCCATCCCATGGGTACATCGTGTTGACATATTGCGGCTGCCCATAGCCTTGGAGTTGAATATGCCCCGGAACCGTAATATCCCCCCAGCCTGCGCAAGAGTAATCTTTCTTAAAAAAGTTCACTGGTCTATGGTCTGGATTAATACTGTAGTAAAACTTCCAGTCACCGTTTAATTCATGACGCATTTTCATTGGGGAGGCGCTTTTTGCCTCCGCCAATGTTTCATAATAGACATGATCTGAATGGGCAGGAACACGATTCACTGCAAAAACATTCACATCTGTAAGCCAATTTAAACTTGGAGTGGTTGTCATCTCTATTACACTTCCTATCTACATTAATCTGAATCCGCTATTTTACAGAGCCCATCATACCCGCAACAAAATGCTTTTGCATAATAAAGAAAATTAGAGCTGCTGGCAGGGTCGCAATGACGATGGCTGTCATAATGACACCGTAGTCAGGAGAATAACTTGAACCTAGGACAGAAATCAGCAATGGAATCGTCTGATTTTCTGGAGACTGCAGCACGACAAGCGGCCATAGATAGCTGTTCCAGCTAGCCATGAACGTAATAATCGCAGCTGCAGCGTAAGTTGTTTTCATCGTTGGAATGTAAATTCTGAAAAACACACCCAACTCTGTTAATCCGTCAATCCTTCCCGCTTCAAGAATATCCTTTGGAAACATCTTCGTGCTTTGTCTGAAAAAAAAGATAAGAAAAGCGGTTGTAACCGTCGGTAAAATAACGGCAGAAATTGTATCAATTCCAATCATCTGCGCCGTCTGTGATATTGTCCCAAACATTCGGAATAACGGAACCATTAATGCTGCAAAGGGAATCATCATTGAAAGCAATAGGAAGTTAAACAAGTAGTCCTTTGCTTTACTCTGGTAAATTTCAAATCCGTAGCCCGCCAAAGAGGCAATAAGCATTCCAAGAACCGTAGTGATTATTGAGATTTTTGCTGAATTCACTAAGGCCGGAACGAGATCTACTGTATTCAGGAGATTCGTTAGGTTCTCTAGAAAATGACTTCCTGGCAATAACCTGCCTTTTGTAACGTCGACTGATTTATTCGTTGAACTGACAATCATCCATAAAAATGGAAAGATAGAAATGATAGCAGCGACTGTAAGAAATCCATAACCGAAGACTTTTTTAAGCATTTTTATCACCTGCCACTTTAAACTGAATGATTGAGAAGATCACAATTAGAATTACAATTGCGTATGAAACAGTAGCCGCATAGCCAAAATCCGGAGTATATTTAAACGATAGATTGTAAATATACTGGGAGATGGTCATTGTAGCATTACCTGGTCCACCCGCCGTAATATTCATTACTTCATCGAACAACTGAAGTGTTCCAATGGTGGAAGTAATCGAAGTAAACAAAATAATTGGCTTTAACATTGGAATGGTAATCTTGAAAAAGGTTTGGATCGGTGAAGCCCCATCTATTTTCGCCGCTTCATAAATAGATTGGTCTACGTTCTGCAGTGCAGATAGATAGAAAATCATATTATAGCCGGTCCAGCGCCATGTAATTGCGGCAATGATTGTGATTTTTGCCCAGAATGGATCTGTTAACCATTGAACCGGTTCTGAAATGAATGACAATTTCATTAACATAATGTTAACAATGCCATCTTGCCCAAATAAATATTTGAAAGTAACCGAATAAGCTACAAGTGATGTTACGCATGGTAAAAAGATTGCCGTACGGAAGAAGCCTTTAAACTTCAATGCTTTATCATTTAGTAACACAGAAATAAATAAAGCTAGAATAATCATAATTGGTACTTGAATCATTAAATAAACGACCGTATTTTTTACTGTCGTCAGAAATACCGGGTCTTTTAATAAACGTGCATAATTTTCGAGGCCGACAAATGTTAAGTTTATTCCCCTGCCGGATTGTAAGGACATAATGAAAGCTTGAACCATCGGGTAAAAATAAAACAAGCAGATCATCACAGCTGCTACAGTAACAAATGACCAGCCAATGGCCGCGTTTTTCATCCGAAGACCCCGTGTGGACTTAACTGTCTGCATAGGTGGGTTGGCTTTTGCAGGTATCACATCAAGTCAGCTCCTATCTTAGTTATGTTATTTCTGGTTTGACTATTTTAAAATAAAAGCCCCGTAACACTCGCCTGACACTAATCGCTCCACTTAACCGAAGGGAGAAGCCGGCGAGTACCCGAGGCTTGCTCTTATTTAATTATTTCACCTGTGTTTCAGCTTGACCTTGGGCATCTTCTAACGCCTTATTAAGATCTTTACCTTTAATAAAGTTTTGTGCTTCAACTGCAAGAATGTCTTCGATTGCATAGGTGTGTAAACCGAAGTTTACCTGTGGAATTTCAGCAGTCCATTTTGCGAAATCAGCAATGACCTTCTGTCCGCCAAAGTACTCGTCTGCAGCTTGGTACGCTTCACCTTCTGAGGCTGGCTTGTAAGTACCAATAGCACCGATTTCCTTATTGATAGTTTGGTAAAACTCAACGTTTGAACCAAAAGTTTTTCCTAGGAAGTCAGCTGCTTTTTCCTTCCCTGGTACATTTAGAACATACCAAGAGCTTCCGCCTAAGTTTGAAGCGTTAACAGAATCAGCTACACCAGGTAGTGTAGGGAAAGGTACAACCGCCCATTTACCAGATTGTGAAGCTTCAGCTTTAATGGAAGGAGTGATCCAGTTTCCTGTTGGTACAGTTGCCACATCACCGCTGTTAAAGCCAGCTAAGAATTGACTCCAGTCAGATACAGGTTTTACTAAATCCGCATCTAATAGCTTTTTATATGTTTCAAATGCTGCTTTAAGTGCTTCATTGTCAGCTAAGTTAGGTGTTACACCATCTTCTTCTAAGTACCATGAACCAGCAGTTTGGATCATCATACGAATCAATCCAAGGTCGTTAGGATCTTGTGTTAGCATTTGTTTACCAGTTGCTTCTTTTACCTTTTTACCAATTTCAATGTACTTGTCCCAGTCGATGTTTTGTAGATCTTCAACTGTGTAACCAGCTTGCTCTAAATAATCCGTTCTCACATATAATCCTGTTACCCCAGTATCAAATGGAAGGCCATAGTTTTTACCATCTAAGCTTGTTGGAGCAATTTTATAATCCGCAAAGTCCTCAGCTTTAAACGAACCAGTCAGCTCGTGGAACATATCAGGATACGCCTGAAGGAAGCTTTGTGCACGATAATCTTCAATTAAAACAATATTCGGAAGCCCTTTCGTAGTGCCAGAGCTTAAGCTTGTATTTAGCTTTTGAATAATGTCATCCTGAGCGTTTTCAATCACTTCAATCTCAAGGTCTTTATTTTCAGTTGCATAAGTGTCTTTTGCTATATTCATAGCTTTAATATTAAAGTTTGGATCCCAAGCCCATACGGTTATCTTATTGGTATCCTTTGCCTCTCCGGAAGTATCTTTTGTTTTTGACCCCGAAGAACAGGCAGTCAATAACAGTAAGCTTACTAATAATAGAGCAAGTACTTTTTTCATTGATATTCCCCCAAGTGATTTTTTGTTTGTTGTTGTAAGCGCTGTCTGCCTTACATTTCCTATGTTAGCACCAGCCCGGGGTTAACTGTTAGGACGATATTTTCAATATTTTGTACTATTTTCAGATAATTGGTCACGTTTACATTTTGGAATTTGTACTTTTTTTAGATACTAGGACTATTTTTGAATCGGCAGTGTTATTCGGACCTTTGTCCCTTCTCCTAGATTACTTGAGATGGTTACTCCATATTCTTCTCCATAAATTAATTGAATACGTTCATGCACATTTCGTACACCAATGCCTGAAAAATGCTGCTGTTTACGCTTCGTGTTTGGAAGTGTGTTATCCTCTGAAACTTCCATCCCGTCACCATTATCGATAACCTCACAAATTAGGGTATTCCCTTCCTGCCAGACAAGGACATTAATATAACCTGCCGGCTTGCGGATAAATCCATGGAAAAAGGAGTTTTCCATAAATGGCTGAAGAATCAGTTTTGGTATTTGCAGATCCATACAATCAGGCGTAACAAAATAATTTACTTTTATCCGGTTACCATAGCGTTTTTGATTAATTAATACGTAATTCTTTAAATTATCCAGTTCCTGCTTAACCGTAATGGTTTCACTGACATTGCCTATCGTGTTCTGAAGCAAAGAAATCAATGCATTAATGGTCGCTTCCGTCTCTTCTTTTCCGCCCTGTTGGACCATAAATTTTATGGATGTAAGTGTATTGTATAAAAAATGCGGGTTAATTTGCTGCTGCAGGGCAGCCAGTTCCGCATTCCGCTGATTTTTTTGTGAGACGACAAGCTGATCTACATACTCATGAAGCTCATCGAGCATCGAGTTAAATGCATGCCCGATTTGCCTTGTTTCATACGTGCCCGAAACGGTTACATACTTGTCAAACTCGTGCTTAGAAGTACTCTCAATTTGCTTTACCAACTTTGATAATGAATTGGTCATTCTTCTTGAGGCAAGGAAGACTATAATCAGCGCCACAAAGACGATACCCATTGAAATAAAGAGTATCTGCTTCTTATCGATCAAGGTGCCGAATGCTGTTTCTTTATCGATGATATTAAACATGTACATATCAAAAGATGGAAGGTACTCCATCAAGATTATTTGTTCCTTACCCCAAAAGTTTTCAATAATATAATCTTTGGATTCAGCCTCAATTTCTTGAGCATACCCAAGCAGTTCCTCCGATTTTTTACCGATAAGCTCTGATTGATCGCTCGACATAATAACCCCAGATTTGTTTACTAAGAAAACATGATTACCAGGACTAGTGTAGCTGGAGTAAAACTCTCTGAATTCATTTTCTTTAATAGCGAAATACATCGTTCCATAGACATTTCCAGAAGTTCGTTCCATTAACGCTTTCGAAGTGACAATGTAATTTCCATCCTCTTTATTAGGACGCTCATCGTATTGGTACATCAACCGCTTAGGTTCTTTAAGCGTATTCTTGGTAATGTCGCCCGTCTTCAACTCATCATCGGTAATTGGCCAATAGGTCCGGTCGGTCGCGTAAATGATTCCATTTGTACCCGTGACAATGATACCTGTCTCGTAAGTGTCCACACTAGACTCAATTCGGTTCATCTGTTGACCCAGAGTATAGTAAGCATTCAAGCGCTGAACATTGGTACCTTCTTCTGTAAGAATTCTCTTAATCGTACCGCTTTGCAATAAGTTGTTAGAAGCGATGACGACTGAATAATTATAAGTCTCAAAGCTATCTTTTACCTGATCCATTACTTTTGCGTTTGTGATACTGAATTTTTCAAAAAAGAATTCCTCTGACATCCGAATCGTAGTCCACGTTATGGTGACAGAAACGGTGATAATGATGATAACACTAATCAGAAACATGGTGATAAATAGGTTGTTATGTCTAAACCGTTCAGGAATTAATCTCATCTTCATACCATCTCTTATCTCGTGTTTTGTTTTCTTCTATATTGGCTTGGTGACAGACCAGTAATTTTTTTAAACACCTTGCAAAAATAACTGTGATCGGAATAACCGACCATTCCACTAATTTCGGAAATAGTTGCTCTTCCCTCAACAAGAAGCTTTGAAGCTTCTTCAATCCGAATCCGATTTATATATTCAATAAAACCTTCACTATTATGAGTTGAAAAATAACTTGATAAATAGGAAGGATTAAAGTGAAAATGCTTCGCAACATCTGTAAGGGTTAGCGGCTCCGCATAATGATTCTTAATAAATTCCATCAGTTTTTTCATATTCTGATTGTCGAGATGATTTTGGGAGGAAATTATACATTGATTCGCTTCCGTAATAAACTTGTTTAATTGCTCTATTACATCTTTTGCATTTTGTGCATCCTCTATCAACTTAAAATACGAATACTTGGCATGATCCAATTCCTTTACGTCGTAATCCATGTTTCCAAGTAGAACCGTAATGTTAAAGACTATGTTGCCGAAAAAAGCCTTATATTCGTATACATCCAATGTATAACAGTTAGATAATGCTGTTATATGTTCCTGAAGATAGTTAAAAGCAGCTTCAAAATTTTTCCGTTTAAATTCACCTGTAAACCAATCCAAATTGAATCCTTCACATACCGGCTCCGGATTAGGCAAGTTCTGTTTCATTAAAAGCGGCTGCTCGGAAAAATAGAAACGATAATTTAAAAGTTTTACCAGACTTTCTTTGTAAATTACCGCTAACTGAGAAAAATCCGTAAAGGTTTCACTAAGAACAAAGCCATAGCCTCCATTTGACTCTCCGAGCTGCTTAGCAAATTTAATAAAATTAGTAAAATCATTTCCGTTTACAAGAACGATATTTCGGTCGTAATAAAAGGAGTAATCCTCTTGTCCAAACTCAGCTTCAATTTTCCCCTTAATACGTTTAGGCAGGTCCGTTTCCCCACTTTTTAACACAATACCTAATAAACAAAATTCGCCATAAGGAAACACTTCAGAAAGCTTCTCGACATCATAATTAACTTCATAGCCTGAAATCAACTTCTGTATAATTTGTCCGACGGAAAGATCAACTGAAACATGCTTGTCCATCATTTGAAGAGACGGAATTCGGTCAGCTGCTGCCTTCAATGCATTTAACAGTCCTTTTGCATCCAGCTTAGGCTTAAGAATATAATCAACCACTCCACTTTGGAAGGTAGAGCGGACATAATCAAACTCTCCATAACTACTGAGGATAATAATTTCAATTTGAGGATAGCGTTCCTTAACAATTCTCGTTAGTTCTTCACCGTCCATAATGGGCATTACGATATCTGTTAGTATGATATGTGGATGTTTCATCTCAATTAATTCCAGTGCTTCGATACCGTTCGAAGCCTCTCCAACAATTTCGAACCCTTGTTGTTCCCAATTTAGATAATGCTTAATACCCTGTCTAATTAATTGTTCATCGTCAACAATAAGTACTCTTCCAAGTTCCCCAACTGTCAAACCCTATCCCTCCAGATGGTGAAAAAATTTGATATTCCCATTCTATTATACTTTTTCCGATTTGGGGAAGTTTGAAGATATTACCTATGGAAGTGTAATCCGCCATAAACAAAAATAGACACCACAATTCATTTAACAATTATGGTGTCTATTATCGGATATCCATTAAAAAAATTTGGGTCCTTAAGTGGTAACTGCTTCTTTTTGAATGACCACTGTTTCTGTACCTTGCCTGATAATAATCTCATCTTCGACAAACTCGACTTGGGGTATCATATCCCAGAGACTTAAATCCTGTTCACTTCCAGGTATCCCAAACACAGCATTTACAAGCCAGTGCGTGCCGGGTTTTAAGCTTCCTTTGACTGTCGGGATAACCGTCCTTGGGTTTAAGAGATTGGTGTTTGCATTTGGGTAGACCACATCCGGCTGGCCATTGCCATAAATACTTCGGATGCCGCTAGCACCCCAAGGTAATCTTGCGAAACTCTCTTGCTTGTTCAGACTAACTTCTTCCGTTTGACCTTTATATTCCTTGTTGCAAGACCTAGCGCAAATCCACCGTCTGCATAATCTAGGCTTCTGCTAGTTTCGATACAATGAATACGAATATGCCACGGCGCCCCCGCTACAAGCCATGTTTTAATTTCAACATCACAAAATGGCTTCCATTTGGTATAAACGACATTTTCAGAAACTGTATAGTCCACACAGGTTCTCTTACCTCTATAAATATTGTCACCTTCACTTACAGCTAACATTGAATCAAACGCACCTTGTGAAAGACCCCATTCTGCTTTCTGCACACTAAATCCAAACAGGTTTGAGTAAACAAATTTTTCATATTTGGCGGCTGCGTGAGGATGTTCATTTGTGTGCTTATACCCAGCGTTAAATGCTAGCGTATGACCTAATTCTTCTTGTCTGCATAAAATAAAACGCGGAGATTTTTGAACTACTTTTTCCTTTAAAACAGGAAGCGGCTTTTCCTCTGCCTGCCAAAATGGATGTTCCTCAGGGAGTGCTAATATTAAAAAGGTCTTAAGTGACCAATAAGGCGAACCTGGTGCATTATAGTTTTCCGCCATAACCAAACTCGGATAACAATAACCGATTGTCAGCAGTCCATTGGCGTCGAAAATTGGCTTTTTGAACCACCAGCGAAGGTTCCTTAAAATGAGCCCCTTCATCTCTCCTAAAGAAAACGGCTCAACTCCAGCATATACGAGCGCACTCCAAAAAGCTGATTGTGAAAATCTATAAGCTAAACTTCTGCCATAAGGGAGGGCGGAGCCATCACTAGCAAACCAATAGATAAAATCCTTTGCAAACGTGACAGCCCTATGTTTATACTTCATCGCTCTTTCAGGGTCTTCTTTATCCATTAGTTTTGCATAGAGCAAGCTGTAAAAATGGATGGCAAAGGGAACATAATAGTCACAGTGTGCATTAAGTCCGTCAGCATACCAGCCTTCCTCTAAATAAAACTCATCAATTCGCTCAAGATTCTTTTCTACCTTTTCCTGATCATAAGGTAATCCCACGGATTTAAATCCGAGGTTAACTATTACCGGGAAAAACAGCCAATTACAATCATAAACATTAATTTGATTGATTTGATTCAGCCAGGTAAATAGGTTATCTTTCTCCTGGTTATTAAGTGGTTCCCAAATTCTTTCTGGAGTTAACGCCAGAGCATAACCAAATGCCGCCATCTCAACGGCACGCTGATCAAAGTTTGAAATAACTCCCCAATATTCATCGTGAGTAGGATTAGTACCGTTCTTAATTCCTTGCAGACACAATTCCCAAACTTCCGAGCTGTCCCCGCCTGCAAGCATTGGGACAAGCCCCCAAAGCACCCGAGAGAATCCTTCCAGGCCAGCAATGTCATCAGAATAACTTGTGCCTGTGCTTCCTAGTTCAAGCTTAGCCTTTCCCTTGCTATAATACGGCTGCAAAGGATTAACGATTTGCTTTACTGCTTCTGCCAAATCCTCTCGAGACTGCATCGGATTTTTCTGAATTGGTAAATCGAGCTTCAGCATTCAACGACACCTGCCTTTACCAAAATAATTCCTTGTAACCTTTTAATCTAGCAAGACCTTCAACAAAGTAATAATCGCCATATATCAACGGGTTATTCATAAATTTTTGTTCTGGGAAATGGCTCGTTCCTTGTAGAACCAATCCCTCTTCCGACCCTTCCCAATCACCATAATTCTTGTATAACGATTCGAGAATTCTCTCCCCAGCTCTTTGATAAAGAGGTGATTCTGTTGAACTCACTTTATCTGCTAATAGCAGAAGCCCGCAAGCTGCAATCGCTCCTGCAGAAGAATCTCTAGGGGAATCAACACCAGCCGGCAGGAGGAAATCCCAAGCTGGAACAAAATCTTCTGGTAAATGGGAGATAAAGAAATGCGCAACTCTTTTAGCACTTTCTAAGTATTTAACATCTCTGGTATAGTGATAGCTCAAGGCTAAACCATAAATCGCCCAGGCATTTCCTCTAGACCATGCTGAATCAGGAGCATACCCCTGTCCGCCCAATGCTTCAACCCTTTCACCACTTTCAGGATCAAATCGGACAATATGATGGACGGCTCCATCACTTCGTACAAAATGGTTTAAGACTGTATCTGCATGTTTTCGGGCAACACCCTTGAACCTTGGATCACCGGTTTCTTCAGATGCCCAATATAATAGCGGCAGGTTCATCAAGCAGTCGATGATTGCCACACCACTGTTGTCCTCCCCTTCAGTCCAAGGATTCCAAGCACGTATATAGTTACCATTGACATTAAAGCGGCCCATTAAGAGATTCGCTGCAAGCAATGCACGTCGTTTAGAATTCTCTTCTCCCAGGAGTTTATACCGAGCAACGCTTGTCAGTGTCCACATAAAGCCCATATCATGGTCTAAACGATAATAATCATGCTGAACAGCGTCGAGCTTTGCTTCACACTCTTCTGCAATCTGCTTCAATTCTTCATTTTTCTGATCTCGATACAAAAGCCACAGTAATCCTGGCCAAAAACCGGCGGTCCACCAAAACGGTTCTGCAAGAACATATTGACCGTTTTCGCTTGCATGAGGGAAATTAGCCCCTATCCTTTTGCTAGTTTTATCTATTTTTTGATTCACTTTCTGCCAGGCTTCCCTTACCCATTGCGGTTGTCCTGTCATAATCTTCACCCTTCCTATTCAAATTGGAATATTAATTGAACATTACATTCTTTTACGGGGTTTAATACGGTAAAGTCGACCGCATAGTTTTCTTCCATATTCCCGAAATGATTGATAAAATTTAACTTTGTTACTTCCAAGTAAAGAAGTCTGCGATCATATAGGATTCTTAACCGCTGTTCCCCTTCTAGGATCACTTCATCATCTTCTTCCGTAATCCCTAAAGAAGGAATAACCAGCCTTTCGATAATGGATACGGGCTGTTCCGTAAAAGAATAGCTATCTTCTAGAATCAACTTAGGCAAATCCTCTTTTACCCATGTAAACTTTCGAATTAATCCATCGAGGGTCTCTAGTTCATAAGCCTTTGCTATATCTAATTCAAAGGTTTCCACTTTTTTGCCGACATCAACATGAAGAATTCTCGCATGCCGTGATGATCCTTCATCCTGAAATTGATGATTGATAATAGGAACTGAATGTCCTTGTGAACCATTACATAGAAATGTATAACGTTTCTCACTAAAATAATCTTTATTGTATAAACCACAGCCTAAATCCTTAAAAAACACTTCATTGTTTCCTTGCAGGATAAAATGGCCAATATCGTTATGGTTATGAGGTTCGTTGTTATTTCCGCCTTTTGCCGCGAAGGAAAAATGGCCAGATACTGTTTGGTGTCTTGAAATAAACCATTGTGAATCCTTGAAAAAGCTGCTCACCTGACTCCAGGGCTGATCCGGAAGTGTTTCATCAAACCAGATAAGATTTCGGATTGCGGGTGCCCATCTGCTGCAATGGTCTTCTGTGAATTTAGCACGAAGCTTTCTTTCCGGGATTTCAAAGTCAGCGTAAACCTTGCTTAAATAATGACTTAAACCTAGAAAAACAGAAGCAGTTGGATTCGCGTCCGAAAAGTTAACCACTATATTTTCATTCATAAAACATCTTTGTTGGAACAAAGCGATTTGGTGAACCTTTTCACCTTTAAATAAATCAAGTTTTCCATCACTTTTCTTTTTTACTAAATCCGCAAAATAGACGTAATAACCAAAACCATATTGCCAATAACCATAGCCTTCACGGCAAACACCATCATCGCTAAAGCCGTTTAAATAACACTGCAAAGCTGGCAGTACTTTTTCTAAAATAGCAGTAAGCTCTCCTGGGTCTTGGATTAAGTGGAGCGCTGCCGCTCCAATCGATCCTGCACATACAGCCGCCCAATTATGTTCCTGTGTTTCCCATTCATAACTTGACGTTTTAAATGGGTAAAAAACCCGTTTAAACACTTCCATGTAAATACGCTTACCTATTAATGGATCCAAAACGTCTTCTGTCAGCATGAGAATCTCTGCTAGGGAAAAAGCCGTTTCCGCTGAAAATAAATCAATCGTATAATTTTCCTCATTTGGTCTATCCAGTGAACAAATGATTGTCGCGGATGTTTCCGAGCTATTTTTTAAATGGGCAGGCAGGCACCAAGAATACTCATTGCATATGGTCCAAATCGTATTTTCCAGTGCCGTCACATACTCCTTATTCTCTGGTTCTAGCAAAACCATGATGGCAAAGGTAGTAAGGCGTCTTCTCTTTTGGAAATAGACTTTTTCGAATTCAATTCTGGACCCATTTTCAGCAAATAATCTGAACAGGGAATAGGTCAACTCTTGCTCCTCTTCCTGTAATAGCCGGTTTCCCTCTTCCCTGACTTCATCAAAAAGGAGTTTAAATTCTGGCTTATGTCTAGCGATTCTCCACCATTCTGCTTTTTCTTGTGTTGATGAAAATAATAGCGGAGACTCTGAAACCAGCAATTTTTTTAAATCAGTTGAAATCAACGATGTCGACCTCCTTAACCTTTTACTCCTCCTAATGCAATCCCTTCAATTACCTGTTTTTGCCCGATAATAAAGACAATGACTAAAGGAAGAATTGCAGATACGGCAGCAGCCATAATTAAGGAGTAGAACTCACCATTAATGGTCGTGAATTTCTGCATAGCTATTTGTATCGTTAATAAACTATCCGTACGTAAGAAAATAAGTGGATTTTGATAGTCGTTCCAAGTCCAAATGAAACGAAGAATACCATAAGTCGCAATGGCAGGTTTTACAATTGGCAGTGCAATTGACCAAAAGATTCTCCAGTGACCGGCACCATCAATTTTTGCTGCTTCAATATAATCATTATGAATGCTCATAAAAAATTGTCTTAACATAAACGTACCTAATACACTAAAGCTTCCAAGCAGGATTAGTCCGAAGTGGCTGTCAAATAAACCAATTTTACGGAATAAAATGAACTGTGGAACGAGAATCGCCTGTGGCGGAACCATATAAGTTGCTAAAACGATCATAAAAAGGAATTTACCGAATGGAAACTTTACTTTAGAAAAACCATAGGCAGCAAGAGCTGAAACTACAACGGAAACACATGTCGTGATAACGGTTACTTTAATGGTATTCCAGTAGTAAACGTAGAACGGATAGTCCCCAAACCATACTTCTTGATAGTTTTTAAAACCATTCCATCTTTCTGGAATCCATTGGATAGGGAATTTAAAAACATCTGCTTCAATTTTAAAAGATGTTGAAAGCATCCATACAAACGGCAAAAGGAACAGCACGCTGCAGACGAGCATAATAATGGTTATAATACTTTTTCTAATGACTAATGAATTTGCCATTGTTTTCCCTCCTTAATAATTCACCCATTTTTTCTGTCCGATCCATTGGAAAACAGTAATTCCGAATACGACGATAAATAGGACGACCGCCATGGCTGAAGCATAGCCAATCTTCAGATTCACGAATGCGGTATCATATAAGTTCCAAACAATCATGGAAGTGGAATTCATTGGTCCACCCTTTGTTAATACAGCAATCAAGTCAAACACCTTAAAGGTAGAAATAATACCAGTGATAAATAAGAAGAAGGACGTCGGTGAAATCATCGGCAGCGTAATATGTCTAAACTTTACCCATGCATTCGCCCCATCAATATCAGCTGCTTCATATAAATCTCTTGGAATCGATTGTAGACCTGCTAAATAGATGATCATGTTAAAGCCAATTGAAATCCAAATTTGGATAATCATGATTGAAATAAGTGCGAAGTTAGGATCTGCAATCCACAATGGCGGGTTTTCAATTCCTAACGACATTAACACTTGGTTGATTGGACCTTGTGATGGATGAAACAGCACTTGCCAGACAACCGCAATCGCAACGACACTTGAGATATACGGCATGAAAAATGCTACTTTAAAGAATCCTTTTAAATATACATTTCTGTCAATTGTTACCGCTATCAATAATGAGATTGCCATACATATTGGTACTGTTAGGACGAAAATGGCATTATTTCGAAGTGACTTTAAGAAAACAGTATCTTCAAATAACCTAGTGAAGTTATCAAAACCTACCCACTTTAGCTGTGAAAGGGGGGTAATGAAGCTCCAATCTGCGAAACTTAAAGCAAATGTTGCAAAAATGGGGAGTAAAACAAGGACTGAAACACCTATGAGCATGGGGGATACAAATAAAATACCTGCTAAATTTTCACTTTTTTCCTTGGCGATTTTTTCTTCTTTTTCTACAACCTTTACGGGTGTGGTGAGTTCTGTTTTCGCACTCATTTGATTCACCTCAATTTTTAGTATATTTTTATTATAAAATAATAATAGATTTCCCTTTTAACGGTATTTTGCTCTATATAACTACAATTTTGACTTCTTAAAAGCGGCTGTGTTATTAAGTCTGTTGATTGGAGCTCCAGGCGCTATGCTTTCCGCGGGCTCGCCCGTGAGCCTCCTCGTCGCTACGCTCCTGCGGGGTCTCACTCAGCTCGTTCATCCCGAGGAGTCAAGCGCCTTCCGCTCCAATCAACAGAGTGCAAAAATAAAGTTAGGTTTAACACAGCCAACAAATAAAAAGCCCAGTACCACAATGGACTGGACTTGATAAATCTATTCATCTATTATGAATACCTACGCCTTGCCTCCTCGATATTCGATAGGTGTAACTCCGACGTAGTTTTTAAATATCTTGATAAAGTAGCTCTGGTTATCGTACCCTAGCCGTTCACAAATTTTCCCTACTGAGTCTGTAGTTTGTTCGAGCAGTTCTTTTGCCCGATTAATCTTCATTTTTGTTACGTATTCTACAAACGTCTCACCCACTTCTTTTTTAAACAAGCGGCTGAAATAGCTTGGGTTTAAATATAAGTGGCTTGAAACCTCATCGAGGGTGATTTTCTTTTCAATATTCATCGTAACATATTTAAAAGCGTCTAAAATTTCTTTTCGTTTTGTCTGCTCATATACCTCTTTAACAAAAGTTAGAATCGACTTAAAGTAAATTAGCAGCCACGTTTTCAATTCATCTAAAAATTGGATCTCAAATATCTCATTATGCATGTATTCAACATTTTGCTGTGAACGAAATAATTGTAAGGCATGAAGCTTTACCCTTAAATCTAGTAATAATTTTAACACCCAATCCTTTACTAACTCTGGGGCGAATTGTTTATCCTCCAGAAAATTCACCCATTTACTAACGTACTCCGTGATTCTTGCTTCGTCTCTAAGCATAATGAGTTCCCTCATTTCTGCAGCAGCCTCATCGTACCTAGAAAACAGATCTTCCGTTGGTGTTTCCTGAGGTTCCTTCCGTTCAACGATTGAGCCTGGCTTCAGATAAAAACTCTGATGGCTGCAATTAATTAATTGTAATAATTCTTGCTTAACCTCTGGTAAATTCGTACAGCCATCACCGGTTATAAAAGAAAGTGAGATGTTTAATGAGCGTTTTAATGCGTGTTGAATCCTTTTCATGCTTTCAATCACTTCCGTAAGAGCACTTCTTTTTAAAATTAAGGATGAAGGGAAAAAGACAAATAGTTCCTTTACTCCATGTTGAAAATGGACTGCACCTGGATAGCATCGCTCTATTTCCTCTGCCACGACATTATTAATCGCAAAGTTCAACGTATCCTCTGATAAATATAACTCTTTTACTATACCGTAATTATGAATCATACCCAATGAGCCTATATATGCGCTTTGGTCTAGGTGAAGACCTAACGACTTGGCCTCTGGAAGCCAATTATCCTCATTAATATCTGGTTGTTCAATCGTTTTCTTAATGAACCTTTCTTTTACACTTTCTTTGTTTTGTATAAACAAATTCTGGATTTGAAGGTGCTTGTTCAGTTTATTATTCTGTTCATCCAGTGTATCCTTAAATTTCTTGATTAATATACGAAAATCAGCAGGATCAAAGGTGTCTTTGATTAAGTAGTCCTGGACTTGTAGTTTTAATGCCTGCTGTGCAAATGCAAAATCAGCATGGCAGGATAATATAGCAACCTTTAGATTTGGGTTTTTGTCTTTTAATCTTTTTGTTAGTTCAATCCCATTCATTTTAGGCATTCCAATATCCGTTATTAAAATATCAGGCATTTCACTCATCGCTTTTTCAAAGGCACTGGCACCATTCTCGTGTGTACTTTGAAGTGATACACCGAGCTGTTCCCACTCTATCGTCTCAGATAACAGCTGTATTACTGGATAATCATCGTCAACTAGCATTACTTTGTACATCAGAAATATTGCCCCCTTTTTGAATCGTCAATATCACCTTTGTGCCTTCACCGGGCAAACTCTTTATATCCATTCTAAAAGCGCCTCCAAAGGTTATAAACATTCGTTCATACACATTGGATAACCCTAAAGAGGAAAATCCTTTGTTATTTGTTTGATGGTTATCCTCCGTACCAATGGATTGCCCTAGCTTTCTTTTTAATTGACTTAATGCAGCCTCGTCCATCCCCTGACCATTATCTTCAATCATAATAACCAGTTGATTGTCCCTTAATTCCGTTCTTAGCACGATGGTTCCGGCACTTTGATTGAGACCGTGGATAATGGAATTCTCGATAATGGGCTGCAGGATAAAGCGCGGAATTTGAAGCGTATACGCTTCTTCGTGAACAGAAATTTCAACCTTTACTTGTTCTTTTTGCCTCATATTCATGATGTTAATATAATCTAAGACAATTTGGACTTCTTCACGAAAGCTAATGATTTCTTTGTTTTTATCGATGGTCATTCTCAATAATTTCGACAAGGAACTGATCATATTTGCACTTTCCTGGTCACCTTTTACTAATACCTTCATGCGAATAGAATTGAGGACATTGAAAAGGAAATGTGGATTTATTTGTGCCTGCAGCATATCAAGTTCTGCTTTTCGTTTTCTTTCCTGTGTATGTGTAATTTCCTTGATCATTTCATTTACGCGGTCAAGCATAAGGTCGAAAGATTCAGATAGCCTTCCCACCTCATCCCTGCTCCGAAGGCGGGAACGAATCGCTAGATTTCCGCGTTTAACTGCCTCTGCTATTTTTCCTAAATGGACAAGTGGTTTCGTAATGGTTCTCAATAGAGAGGCCATTAGAATAAGAAACATGGTAAATGAAACAATCTGTACGGTAAAGACTTTACTAAATATTGAATTAATTTGGTTTACAGCCTGCTTATAGGGAACGAGGGATACAAGCTTCCATCCCGTAAATGAAATATCGTGTTCAGCAATCAAGTAATCCTTATTCGATACCTCAAAAATATTGGAAGAATTATTCTTTTTTAGCTGGTCACTATATTGGAAAGTTCCACCAATTTCTTCATGATCACGGTGTGAAAGGATTTTATTGGATGAATTTAAAATCATCATCTCTTCATGTCCCTTCATATTCTCAAAGATTTGGTTAATCTTATTTTCCATAATTGTAACAATTACATATCCATAGATATCCTGATTCTGATCTCTTAACGTTCTTGCCACGGATATTTGATAAGGATTATTCCTTTTATCCGACCTAAACACGGTTGGCTTGCTTTCAATCCAAATAGATTCATATCCTTGTAATGTATTTAACTTCTTAAACCAGTCTTCACGAACTAATTGGCTGGGGTCAAAATCATAGGTAGCGTAATTTTTATATGATTTACCATTCTTTAGAAGAATGGTTACATACGATTTCTCTCCTACTAGCGTGATATTTTCAATGGTTTTATTGATTTTACTATCATCCATGTATTGTTCATAATCAGTGTTAGTTACAGTCTTACTTTGCGCTTTTTCCTTTAAAATGGTATTCATTTCTGCATCTAGCTGAACAAAGTTGGTAATATAAAGCATATCTTCTAATAACTTCTCGACATATTCATTGGCTATCGTAAGCTCTCTGTATGCATTTGTAAGCGCCTGTTCCTTCAACGTATCTTTTGTTAAATAGTTATAGATAGATAAGGAAATCGTAGCGGGAATAATTAAGCAAATAATAGAAATGAAAATAACTTTAAAACGAAAAGAATGGGGCGCCAGCATACGCTGTTTACCCTCTTTCATATGCAGACCACCCTTCTAATAGAAAGATGGGGTTGTAAGCATTTACAACCCCTTTTCTTTCCATTATTCTATTATTCTGTCATAATGTCCATACTATTTGTTGCTGTCAATAACTTCCTGGAATCTTTCTTGAGAGGCCTTAATTGTTGCATCGATATCCTGCTCACCAAAGATTAGCTTTTCGTATTCCTCATTTATTACTTTATAAAGCTCAGACTGATACGAAACTGGTGAAATGATTTTTGATGATTTTGCATTGGTTAAAACATTTACTAGAGAATCTTTATCAACCTTCTCAGGATTTTTTGTTCCACTCAGAATCTTGTCAATAATATTTGTTAATTCACTATCACTTACTTTATTCCATGAAGGAATATTCTTCCCTTGAACAATTTGCCCTTCTGTTGTGTACCAGCGAATGAATGTATATGCAGCTTCTTTATTCTCTGACGTGTTTGCAACTGACATAAAGTCTGTGGTTACTGGTGTATAACCGCCCTCATCGCCGCTTTTATTTTTTGGATATGGAGCAACTGCCACATCAAATTCTAATGGGAACTGGTCAGTACCGCCAAGTTCAGTATTCATCCAGCTTCCGATAAGAATTGAACTTGCATCTTGACCGAAGAACTGGTTACGGTAATGAAGTTTTTGAGATAAGATATCTGTGTATGGAACAGAAGACTTGTCTTCTTTTTCCATTTGTACTCTTAGTTCAAGAGTCTTCTTGAATAACGGATTGTCTAGATTTGATTTACCATCGGCAGTCGTAAATTCAGTGTTATCCGCTTCACTAGCAAGTGCAAGCTTCATAAACTCCATCCAGCCGCCGCCTTGTGGTCCGTGGAAGTAAGTTCCATAATGATCTTTTGTTGTCATAGCCTTTGCATATTCTGCGAATTCATCCCATGTCCATTCTTTTGGCACCTCAAGACCAGCTTCAGTTAAATGGTTCTTATTAAGAAGAACGTACCATGGATTAAACTTACCTGGCAGTGCATAATACTTTCCATCAATCTGTGTATCAACTTTATATTCTTCCGTAACCTTGAATTTAATAAACTCATCAATTGGTGCAACCATTCCCATGCTTACACGCTGTGCATAACTTGCTGGATCACTGAACATAAGTACGTCTAATTGTTCTCCAGAAGCTGCTGCTAAGTCTAGCTTTTTAAGTGATTCCTGTGTATCTCCCTTTTCACTGAGGATGACTAATTCTACTTTGATGTTAGGGTACTTTTCTTCAAATGCTGCGATAGTGCTTTTCCAGTTGTAGGAAGCTTCATTTCCATGAGTGTGGAATTTGATGGTAACTTTTTCGTCCTTTTTTGGTTCTGACGATGTTTTCTCCTCACTTCCGCCGCCGGAACAGCCAGCTAGGACTAAACAAAATAACATAGTAAAGATTAATAACGACCAAATCTTTCTCTTCATTCCTTTTCCCCCTCAATGTTTTAACTATCAATTATCTGAAAACCCTTACACTGAAAGTTTAACAAATTCAAATTTATAACTAATACCAATAAATTTACTCATTATAATACTTTTTTGACTACTACATTAAAATCCTTGGCTATTTTACTAAATAATAAATTAGAAATATACATTAGTACATAACTTAAACCGCTTCCGAAAAAAAGAAGTCCGATGCCATGGAAGAAAATACTGATAACAAAAACACAAATCGCTGCTGAAATCATGACCATTGTGTATAGTGGATAGGAAATTCCGAGCAAAAAGGCTGCTTCAATATATTGCAGCGTTTTATATTCATATTGAACATAAACCGGAAAAATAAATAACATTACAGTCATAAATAGAAAAGCAGCACCTATTAAACAACCTATTAAAATGGGATATAAAGATCCTTGTATTGAGCTGATTAGACGCCAATCTAAGAATAAAACAATACTAATTCCCAGCAAGATAAATCCCAGCTGATTTGCCTTCCAGAACTCTTTTTTATATGTTGCCATGAAGAATGAGAATACTGGTAATTCCGTTTCTCCTTTTAACCATTTACGAATGATTGTGAACATGGTTACTGTGGAAGGGGCAGCCCCAAAAACAAACAAACCAAGCCCCATAAATAGCAGCCATAGAAGATTAATATAGGCAAGTCGAGTAATCCATTGGCAAATTCCGTGGAATCTCCCCATCCATACTGATGATTCCATACCTTGTATTCTCCCCCTTTTAAATTCACTTTCAACATTTCTTATAGTTTAATAAAAAAAATTTGATTTGTTTAAACACTTTTTTGACCTCTTTTGCGAAATTCTTTACATCTTTACTTTTTTTAGTTACTTTACCTCTAAAAAAAAGCAGCCTCCTAAGTAGGAAACTGCCCTAATATCAATTAATATCATGTATTCTGCATTTCTCGTAAAATCTTGTTTTGCCTATTTCTAGTAACCTTGCCGCTTCCTGCTTATTTCCATTGGTGACCGACAGTGCATTTAGAATGGCTTGTTTCTCCACTTGTGCAAGTGTTTCTTTCAATGGCTGGATAGGTATTTCAGCTGCCTTTCCTAACTCATTCTCATTCAATTTTTCAAGATTACTGCCGGTTTCCTGATCCCGTAAATATAATGGCAGGTGTGCTACTTCTATTGTGTCTCCGTCTAAGACATTGATAGACCTTTCTAGAACATTCTCGAGTTCCCGTATATTCCCTGGCCACTTATGCTGATTCAGTCTCTCTACTACTTTAGCAGATAGTTTAATACCTTTACGATAGAATTTTCTTTCTAATTTTTCTAATAGATTGTACGCTATTAACTCGACATCGCCATTACGCTCCCGAAGTGGAGGGATTTCAATTTTAATTACGTTTAACCGGTAATATAAATCTTGACGGAATGTTCCTTCTTCTACCATTTCCTCTAGATTCCGATGTGTAGCTGCAATAATGCGGACATCTACCGCAATTGATTTTTGACTGCCGACTGGCAGTATTTCACGCTCCTGTAAAACTCTCAAAAGCTTACTTTGCATCGCGAGGGGCATATCACCGATTTCATCGAGAAAAATCGTCCCACGATTGGCTATTTGAAAATGACCCTTCTTACCGCCCTTTTTAGCTCCAGTAAAGGCACCTTCATCATAACCAAACAATTCCGATTCAAGTAAGTGTTCGGGAATAGACGCACAATTTATTGGCACGAAAGGGAAAGGTGCACGCATGCTGTTATTATGAATGGCAGAAGCAAATAATTCCTTACCCGTACCCGATTCTCCAAGTAATAAAACCGCTGATTGACTGCTAGAAACTCTTTCAGCTAATTTTTTGACTGCCTTGAAATTAGGACTATTCCCAATTAGGTCACTGAAGTAATATTTACTTTTACTATTTTTTTCAGCTTTTGTTTTATAATAGTTCACTTCTTCAACAAGATGCTGAATTTTATTTTTGTATAATAACCAATCCTCAGGATTGCGAAACATGACGGTTCCGACAGCTCCTACTAATTCACCATCAATGATAAGCGGATATCGGTTTGCAATCATTTCACTGCCGTTAATGGGCTGCACGGCGGCCAGCTCTTTTTGTCCGGTTTTCGCGACGATATGCATCCTTGAGTTCTCAATTACATCTTGAGCAGGCTTTCCTATAGCTTTTTCAACCGTGGTGCCAAGAAATTCACAATAAGCTGCATTGATATAAAGAATAATACCCTCACGATCAACAACAACAATCCGTTCACCTGCAAGATTAATAATTTCTTCAATCCAATGATGTGGGATTTTTTCCGTTCCTAGTTTCATATCTTTTCACCTTGGCAGATTAGTTTTATCTTCATTATATCAAAGAGGCTTGGTTAATCATCAAAAAAGAATAAAAGAATCCTGTTCGGTAAACCGAGCAGGATCTCTTTTCTATTGAACCGTATAACCGCCATCAAGAATAACGGCCTGACCTGTAACTCCTCGTGCTTTGTCACTAGCCAAGAAAGCAGCGTAATCGGCTATTTCAGATACCGCTAACAGCCTTTTTTGAGGTACAAGCGTAAGAAGGACATCATCAATGACACGTTCAAGACTAACATTTCTTGTGATAGACAGGTCTTTAAGCTGGTTTCTAACTAATGGTGTATCAACATAACCCGGGCATAATGCATTGACAGTGATTCCATGTTGAGCGCCCTCTAAAGCCGCAACCTTTGTTAATCCAATCACTCCGTGCTTCGCACTATTGTACGCTGCCTTACCGGCAAAACCAATTACTCCGTTAATCGATGCCATATTGATGACTCTTCCAAAGCCCTGTTGTTTCATGATCGGGAACACATGTTTAATCCCAATAAACGGAGCCGTGAGCATGACCTTTATTAAAAATTCGAATTTTTCAGTAGGGAATTCCTCAATTGGTGAAACGTACTGAAGACCAGCATTATTCACTAAAATATCAATTCTTCCAAATCTGCCATGTGCCGATTCCAACGTATTCTTGAATGCCTCCTCGTCCGTGACATCACAAGGAGCAGAAAATGCTTCATACCCTTGCTCTCTTAGTTCATTTGCAACCGAATCACTTTTTTCTTTATTCAAATCAGAAATGACCACTTTTGCTCCCTCTTGTGCAAAAGTCTTAGCAATTTCTAAACCTATTCCACTTGCAGATCCAGTAATAAACGCTACTTTTCCTACTAACATGTTGACCCTCCTAAAATAACTAATTACTAATTTAATAATCTATGCTCTGTTACTTCCTTTTATACAAGTCCTAAGAAAGTATAGATGGCAATAACGAAGAAAACAGCTACTGTTTTAATAATCGTAATCGCAAAAATATCACGATACGACTGTTTGTGAGTTAATCCTGTTACAGCTAAAAGTGTAATAACCGCACCATTGTGTGGAAGTGTATCCATACCGCCTGACGCCATCGCAACAACACGGTGCATAACTTCAGGTGGAATATTGGCTGCGGCAATGGCCTGATTGTATTTATCAGCCATTGCCCCTAGCGCAATGCCCATACCACCAGATGCTGAACCCGTTACACCTGCAAGTGCACTAGTTGTAACAGCACCGTTTACAAGCGGATTGGAGAAAGTCGTTGAAATTCCATCACTAATTTTTGCAAATCCTGGAAGAGCAGCAATAACCCCGCCAAAACCATATTCAACACTAGTGTTCATAGTTGCAAGTAGTGAACCGCCAATACTTTGGTTAAGTCCTTCTTTAAACTTATGTGTTACCCGCTTCCAGTCATATAGAAGAGATGTGATGATTCCAACAACCAATGCCATTTCAATAGCCCAGATGGCAGCACTAGCTGCGACGTCTACTGTGTATGGTAAACCTATCGCTTTAAAATCAAACCCATTTGGATACCATTTCGGTATAAAAGTAATGAATAGTTTATTGGTAACACCTACAAGAATAAGTGGAACGAATGCTAAAACTTGTCTTAAAACAGATTGATTTGAAGTTAAATCAGGTGCTCCTTCTTCTTTTTCTTGAATTAAGTCTTTTGCCAACGCAGCGGCATTCTCAGCACCGAAGCCATAATAGCCTTCTCCTGCTTTTTCTGCCTTTTTCCTTCTCATTTCCAAGTACAATAAGCCAAGAGTTAAGACGAAAATCGCACCTATGATACCAAGGATTGGTGCCGCATAAATGTCTGTTTTAAAGAAAGCAATTGGAATAACGTTTTGAATTTGTGGCGTTCCTGGTAGGGCATCCATGGTGAATGTGAAAGCACCAAGTGCAATGGTTCCAGGAATAAGTCTTTTAGGGATATTTGCTTCTCTAAACATTTGAGCTGCAAACGGATAAATAGCGAATACGGCAACGAATAAACTTACTCCGCTATATGTTAAGATTGCTCCTAGTAAAACGATGGTAAGCATGGCACGCTTTGCACCTAATATACGAACAATAGTCTTCGCAATGGATTCGGCAATCCCTGACATTTCAACTACCTTCCCAAAGATCGCACCTAGTAAAAATACTGGGAAGTAGGATTTGATGAACCCGACCATTTTTTCCATAAATACACCGGAGAAAAACGGCAAAACTTGACTTGGATCAATAAATAAAACAGCTAAAATTGCACATAATGGAGCGAATAAAATAACCGAAAAACCACGGTAGGCGGCGAACATTAGCAGTCCAAGCGCCAAAAGAATAACAATTAAATCCATTTAAATCCCCCTAAACCTTTTATTTTGCAAGCCTCAAACAAAATACCCCTTATCGTAAGCGTTTTCATCCAATGCCAACACTTATATAAATGCAAGTTCCATGCCAATTTTATTTTTTTAATTCTAAATAATAATAATATTCTTTCTTATCATACTATTTAATACTATTATCCAGTTGGTTACCATCATAAAACTAGCAACATAATTTGTTGTTTTTTCCGGAAATACGGAATAACGAGAATTGAAGATTCCGGAATTCCGGAAATTTTCCGCAATTCCGGAATCAACTTTATTATTTCAGTTCCACTATATGAAAGAGGTACGCCATCAAAATAGCGAAGCCCTCTGGAGCTGGACAATTGAAAAAGAGGAACACCTTCCCTGCCGGAAAGTGCTCCTCTTTTTTAACCTGCCAAAGGTAATTTTATTTCAACTAACGTTCCCTGTTTTGCTTTACTTTGATAGGTAATACTTCCATGGTGCTGTTTAATAATTTTATTACAAATCATTAATCCAAGTCCGGTTCCCTTTTCTTTTAAACTATAAAAAGGTTCACCTAAACGAGGCAAAATTTCTTCTGGTATACCACAGCCTTCATCTTGAAAAGAAAGAACACATTGACCATCTTCTCCTTTTTGAAGATTAATCCTAATATTTCCTCCTTCAGGCATGGCCTCTATTGCATTCTTTAGAACATTTAGGAATACCTGTTTTAATTGATTCTTTTCTCCGATTATAAAAAATGGCGATTCCTCAACATATAGTTGAAATTCAATATTTCCCATATGCGCTTGCGGGGAAAGCAGCTCAAGAGTATTCTCCACCAATTCTCTTAAGTTCGTACGATGAAGTTGTATAGCCTGGGGTTTTCCTAAAGTTAGCATTTCACTGGTGATCGTTTCAATTCGTCCAAGTTCACTTAGGAGCAGGTCATTTATTTCATCAGCACCGTTTTCCCATTTATAAAGCTGTATAAAGCCTTTAATCGTGGTAAGGGGATTACGGATTTCATGGGCCACTCCTGCTGCTAACTCACCGACAATCGATAATTTCTCAGATTGCAAGAGAATTTCTTCTGCCTTTTTACGCTCAGAAATATCACGGCTGATAATCACAATATGTTCAACTTCACCATTTTCGCCCTCTACAGGGACGCACCTGGACTCAAATTCAATCCATTGACCTTGTTTATGGTTGAGACTAAATTCAATTGATTTCAACTCTTTATTTTCAAACATTCCGTCAATGGTTTTTTTAAACAACTCAACATCATCAGGGTGAATGAACCTGCATATTTTAACCGCTTCCAATTCATTGGCTTGATAGCCTAAAACTATTTCATGAGATGGAGAGAAATAAGTAAGATTATGACCTTTATCCATGACCATAATTAAGTCGGATGTATTTTCAGCAATCAGCCTGTACTTTGATTCACTTTCCTCAACCATCTTATACATATCTGATAATCTATTGTTCAGTCTATAGAGCTTTAAGTAGGATTCAATCAGTAATACCCCAATAACTACGCCTAAGATCACAAAGAATACATATTGAAGATGGAAGAATGGTTTATCTCTAAATACATTAAAAATAACAGGAACGGTAACAAAATAAATGAATAAATAAATCCCGGATAAAATAACCGTTCTTTTTATAGATGAAAGTTTTTTTATATACATATGCATAAGGGAGAAACCTGACATCAAACATATCCAGCCGATAATAGCTGTGTCCCAATGACCGCTTGAGAGCAGTCTTGCCAGTAAACCAAATGCTCCTGTAATAATTCCAGCGATTGGACCTAAGTAGGCAAATACCAGAATCACAGGTGCATAGCGAATATCGTAGGTATACCCCTGCTCCTGAATAGACAGCATAATGAGAATAATGGCAACAATTCCTCCATAACAGCCTGCCCACAGACGGAAATTTTTTAGGGGTTTATGATTAATGAAAGAACGTATTACTAATGGTGTACTAACCAAGAGTGAAAAAATGGACAGATTTACGATATAATCTATTAAAAACAATGAACTCCCACCCAAGAAATCATACTTTTCACTCTATAATAAACTAGAATTTTCTCTATTACTATATGTAATTTTTTATTTTAAATGGAATTTAACCCCAGAAAAAAGAGTACCAAAGATAGGGATTCTTTGGTACTGCTTTTTTTAGTGAACTTCCTGTGCTGCTTCTGGTTTATCTTTTTCAAATAAGACGATCAGAGCTGGTAAAAGAATCCCTCGTATTAGGAACGTATCTAATATAATTCCCACTGCGACAATGAAGCCAAATACAAACAATAATTGGATTGGCTGGGTCATCAACACAGCAAAGGTTGCTGCTAGAATGATTCCCGCAGATGAGATCACCCCGCCTGTATTGGCCACAGCAATCTCTACTGCCTTTTTCACAGAATGCTTTCTCCTTTCTTCCATAAATCTCGAAATGAGAATGATATTGTAATCAATGCCAAGTGCGACTAAAAAGACAAATGAATAAAGCGGCACACGATTACTGATCGTATCAATATCAAAGAATAGACTGCTTAAGAACATACCCAGTCCGACAGCTGCCAGGAAGGATATGAGAATGGTCCCCATCATATAGATTGGCATTCTAAATGACTTTGTCAAAATAATCAACATGACAAAAATCAAAAGTGATTCGAGCAGAACAATCACAATTAAATCCCTGTCATTCGTGGCACGGTCATCCACTTTTTTTGCTGTTTCTCCTGCAAAATAAAGTTCTCCGTCCAGATTACTTTCTGCCGCTAATTTATCTGCATTGTCTCGCATTTTCTCCAATGCATCCATTGTTTCTACGGCATATGGACTTTCCTCAAATGTGAGGCTATATTGAATCACTTTGTTATCAGAAGTGTTTCCATTTAGACGGACGTTACTGACAAGATTTTGATCTTGAAGCTTTTCAAGCAATGCAGCTTGCTGTTCAGGTGTAACTTCTTCAGTAGCTTCTAACAATGCTGTTGTTTGAGCTAGATTACCTTTTTCAAACTTTTCTTCTAATATTTCATAGCCTTGTCTTGAAGGCATATCCTTTGGAAATGACTTCATGGTATCGAATTCATAATTCAGATTCAGCATATTTAGGGCAGATGCTAGAAGTATGATCCCAATCACGGAAGCTGAAACCACTGGTTTTTTTACGACAAATTTGCCAATATTACTCCATGAAGAGCTGGATTTAACTGTTTCTTCACCCACTCTTGGAATCTTTGGCCAAAAGGATTTTCTCCCAAACAAGGTAAACAAGGCTGGTACTAGTGTAATGGACGCCAGCATAATAACAAGCATGGCTGCAGCAAACACCGGTGCAAAATTACGATAATCTCCAAATTCAGCAAAGAACAGGACCAGCATGGCAGCTAAGACCGTTCCCCCTGAGAAAAAAACCGGCATACCAGTTTCTTTCATCGCATGTTTCATTGCATCAAATTTGCTTTCAAATCTCTTCAATTCTTCTCGGTAGCGTGAGAAGACAAATAGGGAATAATCGATGACCGCTGCATACAAAAGAATCGTCATAATTGAAAACGTTTGGCTGCTAATGAGCAAGCCAGCCTTCCCCATCAAACCTAATATCTGATTCACAACCTGGTAGACAAATGCTGCTGCAAACAGCGGAATCAAAGCCAATAATGGAGAACGGTAAATCACGATTAATAAGATTAAGATTAATCCAACAGTTGAAAATAATAAAACTAAATCAGCACGGGAAAAGAGATTAAGAGAATCCACCGCAATTCCTGCTGGACCGGTAGTATATAATGTTAAGTCTGTATTTTTCTCAACAATTTCATCAATTTGTTCTAGCGATGTTCTGATTTCCTTTGACTCCAATGAAGATTCAAACGTTAATGGAAGGATCAAAGTACTTTGATCTTTAGAGAAAAAACTTGCGGTAGCTTGTGGCGGCAATTTAGTTAAAGGAACATATTCTTTTACCCCTTCAACTTGATCTAATTTTTCAAATAATGGGTTTAAATCTGATATTTGCACTTTATCGTCATCAGATTGAAAAACCAGTATGGCTGGTATTCCTTCATTATTTTTAAAATATTCATCGACCTTATTCTGAGCAATGATAGATTTTGCATCTGCAGGAATAGTGTCAATACTTGATACTTCGTATTCTTTAGCACTTGGGGCTAGGACAGACAACAGTATGGTTACTAAAAGCCAGATTCCAAGTGTAATCCACATTCCCTTTTTTGAGGTAACCCGGTCTGTTACTGGCTGTAAGAATGAATTCATGCTTTCGTTCTCCTTCACTTGAGTATAAGTGACACATTTGTAACTTTAGACAAAAAAATAACTGACACAATATCACTTTCATTATCTTTCAAAGTTACACTTGTGTCAATTACTTGTTCATGAACATTCCATGACTAATAACTTCCTTTATTGAATCAATCCAATCTGCCTTCGAAATTCCAAAATGATTGGGAATTGCTACTGTTTGAAGAATAAATCCAATAATTAATCCATCAGGGATATGTTTTTTTAATTTTCCTTCTTCCTTACCTAATAGGATAAATCTTTGTAAAAATTTGTACATGTCTAAAGGCAGCTTCTCCAGCTTTTCTTTATTTGTAAGGGTCGCCTCCATCCTTGCCATAACGTGCTGCGCAGCTCTGATTAATTCGTGTACTTCCGTCTTTTTGAAAATAAGATCAATCAGAAAGTCGAATTGCCTTTCAAAACCTTCAAGATTTTCAATTTCTTTTAATTCATGAAGAAATTCTTCCATTTCGTAAATCATAAAGTCTGTAATTAACTCTTCTTTATTGTCGTAGTATTTATATAAAGCAGCTCTCGAAACCTCCATCCGGTCCGCCAAAAGACTGAATGTAAATCCGTCATATCCATGCTGAAGGAGCAGCTGCTTCGCCTCATGAAATAACTCTACTGTATTAAATTTCCGTTCACGCGCCATCCATTTACCCCCTGAGATACTATGTGAGAATAGTATAACATATTGAATAAAAATTTTATGCTAAGTCAATGCAAGAGGCCTATTGACCTATGATATATATTTGTTATACTCGGAGTGAGTAATCACTCATTTTAGAGAGGATTGATTAACCATGTCATCAACTATAGTCATAAATGAAGTGAGTAAACGTTTCGGAAAAAAGTTAGTTCTCAATCAAATTAGCTTAACCATTGTGCCGGGACAAATTTTTGGACTCATTGGGCCTTCCGGTTCAGGCAAAACAACCTTGGTAAAGATTATCACGGGCATGGATTCTCCCAGCCAAGGTGACGTTCAAGTATTGAATACACCTGTTCCAAATTTAAAACTATTGCAGAGAATCGGCTACATGGCCCAAACTGATGCCTTATACACTGATTTAACGGGAGAAGAAAATCTCGCTTTCTTTTCCTCCCTTTTTAAACTAAAAAAGGATGTCCAAAAAGAACGGATTACCTATGCAGCAGATTTAGTGAATCTTACGGCAGATTTGAAAAAGAAGGTCCAAAACTACTCAGGAGGTATGAAACGACGGTTATCTCTTGCAGTGGCATTAATACAAGATCCTGAGGTCCTTATTCTAGATGAGCCGACTGTCGGAATTGACCCCGAGCTAAGACAGTCCATTTGGGCTGAGTTATATCGTTTAAAAAATGAAGGGAAAACCATTTTAGTAACAACTCATGTTATGGATGAAGCAGAAAAGTGCGACTGTCTCGCTATGGTACGTGATGGAGAAATTATCACAAGCGGATCACCTTCGGAATTGAAAAACCAATATGGGATTACAAGTTTAGAAGAGGTATTTTTAAAAGCAGGGGGTAACCAGCAATGAGAATAACAGCCATGGTAAAACGGATATTTCACCAAATGTTACGTGATAAACGGGCTTTAGCATTGATGATGGTCGCCCCATTACTCGTTTTAACTCTGCTGAATTATCTGCTTTCTGGAAATACAGTTGATCCCCGACTTGGTGTAATCAATGCAGATGATAAACTAGCAGAGAGATTAAAGGATAGCGATATTACCGTATTCCAAGTTGAAGAGAACACAAAAGACATCTTACTTGAAAAAGACTTAGATGGGGTTCTTCATTTTGATGGCGAAGACTTTTCTTTGACCCTTACAAATGACCAGCCTAATACGGCAAAGACTTTACAAGCAAAAGTTCTACAAGCAATTTCAGCTGAAAAGTCAGAAGAACAAGCGTTGAATTTTTCCACATTCATGAAAGATATTCAGAGTAAGCTGCCAATGGATCCGGTAAAGATGAAGATAATAAAAGCACCTGAACTGAATACCTCTTATATCTATGGAAATGAAGATACCATCTTTTTTGACCAGTTAAGCCCGATACTAGTTGGATTCTTTGTCTTCTTCTTCGTTTTCTTAATTTCTGGGATTGCTTTGCTGCGGGAACGTACTACTGGTACCCTTGAACGATTACTGGCCACACCTATCCAAAGAAGGGATATTGTTTTTGGTTATTTGGTGGGATACGGTTTATTTGCATTGGTGCAAACCATTATTGTGGTAACGTATGCAGTTAAAGTATTAGATATTACGCTGGCAGGTTCATTCTGGAATGTTGTGATCATTAACTTAACCCTTGCCCTTGTCGCGTTGTCCCTTGGTATTCTTTTATCAGCATTTGCTAATTCAGAGTTTCAGATGATGCAATTTATTCCGATTGCGATTATCCCTCAGGTCTTTTTTGCTGGTATCTTCCCGTTTGAGTCCATGGCTGGCTGGATGCAGATTCTTGCTAAATGCATGCCGATGTATTATGGTGGCAACGCGTTAGTGGAGGTTATGTATAAAGGTTCAGGATTAAGCGAAATCACAAACGACCTTCTGGTCTTGTTAGGCTTTGCCCTTGTCTTCATTGTTTTAAATGTAGTAGCATTGAAGAAATATAGAAAGATTTAATATGGTTCATTTTGTGATGTATAAAGGAGTATATAATGACTGAAGAAGAATTAATGCTGCAGCAGTTATTTGATGAAGATAAATTGACAGATAAGCAGAAGAAAATCATTGTAGCCGCGATTGAAACCTTTTCTGAAAAAGGCTATGCGGCTTCTTCTACAAGTGAAATTGCTAAAAAGGCAGGAGTAGCGGAAGGAACCATCTTTCGGCATTATAAAACGAAGAAGGAATTGTTGGTTTCGATTGTTGCACCGCTGATGACAAAGTTTATAGCTCCATTAGTGGTAAAGGACTTTAATAAAGTACTAGATCGGGAATTTGAAACAGTAGAGGAGTTTCTGCGGGCAACGATAGACAATAGAAGAGACCTTCTCATCCGAATGCTTCCTGTGGTGAAAATCATGTTTCAAGAGATCCCTTTTCAGCAGGAACTGCGGGAACAATTTCTTGATCTCGTCGTAAAAAATATCTTTAACCGCGTTGAGAGAGTTATTATAGGCTATCAGGAAAAAGGGCTTTTGATTGATATGCCTCCGGAAAGTATCGCAAGGTTAACCATTACCAATATACTTGGCTTTTTATTCTCACGTTATATTCTTTTTCCGCAATTGGAATGGGATGATGAACTTGAAATTGAGCGGACCATTCATTTTATCATGCATGGAGTAGGGAAAAAGAATTAAGTACAAGAGAAAGTCCCCCCAATGGTAAGATTGAGGGGACTTTCTTTTGTGTGGTGTATTTTTTATCCTTTTAACAGGAACTCATTACCGTCTTCGTCATTGAACTGTACAAAGGTTCCCCATTGCATTTCCTGGGGCTCACCTTTGAAATTGACTCCATTGGCTTTCATTTTCTCGTAACTTCCCTTTACATCTTCACAAGCAAAAACAATGGAAGCCATTCTGTTCTCATGACCCTGCATCATTGACTTAGGGTAGATAACTAGATGTGTTTGTGCATTTGGGGGTGCTACCTCAAGCCAGTGTGCATTTGGCCCCATAGGATATTCCGCGTACACCTCAAAACCAACCTTGTTTGTCCAAAATTCCTTTGCTTTTTGCTGATCCTCTACATAAACTGCAACAGTTGCGATATTAGTAATCATATGTATATCCTCCTTAAACATCTTTCAAAACCTATGATATCAGTAATTCAAAGTAATACCAAGACTTCCCTAACCTTTTAATCAAACGTTTGATTAGTTTATTAACCGATTTAATCAAACGTTTAATTAGTTTTCATGGAAGGGTATTATTTTATAATAAAACCCACTATTCCCAAGGGTTGAAGACCATTTAATCAATCGTTTGATTAGTTTACCTCCCAATCTAATCAAACGTTTAATTAGTTTTTAACCCATAAAAAAAACTGGATAGCCCAATCGGCCATCCAGTAAATCCCAAAGTGTCCATACCACACGGACTGTGTCCACGAGTGGTGCCTGTCACCAGGGTGACACCTAAAGGTGTTCACCTTGGTGACACCTAAAGGTGTTCACCTTGGTGACACCTAAAGGTGTTCACCTTGGTGACACCTAAAGGTTGTTCATCTTGGTGACACTTTTTTCATCCTTTTTATGCTTCAACAATATTTGGTTGTTGATATACTTCTTTATCGAATTCACCTGTTGCTTTGCTTGTTAAGACTCCGGATGTGATAGATCCACTAACGTTTAGGGCTGTACGTCCCATGTCGATTAGCGGCTCAACTGAGATTAGGAGACCCACGATGGCAACTGGAAGGTTCATAACAGATAGAACGATTAACGCTGCGAATGTTGCTCCGCCGCCCACTCCTGCTACACCGAATGAACTAATGGCTACAACAAGAATCAATGAAATAATAAATCCAGGGCTTAGCGGATCAATTCCTGCTGCTGGTGCAACCATAACCGCTAACATGGCTGGATACACCCCAGCACATCCATTTTGACCGATTGTTAATCCAAATGAACCTGCAAAGTTTGCAATCCCTTCAGAAACACCTAGGTCTTTCGTTTGCGTTTTAATCGTTAAAGGCAGTGTTCCTGCACTTGAACGCGAAGTGAAGGCAAATGTTAAAGTTGGTAAAGCCTTCTTCACAAAATTAACTGGGTTAATTTTTGCGATTGCTAATAACAATAAATGAACAATAAACACAAGAATAAGTGCTACATAAGAAGCGATAACAAACTTTCCTAATTTTACAATCGCGTCATAGTTACTTGTTGCTGCAACCTTTGTAATAATCGCTAAAATGCCATATGGCGTTAAACGAAGGATTAACGTAACAATTCTCATAGTAACCACGTATAGAGAATCAATAATCTTTGCGAAAAGTTCAGCATGTTCTGGCTCTTTACGTTTTACTCCAAGGTAAGCAACGCCGATAAAAGCCGCAAAGATAACAACAGCAATCGTTGAAGTTGCACGAGCACCTGTTAAATCACTGAATGGATTAGCAGGGAAAAACTCAAGAATTTGTTGAGGAATAGTCATTGATTCGACCGTAACGATTCTTTCCTCTAAGGCAGCATTTCGTGCGGCTTCTTCTTCACCTTCAGTCAGTTCTATACCATCAAGACCAAATCCTAATGATGTACCAATACCGATTGCTGCAGAAATAGCAGTGGTTCCAAGTAATATTCCAATTACAAGGATGCTGATTTTTCCGATATTCTTGGTTAATTTTAATTTTGTAAAAGCTCCTACAATTGAAATGAATACAAGCGGCATAACCACCATTTGTAGTAACTTAACGTAACCTGATCCTACAATAGTAAACCATGCAATTGATTCCGTTGTAACCTCGGAATCAGTACCATAAATTAAATGAATAATAAAACCAAAAATAAGACCTAAACCTAAACCAGTGAATACACGTTTTGAGAATGATACATGTTTCTTTGCCATCATGCGTAAACCGACCATGAGTAAAAGCAATACTGCAACATTCACAATAATAAGAAATGCATTCATCTTGTTCCCCCCTTATGTTATATATATTTCATGTTGCGTAAATTAGTCTATGAAAATATTAGTATATATATTCCTATCAGTCAAGTCGGAATAATATGTTTTTTATTCTAACACTTTGATGAAAACCTCCTCCTAACTATTAAAAACAGAGGGAGATTTAAACACCTATCACCTAATAATAAAAATATGCCTGCTCCTTAAGAAGGATCAGGCATTTTTCATTCGGAACTGTCCGCCTCAGGTGGAAAGTCTCCACGAGCGGTGGACACCTTTTAGGTGTCACCTTGGTGACAGGCACCATTATTTTTTAGCGGAATTCGAATGGTAAATTCTGTTCCAAGTCCGATTTCACTCGAAATGTTGATTGTTCCTTCATGTGTTTCTACAATCCATTTGGCAATGGATAGTCCCAATCCATGCCCTCCCATTTGCCGTGAACGGGATTTGTCTGCTCGGTAGAAACGTTCAAAAACGCGATGGTAATCCTCTTTTTTAATTCCGATACCCGTATCCTTTACTCTGATACACAGTTCCTGCCCTTCCCTTGAAAGTAAGAGCCACACTTCGCCTTTATTCGGTGTGTATTTAATGGCATTGTCCAATAGAATATACAGCAGTTGAGATAATCTTTGCGGGTCTCCCATTGCAACAAGTGAATCGGGAGCTTCTAAATGCAATCTAATTTGTTTTGATTCTGCCAATGACTGGACAGATTCAATCGCTTTCTCCGCATGAGGAAGAAAGTCAAACGTCTCGGTTCTCCGTTCGATGATATTTGAATCTGAACGTGCTAATGTTAACAAGTCACTTACCAAATTTGTCATCCGCTTCACTTCCTGCCTCATATTGGAAAGCAGTTTACCGGCAAATTCCTCCTTCTTCGTATCAATCGTCATTTCAATGGCGTCGAGAGAAGATAACAGCACACTTAAAGGAGTTCGCAGCTCGTGCGATGCATCTGCAACAAACTCCCGCTGTCTCGTAAAAGCTCTGCTAATCGGATTCATAGCTTTTTTGGACATGGCTGCACTAATGAAAAGCGCAACCCCTACAAACACAAATCCAATTATTAAAAGAATAATCAAAAGCCAATGGAAAAGCTGGTAAGCAAAGGTAATATCCTTGCCAATAAACAATTTACCAACAAAACGGCCATTATTAAATATCGACTGGCTGGCAATGATTAGGCGGATATCTCTCTCGGGCTCACGCTGAAAAAATTCGCCCGGTTTTCCTCTGCCCTTCTCGTTTCCTTCTAGATGTAGTGTCTCCTTAAGAATCTCTCCATCTTTGAGGCCTCTTCGATTCAAAATATCTAGCACTGCAGATCGTATTCGCTGATCTGCTTCGTTTCCCATAATCAATTCTCCATTTGAATTCACAACATAATAAAAAAGCTGGTTTACTCCGGCAAACACGACCTCTTGGTTTTCAATCCCGCGAAAATCACTTTTTTCATTAGTTGTTAAATAATCCTCTAGGAAACCTGCTTCCTGCTTCACTAATGTTTCAAGTTCAGTCTCCTGATTCCTAAGAATACTAAAATAAAGGACTGAATAAACAATCATAATAAACAGGATCAGAAATAGAATAAGCAATCCGCTATAAATACGGGTAAGCCGGCCTTGAGTACTTTTGAAAACATCTTTCTCACCAAGGTTTGTTAATAAGCGGAAGAATGAAAGCAGATTAGTTTTCAAGCTTATACCCTACCCCTCTTACACTTTGTATTAACTCTTGTTTCCCCGCCTTATCTAATTTTTTCCGGATTAGCTTTACGGTTGCATCAATCGTCTTAGGCGCAACATCAGAATCCAGCCCCCAAATTCGCTCAAGAATCACCTCGCGCGGGATGACTTGTCCTTTATTTTGGACCAATAAGTCTAATAGTTGATACTCGCGAGGACTTAACTGGATTTCTTCGTTCCCGAATCGAACAAATTGGCCGTTTCGATTCAGCACTAGATCCTGTAACTTAATTTCCTCTTCTAATAGAGGTGCATAATTACGCCGTGAAAGAGCCCGCAATCGTGCCTGCAATTCCCCTATTTCAAAAGGCTTAACAAGGTAATCATCAGCTCCGGAATCCAATCCCTTAATTCGGTCTTCTACTGTATCCTTGGCAGTCAACATCAGGATCGCTCCCGGATATCCTTGTTTCCGTAATCGCCGGCAGACATCCACTCCATCGCCGTTGGGCATCATCCAATCCAGGATTAAGACATCATAGTGTGCATTGGAAGCGTAATAATACGCATCCTCCCCTTCCATCACCCACTCTACCTTGTAACCCGTTTTCGTTAGCATATATACAATTAATTCACCTAGCTGCGAATCATCTTCTGCCAATAAGATTTTCATAATCTAGAAACTCCTTTTAATCAGGTGATAAACTTCTCCATTACCTGGATGATCTCTATCAACTCAAATCTTATCATAGCTGCCTTAAAATTTAGAACTTTACTGAAGATAAAATAAGCTGCAAAGAGCGACTGGCCCAGTAAGGCGATTCCACAAATAATAGCTGGTACCCTTGCTATTTTTGCTAAAGCTCCCGGTTTTCCTCCTGTCTTAAAACTTTGTCCTATTACTTGTAAGGCATTAATAATAGCTTGAATGAGAATAAGTGAGGATAAAAAGATACTTATATGCATAATCGCTGCTTCATTTCTGAAATAAAGCGGTACAGCTAATAGCGCGACAAATGATAACGCCCATAATACCCCAAAAAAGTTTCGAATCCAGAGTAAAATAGAGATCATCATTAGACCGATAAAGAAATATATAACCCAATCAAACTTATTAAATGATAGTAAATAAAATAACCCCATGGCTAGTATCAATGTACCCGTATATCCAATATAAACAATCATTACCTTTTTGATTTTCGAGTCGACAATGCTTGTTGTCTCACCTGATCCGTTTTTGTACAATTTAATCTTATTGGATTTTCCTTCTCTCGTAACAACAACTGCTAAAACATGAATGATCTTCTCAATTAGTGTATTACATAGAGAAAAATAAACTCTAAACATAGGAAGCCTGCTAATAGCCAGTGCCGCGGCCAAATATAGCAGTATAAGGCTTGAAGTACTCACGTTGAATTCTCCTTTCCATTTATATAAAGAAAAAGAAGCACCAATCCTGCAAAGAGTGCTTCCTTTCTCTCGTTATCCTTACAACGTCACTTTTTCACGCTTTAGTTTTTCAAGTTCCTTTTCGAGTTCTTCTTCTCTTACATAGTTTTTAAATACAGCGTCATGCTGCGCTAAAGGACTGGAAAATTGACTGCCAGCTTGTACCTGAGCCTCCATCAACATAATACGCTCTTCCGCACGTGCCACTCCTCTTGCAATGTTATCTGTTTGGAAGGAAACAGTCGCTTTTTGAATTTGTTTAATTGACTGAGCCACATTTGCCCGAGAAGCTAATAAAATTTTCTTATGCTGCAATTCATTATAGGTTTCCTTCAATTGGTTCAATTTTTCTATTAAAATTTGAGTCTGTTCTTTGATTGCCTCAAATTGCTGCTGATACAGGTTAAACTGTTTTTCATGAAGTAGTTTTTCCTGAACCGCTAATTTCGCAATTGTATCCTCTTCTTGTTCAATGGCAAGTTTAGCCTGACGCGTTCTTTTTGCTATTAATTCTTCTGTTTCCAGCAGTAAAGCTGCTTGTTTTTTCTCAACAAGGCATTGCTGTGATAAAGCCTTTTGGCCCTTTAGAATTTCCTGCTCCAATTCCCTTGAATATTCATTCAACATTGCAATTGGATCTTCCATCCCATCTAATAATCCATTAATTTCAGCCTTCGTAATTGTTTTTACTCTTTTAAAAATACCCATTTTTACTATTCTCCTTTTTTTGTTATATTTTTTTCCCACTGGTCTAACATGCTTGCATTTTGATTGATGATTGGAATATGTGAACCTACTACAGGTGTATCAATGAACTGTTGCATAGCAGAATTTTTTGCTTTCCTTCTCACCCATTTCACGATTAGAACTAAAACTGCTAGTCCAATAATCAGAAATAATAAAAGTCCAAGCCAAGAAAAATCCCCTCCGTGATGAGGACCCTTCATAAACTGGTGAGGTCCCCTTCCTCCATGGTGCCCCCGCCCTTCAGGTCGAAACCCATTTTGGAACACCACATTGGTTTGATGTCCTCCTAGTAGATGCAGGAAGAAATTAATTACAACCAGTACAGCAGTAATCATTACACCCCAGATAATGGCTAGCTTAACTCTAGTATTCATCGCTATCTTTCCTCCTTTCGTTCTTGATAGTTTGAAGTTTATCGGACAATGGTGAAAACTTGGTGAAAGGAGGACAAGTACTAAAAATTTTTTAAAAAAATTTGTTCCATTGCACATATATAAAAGAAGTTATTCAATTCTATTAACTATTAGATTATGATAGTGATTGGATGAATTTATATTAATAGACTGAGAGGCTTTTGCCTATGTGGAAAAACAGAAATGTTTGGATTATTTTAACAGGGGAATTTATCGCTGGTCTTGGCTTATGGCTTGGGATTATTGGAAATTTAGAGTTCATGCAGGAAAAGATACCGTCTGATTTCTTAAAATCACTTCTTATGGCCACAGGTTTAGTAGCAGGGATAGTTGTTGGCCCTTATGCAGGCAAAATTACCGACGAAAAAAGTAAAAAGACAGTCATGCTATGGTCTGGGTTATTGCGTACTATCAGTGTCGTCTTCATGCTTATTGCGATCGCTACAGGATCTGTTTGGTGGATGCTTGTCTTTTTCGTAACTATTCAGATTTCCGCTGCTTTCTACTTTCCAGCACTGCAAGCTGCGATACCTCTTATTGTAAAAGATAAGGATTTACTCCAGCTCAATGGAGTTCATATGAATGTGTCCACCCTTTCACGGATTATCGGGACTGCCGTTGCAGGGATTCTCTTAGTACTCCTTCCCTTATCCATGCTCTATATTGGTTCTCTTGCGGCCTACCTAGGATTACTTATCCTAACTTGGTTCCTAAACTTTGAGGAAAATAATAATAGTTCTTCAGCAAAGAAGAATACCAATGGAAAAACTAGTTTTAAAGATGTATTACCTGTTATAAAGGGTCTGCCGATTGTCTTCATGACCCTATTGATGACGCTGGTGCCGCTTTTGTTTCTAGGCGGATTCAACCTTTTGGTGATTAACATTAGTGAACTCCAGGATAGTTCTGCTATCAAAGGCTGGATTTATGCGGCAGAAGGAGTTTCCTTTATGATAGGTGCCTTTTTTATTAAAAAAATCAGCGATAATTTCTCGCCTTACAAGATTTTATTTGGCAGCTCACTCCTGGTTGGTTTTTCCCAGATTATGCTTTATTTTGCGGACGTTTTTGCCGTAACCATAGCAGCTTTCCTCGTTTTCGGTTTTTCAGTCGGCTGCTTTTTTCCAACGGCATCGACGATTTTCCAAACAAAAGTGCCAAAGGATTTTCACGGAAGATTTTTCTCATTCCGCAACATGCTGGATCGGATAGGGTTCCAAGTCGTTCTGCTTTTGACTGGATTCCTCCTGGATTTTATTGGCCTGCAGTTAATGTGTGTCCTTTATGGCGGACTAACGGTCATTATTACGATTATCTTTTATTTGAAAAATAAACAGTTTCGTACCACTAAACTTGAGAATTAACGAAGGCACCATCCATTTTGGATGATGCCTTTTATTTATTCCATGTTTTTTAGATTAGCCTTTCGAAAGCCTTGGTAAATATCGATGGCTGCGAATAGAAGGAACGTAACTATCGCTCCCCAGAAGAACCAAGTGTCAACATCACCTGTGATACTGAATAAGTCAGTCATGTACGTAACAAACGCTGGATTAAACAACTGATGGTTACTGATGATGACGATAAATACAATCGAAGATACACCATGCATAACTGTGTTGAGCACTGCAATTTTCCTAGTCCATTGGCCTTTAAGCAATTTATAGGATGCTGCAGCAATTTCCAATCCGATTACAATGACCACCAATGGCCAGTAGGATAACAGAACCTCTTGATTAAAAGTTGGCATTACAAATTCGAGACCATTATCTCCTTTTTCATAGACTCCTAGAAGACTAGACGCATTGAAATAAACACTTGCCCAGATAGCTGTCCAAAGCAGCCCGAGAAACACCTCTGCCTTTGGTATCGCTTTTTCCTTTGGGATATAAGGAATAGTATATAAATCATCAGGCGTCCATTCTTTAAAACATGCCGTTAATGGGATCTGACTATTCTTATGATCTGTTCGCTCAATGATAGCAAACACCATCGTTAACCAGAAAAATACTTGAATACCAGTGCTAAAAATCCCCCAAATTCCCAAACCTATTGCGTCTAATAGTACATTTAAAACGGCTCCCTCTCCAGAGTAGGATATAATCGTTTTGGCTATTGAAGAAATCAAGGAAATCACTGCGGCAATGGGGAGGATTATTTTTAACAGGCTGATATAGATATCAAAGTAGCGTGGACCAATTAAGTGCATAGGGCGGTCTAGATAGCCGCTGGCAAGGATAGCAGGGCTGCCAAGTTTTTCAAGGACAGGCTTAACCTCCTCCTCTGTGTATTCATCCGGAAGCATATCCTCGATTGTCGAGCGCAGTTCGAGTGCAATGTCTTCACGGCTTTTATCAGGGAGCCTGCGGGTAACCTCTTGAATATAAAGGTCAATAATTCTCATCCGTTATCATCTCCTTTTAATAATAAGGAAAGTTCTTGTGAAGTCTTTTCCCATTCTTTCTTAAGCTGCTGGAATATCTCTATTCCATATGTTGTTAACACATAATACCGGCGTGGTCTGCTTTCAGTTGTATCCCAGCTGCTTGTGACTAACTCTTGCTTTTCCAGTCGGCGAAGCAATGGATATAGTGTACTCTGTTCAATCGATATCCCGCACTGCTCTAATAATTGGACAAGAGAATAGCCATATTGAGGTGTACGCAGCTGGCTTAACACCGCTAATGTCAATGTCCCTCTCCTTAGCTCTGTCGTTAATGAGTTTAATAAGGTACTCATCCATCCACCTCCATTGTTTTTTATGCTGTACATCATACACTATGCTCTATACTATGCATCATACACTATTGTTGTTCGAATAATATTTAACAAACGAGATTATTTTTTCATTGCAGTATGACAAGGAATATTTTTTGTGAAGGTGAATATAAACAGTATTGAATGTCTATTTGAGGAGCGTGCTGGTCATGATTACAAATGTAGTGGAGAATCTTACTAAAACGAGGAATAGGTTGTTAAAAGAGATTTCAGGTTTAAGCTATGAACAGCTGAATAAAAAGCCTGACGAGGGTACTTGGAGTATTGCTCAGGTGTGTCATCATTTGTACTTATCCGAAAGTGTCTTTACACAAGCAATCATTTACGGGCTAAATAAAAGCAATGGAAAAAAAGCAGATCCGAAGCCTGTTCAGCTGGCAGTTGACCGCACACAGAAGGCAAAGGCACCTGATATGATTGTCCCGGGCGATGAGCCGTTGGAGTTGGAGAAGATTACGGAGCTTTTAAATCAATCAAGAAACGTATTTTTTGAGTTTTATCATCAGCTTGAAGACAAGTCCATCCTAAAAGAAAAATCCACCAAGCACCCGCTCCTTGGTTACACGCCTTTAGACCAATGGGTTGACTTGATCTATCTTCATGAAGAGCGGCATATCGAACAAATCAGAGAAATTAAATCATTGTTATAAAAAATCGGTGCCTGTCACCGGAAAGGATGGTAACAGGCACCGAAAGTTTATTTTATTCTTCTTTAAGCTCTCTGCAGCGTTTCAGCTAGAATACGTGCCCCAAGGTCAAGAGCAGATTTATCAAACGTCATTTTAGGATGATGTAATCCTGGTTGAAGGTCTGCCCCGACGCCAATCATGGCTGCTTTTAATGTTGGATTCTTAATGGTATAAAAATGGAAATCATCACTACCAGACGTGATAACGGGTGGTGCAAGCGTCTCTCGGCCAGCAACATTCAGAATTGCTTCTTCGGCAATCGACTCCGCTTCAGCAGAAACCTCAGCTCCAGGAGTAAAATCGCTCCAGTTCCATTCGATATCAACTCCATAAAGGTCTTTTAAGCTGTTAATACCGTGGTCGATTTGGTCCTTAAGTTTTGCTAGAACTTCATTTTTTTGTGCCCGGACATCAATGGCAAATTCGGCTGAACCTGGAATAATGTTTAAGCTCTCTCCGCCAGCAATCACTTTTGTAAGCTTTGCAGAATAGGCTTTGAACGGTGATAGATAAATAGATTTGACGAACTGATGCAATCCAACAATCACATCTAGAGCATTTTTGCCTTGGTGCGGCCTGGCACCGTGCGCGTCTTCACCGTGGACTTTACCTTCTAAAAAGATAGCTGCTCCGTGATGAATGGAGGCTGAAACTCGTCCCATAGGAAGCTCTTCAATTGGTCGAAGGTGGATACCGAATAAATGGCTGACGTTTTCGATCGCTCCCCTTTCAATCATTGCAATCGAACCGTTCCCTTTTTCCTCAGCCGGCTGAAATATAAAACGGAGCTTTTTAGTGAGACGCTGATCCTTCAGGTAAAGCAGGGCTCCAAGCACCATCGAGATAATAGCGTCGTGACCACAGGAGTGATTCCCCTGCCAAACTCCATCCACCTCCTGCCATAAAGCGTCTATTTCCGCTCGAACCGCTATCACTTCGTCTCCCTCACCGATTTCCGCTATAAGTCCGGTTACATCAGAAAAGCGACGGTATTCTACGCCAAGATTATCTAAAATATCTGCAATGGCTTGAGTTGTTTTAACCTCTTTCCAGCTAACCTCGGGGTGAGCATGGAAATGTTCAAACCAAGTCAAAATCTGTCTTTCAAAACTTTCCGCCAACTTCAAACACTCCTATCCACAAAAAACTAATAAAGTCATAGTACATCAAAAGAACTTGTTCCTACAATATTTTTTAAAAAGGTAACATTAAAAAGGTGACAGGCACCACAGAAAGACACTGTCCACCCCAGGTGGACAGTTGGTAACATATTTGATAGTTTGTTGGACTATTTAGTATGGTTTTTACTCATTTACGAAAAATTAACATCCTTCTGAAATAGGCGTAAGAAGTCTTTTTGGGATTTGGTATAAATTGTATTGGACAACTTTATGTGAAGCATGTCCCATTACTGCTGCACAAGAATAATTTTTATTCCATAAAATAATATTAAGAATTGTAAGAGTAATTATAAAAACGAAAGGGAAGATGTGGTGTTCTAAATGAAAAATTATCAGGTTTTTGATTATTCGTTTCAGAATCTGCGTGAAAAGAGTATGTCGTTTGAACAGGTTTTCGAACACATTGTAAAATTCATGAATTTAGCACCCAGCGGGAATTTTCGCTTAATGGTCGGAACGGATTCACAGGTTCATAAAAGACATACCATTTTCATTACGGGTATTGTCATTCAAAATGAGGGTAAAGGCGCATGGGCTTGCATTAGGAAGATTGTGATCCCAAGAAAAATGACACATCTGCATGAGCGGATTTCCTTTGAACTGTCACTTACAGAGGACATTGTGGCCTTATTTACGGAGGAAAGAAAAACACGGTTAATCAATATCGTCCTTCCTTTTGTCTATCAAGGCGCAACCTTCACTATGGAAGGCCATATTGATATTGGAGCCGGAAAACGCAACAAAACAAGAGAATTTGTGAAAGAAATGGTAGCCCGAATGGAATCCATGGGGGTGGAGCCAAAGATAAAGCCAAATGCGTTTGTCGCCTCAAGCTATGCCAACCGGTACACAAAATAGGGACCTGAGCCATGTTGCGTTCACTAAAAAACGCACCAGGGCTCAGGTCTTTACTTTATTTTGGCTGGTAAAAGCGCTTATTCCCTGCCAACTATACAAAGTCTTTACACTCTTTTAACACTAGGTTAAGAAAGATTTTAAACTTTTCAGATAAAATGAAACAAACACTATTATTTGGAGGGATAAGATGAGGATTACAGTTGCAGGAGCAGGAAATGTCGGGCTAGTTACAGCAGTTTGTTTCGCAGAAGCAGGTCATCAAGTAACCTGTTTAGACACTCAAAAAGAGAAAATCGAAATGCTCGAAAAAGGATACTTGCCATTCTTTGAGCCTGGTCTGGAACCTTTGTTAGAAAAGAATCTCTCCAACGGACAGCTCCGCTTTTCGACGAACCCAAAACAAGCCTATTGTAATGCTGAAATCATTTTTATTGCAGTTGGAACTCCTGAAAAAAAAGATGGATCTGTTGACTTATCCTATATTTATATCGCTTCCTACCACATTGCTGAAAATATCGAGAATGACGTTATTGTCTGTACAAAGAGTACCGTCCCAGTTGGAACAAATGAAATCATCAAGCAAATTTTTCAGAATCGTAAGCCACGCCACCTAAAAGTGGATGTAGTGTCAAACCCTGAATTTCTTCGCGAGGGTTCAGCAATAATGGACTTCTATTTAGGAGATCGAATCGTCATTGGCGCTGATAACCCTGAGGCAGCTTCCATTATGGAGCAGCTCTATCTTCCATTAAAAATACCGATAGTAGTCACTGATATTAGAAGTGCAGAGATGATTAAATATGCCTCCAATGCCTATCTTGCAACGAAGATAAGCTTTATCAATGAAATTGCCAATCTCTGCGAAAAAGTTGGCGCAAATATTGAAGAAGTCTCTTATGGAATGGGAATGGATAAACGAATTGGGCCTAATTATCTTCAGCCCGGGATTGGTTATGGAGGTTCATGCTTTCCAAAGGACACAAAAGCACTCGTACAACTGGCAGGCAATGTCCAGCATCGATTCGAATTACTTGAATCCGTTATTAAGGTAAATCAGCACCAGCATTCCCTTCTAGTTAGAAAGGCAAAAGAAATGCTCGGACCATTAAAGGGAAAAAAAGCCGCCGTACTGGGGCTTGCTTTTAAACCAGAAACTGATGATATCCGTGAAGCCGTTTCCTTAACGATTATTAAAGAATTACTAGAAGAAGGTTCACTGGTCACTGCATATGACCCCATTGCTATTCCCAATGCCCATAAGCTGATAGGAAATTCAATTGAGTATACAACAAATATTCGTGAAGCGCTAAAAGGGGCTGACTTTGCTGTCATTGCAACAGAGTGGGACCAAATAAAGCACCTTTCATTGGAAACGTATATCACCTATATGAAGGAACCGATTATTTTCGATGGACGAAATTGCTATTCCCTTAAAGACATTCAACGCTATCCGATTACTTATGTATCCATTGGAAGACCAACTATATCGGCTGTAAAGCCCGTCCAACGTCTGTAACATAGAGGGAGACACAATCATGATGAGAATAATCCAATCCTTTTATCATTTCGAATGCATGATTTTTCATGAGATTAATAGCCATTTTGATAAAAAAGTTATTAATCTCTTTTTTCGTACAATTACTGGAATAGGTGGAGCATTGTTTATAAGTGTAACGACCCTGTTACTCATCATTTTTTCAACGGGTACAACCAGACTTACAGCGATATCAAGCGCGGCAGCCTTAGCTCTAAGTCATATACCTGTTCAAGTGGTAAAGAAGCTTTTCCCTCGTAAAAGACCCTATTTATTATTTGAAACAACAAAGATTTTACCAAATCCATTAAAGGATCATTCTTTTCCGTCTGGTCATACAACAGCTGTATTCTCAGTTATTGTTCCATTTGTTATTCTAAACCCTTTTCTAGCAGCGGTTCTGATTCCGTTAGGACTATGTGTAGGCATTTCAAGGATTTATTTAGGTCTGCATTATCCATCGGACGTGATTGCAGGAGGCATTCTCGGGACGTTCTTTGGCATTCTTTGTTCTTATTTTTTAACCTAAAATGAATTGGAAACTGCGTAGGAGGGGTTTATATGAAAATTGCTATTTTTTCTGACACCTTTTATCCGGATATTAACGGGGTTGCCCAAACCCTCAAAAAATTTACAAACTATCTTGAGGAGCAGCATATCTCCTATAAAGTCTTTGCACCTAATCCTGCGTCAACTGAATATGTTTCAGACCATATTCATAGGTTAAAAAGCCTGTCCTTTTTTCTATATCCGGAATGCCGATTAGCGTTCCCAAACTTTATCCAGGTTAAATCAGAAATCGAGCAATTCTCACCTGATTTGATTCATGTAGCAACTCCGTTTACAGTTGGTCTTTGTGGTGTCTACTTTTCGAAAAAATTAAACATCCCAATTGTCGGCTCTTATCACACCGATTTCAATCACTATTTACATTTTTATGACCTTGAGTTCCTTTCTAAGCCTCTTTGGAAATACATGAATTGGTTTCATAGTCCTTTTAAAAAGCTCTTTGTTCCTTCCATTGATACGCTGGAAAAATTGAAAAACCGCGGGTTTAGTAATTTGGAACTTTTTCCTAGAGGCGTTGACTGCCAGCTATACCATCCAAATTATCAAAAAGAGGTTGTTCTTAATCGGTACGGAATTTCTAAAAGATTTCTCCTTACCTATGTTGGCAGGCTGGCACCTGAAAAAGATTTAAAAACGCTTATGAAAATCGCGAACTCACTGCCACCTGAAATAAATAAGCAGGTACATTGGTTAATTGCCGGGGATGGTCCTTTACTTGAAGAACTGCAAATGGCTGCATTGCCAAATATGACCTTTACTGGCTATTTGAAAGGAGTTGGATTAGCTGAGGTCTATTCAGCGACAGACCAATTTATTTTTCCATCACCTACTGAAACGTTTGGAAATGTTGTTCTTGAGGCTCTTGCAAGTGGAACACCGGTAATCGGGGCCAATGCTGGCGGAGTGAAACATATTATTTCAAACGGTATTACCGGACATTTGTGTGAGCCGGGTAATGCAGAAGATTTTGTTAACCGTATTGTTCAGTTGTTTGGAAATGATCATTTTCGGAATCAAATGTCGGTAAATGCTAGGAAGTATGCACTTACTCAAAGGTGGGATCAGATATTTGATAACCTGCTTAACCATTATTCTGCCGTTATCGATGAACCCTCTAAGAAAATATACGCATGAAGTAATATCGGTAAGGAGGAATATGAATGGATACAGTTTCTCACATTATATTCGGCTTGGGCCTAGGTGCTCTTGCTCAAATTGATCCAGTGATATCAAACAATAGTGCGTTATCAACAGCGGTCCTTATTGGAACAGTAGTGGGTTCTAACGCACCGGATTTTGATTTTTTCTTTCGATTTAAGGGCAAAAGTAGTTATTACCGAAATCATCGGGGATGGTCGCACTCAATGCCGGCAATCCCTTTATGGAGCATACTTACCACAGCTGCCATTTTTCCATTCTTCCCAGGCAGCTCTATTGCCCACTTGTTTTTATGGATATTGCTTGCCGTTACCTTACACGTTCTTTTAGATTTGTTTAATGTTAATGGGACTCAAGCTCTTCGCCCATTTTCTACACAATGGCTGTCCTTAGATTTCCTCCCCTTAATCGACCCATATATCATCATGCTTCATATTCTTGGATTTAGCCTGCTTCCTTTTTTTGGAACTGGGAGAGTCTTTACTTTCATTTATCTAGCAATGTTTTTTTACCTGCTGGTTCGGTTCATTTTTACACAATTTACGAAATGGAAGCTTTCACAGCACTTTCAAAATGCGCTCCGGGTAAAAATGATCCCTAAAACATCACCATTCCACTGGAATATTATTATTGAAACCAATCAGGACTTTTTATTTGGTTCTTACTCAATGGGAGAGTTATGGATAGAGCATACTTTTTCCAAAATGGTAGATTACCCTGGGTTAGTAATCGATAGCAGTCAGAATCCTGAAGTAGAAAGCTTTCTAAGAAGTACCCACTTCGCCTACCCTTTTGTTCAAAAGAGAAAAAGCGGTTATTTCATTTATTGGAAAGACCTTCGGTTCCGGTCTAAGAAATTTTTCCCTAAGCTTGCTATTATGTTCATTTCCTTAGATTATCAAAACCAAGTATCCTACACTGGTAAATTAACCTCTATTAAACACTACAAACGGGTAATAAAAAAATTGGAAACCTCCATAAAATAAAGTCCTGAGCCCCCTTTTGATTACCAAATTCAAGGGGGCTCAGGACTATTCTATTATTATGGAAGTTCAGGCTTTGTAAAAATTGGCGGTTCTCCGCCCAAAATTTTTAGAAAGGCTAGTAAATCGGCCTTCTCCTGGTCTGTTAAACCAATCGGATTCATAAATTTTTGGATAAAAAAGCTCTTATTGGGATGGCTATCTCCTCCGCGGTCATAATAGTCGATTACATCCTCAAGCGTTGCAAGACTTCCATCCCGCATATAAGGTGCTGTATGGGTAATTCCATATAGTCCAGGGGTGCGGATCCTGCCTAAATCCCCTTCTTGCCCGGTTACCACTTGGCGGCCTTTTTCCTCTGTATTGAGACCGATATTGTAAAAATTGTTATCAGACAGGTTCGGCCCATTGTGGCAGGTCACACAAAATGCTTTTCCTGTGAACAAACGGAGACCGCTGACTTCTTGTTCCGTTAAATCCTCTGTTTCGCCCTCAAGGAACCTGTCATAAGGTGTATCCTTTACAACAATTTGCCTTTGGAAAGCAGCTAGAGCTTTTGCAATATTTTGTTCTGTAATACCATCGTTAAAAGCTGCTCGAAAACGTTCCTGGTACCCTTGGATGGCGGATAATTCTTTTAAGAGTTCATCAAGAGGCTGATTCATCTCATCTGGATTTTGAATGGGACCAAGCGCTTGCTCCTCTAAGGAAGCAGCACGGCCATCCCAAAAGTTGGACGTGTAATAACCTGAATTAATCACAGTTGGGCTGTTCCTTGCTCCATTGCCGCCGGTAAACTTATCAAACGTAGGCTGATTATCTCCATAACCCATATTCGGGTCATGACAAGTCTGGCAGCTTACCTCATTATTCCCTGATAAACGGGGGTCAAAAAATAACATTTGCCCAAAGCTCAAGGACTTCAGGCTTCATCGGATTATCCGCCGGGATTGGTACATCACCGATTGGTACAAGTGTTGTATGATTTCGAAGGCTGGTGAGCAGCTCCTCTGGATCAATTTCATTCCCTTGTGCTTTACTCTGTTCCTCCGTTGACAAATTCGTTGGCGCCTTCACCTTCTCCTTCTCCCGACAAGCCGACAAACCAATACAGATTATAAGAGTTAAAACCGTGCCCTTCACTAATCTATTCATAAATAAAGTGCTCCTCTGATTTTTATTATCTTATCACCATTATAAAATTGGTTTTAATAAAAAAGAGCACCACATTGTGAAGAAATTAGTAAACGTTTCAGTAGAAACAACCAACTGTCCGCCTGAGGTGGAAAGTGTCCACGGGCGGTGCCTGTCACCTAGGGGTGTCACTATGTGACATCCCTAGGTGACAGGCACCAACCATTGTATCTGCCTCAACGAAGGATATCAAAGATAACTTTGGCGTGGTCAGTGTTGTCGATTTGGCCTTTCAGGCACTCACTTCCTGGGCCGTAGGCATAGACGTTTACGTCTTCGCCGGTGTGTCCACTGGTTGTCCAGCCTGTGTTGGAACGGGCATTTATGATTTCTTCGATGGCATTGTCGATGTTTTTTGCCTTTTGTGTTCTTGCAGCTCTTTCAACATATCTAATTTCATTTTTTGTTAAAGGAAGCTCAATATATTTCGTTAACGTTTCTTTAACTCCAGCTCCTTTGACGATCTCTGCAGCCATATAGTTAGGTGTCCGATTCACTGCTTTTATTACCGAACTAAACCAATTGTATTGTCCTTGCGCCCCTATTGTGAAACCTCCAGTTGAATGGTCTGCAGTAGCGATAACCAATGTATGTCCATCCTTTTTTGCAAAATCAATGGCAACTTTAACGGCTTTCTCGAAATCTTCCATTTCACTCATCACACCCACGATATCATTATCGTGTGCTGCCCAGTCAATCTGACTTCCTTCCACCATTAGAAAAAAGCCGTTGTCGTTCTTATTCAGCCGCTCGATTGCGGAAGTGGTCATGTCTGCAAGAGATGGAATGTCGTTTGAACGATCTATCATTTTCGGCAGCCCTCTTTTTGCAAAAAGACCTAACACCTGAGCACTTTCGTCGTTATTCATCTCATTAACGTTCGTTACATAGCTGTAGCCGTCTTTAACAAACTCATCCACTAGGTTCCTATCTTTGCGGATAAACCACTCTGAACCCCCGCCAAGCAATACATCTATTTTGTGCCTGCCAGTAACTAAATCATCAAAATAATCATCGGCAATGGCGCTCATGCTCTTTCGCTCGACGACATGGGCACCAAATGCAGCAGGAGTGCCATGGGTGATTTGCGCTGTGGCAACCAGCCCAGTCCCTTTCCCTTTTTCCTTAGCCGCTTCGAGGACTGATTTTAATTTCGAGTGGTCGCTGTTAATCCCAATTGCCCCATTATAGGTTTTGACCCCGGTTGCCATAGCTGTTGCCGAAGCCGCAGAATCTGTTACATTATACCTTGGGTCATTCGGGAAGGTCGTCTGCTGGCCAACAAGGTACGGTCCAAACTCTGTGGATTCTAGTTCTAAAGTGGCAGGATTATCTTTCAAATAACGATACCCCGATGTGAATGAAACACCCATGCCATCACCAATCAGAAAAATAATATTTTTAATATCCCCGTTACCTTCATTAACTTCAGCTTCATATTTTTCTATCGGGCTTGATAACATAACGGAAAAGCCAATAAAAATGGAAAAAGTCCACCTCATATGCCATTTAGCGAACATACATATCCCCCTGAAAACACCTGAATTAAATGTAATTATTATGGATATTAAAAAGAAAAATTATCCATCTCCTAGAACTATCTCTAGCAAATTGCACCATTCACACAAAACATATTCAAAATTAAAAGGATTGAGCAAAATGCCCAATCCTCTTTAAATATTAAGAGTGTCCGCCTGAGGTGGAAAGTGTCCACGAGCGGTGCCTGTCACCCACTTTATCTCCATCTTAGATTTGTCTGCAAAAGGCCTCAATATTTCCTGGTGATGTTATCGGTTTGTCTTGTGTTTCTTGTTTTGAGAACCGGCAGGTGTAAAACATTTCTTGCCGATGTTCATTTTCAAATTGGTTTAAGTCTGATCCGGTTTTAAGTTTTTTCTTAAGGTCTTTTGAGTAATAATCTATCTTAATATTATTGTCACTATACTGTCTATCCTTGACGGTTTCCCATAACTGATAAATTCACTGAAACTCTTTCTCTTTATCAAAGGTATCGTCGAAATTTAATATATGGATGCTTTCAAAGCTTTGATGAGGATTCTCATTGTATATTGTTTGATAGCTGTCTTCAACTGGTACCGCTCCTCTATCTCACTATAAAAAGAACCATAAACATAGTATACCCCTGTACCCTGAAATATGGGTTCAATGATGGGAATCATTTCTTTCCTAAATTGTGCTGACCAATTACTTTCTTTATAGCTGTCCCTTATCACTTGATACTTCTCAGTAGTGTCTACCCCGAAAGTAATATCCGGACTTGCCGCTGGGTGCACAGAAAGGCTATAATCTCCCCCGTCATCACCTAAGATTTTATTGTACTCCACCTCGTCAATTACAAATCGCTCTCCATACTTTTCTTCCAAATATTCTAATGCAGCCTTCTCCGCTTTATCATCATTTGCTTCATAATAGACAAAATCTAAAGCATAAACTCCTAATAGTAAAAATGGTGATATAACGACCAGTCCAGCTAGTATCCCAATAATGATTAGAACTTTTTTCATATATTTCCCCGAATTTATCAATTTTTTTAATGACAATCCTGTATTATCATATCTAAATCTTTAAAAAAATCAAAATAAAACATCTACTAACTAGGAAAAAAATTGTTTTGATTTATTTGTTCTCTTTTAACTACTATTGGAGGATTTTTTTATAGACAGAAACACGGCTTTTTAACCAGCATTTAAGGAATGGCATTATAGCGGATTCCACTGCTATGGCTATTCAACACCATATGTCGCCAAATTTTGAATAGGAAATGTCAAAAAGCCTGGTCAATAGTAGACCAGGCTTTGCTCGTATTATTTATCAAAAATAGCATTGGATAGAAGTCTGAACAGGTAGTCTGTGTGGTCACGGAATCCTGCTTCTAAGCCAATAAGGGTGACGTCTTTATTTTCTTCTTTTACGATTACCGCCTGACCCTTAGCATCGGCCTTTTTATTAATCCAGTGGCCAGCTACAAAGAAGTCGTCCGTGTTAAACAAAGTTGCTCCGACCTCATCATTTCCGTTCACACCATACCATGCCGGGCGATAGACAAAACCAAGATCGTCCCCGTCATAGCCGGCTGTTAATCCTGTACCAGCATAATCGACCTTTACGATACCGTTACTGTTTGATCCAGCACTATTTATTACATTATCAGTCAATTCCAATGTTCTTGTTGCATTGGATGCCCCTGCTCCGACTGCAATATATTTGCCGCCTTGGTCTACAAACTTCGTAACATTATTCTTAAAAGCTGAGAATTGGTCAGCATTTTGGAAGCCAAATTCTTTGTTTGCTTCTGATAGTTTTGTAGAAATAAGGTTCTCTGTTCCACTGTAAACAAATACATCAAAGCCCTCTATACCTTTTTCTGCAACTTCAACAGGCGTTACTTCGGTTACTTCGAATCCTAATCTCTTCAAGGCAAGCTTTGTCCCGCTGTGAGACTGAACCTTCCCCATACCTCCATCCTTTAATATGGCTACCTGTAAACTTGATACCTCGGCAGCATCCCCGGGTACACTTGCAACCGATCCGATCTGGAGACCAGATTCTTTCACAGCTGCTGAGATTTTATTGGCTGAAGTAGCCGTATAAAAATCGCCCGATTCACTGCGAGATACTGCAACTCCCTGTTTAAGCAAGTTATTTACTAATTCAATCGCTTTTACAGAACTATTTGGAATCAAGTAAGGGCCTTTCCCTGTCACAGTCCCTTGAACAGTTACTTGGTTAACCTGTTTAGCTGTAACGTCTACCGGACTGTATGTCTCAACTGCTTCAAAGCCCCAAAGCTCCGGCAGGCTCCATGCAGAAATATCATACATAGCCGGTGTATCATTTGAAATGTCCTCACCATCCCATAGCATTGTATTGGCTAAGCCAGCCTTTGCTTGGTCCAACTGCACTAGATACGTTCCTTTAGGGTAGGTTTTTCCATCAACACTAAATGCTTTCGTTGCTTCTTTTACCTCAATATCGTTATTAAGTAAATGCTTCACAGCCTTAGTTGTTACCGTCGGATCTTTTTCATCAACTGGCAAAATGTAAGCATTAGGGAAGAATCCTTCTTTATGGAAAGGATGATCAAAGTTAATGCCGCGTTTGAACATCTCAATTTGGTCTGTGATCATTGCCTGCTTATTTTCAGTGGCAAAATTCAAGGCACCCATGATGGCATTATACATCCAGCGTACTCCATCCAAGTCATTTGTTGGAGCTTCTAACGTGTGACCGTAAGCACCATGGTACATCGCATACATTGGAGTGAAAATTGGCGGATAGTCATCCCAGCCAGCAGCGTCATCACGCTGTGGCACGTAAACTCCCCCCATACTTTTATACAAATTGCCTGTAAAACTATCCTTGTCTCCCATAATTTCTGCTTCCATTGCTTTTGCCTGATCCACTGCCCACTTATTATAAAGGTCATACTCATAGTTAGGATTATGAGGCGGCGTACATGGTTCAATTAACCCCTGCAGGTTAGGTCCATAATTCTTTACATAACCATGGGTATCAAGGAATACCATTGGATTCCACTCTTTAATCAATTCCACCGTTTCTTGGGTTTCAGGCTGAGACTGTGTGATAAAGTCACGATTCAAATCGATACCTTCCCCGTTAAATCGTGTGGCATCCACGCGGCCATCAGGGTTTTGCACGACGTTAAAAATAAGAATATTATTCTCTAAAATATTTTTTGTTTCTGCATCATTTTGTGTTGCAAAGCGTTCGATTAATTGGATAACCGCGTCACTTCCTACAAACTCGGTACCATGAATCGAGCCATTAATCATAATCGGCACTTTAAAATCAGGATTATTCGCAATCCAATCCTGAGCCTTTTCAGGATTCTTGAACATTTGTTTTCTAAGGGATTGTATTTTTCCAAACTTTCCTTGTGTAGTTGGATCTGCAATTGTAACAACATAAAGAGGATGACCATCAGCAGATGTCCCGCGTACTTCTACCTTTACACGATTGGATTGCTTTTCAATCGCCGTCAATTTAGCCCCAACTTGTGAGAATTTCATAAATTCATAGTTTTCACTATTAAACTTGCTGCCATCCTGCTCCTCATATACATTTACGTTTGTCCATTTCGGTCCCTCAGCAAATCCTGTAGAAAAGGGAACAGCCGTAAGTAAACTTACTGCTAATAAACCTGCAATTTTTTTCTTCTTCATAAAATAACCCCCATAACCATATGTATTTTTATTAACTATTATGTATTTTTATAACGTAAAATTATTTTAATATTGCTGGAAATAAATTACTATCCAACCATTTTCCCGAAAAAACGAATAAATAATATTCTTTTATAGGAATAAAGTTATACATTACACCCTGAGAAATACTATTTAACAAAAGAGAAGGGCTTCCCACAACGATGGGGATGCCCTGTTCTCTTTATTGCTCAACCGATATATTTTCTACTACTACATTACCTCTTGATTTCTTTAATACCTCTATTCCAAACCACATAAAAGGAATACCCCAAGCAAGGACTGAAAAATCACCAACCACTGGAATAAAGTTTAGAATCGGCGCAAGTATAATCAAAATAGCAGGTACTTTAGAAAATACTTTCGTCTTTAACACCGTAATACCAAGTAATATCATAGAAAGCATGACTGAGAGCATCATCAATGGACTAGCAATTAAAATTGGCAGCGGCGGCATATCCATTTGTAAAACTTTCGGGTCATACACAGCAAATACTAAGCTAGTAAATACCATTCCCATCAGGACAAAGCTTCCAAAGGCATAAAGGATAAACGCTGTGAACCCCAGTTTTCCAAACTCCTTATGAGCAGAGAAGTACAATCCGAAAATACCTAATCCCATAAATAACGTTCCAAGGACTCCTGCTGTTAATTCTTGCGTGCTGTTCATCCCCCATACTAATGCCAGCGGGCACATAAGAGCGCGGAAAAAACCTCCAATGATACTAAAAATGGCTAACAAACGAATCACCTTGTTTAGGTTCATTACTATCAACTTCCTTTCGTTTTATTAACCTAACTGTATCAATCCCGGCGTCCCGGCGTCTTGTGACCACAGTCCCGCCCATGTCGGGAAGTTTTTTTTATAAAAAAGAACCCTTAAAAAGGGCTCCTTAACGACTTATTTGCCATCTTTCCCTAATCCAGCTTCCCTTGCCATGATAATCGCATGTGCACGGTCGCTGGCGTGCAATTTACTCAAGATGTTGGAAACGTGATTTCGGACCGTTTTTTGATTTAATCCTAAAACGCTGGCAATTTCAGCATTATTCTCCCCTCTGGCAATATGATTTAACACCTCTCGTTCTCTTTCCGTTAGCTGCGGAAAAACATCTACACGTACCTGCTTTGATTTTGCCTCAAAATAGTACATCATTCTTCTCGCAATCGATGGACTAAAGATTGCTTCACCATCCCCCACTGCCTGAATGGCTCGAATGATTTCATTTCGATTGGCCTCTTTCAAAAGATACCCTCTAGCCCCTGCTCTCATGGCTGCAAACACAGAGCTATCATCGTCGTACATGGTTAAAACAAGAATTCCAGTTTCAGGCTGTATGTGGATAATCTGTTTTGTGGCTTCTATTCCGCTCATTTTTGGAAGATTAAGATCCATAAGAATAATGTTTGGTCTCAGCTGCTGCGCCAATTGAACGGCTTCTTCACCGGTTACTGCTGCCCCCACTACCTCAAATTCCTCTACACTTTCTAGCATTCTAGCTAATCCATCCCGAAACATCGGATGATCTTCCACAAGTAATATTCGCATTGCTTACTCTCCTTCCGCCCACAATGGCAAACGGACTTCAATCGTCGTACCCATGCCGCTGTTATTTTTTATAAAAAACTGTCCATCCACTTCCTCTGCACGTTCTCTCATTGAATGGAGACCTATTCCATTTTTCCGGTTGCCTTGGAGACCCACTCCATTATCTTCGATCGTCATGATTAAGGATGAATCGTCTAACCCAAGTGAAACTTTACAAAAGGATCCCTTTGAGTGCTTACCTGCATTCGTAACTGCTTCCTGAACAATCCGATAGGCGGCAACTTCAATGGCAGGATGAAGAGGAAAGTCAATTTCTGAAGCCTCCAACGATACTTTTATTGAACTGCCCTCATATTGCCGGCAAAGCTCATCTAATGCAAAAATCAACCCCAATTCATCTAATGCAGGCGGCCGCAAATTGTAAACTAATTGGCGAATCTCAGCAATGGCGGTGCGAAGATTTCCCTGTAACTCTAGTAATCTATTCTTTACCGCCAGATCTACACCATTTTGAAAAACTACGGTATCCAAACTTAGCGAAATACTTGCAAGGCTGGCACCTAATCCATCATGTAAATCCCGGCGAAGCCTTCTTCGTTCTTCCTCTCTAAAACTAACAAGTTTAATTCTTGAGCGTTTCAGCTCACTTGAAATCCTCACCGTTTGTACCGCCATCGTAACCTGCCTGAGTAAATCATTTAATAAATAGACTTTGTCAGGAGGAAGTGTTTCTTGTAAGGAACGAGCCCCGACGATAAGAATACCTATACATTCCCCTTTTAGTTTTAAAGGGAATTCTGATCCAACCTGTAATTCCTCACCAAATACAGCCACGCGTTCAAAGTTCCCGCCGAGTTCCATTTCAATTGCAGCAAAGGGCAGCTTGAGTGCTTTTGCGACTTCTTCCACGATGGTGTTAAGGACGGAGGAATTTGTCATCGTTAACTCCAATCGTTGTGTTAAGGAGGATAAGATTTTATATGGATCCTCACGGTCTCCATAAACTAAGGTGTTAACAGAATGCTGTATTTTTGTACGTAAGGGCTGGAAAAGAATCGCCACAATCCCGGTTGCTAATAAAGAAATAAAAATATTGTTCTGATCATTTAACAGGAATCCGAGTGAACCAACTATTAGTACGTATACACCCATGACAATCAGTGTTACAAACGAATACACAATGGTTCTGCTGAATACCACAGATAAATGACGCTGCCGCTGCTCCAATATCGCTATTCCGATGGAAAACGGCATAAATAAAAGAGCAAGATAATAGACAAACCACATAGATAATTTTAAAAGACCGTTATCCCCAAAAGTTGAGAAAATTAATAAAGACAACACGGATAGAATAAATCCGCTTAAACTAACTGCGAACCAACGTATCTGCCTTTGCAGCTGCTTATTTTCAGCATGACGATAGCGGTAAATTTGCGAGTAAATGACAAAGCCGTGCAATGAAAGCCAAATTCCCGAGCGAACCGCTATTGGCCATGTCGTAGGGTCTATCATTGAGCCTGGCAGAAAGTAAATACCTATATTCCCCACTAAACCAATTAGTGCCGGATAGAGCAGCCACTTTGGCCGAAACTTTCCATCTGGAAATAGAAAGAAAAAGAATAAATATAAATCCCCTACAAAGCTTTCAACCTTTAAAAAACTATCTAAATGCGTTGCCTCAGAGATAATAGGCGTACTTATACTCATAATCGTTCCAGTCGCGATAAGCAGGATCGACGTATATAAACAAATTTGATCCTTCATCCCGTAAATATAGAGCAGGACACCGACTACAAAAAAAGATAGAAACTGTATGAGCAAAAGGACAACGAGAATCCCGCTATAGAAGGACATGGACATTCCATAGGAGAGTAAACTTTGGGCCTCCTCAGCAGTTAAAAGGAAAAGATCCTGACAGTCATCACCACTGCACACATTAAGGAGCAAATCATATACCTTTGTCTCCGAATAAACAAAAAGGGCCACTGATATAACCGTTATGTACCACCAAGCCCCATGAGACAACAAATGTAACAACCCACTAAACGCTCTCTTCATACCCCCGCCTCATTCACAAAGAATTATCATTCAAAACTTGCTAATCTAATACTATTTAGACATATCCCTATAAATTCCTTTATCATTGATGACAATTTGATGGTGATGGTGACACAGTAATGGTGACAGGCACCGCTCGTGGACACTTTCCACCTAGGGTGGACAGTTGCATTATTAAAAAGTCCTAAGGATACATCCTTAGGAACTTTTACTTGTTGTTATTTAATTCTGCAGTTTTTGCATACTTTGATGGTTTGGCTGCTTTCTGTTTTAAACGGATATAACAGTTTTATTCTTGTTCTCCCACACAAAGGACATGTTCCACGCCCTCTTGATGGCAGGTAGTTGATTGTTTTCCCTCTGTTCCTTTTCGCCATTTTCAACCCATCCCTATCGATATTAATCTTGTCTCTTTATCTAATGATGGACTGGCTGAAAGATTGTTAGGCATTTAATTGTTTTTGTAACAAAATTTAAAGATTTCTAATCCACCTATTTTCAATTTCTTCATACATAGTGGACTTCCGGTGGTTCATATAATGGTCGATGGAGGTGGGGTTATGGTGAGGCGAGTGTTGGCAGCTGCTGTGTTTGGCCTTTTGCTTGTTCTAGCTGGCTGTGGGGGAGCGGTTCAGGATGACATTTTAAATTATATAAATGAGGAGATGAAAACGGCACAAACCCTGGAGGATAAGGCTGTTTCAGCTTATGAAGGGGTTGCGGGGGTCAATTATACGGATGATCAAACAATGTATGACGCCTTGGTAAACGAGGTCATTCCAAACTATACGGATTTAATTTCTGAACTTGAGACCGTCAGTATTGAAAGTGATGAACTGAAGGAGGTCCATGAGATTTACCTTTCGGGTGCAAAACTCCAATTTAGTGCGTTTGAAAAAATAATGGAAGCCCTCGAAAAACAAGATGCCAGTTTGGTTGAAGAAGCCAATCAGCTTCTAGAAGAAGGACGTCTGCAAATCGAAGACTATAATGATAAACTGGATGAACTGGCAAAAGAACATAACGTAGAAATCGAAAAAGATTAATCAAAAGAGGCTGACACGTTTCGTTCACACCAAGTGAGCATTCGCGTCAGCCTCTCTCTATTTAAACTTAACCCTTTACATAGTAAAGGTCATGACTGGATTCAACAATATAATCAGGCTTCTCTGCCTTAGGCTTCGCCTTATGGCCGGCAATATGTTCAGGGCTCTTCTCCCAATTTTTCCAATCCTCTTCAGATTCCCATTGAACCATAACCATAACTTCCTCTTCGCCACGGCGAACCTTCTTAACCAAAATCTGTCTGCCAATATATCCAGGACGCTGAGCCAATAAACCTCCTCGGTTTGAAAAGTTCGCGACCACCTGATCGCTAAATCCCTCTTTAACTACAATTCTTCTCACTTGATAGAACATAAATATCCCTCCCTAAGAGTAAAGCCAGGCAGGAAACCTGGCTCGTAATTTTATAACGCCGCTTCAATTTCTTCAGCCATTAGTTTTACAGATTTTAAGCCGCCGCCACTTAGGTACCAAGTATCTGGATCTAAGTAAATAATCTTATCTTCTTTGAAGGAAGTTGTCTTTTTAACAAGCTCATTTTCGATTACTTTTTCAGCACCGGCTTCACCGCCTACTGCTGTGTTACGGTCAATAACAAACAATACCTCTGGATTTGTTTCCATAATGTATTCCATGGTAATGCTTTGACCATGCGTTGATACTTCAATTTTCTCATCTGCTGCAGCAAAACCATACACGTCATGGATAATACCAAAACGGGAGCTTGGTCCGTAAGCACTTACTTTTCCTTCATTCGCTAGGACGATTAATCCTTTTTTACCATTTTCAGAAGCCTTTTTATTTACCTCTTCAACGGTTGTGTTGATTTCTTCTAATGCACTTGCTACTTCTTCTTTTTTATCAAAAATTTCACCAACGAGGTTCATATTTTTCTCAAATGACTCCATGTATTTGGTATAATCTAATTCTACAAATACAGTTGGAGCAATTTCTGCAAACTGTTCATATAATTCTGCTTGACGGCCGCTGATGAAAATAACATCAGGCTGCATCGCATGAATCGCTTCAAAATCAGGCTCTTTTAAACTTCCTAGGTTTGTATATTTCTCACCAGCATATTTTTCTAAATATGGAGGAATAGCTGCTTGCGGAACACCAGTTACTTCGACACCTAATTCATCCAATGTATCAAGAATACCAAAGTCAAAAACAACTACTTTTTCTGGATTTTTATCGATTTCTACGTTCCCATACTTATGTTCAATGGTGATTTTTTCAGCTGCTGCCGGCTTTGCATCTGCTGGCTCTGCCTTACTCTCTTCCTTAGACCCGCATGCTGCTAATACTAAAATGATTGAAACCATTAAAACTAGAAAACTCCACTTTTTCATTCCTAAATCTCTCCTTTTATTATGAGCTAAAATATACACAAATTCTGCATCCATCCATTTTCTGAATGGGGATATCCATATCGTAAATCTCTTTTAATGCCGATGATTCGATAATTTCTTCCGTAGGTCCATCTTTCACGACCTTACCATCCTTCATTGCTACAATGCGGTCCGAATAAACCGAAGCAAAGTTGATATCATGCAACACGATGACAACTGTTTTTCCAAGTTCATCAACAAGCCGGCGCAGGATTTTCATAATTTGAACGGAATGCTTCATATCTAAATTGTTCAATGGTTCATCAAGCAAAATGTACTCTGTATCCTGAGCAATAACCATTGCGATAAACGCACGCTGCCTTTGACCACCAGATAATTCATCTAAAAAACTGTCCTGCATATCGGTGAGGTGCATATATTCAAGCGATTGGTCAACAATCCGTTCGTCTTCCTCCGTTAACCTCCCCTTCGAATAGGGAAAGCGTCCGAAGGATACGAGTTCGCGAATCGTCAGGCGGACATTAATATAATTGGACTGTTTAAGGATTGATACCTTCTTAGCAAAATCATTGGACTTCATCTTTTTTACATCAGATTTATCAATCAGCACTTCACCTGTATCCGAATCAAGAAGACGGCTCACCATTGATAGCAGAGTCGATTTACCTGCCCCATTTGGACCGATAAAGCTCGTAATTTTCCGCGGCTGAATATCCACGGTAACATCCTCAACAACCGACTTTTTACCATATAACTTTGACAAAGCTCGGACTTGTATCATACAGCTTTCCTCTCCTTCAGCAGTAAGTAGATGAAATACACTCCACCGATAAAATTAATAATCACACTTAACGTTGTCGAAAAAGTAAAGACCCGTTCGACCACCCATTGCCCTCCAACAAGAGCGATAATACTCATGAGGATTGCGCCTGTGATCAGTGTATTGTGTTTGTATGTTTTGAAAAATTGATACGATAGATTGGCCACAATTAAGCCAAAAAAGGTAATCGGCCCAACTAGAGCAGTCGAGATTGAAATGAAAACAGCTACGACGATAAGCATGTTTTTGACGATCGAATCATATGGAACCCCTAAATTGATCGCTGTATCACGGCCTAATGACAGGACGTCTAAATACTTTAAAAAACGCCATGCATAAACCATCACAAGAGCAACGATGACAATCGCCAGCCAAACTAAGTCTGAATTGATATTATTAAAACTCGCAAACATGCGGTCTTGAACGATTTGGAATTCATTCGGGTCAATCAGTACCTGGAAAAACGTTGAGATACTGGAGAAAAATGTACCCACAATGATTCCGACAAGCAATAAAAAGTAGATTGGCTGATTGCCCTTTTTAAATAAAAACTTGTATAAAAGAAGGGCAAAAACAATCATTACAACAACTGAAAGTAGGAAATTCACCTGTTTATTGACGATAATCATGTGCCCTGAGCCTAAAAAGAAAATAATTAAGGTTTGCAGGAGCATGTAAAGTGAATCTAACCCCATAATGCTCGGTGTCAAAATTTTGTTATGTGTTATCGTCTGGAAAACAACTGTTGCATAAGCGATTGTGACTCCGGTTAAAACCATCGCCAGTACTTTTATGGTTCGTTTTGGAAGAGCATATCCAAAACTCCCGTTTAATTCATGGAATAAATAGATGGCACACACTCCGGCAGCAATTAAGGCAAAGACAAGTAGTTTGATTGAGTTACGCATATGCCTTCCTCCGGAACAGTAAGTATAAGAAAATTCCGCTTCCAATTACCCCAACCATAAGACTGATTGAAATTTCGTATGGATAAATGAGCACTCTGCCCAAAATATCGCAAATCAGAAGGAAGATGGCCCCAAGGAGTGCTGTATGCGGCAATGTTTTTTGTAAGTGATCGCCTTTAAAAATCGATATGATATTTGGAATAATTAAGCCTAAAAACGGAATAATTCCGACGGTCAGAACTACCGTTGTCGTTACCAGTGCAACCAGGATAAGACCAATATTCACTATACGGCGATACGCAAGTCCAAGATTTTTTGAAAAATCCTCACCCATTCCAGCCACTGTAAAGCGGTTCGCATAGAAATAAGCAATAATTAAAATCGGAATACTTATGTAGAGCAATTCGTATCTGCCCTTCATAATCATTGAAAAATCTCCCTGCAGCCAAGCAGACATATTTTGAATGACGTCAGCACGATACGCGAAAAAAGTCGTCACTGAGGAAAGTATATTTCCGAACATCAAACCTACAAGCGGTATGAAAATGGCGTCCTTAAATTTAATTCGATCGAGAATTTGCATAAAAACAAATGTACCAGCAAGCGCGAAAACAAAGGCTACTGCCATTTTTTCAAGCATGGTTGCATTTGCAAACAACAGCATCGAAACAAGGATACCAAGACGCGTTGCGTCTAGTGTTCCAGCGGTAGTCGGTGAAACAAATTTGTTCCTGCTGAGCTGCTGCATAATCAAACCTGCAATACTCATCCCAGCTCCTGCAAGTAGGATTGCTACTAGCCTTGGCATTCGGCTGATAAGGAAAATCTGTGTCTCCTCTGATTGGAAATCTAACAAATCCAAGGGAGATATACTGCTAACCCCAACAAATAAGGAAGCAGCAGATAAGACGATTAATCCTAGTAGTAAATATCTTTTCTTCATCATTGCAGTCCCCAACATTTCTATTTTTCTATCATTCTCATTTTTAATGAGAATCCTTATCACTCAGAAACAAAAATAAATGACATTGAAAATCATTATCAACGTCTTATACATTTGATTATAAACAGTGTAATTTGTCTAGTCAATAAACAATCAAGAACTATTTTCACTGATTTCTGAATAATTTGTGACATAAACATGGTGTTTACCCCGTAAATCTAATATATGATTCCTAAGTTATCCACCTTTTGGCGGAGGATAACTCCATTCTATGGAGAATAGTAAATAGTATAAGAGACTTATAGAACGTTAGGTAAAATAAAAAGGAGTCGCTTACATGAAGAATCAGCAGCCAAAAAAGATATCATTGTTAAGCCTCCTATTATTCCTTCCAATCTACTATGCTTCTACCTCTCCGATTGAAACGAGCGCAGAATATACAGCTGCGGTTCATGTAGATCGGACAGTAGTTGTATATCAAAAGGAGCCCATTATGAAAGAAAGTATCCTATTAACTGTTCCAGTGCTGCAGCAATTCCCTGAGCTGCCAAGGGGATGTGAAGTAACCAGTTTGGCAATGTTACTTAATTTTGCTGGCGTTTCTGTTGATAAACTTACTCTGGCAGACGAGATTCCTAAGGTGCCTTATTTCAGTGATGGATACTTCGGAAATCCTCATCAGGGATTTGTCGGGAATATGTATACCTATAATCAGCCTGGATTAGGCGTTTACCACGAGGTAATTGAAGACCTTGCAGACAAATACCTCCCTAGCCAAATCGATAATCTTACTGGAGATCATTTTTCTTCTGTGCAAAAAAAGCTAAACGCAGGTAAACCTGTTTGGGTAATTGTCGGCAGTACATTTGCTTTTTTACCGGAAGAGCAATGGGAAACATGGAATACCAAAGAAGGAGAAATCAATATTACTCGCAGAATGCATTCTGTACTCGTCACCGGCTATGATGAAAACAACGTATACTTTAATGATCCATTTTTTCCAGACCAGAATAAATCAGCCAATTTTCAAGACTTTGTTATAAGCTGGACCCAATTTGGAAGCCAGGCGATATCCTATTAAGAATGGTGCCAGGCACCATTTTTTTTGTGTAATTTTTTAGAAAGATGGAAATCCTAGCAAAGGATATTGTTTCATGAATGGAGGAGTTATCTTGGAATCAACCTTGACGGTTGGGGATGCAGCCCCTGATTTTTCATTACCTGCAACAACAAAGGACCCCCTCGCTCTTTCGGATTATCTGGGAAAGACGAACGTGGTTATCGCCTTTTATGGGATGGATTTTACTCCCGGCTGAATTAAAGAAATAGCCTCTTGGAAAGAGGATTACAAGCGATTTGAACAGTTAGGTGCAGAAGTTATCGCAATCAGTGCGGATAGTATTCACTCGCACAGAGTTTTTGCTGCCAGTATGGCGACATTGCCTTATCCATTAGCCTCTGATTGGCAAAGGCAGACGATTAAGGACTATAAGGTGTATAACGAAAAAGGCGGCGTTGCGATCCGCTCCGTGTTTGTTGTCAATCGAGATGGAATTATTACTTATATGAACACCTCGTTTAAAGCCGACAAAAAAGAAGATTACGAAGCAGTATTTTCAGAGCTCGAAAAGCTAGCCTAGGCATAAAAGAAAACATCTTCCGATTATTCGAGAGATGTTTTCTTTATTTAATGAACGAGCTTCAAACCCACTACTGAAAATATAATACCAAGGATACACGCCATACGAAGCCGGCTTTTTGATTCTTTAAAGAAAACCATCCCTACTACTGCAGCTCCCACCGTTCCAATCCCTGTCCATACGGCATAGGCGGTTGATAATGGAATCGTCTCCATCGCCCGGACCAGAAGCTGAAAGCTCATGATGAAGCCGCCTATTAAAATGAAATAATTGATCCAGTTATTTTTTTCGGCGGTCCGTTTAAGACCTATTACTCCAACGACTTCAAAACATCCTCCTAGAATTAACATCAGCCAATCCATTAAACTTCGCCCTCCTTATTTGTTAATTTCAAGCCAATAATACAAGCCAAAAGTAATAAAATAAGGGCAACTCTAATTGGACTAACGGAGCCATTTTCAAACACAATCTCGACTATAACTGTTCCTATGGTGCCAATACCGGCAAATACAGCGTATACCGTCCCAACCGGTATCACTTTTGTCGCTCTTATAATTAATTCAAAACTTAATAAGATCGCGATAAGCACAACAAGAGAAGGAACTTCTTCATATTTAAAACCGCTTGCCCAGACAATCTCAAGAAGCCCCGCTAATATCACGTATAACCATGCTTTTGATTCATTCTTTGCCTTTGAATCAATTAACACTTTTGAATGACTCATCTTTATTATTCCTCTCTTTCCATTACTGCTCTATCTTACCAAATTATCATTTGCATATCATTCCTTATGAACGTATGATTGCTTATGAAAATCATTCTTTTCATATAGAGATTGGAGTCATAATAAATGAAGCAAAACAAGGATGGTTTAAAACCATTTATCTCTCTTATTTTATCTGCTAACATCCCAAAAACTGCGTTAGTTATCGGATTATCTGCAAGTCTTATTACGACACTTGCGGGTCTGCTTGTTCCAGTATTAACGAAAAACTTAGTAGATGGGTTCTCTGTAGCCTCGCTAAGTGTTCCACTCATGATTGGGATTGGCGCTGCATTCATATTCCAAGCAATCATCAGCGGAGTTTCTATTTACCTGTTAAGTTTTGTCGGGCAAAAAATTGTCGCCCGGCTCCGTGAAAAGATGTGGGTAAAATTAATTCGTTTACCAGTCAGTTATTTTGATAAACAATCCAGCGGTGAAACCGTCAGCCGGATTGTAAATGATACAAGTGTCGTTCGCGATTTAATTTCAAATCATTTTCCACAATTCATCTCAGGGATTATCTCCATAATCGGAGCAATCGTTATTCTATTGATAATGGATTGGAAAATGACACTGATGATGTTAATATCTGTTCCTCTCACGTTTAGTATTATGATGCCGCTCGGAAGGAAGATGGCAAAAATCTCCCGCGGCCTGCAGGATGAAACGGCCGCCTTTACAGGAAACATTCAACAAACACTAAGTGAAATACGTTTAATGAAGGCATCAACCGCAGAACCGCATGAACAGACAAAAGGAGTAACAGGCATCGGCAATTTGCTCGGTTTTGGTTTAAAAGAAGCACGAATCACCGCGTTAATCGCTCCCATCATGTACTTGGTTGTCATGATTGTCATCGTGATGATTATTGGGTACGGGGGCATGCGGGTGGCCAACGGAACGATGTCCACTGGTTCACTGGTTGCGTTCTTACTTTACCTTTTTCAAATCATTTTTCCGATTACAAGTTTCGCCATGTTCTTTACCCAGTTACAAAAGGCAAAAGGAGCTACCGAGCGGATTATCGATATCTTAAACCTGCCTCTAGAAGAAGGGCAGGAAGGGCTGGAACTAGACATCACGAATAAACCTATTCTCGTCAGCCATGTTTCATTTGCCTATAGCGATGATGAACCGGTTCTTGAAGATGTATCGTTTGAGGCACAGCCAGGCGAAATGATTGCCTTTGCTGGTCCTAGCGGCGGCGGAAAAACGACCATGTTCGGCTTAATTGAACGCTTTTACGAGCCCACCTCTGGAAAAATAATGGCAGGTGATATACCGATTACAGATTTATCCGTTCAAGCATGGCGCAGTCAGATTGGTTATGTTTCACAGGAAAGTGCGATGATGGCGGGAACCATCCGTGAAAATTTATGTTATGGGCTGCCAAATGGTCAATCGATTTCAGATGACCAGCTGTGGAAAGTGGCAGAGATGGCGTATGCAAGTGAATTTATTAGATCCTTTTCGGAAGGATTGGACACAGAGGTTGGCGAGCGCGGAGTAAAGCTTTCAGGCGGTCAAAGGCAGCGTATTGCGATTGCACGTGCCTTTTTACGTGACCCCAAGATACTAATGATGGACGAAGCAACGGCAAGCCTTGACAGCCAATCAGAAGGAATTGTTCAGCAGGCATTATCCCGGTTAATGGAAGGCCGTACTACCTTTGTAATTGCTCATCGCTTATCAACGATTGTAGACGCTGATAAAATCATTTTCATCGAGAAAGGGCGAGTCACCGGAATCGGGACTCATCTAGAATTAACTCAGTCACATAAATTATATCGTGAATTCGCAGAGCAGCAATTAACAAGCGGAGATCAAGAAAGTCAAAAAAAAGGTGCAGTAAGCTGAGCTTAATGCACCTTTTTATTTTCTAAGCCTGTGGCTGCTTCTCTGCGATTGAGAGGTTTGCCCCCTCCTCTTTTACGTTGAAAAGCGGAACAACCAGTAAGGACCCAATCAGAAATAATACACCAGAAATGGTATAAACACCAGATAATGTCAGCGGGATTTTCACAACACCCGCAGCCGACATTCCAATCACCATCATCCCCATAAACAACGGGCTCAGAACACCATTCACACGCCCTATGAATGCTTCTTCTGAATATTTTAGTATGATGGTGTTAATCCCAATATGAATACATGGAAAGAATATACCATTCAAAACTTGTAATACAAGTGTTACCGTAAAGCTTGTTGACCAGCCAATACTAACTGTAAACACCATGCTTGCGAAAATCCCAATTGCAAGAAGCTTTTGAGGTGAGATTTTCTTGGAAAAGGCCATGACAATACCACCGCCAGCTAGCATACCAATGCCGTTTGCCATTAACAGCCATTGCAGAGATTCCTTAGGCATTCCGAGTTTTTCAATGGTAATAAAAATCATTAACGGTGAAATCAACCCAACGGCTAAACCACAAACAGCAAAAATACCGCCCATTGATTTCAGTACTTTTTTTGACATTACATAACGGAAACCATCTGCTAGTTCTTTTTTAAAGTTGTTTTGAACTTCTGCTTTTTCTTTCTCCAAATCACGTGGCAGGAACATTAACACCAGTCCTGATAGTAAGAACATCGCACCCATAACACCAATCGAAATGTAAATTCCATATTTTTGATAAACAAGTGTTCCAATTACAGGACCGATGACCATGAATATTGCCATCAACGATTGGAATATGGCCATAACGGATTGCAGCTGTTCACCTGGTACATGCTGCTTTAGTAGTTTCATTGCGGAAGGCATGGAAAATTGAGATAAAATAGCTGAAATTAGCGTTGCTAAGAATATTGCCTGCCATGAGCCAAAAAGCAGGGCCAACAGTACCAGTCCGATCGATAAAGCGGACAACATATCGCACCAAACCATTGTCAATTTAGGCTTCCATCTGTCAGCAAAAGTCCCGCCAATAAATGAAAAAATAAATATCGGGGTAAACTCTACAACCGATATCAATGAAACATAAACCGGATCATTATCGGTAATATCGGTCACGTATAGTAAAATCGCAAAATTCCTTATCCAGATTCCTAACTGGAGTAAAAAGTTTGAAGACATAATGGCTAATACAATTCGATTTGAAAATATATTCCCAGTAGAAATGGATGACGTGCCTTGATTGTTAACCTCCATCGTATTCCTCCCTTTAATTCTTTATAAAGTTATTTTTGCCAAAATTCTGCATAATCATATCATATTGGAAAATTTATTTCAGCGGATAACCAAGGTTTCAGAAAATTAATTATTTATTTCCTATTATTAGTTGATAGTATTGTAGAAGTTTTGATAAGTTTAAGAGAGAAGAGTATCTTTTTGAGGTGTTTTCTATGAATAAGATTTCGAGTGCTGGTTTCCATCATCCAATTGTATTGCTATTGTTTGTTTTGTTTATAAAAATTTACGCCTTCCAGGTTGTGGTTTTTGAAAACATATCGTTTTTTCATGTGTTAGTTGTTGAGTTTCCAATGTGGGCTCTTGTTTTATCGGTCCTCATGCTATTTTTCAAAAAACGGACTTGGTTAGCCATATGGCTTTATAGCTTAATCCTGTCAGTTCTGTTCATTGTCGTTGTTTATTATACACGGTATTTTTCAACAGTACCATCTTATTATGATGTCAAACAAATTTATCAATCCAACTCAGTTGGAGGCACAGTTGCCTTGCTTGGCAGTCCTTATGACTTTTTATTTTTCTTAGATACGGTCTTAATCGTCCCACTTATTTGGTTTTTCAAGAAAAAGTCCACGTCCTTTGCCTCAGCAAAGAGATGGGCAGTGAGTTTTGGCTGTATCGGACTGATCATGACTGTTATCGCTTTTTGCTATCCGTTAATTGATGTATCCTATTTTGCAAAGAAGCATGGCTATATCCAATCTCAATTCGTTCAAGCGTATGAAAACAGCGTTGGGACAGCCTTAGCCAGCCAGGAGTACATGTCTGAAAAAGAACTTGAAAGTTTAAAAGGCAATACCTATGTCCCAGCTGCTGAACACAGCACATTTGGTCTTGCCAAAAACCGCCATGTTTTTATTATCCAATGGGAGTCGTTACAGGAATTCACCATTAATCAAAGGATTAATGGTCAGGAAATCACACCACATTTAAATGCACTCTTAAAAGAAAGTGCCTATTTCGATAATGTTTATCAGCAAATTGGGGCAGGTAACACATCTGACGCTGAATGGCTCATGCATACCTCCTTATACCCAGAAGGCATGGATCCAACGGTCAATACCCTTGAGGGTGAAGAGATTCCTTCACTAGTTTGGACTCTAAAAAAGAATGGCTACGGCGCTGCAACCTATCATGCCGATGATATTACCTATTGGAGTCGTGATAAGTTATATCCCGCACTGGGATTTGATTATATCTACACTAGTAATGAGATTCCAAACGAAAAAGAAATCGGCTTTGGTCCCGCAGATGAAGTGCTGTTTAACTTTGTGGACGAACAGCTGAAAAAACAGTTGAAGACTCACGAGAAAATGTATTCGAATATTATTACGCTGACAAGCCATACACCATTTGAAATGCCTGAAGAATACGCGTTTCTAGACTTACCAGAAAACTATAAAGAAACGTATGTAGGGAACTATTTTCAATCAGTTCGTTATACGGATGAACAAATTGGCTTATTCATCAAACAGCTAAAAAAGCTTGGAATCTATGATGAATCGGTTATTCTGATTTATGGTGATCACTCTGGGCTTCATGGTGCACCTGTTACCGAAAAAGATAAAACCCTATTAAAAGAGGTGTTAGGTCATGAATATACTATGCAGGACCGCTTTGTTGTACCCGTGTTATTTACGGTTCCTGGTCTCTTTACTGGTGAAAAATATTCCCACCTCGGCGGGCAAATTGACCTAATGCCGACCCTATTAAACTTACTCGGCATAGAACACGATACCCAGATGATTGGCCACAATCTTTTTCACTATAAAAAGAACCTGCTTGGAATGCGCTATTACCTGCCAGGAGGATCGTTTATTAGTGATAAAACTTTTTACACAGCACCAAGTGCGAAGCATCCTGCCTCCATCTATGACCGAAAAACTATGAAGAAAACAAAAAACACCAATCGACTTCAAGAAAGAATCGATAACACCTTATCCATCATGGAGTATTCCGATTATATCCGCAAAGAACAAACAGAAGATAAGTAAAGGACCTGCATGATGACATGCGGGTCCTTCTTTTTAATGTACCTCTTTTACTCGTCTCCTCAATGGAGGAACCTCTAAATACGTGACAACACGCCAAATCCACTCTAATGGTCCAAATTGGAAGAAACGCAGCCAGATCGAGCTAAAGGTAAGCTGGATAATATAAATGGTTAAACAAACGAAAAGAGATTGAAGATAAGTTAATGACTCAAACAAGTTGAATACATAGCCTGCTGCATAGATAAAGACAGTTTGAAATATATAGTTTGTCAGTGCCATCCGCCCATAGCTCTTCAAAGGGGATAACAGCTTCTGAACAGTCTGGAATTGCAAAAGCAGCATTAGCACCCTAACATATAAAGCAGAAACAAGTGGTCCAATCATAATTCCTATACTTAAAAATTGATAAGTAGCTTCATCTACTCCTGTATAAAATCCAAATGGATATGCCGGCACAAGTTGATACTGATAAATAAGTCCCGTTATACTAACGATTAACAAAAGTGCAGTAAAGATTACCGCCTTTTTTACCTTCCCTGCCACTCCTTCAAACAGGCGATATTGACCAGCAGTAATCCCCAGCAGCATTAGCGGTACAACCATAAACAGTTTCGAAGCCATTATACTTAGGACGATTAGCAGGATTAAGCCAATGGCAAGATTAATTTCTTTTTTCAATTTGTAAAATGGGATTAAAAGCAGCCCAGTTACCGCATAAACGGTCAATGCCTCACCCGGGTGGAATTTAACATGAAACCAGCCTAAGATAAAAAGCGCTGCCACCCGTCGTAAGAATAAAACATAGCCATTTTTCCCCTTCGCATTCGCTCTTGAGATAAATAGAAAAAAGCCTACACCGAACAAAAAAGAAAAAAGCGTATAAAATCGGCCCTCAACAAATAAAAAGAGAAACCTTTGATAGTAAGCATCGCCTGTGCCTTGTTCAGGCATTTTAACAGCCAACAGCGGCAAGATATTTACTAAGATTATTCCCAGCAGGGCAAACCCCCGTAAATAATCGAGAACTTCTATTCGTTCAGTACTTTCCGTCGGCTTCAACAAACTCACCTCCATTAAATTGGAATGAACATATGTACAAGGAAGACTAAAAAAAAGATCAAAGCTGTTGTGAGATGGAATTTCCGTCTAAATCCGGAAGACCTTTTAACTGCTGTTGTTCTTAAATGATATATCTGAGTTAATTGCAATATATCTACGTAAATTGAATTATATCTGCGATGCGCAAAATTTAATATTTTACTAAACTCATACCTTCATTCGTTTTTGGAAAGTATGTATCAATTAACTGTAAATACTCATTCGATAATTTCAGTTCTAATGCCTCAAGATTACTCTTAATATGTGCAATGTTTTTGGCTTTCGGGATTGTAATGAGACCCTCATGTCTTAGGATCCAGTTCAATGCCACTTGGTAAGCTGTTGCTCCATATTTTCCACCAATCTCATCTAACACCTGCCGTCCCTTCGTGCCCTGTTCTGGGAATCCAGCTCCGCCAAAAAACTGTGGAGCATAACCAAATGGAGAGTAGCCCATAACAGTCACCTCATTCTTCTGACAGTATGGAATAACATCGTTCTCAACCCTACGGTCGTTCAAATGATAGCCCACTTGATTGCACGAAAGAACATGATGACCTATGACATTTTGTGCCTCCATCATCAATTCAGGTGTGAAATTACTAACTCCAATGTATTTAACTAACCCATTTTCAACCAAATACGTCATAGCCCTCATCGTCTCTTCTACTTCATGTTCTTTACTTGGCCAATGCTGCAAATAGAGGTCTATATAGTTGGTGTTTAACCTTTCCAGACTCCTTTCAGCAGCTTCAATCACACCCTTATAGGAACAGTTTTTAGCTGAGACCTTCGTTGTCAAAAAAATATCCTCCCGGCAATCCTTAATGACCTCTGCCACTATTCGTTCTGCCCCGCCTTTCGCATATTCCTCAGCTGTATCTATTAACGTAAGTCCGTTTTCGATTCCATAGCTTAAAGCCTTTATTTCTTCTAACGCTTCACTTTTATTTTCTCCATAGGTCCAGGTCCCCTGTCCTATGAGTGGTATCTTTTCATTTGTTGTCCCTAAGCTCCGATATTTCATTACACTCCCCCTTAACAACATTTTTATCTTTGAACCTGAACAAAATAAATGATCAAATCATAATTTATTACTAAAATAAGTATAACAAAAAAAAACCGCAGACCACCTAATACCACGGTTCAACTTTATCGCGCTGGAGCGAAGAATAATCCATCCTTGTCAGCCAAACAAGCTTGGATTATTTTTTGTGTTCATTTTTCACTGGGTACTACTCCTTTACATTTAATATTGATTGCGTTATCACCTTTCCTTCACGCGAAATGTATTGTTTTTACATGCTCTAAATTGCGGTATACGATATCTCTTTCTGCTGTAATAAGTGTTAATTGGTTATTCCAGACTTTCTGAAGTAAGCCTATTTTTTCACTGCTATCACCACCATCAATAACCACCAGCTGATTTTCTAATTTTTTGCACTGATCTTCAAAACTTCTCGCTAATGGAATGGAGGCAGGAGCTGCAGGCAAAGTCTGATTGTTGATGGAATAGGGAGTACTATGTTCTGGATAGGGGATTAACCATTTAACATGGTCCATCGAAATGAACACTGTTTTGTACACGGGTGAGTAAAACACAAAGTGATTATTCATGATACTCGTCAAATAGCCGTGAATGGATTTATTACCTGTTACATATACCTCTACAAACCTTCCCCTGGCATTCGTCAATATTCCACGAAATGAAATAGTATGGGAATCAGGCTCAATCGGTTTCTCTGAAGGAAGGTCATACACAACCGAATTTTGGTCCTGTTTTTCTTCTTTCACACGTTGAATATGCACGGCTGGAATATAAAGGAACCTTTGACTTCTACCCACATATAAAACAAGAATATCCAATCCAGAATCAACTAAAGTCCCCGACTGAAAATTCCCCCCGGAAATCTCTATCTCAATATTTTTTCCAATTAATTCTTTAAACACAATCATGTACATTCTCCTTTGTTCGTTTCTTTTCTTTACTGAAGTGCTCCGCCAAATAACCATGAAACCCAATAATATAAGACAACTAATGTAAACAATGTCGCAGGGGGAATGACAACAAATGTGATTTTTACATATTCCCACCATGTGATTATGACTTTTCCTTTTCTAACGATGTGCATCCACATTAACGTTGCAAGTGTTCCCATTGGCAGTAATAATGACCCCATATCACTTCCAATCACATTGGCTAAATAGGAGACTTTTAATACTAGCGGGCTAAGGTCCATGTTCATTAACGTAAGTGTTCCGACCATGAGTGCCGGATGATTATTAAAGATGTTAGAGAGAACCGTTAATAGTGCTCCCATCATCACACTCGCTTGGAGGAGGCTTCCTGATACTATTGGTCGCATAAAATTAATAAGCAAATCTGTCAAACCAATATTATGCAGACCGTAAATAATGACATACATACTAAAGGCGAAAACAAGAATATACCATGGAGTTTTTTTTAGCATATCGACCGGTGTAATTTTTAAATAAGCCCATCTCCAGCCTAAAAGAACAAGAGACCCAATAACGGCCATTAACGAAACAGGGATGGCAAAGTATGATGCGGCAAAGAGACTAAGGCGTACAGCAAACACGAACAGAAGGACATTTCGCATAAACCGAGACCGTTCTTTTTCAGTGGAATAAGCAGGACTAGGTTTTAGTGGATGATAAGAACTTTGAGTCAATCCGGATACTTTAATTGGAACAGTTTTCGGGATTACCTTTTTAAAGCGAAGGAAAAGGAGTCCTACTAGTAACAAAAGACCGAGCGTTGCAGGTACAAACATCATCGCCGTATGCAAATACAAATCCATATCTACTATTTTTAAAGCAATGAGGTTGACGATGTTGCTTACACCAATCGGAGCGCTCGAGGCTGTAGCAATTAACCCTCCTGATAATAAATAGGGTATCTTTTGATGATTTTTCAACCCCATATTGTTTAACAACATAACAAGGATGGGAGTAGTGATTAAAATACTTCCATCATTATTGAAAAAAAGTGTCATTAAAAAGCATAAAAGGTTTACATACCAGAATAAGCGGATACCTGACCCCTTTGCTTTAGCAGCGAGCTTCTCTGCTACCCAATTAAAAAAACCAAAACTTTCTAAAACAATAGCCATTACGATGGTGGCCATAATGGTAATGGCTGCACCCGAGATGGTTTCGGTAATAACTCCAAGGTCTGTAAGAGAAACACTTCCACTGATTAATACAAAAATCGCACCAATTGTGGCAGGAATGGCTTCATTTATTCCTCTAGGTCTCCAAAGTATAAAGATGAAGGTAGCTGTAAAAGCGAAAATTGTCATCCAAACCATAGGTTGAATCATATTTTTCTCCTTCCAATCTAACTAGTTCTTCATGATGTGTCATGAGATGACTCTACCTCCTCATTGGCCCAAGTCCGCTCATGTCCCCCCCTTCCATCTATCCCTATTGTCAAAGTGTACTTTATTTATATGTATCCTCACTGTTACTGGCATTGGGTTTGTACCCTTTTCCTCAATAAATCCACTAGAATCTATGGACAACTATCTTTCATGAAACAACCCAAGCATTAGAAATTTTATTAATTTTTGCAAAAAAAGACAGCAATGAGAATGTCTCATTACTGTCTGTAAGAAATTGCAATACCTTTGAACAAGGTATTTATCGATTGTAAAAAAATAAGCGATTATAAGTTTCTATTAATTACTGATAAAATGTTCCTTAATTCGGTGACAGGCACCTGACCTGGAGCGGAAGCTTTCTTGGCAGCGCCAAATGTTAATGCAGACCCAAATATTTCACCTGCTAAACGGCTGATCACTCCCTTACCTGCCATTGACATTGTAATGATCGGTCTATCTGCGTATTGCTCATACATAGTATTGGTTGCCTCCAATAAGGTCAACACGTCTGCAGCGTTCCTCGGCATAACAGCAATTTTTGGTATATCTCCGCCTAACTCCTGAGCCCTGCGTAAACGAGAGACAATCTCTTCCTTTGCTGGCGTCTTGTCAAAATCATGATTCGAAATAATGACATACACATTACTATTATGTGATGCAGAAACTAGCTTTTTTATCTCTTCTTCATCATTGAATAATTCAATATCAACAATGTCTACCTGACCGCTTTCTGCCATTGCCTTATTTAATTCGAAATAGTATGCTGGGCTAACTTCCTTTTCTCCGCCTTCTTTTGCACTACGGAATGTAAAAACGAGCGGTGTATCAAGCAGAATGGATCGTATTGCATTCAATGCCTCTTTTACTTTCTCTATATCCTCCACATGCTCAAAAAAATCAACACGCCACTCCACAACATCTAAGTCAATTGTTTTAAGAAATGAGGCTTCTTCTAATAATTCCGTGATGGTTTCCCCAACCATTGGAACACATATTTTGGGTGCACCTTCGCCTATTGTTAATCCTCTAACCGTAACGTTTTTTTTCATCGTCTCCACTCCACTCGAACCTTTTACTTGGTTTCGTGCAACTCCCAAGATAATTTCAGGGTTTTTACAATGCTCTCAGCTAATTCATCCATATCTTGATTACTTATTTCAATCGTTGAGTGATAGTTATTCTTATAAATTACTTTTCTTTTGTAAAATAACTCTTCTATTTCTGCCATTGACTTACCTTGCAGGACAGGGCGGCTGTCAATAATCGAACCTAACCGATTCTTCCATGCATCCCAGGTAATATCTAAATAAAATACAATACTAGAAGACAGGCATACCTTTCGGATTTCTTCTTGAAGGAATGCTCCCCCTCCAACAGAGATAATCTTTAGCTTATAGTCACATAGATTTTGAATTAATTCTTTTTCCTTTTCTCTAAAGGCTTTCTCACCAATTTCAGCAAATATTTTCGGTATTGGCATATTGTACTCTTTTTCAATTTCTTCATCGATATCAATAAAATCTCGATAAAGTTTTTTAGCTACCAGCTTGCCAATGGTTGTTTTTCCCGCACCCATAAAACCAATAAATACGATATTTTTTTCTCTCAATGAACTGTTTGACAACGGCTTCCATCTCCCAAGGACAAATAATATTGATACCATTAATTATAAGCCTTCCAATGCATAAAACCAATCATATGTATTCTGAGTTGATGAGCACCCAATATAAAGAAGCTATGTATGAAATATCGAAACAGGACGAATGGAAAACCTACAGGGATGCCTTTAGGGATTTGCTCAATAAAGGAGCCACGCTTGTAGCTGACCGCGGAAACTTGCATATTAATCAGAAACTCGACGAACCCATACCGGAGGATGCCCAGCTATTTGTTATCTGCGATAAAGAGACACTTCTAAAGATAAACCCTGATTACAAGCCCGCTAAATAATAAAAAGGTCCTATCGATTAGATAGAACCTATTTTTATTGGATACTTAACCTAATTTAATTTTATCTTGCGGCTCATCAAGTTTCATACGTTCCAGCTCTAGTCTCATTCTTTCCGTTTCAATCAAATAATTTTCATGTTTAAGTTTCTCAAGCTCTAATTCCCCTTGAATCATTTTGTATTTAATTTTATTTTGCTTTTGAAAATGGGTTGTTAAAATAGCAATGATTGGAATTGAGAATACCATAATAACTGCAATTGTCCCCGTCATATTACTTCCTCCTTTACATCAAGAAGCTATGTACATTATCCTTAAGATAAATAATACCAAATTTTAGCAACAGTTTGTACAGAATTATCAAAAAATAAAACCCGCAAATAATTGCTTACCTTTAATATTTCTCTAAAAATTTGAGCTCCTTTTCTTTTTTCTAAATAAACTTTCTCTTTGACAAAAGCATGTATGGCTATATAAGATAGTAAGCAGTGAAAAATTTTACACTATAGATATAGGTGTAATTCTTTGTATGAAAGGTGGCTTCTTGATGACAGGAGATCAACGAAAGAAAATCACCATGTTGATGATTAACATGTTTATAGCAATTGGGAGTTTTGGTATCATCATTCCCATTTTACCAGCCTATTTGGAGTCCATTAATCAAGGCGGAACGGCTGCAGGCCTGTTCATAGCCATCTTTGCCGGAGCTCAGTTCATCTTTTCTCCGATTGCAGGTAAATGGACAGATCAATATGGCCGCAGAAAGATGATTATATACGGATTAGCAGGTTTAACCCTGTCGATGTTTATTTTTTACGCGTCCAACTCAATCTGGGTACTATATGCTTCCCGTGCAGTTGGCGGAATCGGCTGTGCTATGCTTGTTCCAGCCATTTTTGCTTATATCGCAGACATTACCACGATGGAGCAACGGGCAAAAGGGAATAGCTTAGTTTCGGCTGCTATGTCTCTTGGTATTGTTGTCGGTCCTGGAATTGGTGGATTCTTAGCAGGGTTTGGCTTAAAATTTCCTATTTTAGTATCAGCACTTGTTTCTCTAGTCTCCGTATTGTTTTCCGTTCTCCTTTTAAAAGAGAGTAAAACAGCTCCTACCGGAGAATCGGCTGAAATGCCCCCTGATGAGTCCATGGTACGCAAAATAGCCCGTTCAGTGACAATGCCTTATTTCATTCCACTTATTATTACCCTTGTAATGAGTTTTGGATTAATTGCCTACGAATCGGTTATAGGTTTATACCTTGATAACCAATTTCAATCATCCGCGAAAGATATTGCCATAATGGTTACGGCAACCGGGGTTGTCAGTGTTATTGTTCAGCTGTTTGTGGTCGATAGAATTGTAAATCGTTACGGTGAAAAATCTGTATTAAATGTATTTATTGCTGTAGCTGCAGCTGGATTTTTATTTTCACTGTTCGCTTCAAGCTACTCACTATTCTTTATCATTTCACTTTTTATTTTCCTATCCACCTCTATACTCCGCCCTGTGTTGAATACGTTGATTTCCAAGCTGGCAGGAAACGAACAGGGCTTTGCGATGGGAATGAATAATGCTTATATGAGTATTGGTAACGTCCTTGGACCAACACTTGCAGGATTACTATATGACGTCAAAATCACCTATCCTTTCATATTGGGGTTTGTATTATTAGTCATAACACTGTTCATTACCTTCACATGGCAAAAGAAATCACTAAAAACAAAAGCGGTTTTATAGTAAAAAAACTGATGCAGAAGCCTGCATCAGTTTTTTTACTATTTAATTGCTTTTTTATATTTATACATCTTCCATTGATAATGAATAAAACAGCCTATGCAAAATCCGAGGATTGCCACTAATGCCGCGGTGGCAACGATAATGGTGAACACATACCCCACTGTATTCCAGCCAAGCAGAAAACTTATGAACCCAGCAGCCAAACAAAATACAGCTATTTTTTGATTAAATTGCTGCTGCTCCCAGTCCTCCGGGATATACTCTTCTGGTTTTTTCCTTAGAAAAAGTTTTGCGATATTCATGATCGGATTATATTTAAAAACAATTCCTGATATTCCTGCAAGTAATGGGATTATTAAAAACCATCCCTCACCGAAAACCAGTGTTAATACGGCACTAATGACAATCACCCATTGGTTTGTTTTCACAAGCGGTCTTGGTATAGATCGTACTTTATCAGACAAACATAACCCACCTTTCTTATAGGAGTTATTGGTAATTTATCTTTTAGTTTACCTGCTTTAAGCTGTTTTGTATAGCTTTGTTTTTAAAAGGTAGACCCATTTTGTTTTAAAATGTAAGATGGTAGTAATAGCGTAACAAGGAGCTGTGGTTTCGTGAAAATAAAAAAAATCCTCAATAACAATGCTGTTGTAGTTTTAGACAACAATGAAGAAAAGATAGCCATTGGTGCGGGTATTGCCTATGAAAAAAGGAAGAATGACATCATCAATCCAAGTAAAATTGAAAAGCTATTTGTTATGAAGGAAAATGAGAAATTCCAACAGCTTCTTCAGCAAATACCTGAGGAACACTTTTCTATCTCTGAAGACATTATCTCCTATGCAGAAGATAATTTGGGATTAAAATTAAACGAGCATATTCATATTGGGCTAACAGATCACTTGTCTTTTGCTATTGAAAGAGCAACAGAGGGAATTCACCTAAAAAATAAACTTTTTGATGAAATAAAGATCCTTTATAAAAAAGAATTTGATATTGGCATGTGGGCAATAAGACATATTGAAAAAATAACAGGAGTAAAAATGCCAGTGGATGAAGCAGCCTACATTGCCCTGCACATTCATACCTCGAAGCCCCAAAGCAACGATATGAAACAAACACTACGGCAGACTGCTATCATTGGTGAAATGATTCAGACCATTAAAAATTCACTTAGCATATCAATAGAAGAAGATGACCTTTCTTATCAGCGTTTAATGACTCATCTGAGATTTACTCTATCCAGAGTAAATGATGAATCCCAGCCAATAATGGATGATGAAATGCTCGCGATGCTGAAGAAAAAATTCGCACTCTCCTACAATGTTTCACAGAAAGTTGCCAAGCTTCTTGCGGAAAACCATGGTATCCACCTCCCTGAACAAGAACTCGGATATATCACCATACATATAGAAAGAATTAGAAATAGATAAGTTGAAAAACCGCTTGAACCAAATGGTCCAAGCGGTATTTTCTTTAATCCTATTTTCCCTTACGGATTTTTGCAATTTCATCCGCTACAAATTGAACATTAGTACCGACAATAACCTGAATGCTGTTTTTACCAACAATATTTATTCCTGGTACCCCAGTTGATTTAATCTTCTTTTGGTCTACTGCATCCATATCCTTCACTTCTAAACGCAGGCGTGTTACACAATTGTCTACAGATGTAACGTTTGCGTCTCCGCCTAAGCCTTCATAAATCTTAGCAGCCATTGCAGCAAACTTATTACCACCTGATTGCACATCCTCCGACACTTCATCAATATCATCTTCACGACCAGGTGTCGTTAAGTTGAACTTTGTAATGATAAAGCGGAATAAGAAATAGTAGATTACAGCAAATACTAGACCTTGAACAAGTAACATATATGGCTGGTTCGCAATTGGAATTTTTAAACTTAACACGAAGTCAACCAATCCTGCGCTAAAGCCAAATCCTGCTGTCCATTGGAACGCAGCTGCAATCGTTAATGAAAGACCTGTTAATACAGCATGTGTTACATAAAGTGCAGGAGCAGCGAACATAAACGCAAATTCAAGAGGTTCTGTAACCCCAGTGAAAAATGAGGCTACACCTGCAGCCATCATTAAGGCAGCTACTGTTTTTTTCTTCGAAGATTTAGCAGTATGGTACATTGCTAATGCAGCTGCTGGTAAACCAAACATCATAACTGGGAAGAATCCAGCCTGATACCTGCCAGTGATACCCTGTTCACCCTTACTAGACCAGAAATTACCAATATCATTAATTCCAGCCACATCAAACCAGAATACAGAGTTTAAGGCATGGTGTAAACCGATTGGAATTAATAAACGGTTGAAGAAACCATATATACCTGCACCGATTGCACCTAGATCACTAATCCCTTTACCAAAAGAAACAAGTCCAGAAAAAACAACTGGCCAAACAAAGAACATGACTAATGATACTGCTAACATCGCTACGGAAGTCATAATAGGAACAAGTCGTTTCCCACTAAAGAAAGATAACGCATCTGGTAACTTCACATGACTGAAACGATTATACATAATTGCGGCGATAATACCGGAAAGAATCCCTGTAAATTGTGTTCCAATTTTTGCGAATGCTGGGTTAACAGCTTCGGGATCAACTCCTTGAAGCAAAGCCACTGAGTTTGTTGATAACACAGTAGTAATAACTAAATAAGCGACCAATCCGCTTATTGCAGCTGAACCATCTTTGTCTTTTGACATACCCAGCGCTACCCCAACCGCAAAAAGGATAGCCATGTTATCGATAATGGATCCACCTGCTTTAATTAAGAAAGCAGCGACTGGACTTTCAGCTCCCCAGCCTGTAGGATCTATCCAGTACCCTATTCCCATCAATATTGCGGCAGCAGGTAAAACTGCTACTGGCAGCATTAAGGAACGGCCTAGTCTTTGAAGATATTTCATCATTGTTTATTCCCCCTATCTTTTTATAAAACAAATAACAGCTTTCTTGTCCCGTTTGACTCCAGGCGCTTTTATCAGATTGAATGGTTTCCTCCCTGCTTTAGACAGTGTAAAAATAAGGAATAATTGCTTTGCGGTATGGAAATCACAAAAGTCAATCTTTATAGCAGATTGGGATCACTGGGAAAATTCTTACACTTTATTTTTAGCTCAACCACCCCCTTTAATAGAAGATTACATCAGGAACCTGAGATAATTACCGTTTTTCCTTGTACGGCTTTTTTCTCCTCTGTAAGAGTATATTGTTTGTTTCTAGCTTCACTATTTGTAATAACAATGGGTGTTATCGTGCTTTTTGCATTTGTACTAATATATTCCCAATCAACCTCCATTATCATTCGGCCAACTGAAATCTTATCTCCTTCTTTGACTGCTGCTCTAAAGCCCTTTCCATTTAAAGATACCGTTTCTAACCCTACATGGATTAGGATTTCTGTCCCATCATTAGCCCGAATGCCGACAGCATGCTTTGTGGCAGCAACGAGGATAACGGTTCCGTCTACTGGGGAATAAATATTTCCCTCTTTCGGCAGTATGGCTATCCCTTCTCCCATCATCTTTTGACTGAATACCGGATCTGGAACCTCCTCTAATGACCTAATGTCTCCATTAACCGGTGCATATATTTGTAGTTTCGCTTTTTTAAATATACTAAATACCATACCAATACCCCTTTACTTTCAGAATTAATAAAAAAAGGCATGGGGGTACAATAAAAGTGCAGAATTCGCCTTTTATTTACCACCATGCCTGTTCGTATCAGTAACATGTGATCATTATTTTACTTTTATTACAATCATACCATGAAATGAGTAAAAAACAAGAGAAAGCGGTATCATTTATGATGAAAATATCACCAATTTTTCTGTATATATTTTTTGCAATAATTCGTTTTATCTAAATAGAACTATTATTTCAAAAAAACTTTCTTTTCACCTGACTAATTTCAATATTCCCGTTATAACAATGTTTCTAATCATTTGATTCCCACTTGCCAAAAATAGTTTTTGACAATTGAAAACAATCGAAAGTATTATAATATAATAAAGGGAGGTAGAATTATGTCGAATTATAATAGGCAGAAAATTGTGGATAGTGTCCCTCAGAAGGGTTTCTTTGGACATCCAAAAGGCTTATTCACACTTTTCTTTACAGAATTCTGGGAGCGTTTCTCTTATTACGGAATGAGAGCCATCCTAGTTTACTATATGTACTATGAGGTCTCAAAAGGCGGATTAGGGCTCGATGAAAACTTAGCTCTTTCCATCATGTCCATTTATGGGTCACTCGTTTATATGTCCGGTATTATTGGAGGCTGGTTAGCTGACCGGATATTCGGTACATCGAAAGCGGTATTCTACGGCGGAGTATTAATTATGCTCGGTCATATTGTCCTTGCAGTACCTGGAAGCGTAGCAATGTTCTTTGTATCCATGGTATTAATCGTTCTTGGTACAGGGATGCTTAAACCGAATGTTTCAACTGTCGTTGGTGAAATGTATAGTGAAACTGATGATCGTCGTGACGCAGGTTTCACCATCTTCTATATGGGAATTAACGCAGGGGCCTTCCTAGCGCCATTAATTGTTGGAAGTGTTATGGACTATAGCTTCCACCTTGGTTTTGGTATTGCTGCTGTTGGTATGTTCCTTGGACTTGTCATGTTTGTATTGACTAAAAAGAAAAATCTTGGTCTTGCAGGTACTACGGTTCCAAATCCTCTTTCAAAGGCAGAAAAGAAAAAGACATTTACTTTCATTGGATTAGGCGTAATTGTTCTTGCGGTTTTATGTGCTGTTTTAATCCCAATGGGAGTCTTAACGTTTGCAAGCTTTATTAATATCGTTACACTCCTTGGTATTATCATTCCAACTATTTATTTCGTTGTTATGTACCGAAGCCCTAAAACTACAACTGTGGAACGTTCACGTATTATTGCCTATATTCCATTATTTATTGCGGCTGTTATGTTCTGGTCGATTCAGGAACAAGGTTCAACAATTCTTGCAAGTTACGCGGACAAACGTACTCAATTAGATTGGATGGGAATCGACATTTCTCCAGCATGGTTCCAATCTTTAAACCCATTATTTATTATCATCTTTGCTCCTATATTTGCGGGGTTATGGGTTAAATTAGGAAAACGCCAGCCAACGGTTCCTCAAAAGTTCTCATTAGCTTTATTATTTGCCGGGCTGTCATTCCTAGTTATCCTTTTACCTGCTTATCTTGGCGGCACAGATACTTTAGTAAGCCCAATGTGGCTTGTTCTTAGCTATTTAATTGTTGTATTTGGTGAATTATGTATATCACCTGTTGGTTTATCCGCAACAACAAAATTAGCACCTGCAGCCTTCTCAGCACAAACCATGAGTTTATGGTTCTTAGCAAGTGCTGCGGCACAAGCACTAAATGCGCAAGTTGTTAAGTTTTATTCACCTGCGAATGAGATGGCGTATTTTGGTGTTATCGGCGGAGCTGCAATCGTACTAAGTATTATCCTTTTTGCATTAGCTCCAAGAATTCAGGGTCTAATGAAAGGCATTCGTTAATAAGTGTAAATAGTGCAGTATCCCATCGTTAGTGGGATACTGCTTTTTTATTGTTCTTGTTTTCTTAAACTAAATCGTGTATGATTAAATCATACGCGATTAATATATATATAACTTTCACCACACAGGAGGAATTACAATGAAAACTGTATATGATTACAATGTGAAAATGACAAATGGTGAAGAAAAGTCTCTTGAGGATTATAAAGGCAAACCCTTACTTATAGTTAATACCGCCAGCAAATGTGGGCTTACCCCCCAATTTAAAGGGCTACAAGAATTATATGAAAATTATAAAGATCAGGGATTAGAAATCCTAGGTTTCCCTTGCGACCAATTTAATAACCAAGAATTTGATAATATTGATGAAACGACTCAGTTTTGTCAATTAAACTACGGTGTATCCTTTCCGATGTTTTCGAAAGTAGATGTAAATGGAGATCATGCGGATCCTTTGTTTACTTTTCTAAAGGAACAGAAAAAGGGGTTACTCTCTAAAAATATTAAATGGAACTTCACCAAATTCCTTGTAGACAAGAATGGTCAGGTTGTTGAGCGTTATGCACCAACCACTGAACCAGCTAAAATAAAGATTGACTTAGAAAAGTTATTCTCTTAATTAGGCCAATAATATGGAAGATTTTATGACATTAGAAAAACAACTCTGCTTTGCCGTCTATGAAACGGCCGGTGAATTTAATAAATTATATACCAGTGTCCTTCAGCCTTTTGGTTTAACCTATCCCCAATATTTAGTCCTGCTAGCTTTATGGAAAGAAGATGGCGTTACATTAAAGGAATTAGGCACTAAATTGAACTTAGGGACTGGAACCTTAACTCCTATGATTTCTCGTATGGAAGCAAATGGTTGGCTAAGAAAAGAACGATCAAAAGAGGACGAAAGAAAGGTTTACATCTATTTACGGGAGAAAGCTGTCTCTGAAAGACAACCAATTACAAGCAAGGTTGCAGAAGTTATATTATCCTGCCAGATAGAACTTGAGGAATATGAACAGTTACTGCAGCAGTTGAATACTTTGCAGAATAAATTAAAAGAGCGAAGGCCGTAATAATGAGTTACCTGCGCAAAAAAGCTGTCCATTAACTTGGACAGCTTTTCTAATATATCAAAAGAATTAAATTAAAGTGCAATAAGTAATGGCAGAATCATTATCCGAACATTTCTAATAATACATACTACTCATACCCAACCCGTTTCAAGTAAATAGTAACATTATTAAGCAGAAGGAGGTTCGCGGATGATCGATCGAAATAATAATGGTAATAATATGTTACCCTTTACGAATGTAGATAGTAATTCTAATAGTAGTGTAAAATTAAATGAGGACCAATATGAGGTTTATGTGAATGGGACCTTTATTGGGCGCAAAACACTTAAAACCCAAGGCGAAGATTTATCTGATATTGACGACTTTTTGCAAAATCAGGGATTCAGTGATTTTACCACATCCGTTGATGGTGACCATTATAAAATTCACGTCGATCACAAAGACGATGATATGGCAAACGCCTTGTCTGTCAACTTTAATAATCGGTAAACATTCCGCTCTATATCTATGAGAGTCCTTCTTCATGAAAGACTCTTCTTTTATTGGTATCATTAAGGAAACCATTGTAAGGGGAATTCATTATGTTAAAGAGTAAGATAACAGCTCCTGGTAAAAGTCAAAAGTTACTGCTAACCGCCATAGCATTAGGCGTTATATTAAATCCATTAAATACGACCATGATTACGGTTGCTATACCTGATATAAAAAGTGAATTTCTTCTAACATCTAAAGATATTTCATGGTTAATTGCCTCCTACTTTATGGTAAGCGCGATTTTTTTACCACTAATAGGAAAGCTAAGCGACTACTATGGCCGAAAAAAAATCTTTATCGTAGGACTGCTATTAGTAGCAATCTCTTCATTTACCGCTCCATTGTCTCCGAATATGGAGTTTCTACTGGGAATGAGAACGATTCAAGCAATAGGAACATCCGCACTTTATCCCGCTGGAATTGGTATTGTTCGTTCGTATATTGAAACAAATCAAAACAGAGTGATTGGTACATTATCTGTATTTGCCACTACCTCTGCTGCCTTTGGACCTACCATTAGTGGATTGTTAATACAACAGGGCGGCTGGCCAATTATCTTTTATGTTAATTTTCCCATAATCGCAACCTCAGCTATTTTGGGTTTCCTATTTATCCCTGCAGATACAAAAAACTCCCAAAAAACCTTTAAATGGGATGGGATAGGCATTATTTTATTTGGTTCATTAATATTCTTATGGATGTTCTTCCTTCAGTCATTAGAAAATGGAGGAAATTACTTGTCGTTAGCTGTCGCCATACTAGTATCATACGTATTTTATAAATTCGAAAATAAGAAATCTGAACCTTTTATTAATGTTAATTTTTTTAAGAAAAACATTAATATAACATTAATTTATTCGTTATATTCAGGAACCACGATTATCTTTTTCTCCATGCTGCTCTCAATGCCGATTTATTTGCAGCTTGTGCTGAACCTAACATCCAAATTAACCGGAATCATTATGCTTTCTATTTCAATATTTGCCATGTTCATTACACCGATTGCCGTACGTTGGATGGAAAAGTCCGGTTACAGATACCCTTTGCTTTCTGGTGGAATTGCAGGATTAATTGGAGTCGTATTATTATTATCCATAAATCATAATTCCCCCCTATTTTGGATTTTTAGTGTTTTATCCCTCTTGGGTTTAAGCAATGGAATAGTAAATATTGGTTTACAGAACCTGCTTTATTCATTTGTTTCTAAATCTGAAAGCGGAATAGCCTCAGGCTTATTTATGACATCAAGATTTATTGGAAACATCCTCGCCTCTAGTATCTTTGGAGTGATGTTTGCAACAGGAATTAATGATGCTAACCAAAATTCGATGTCCATTATATTAGTAATTGTGTCTTTAGCACTTATTCCGGGAATGCTTTATATTACAAGAACCAAACCTTCTCCAAGAAACGGACGGGGGTTACCTAGGAATTCAAGATAAAAGCCATTATTGATTTATCTTCTTTAAAATTCCAGTCTATAAAAATATCCCTGACTGGTTTATGAAAGATGTCTTCAAATCTGCCATATCGGTGAAAGTAACCTTTCTCCAATTCATCCTTGGTGTATTTAAGCTCGTTTTCAAATCCTTTATCAATTAATGCCTTTTCTATTTGAATAAGAATACCTTTTCTTTCAATAAGGAAGATGGTTGGAGAAATCGGGCAGATATTGATTTTATCTGGTACTTTTTCTACCAGTAAGCTGATCCGGCCTACTTCCAATTCTAATCTTTGGATATCAATATCGCTTTTGATTTTCTGATCAGTCTCCGTATCTAAAACAAAAATAAGGATGCCTGAGTTATTAGGTAAATCCCAATCGTGGTAGTATTCTTCAACTTCAAAGTCAAAAGTAATTTGTATTACTCCTTTTATTTCATCCAGCAGGTGAGTAATAATCACGTTTCTTGCATGGTCAACGTACTTGTTCTGTCCATGCTGCAGCATAATATCCTCCATCGGTGATAAAAAACCACCTACATATGTGACAAGATAATTACTGGTAACTGTGGTGTGACAGTTCCGAGGGCCCCTGCCAAAATTTTTTCTTAACAATTTGCTTATGTAACTGCTAATATACTCTTCCTTTTTTAATTCAATCATATATCTTAACTCCTTACTTTCCTTTATTGGAAGGTGACTGTTTATCCAATTAGTATGTACGAAAGCATGCTATGTTAAAATAAGGACATAAAAAAACACATTGTATTTTAGGAAATCCCCCTTACAACATGTTTTTTCATACTAATTCATTGTATATAATCTGTTAAAGATGAAAACAAGAAAATTTCTATTATTTTTATAATCCCACATCATAAACATATCCTCGATTAAACGATTAAAGATACCTTCAAATTGACCTTTGTTTTCCCAGTAACCTTTTTTGATCTCCCGAGCCTGACGGAGCAGTAATTCGAAATTCCCTTTTTCATAAACCAATCTCTCGAGGGGCAGCAGTACCTCGTTAGATTCAATTGCACAAATATTTTGGGTGAACTTTATAACTTTTAAGCTAGCAGGTTTTTTATAGTAACTAGACCCAACATTCTCTATTAAGGCAAAAAGATTACTTTCAAAAGTATTATCTAGATTTTCTTCATGGTCCGATTGGGAATGATCAAACAGAAGGATTCCTGTGTTTTTATCATAATTCCAGTCATGAAAGAAATGATCAAAGGTTATCCCTAAAACCTTCGACACTTCCGTTAAGTAATCCTCCGTTACTGCATTGATGATTGAAGAACGAAAATCCACTGCCAACTCTAACTTGTCCTGTTTAATCAATACCTCCTCAGCAGGGGTAATAAAGTTTCGCATATACACGTAAAATCTATTGCCTTTTAAGAAGACATTACAGGTTTCTGGGCCTTTCCCAAAGCTCCGTTTGAGCAATTTGCTAAATGTACTGCTAAGATATACCAGATTTTCATGATTAGATTTAATACGTACTCCCTCCTTACTAAAATAAAAATGGCCTAACTTCAAAAAGAAGTTAGGCCACGGTTCAGACGACTATTTTAATAGTTTCTTCCATTTACCACACAGATTACGAGTATTGTTGTTTTTATGTAAAATATAAAGACTGCAAAACTAATGACTGCAAGACATTAGACTCTCTTATTTTACCATTATTTTCACTATACTGCAATTGTTTATCCAGTGGTCGGTACTATCACTTCGATACATGTCCCTTCCGTATTACTGGTTATATTTATCTTTCCACGATGCTCCTCAATGATTTCATTGCTTACAAGCATTCCAAGGCCCGTCCCATGTTCTTTGGTTGTAAAAAAAGGTTCACTTATACGTTTCAGAATATCCGGCGGCATTCCACTGCCTTGATCGATAATTCGAATATGGGCGCTTTCATTTAGTCCGATCCCTTCGATGATTAGCTTTCCTCCATTTGGCATTGCTTCGATAGCATTTTTTATATAGTTTATAAACACTTGTTTCAATTGATTTTCGTCCCCTACAATCCTTACCTCTAGTGCATGGAATTTTTTTATAACTTCAATATTATTTAATAAGGTTTGCGATTCCATAAGTGTCAGAACCTTGTCTAAAAGAAGGCGTAAATCCAGTTCTTGATAATTTATTTTTGTTGGCTTTGCAAGAACCATGAGTTCTTTAAGAATCATTTCAACGCGGTCAATCTCTGATTCTACAATTTTAAAGTACGTCGTTTCCCCTTTATGCTCTCCCATCATTAGTTGCAGAAAACCTTTAATCGCGGTAATTGGATTTCGAATCTCATGTGCAATCCCTGCAGCCAGTTGACCTGCGGCTGCTTGTTTTTCTGAAAGCAGCTGCCTCTCTCTCTTAATTAATGTTATATCTTTTAAAACCACATAGCTTCCTACTACTTCATCATTAAATAGGATTGGGAAAGTCGTTACATTAACATCAATCATATTTCCAGGTCTCAAACTGATCTTAGAATCAAAATTCAAAAGCTGTTCACGATTTTTATCAATAAAAAACGTTTGCGTATCGCTTAACACAGATGAGATGAAAAGATTGCCCAGTTTCATGTTTACTAGATCATCTCTAGAACACTGCAAAAGTTCTTCACAGACTTCATTCACATAAATCAGTTGACCCGACATATTCAAAATAAAGAATGGATCAATGTTTTTTGAAAGGACTGAGAAATCTTTATCAACATTCACATCCACATATATTTCAAGTAAAAAATTTAAGCGCTTCATTTCATCATTATCCATTTTTGATACCTCCCGTTTTTAAAATTATATAAATAAGAAAAGCCAAAATAAGCGTAGATTTCCCTACGACTTATTTTGGCTTAAGTTCTAGCGTCTACATATCTAGAAAATCATTACCGAATAATAATAATATATGAAACTCAACATAATAAGAGCTAATAAGTAGTATAGAGCATATATCCCTATATCCACCTTAATAATATACTATATTCATAGAATATTCAAACAGTTTATTTGTTAATCATTTACCTATAAACGCATAAAACTCTTTAGTAACATAAACTTTCCCAAAATAGGAAACACTACGATATGGTCTCTTCCAAAAAAGGAGAAAGTAGTATGTTTAATCTTTTTAGAAACAAAAATGTTGAAAGAGAAAGTTTAGATAAGATTTTAGCGAAATCTGAGGACTTTAAATGCATTGAATTTTTTAACAACAAATCAAACATTACTTTTTCTTTGAAATTTATTGCTACCCTTGTGGATGAAAAAACCATCCAAGAAAGTGTCCTTCCCTATTTATTAGAAGAAAATTTCAAACAAATAGAAGATGTGAAACAAATTATACCACTGGCTGACGTACAGCTTTCAGACGATCTCTCACTAATAGAACAAAAGCTTTTTAATGGGTCTGTCTTATTAACTGTAAACGGTAAAGATAATATGTTTTGTTTTTTGGGAGCTAGGAAAGAAGTCGGACGAAATGTGAGTCTCCCAGAGGTTGAATTCAGTGTAATCGGACCTAAGGAATCCTTTGTAGAATCCATTGATCAGAATTTAAATCTGATTCGAAAAAGAATTCCTGTTAAAGAATTAATCATGGAGAAATTAACGGTTGGGTCGCTTTCTAAAACTAAAGTAGCCATTCTTTACATTGATGGTATTGCGAATCCTGAAAATGTAAATACGGTCCGCCAGCGGATTAAAGGTATTGAATTTGATGAAATTACAGATAGCTCCTATATCGTACAAATTATTTCTGATAATCAAAATTCGCCATTTCCACAGCTTCTTGATACTGAACGGCCAGACCGAATTTCTGCCATTCTCGCCGAAGGCAAAGTAGCGGTATTTGTTGATGGGTCTCCCCATGCATTAATCGGACCTACTACACTTGTTGAGTTTTTTAGCTCATTTGAGGATTATTATTTAAACTGGATCCTTTCTTCCTTTTTTCGCTTGATTCGACTGTTTGCCGTTGTGTTTTCTGTTTTGGTTACACCCGTATATGTGGCAACACTTAGCTATCATTATGAATTAATACCGCAAGACTTAATGAGTACCTTAGTAGCTTCCCGAAGGGCCATACCCTTCCCCCCTTTTCTGGAAGCATTATTTCTTGAATTAACGATTGAACTTTTACGAGAGGCTGGGGCTAGATTGCCGACAAAGGTCGGTCAGACCATTGGTATCGTTGGAGGGATTGTTATTGGAACGGCTAGTGTCGAAGCTGGGCTTACGAGTAACATTCTATTAATTTTCATTGCGTTAGCAGCACTCGCTTCCTTTACAACCCCGGTCTACAGAATAGGCAATACGATTCGGTTACTGCGCTTTCCCTTTTTACTTTTTGCAGAGTTATGGGGACTGCTGGGGATAATAGTCTGCTTTTGTTTTTTATTGACCCATCTTATTCGTCTTACTTCACTAGGAAGGCCCTATTTAGAACCTTTGTACCCTCCTAGGATGCAAGACCTTAAAGATGCTTTTATACGGCTATCTTTTGATAAACAAAGAAAAAGACCATTCCTGCTGAAAACAAAGCAACCCAACCGTTTCCCTAAAAAGGCAGCAAAGGAAAAGAAAGATATAGAAGATGAATAGAGGGACCAGTATGAATTCTAACGTTCCAGATAGTAAAAAGATATCTCCTTTTCTCGTATTTTTTCTTATTCATACCATGCAGGTAGGGGTAGGTATTCTCGGATTTCAAAGATTTATTGCTAAAACCGCAGGATATGATGCTTGGATTTCCATCATTCTAACGGGTTTGGTTATCCATATACTTTTGTGGATGATGTTTAAAATGCTAAAAACAGCAAATGGCGATATGACTTCGATTCATACATTTGTACTTGGAAAAAAAATCGGGAAAATCTTTAGCAGCTTTTTTATTCTTTACTTTAGTTTATTTTCCGTAACCGTCCTGCGCAGCTATATAGAAGTGGTTCAAGTATGGATGTTTCCAGAACTAAGAACTTTTTGGTTTGCACTTGCCTTTCTTATTTTAGTTATCTATATAGTGTTTGGGGGTTTTAGGACGGTTGCAGGGATTGCCTTTTTTTCGATCATATTACCATTCTACATTGCTGGATTGTTTGTTATTATCATTCCGTATGCGGACTTTACCAACCTCCTTCCCATTTTCGATCATTCAATAAAGGAGCTGCTGCTTGCTAGTCATGATATGACGTTTACCGTCTTAGGATTTGAAACCTTATTATTTTTTTATCCGTTTATACAAAACCCAGAAAGGAGCAAGAAGTGGGCACACTTTGGTGCATTATATACAACCATGATTTGTATCTATTTGGCTATTCTAGCCTTTGGCTTTTTTTCGGAGGCACAATTGCAAAAAAACCTATGGCCAACATTAACAATGTGGAAAGTTATTAAATTACCCTTTGTTGAACGCTTTGAATATATTGGAATTGCGAACTGGGGTATAGTGATATTACCCAATGTATGTGTTTCATTATGGTGTGCAAGTCGATTAGCAAAGCAGCTTTTTTCAGTTCGTCAAAAAATGTCGGTGCCGGCCATTGCCACTCTTTGTTTAATAGCCACCAGTTTGATATCAACAAGAGATCAAATTAATATACTGACTGATATTACAGCAAAGGTTGGTTTTTACTTTAATTTCATTTACATTCCCTTATTGTTTGCAGGTACGTTAATAGCAAAGAAGGTGAGAAATCGTGAGACACATACTTAAATTATTCGCTTCTATTTTCCTAGCATTTATCCTAATTGGCTGTGTCGAGAAAGAGATATTAGATGATGTTAGCTTAATGGAAGGGATAGGCTTCGACTATATCGATAAAAAAAACATCCTTGGCACTGTTATCGTCCCCGTTTACCTGCCTGACCAGCCACCTAAAAGTAATACCTTCTCCGCGAAAGCTGAGATTAAAAAGTCAATTCTACAGGAGATTCAACGGCAAACCGCTGACCCGGTTGTAACGGGAAGCCTTGAGGTCGTCTTATTCAGTAAGACATTATCAGAAAAGGTAGGAATTCTCCCTTTGGTAGATCCCTTTCAAAGGGATCCAGGTGTGGGGTCTGGTCTATACTTAGCTGTGGTAGATGGAGAAACGAAGGAATTACTATCAGGGAACTATGGTATAAGGGGTAATGCCACCTACATCTCTGATTTAATGGAACATAATATCAAAAATGAAGATCTTCCAAAAACGAATTTACAACTGTTTCTTGCTGATTTTTATCAAGAAGGAAAAACCCCCTTTATACCGCAGCTAAAACAAATTGGAAAAGATAAATTACAAATTAATGGGATTGCCCTCCTTAAACATGGAAAAATGGTTGATCTGATTGCACCCGAAGAAATGTTTTTTTTCAAGCTGCTAGTAGACAAATACAGTGAAGGTATGCACCAGGTCAAAATAGATAGTGGTGAAGCAGCCGTCCGAAGCATTCATTCTTCCCATAATTTTAAATTGACTAAAAGAAATCCAACTGAAATCATGATTCATATCAAAGTTGATGGAATTATCAATGAATTTACCGGTCAAGAACTCACACCAAAAACGGTAAAGGCATTACAAAAACAATTCGAAAAGGACATTCAGCAGGAATCCCTTAAACTGATAAAGCGTTTCAAAGATAAGCAAATAGATCCTATGGGATTTGGTCATTTTGTAAAAACACAGACAAGAAATTTCGATTTTAAAAACTGGAGAGAGAATCAATCTAAAGATCTTGTCGTAAAGATAAAAACGGATGTCAAAATCTCAGAATCTGGTGTAATTGAATAAAAAAAAAGCAAGTAGACTCGTCCGGTATAAGACTTGATCTACTTGCTAGAAATTGTCCTTAAATTATGCCCGTTAACAGATAAACGGCAATGATGAAGAAAGCAGCGATGGTTTTAATTATTGTTATCGCAAAAATATCTCGATAAGATTGCTTATGTGTTAAACCAGTTATCGCCAATAAGGTAATTACCGCCCCATTATGCGGCAGTGTATCCATACCGCCTGAAGCCATGGAGATAACACGGTGCATAACTTCGAGTGGAATATCGAATTGATTTGCTAATTCAATATATTTCTCTGCCATCATCCCAAGAGTGATGGCAATACCGGCAGAAGCTGAACCGGAGATAGCAGATAGAATATTGGTTGTAACAGCTCCGTTTAGTAATGGATGACCAAATACTTTAGCAATCCCATCTCTTGCGATAGAAAAACCAGGTAAATTTGAAATAACTGCTCCAAATCCATATTCTGTTGCTGAGTTCATAATAGCAAGAAGCGCACCTGCTACTCCGACTCTCATTCCATCTTTGAAATTCATGATAACAGGTTTGCGATTATAAAGAATAGTAGCGATAATACCGACTAAAAGGGCGATTTCAACAGACCAAATTCCGATAACTTTTGAAGTTTCAATGCTCGGAAAACTCATTCCAATGGATTCAAAGTCGAAACCATTTGGATACCATTGTGGAATAACCGTTGTAAATACTTTGTTTAAAACAGCTACCAATAAAACAGGAACAAAAGCAAAAATCTTACGGCCGATACTTTCTTGTTCCTCTAAATTAATGATTACTTCATTTTCTTCTTTGATTGTTCCAAAGCTATCATAACCTTCTCCAGCTTTTTCTGCTTTAATACGACGAGAGTTTAAATACCACATGCCGAGTACGAAGATAAAAATGGCTCCGATAATCCCAAGCGTAGGTGCAGCATAAAGATCTGTTTTAAAGAAGCTTGTTGGAATTACGTTTTGTACTTGTGGTGAACCAGGCAATGCATCCATTGTAAAGGTGAATGCACCAAGTGCAATTGTACCCGGAATTAAACGCTTTGGAATATTTGATTGTCTGAAAAGATGTGCGGCAAATGGATAAACTGCGAACGATACCACCACTAAGCTAACTCCACTATATGTTAAGATAGCAGCAAGTAAAACGATGGCTAACATTCCTCTTTTTTGACCAACGACTTGAACGATGGTAGAAGCAATAGATTTAGCAAGTCCTGACATTTCTACTACTTTACCAAAAATGGCTCCTAATAAGAAGATTGGAAAATAAAGCTGAATATATTCAACCATTTTCCCCATAAATACATTAGAGTAAAAAGGTAGAATCCATCCGGGTTCTGTTAACAGTACGGCAAATAACGCACAAATAGGTGCAAAAATGATAACGGTAAATCCTCGATATGCAATAAACATCAACATTCCGAGTGCTAATAGTATAATGACTAATTCCATGTTATTTCTCCTAACTCTTAGATGTCTAATTCTATGAAGGAACTGTTTGAATCAACTCTAAAACGTTTTCAAATAAAACAAAAGTTAAGTGAAGCAAGAAAGAAAGCAAGTTCTCACTTCACTTAACTTTTCATTGTCTTTTGTTCCTCAACCAATCTACTAATCTATTTTTAACGACTCTTGCTTTTGGCGATTTCAGCAGCCACTTCTACGATCATATCCTCTTGACCGCCTACTACTTTGCGCTTTCCTAATTCAATTAATATATCACGAGAATCTACGCCAAATTTCTCAGCTGCACGCTTTGAATGAAGAGCAAAGCTTGAGTAAACACCTGCATACCCTAGCGTTAAGCTGTCTTTTGTAATTTCTTGCGGTACTGGTAAAAGTGGTGCAATGATGTCTTCTGATAAGTCCATCATTTTATATAAATCTACCCCAGTTTTAATCCCCATTCGTTCACAAACGGCTACAAGTACTTCCGTTTGGGTATTACCAGCACCTGCTCCTAAGCAGCGTACACTTCCATCAATTCGAGTAGCTCCTTCTTCAATGGCTACAAGTGTATTAGCCATCGCCAGCGATAAGTTGTTATGACCATGGAACCCAATGTTGACGCCGACAGACTGCTTAAGTGCCCGTATTCTTTCGCGAACTTGACCTGGCAGCAGGTAACCGGCTGAGTCAACTACATATACCGTATCCGCTCCATAGCTTTCCATTAATTTTGCTTGTTCTACTAGTTTATCGACAGGAGCCATATGATTCATCATTAAGAATCCTACAGTTTCCATACCTAATTCTTTTGCATAAGCAATATGCTGTGGAGCTACGTCTGCCTCCGTTACATGTGTTGCGATACGAGCCATCTTTGCGCCTAAATTTGCTGCTTCTTTCAATTCATGCAGCGTACCAATACCTGGCAATAATAGGACAGCAATTTTTGACTTATCTGCAACAGATACTGCAGCCTCGATTAATTCCATTTCATTTGTATGGGAAAGACCATATTGCAAGGATGATCCAGCTAAACCGTCTCCATGAGATACTTCAATATATGGAACATTTGCGTCATTCAATGCTTTAGCCACTTTTAGTACTTGATCCACTGTATATTGGTGAGAGACTGCATGACTTCCATCTCGTAAGGCAACCTCAGTGATTAGAATATCTCTTTCGTTTGTCATTTTATTTACCCCTTTCTACAGCCTAAACTGTTTCTTTCTTTAATAGATTTTTAGCAAATTCTTCGGCAATTTTAACACCTGCAGCGGTCATGATATCAAGGTTTCCTGAATATTTTGGCAGGTAATCACCGGCACCTTCTACTTGAATAAAGATGGTGATTTTATTTCCATCAAAAATAGGTTCCGTACGGAGCTGGTAGCCTGGAACATATGATTGAACCACTTCTGTCATATCAGCAATTGATTTTCTAATACCTTCCTCGTCCATTGTTCCTTCCTCTACAAGCGTATACACAGTATCACGCATGATGATTGGAGGTTCAGCTGGGTTTAAAATAATAATCGCCTTGCCTTTTTTCGCTCCGCCCACTACTTCAATCGCACGTGAAGTTGTTTCAGTAAATTCATCGATGTTAGCACGAGTTCCTGGTCCAGCACTCTTACTTGAAATGGTCGCAACGATTTCAGCATACTCTACAGGACTTACGCGGTTTACCGCATGAACCATCGGAATGGTCGCCTGTCCGCCGCATGTAATTAAATTGATATTGTCTTTTTCTAAATGCTCGTCAATGTTTACGGCCGCACATACATAAGGACCAACAGCGGCTGGAGTCATATCGATTACTTTAATACCCGCTTCTTTTAACACCTTTGCATTATAGAGATGAGCTTTTGCTGAAGTGGCGTCAAATACGATATCCGCTTCTAATTCAGGATCTGCTAGAAAACCATCAATTCCAGTAGCAACCCCTGCATAGCCTAATTCTCTTGCACGTCTTAAACCATCTGACTGTGGGTCAATACCAATCACGGCAGTCAGCTCTAGTAATTCAGAGCGACCAAGTTTAATCATTAAATCTGTACCAATGTTTCCTGAGCCAAGAATAGCTACTTTTACCTTTGACAATATAATTCTCCTCCTAGAAATTAATTTTTTATATGTTTTTTACACGAGCTGATTTTTTATAAGACGTTCCCTTTAAAACCTAAAGATCTTGAAATCTCAGTTGCAGCTCTCTTAATCCCCGCTATTACTTTAGGAAGCTTTTCTTCATCAAGTCTCATTTTAGGTGCAGCACAGCTTATTGAAGCGATTACATTTCCTTTATGGTTAAATATCGGCGCGGCAATACATTTGAGTCCTAGCTCGATTTCTTCATCATCTACTGCATACCCTGTCTCACGAACAGAAACTAAATGTTTTTTAATTTCATGGACATCGGTCATCGTGTACTCTGTAAATGCTTCTAAACTTGCTGCTGATAACAGTCTATCAACCTCTTTTTCGCTTAAGTGAGCAAGTATTGCCTTCCCCACACCTGTACAATGAACCGGTGCTCTTTTTCCAATATGGGAGTATATCGTAAGAGCCCTTGGACCTTCTACTTTTTCAATATAAATAACTTCATCACGCTGTAATGTAACTAAGTGAACGGTTTCATTTACTTCGTCGGCTAATTCTCTAATAATCGGTCTGGCTATGTTTCCAATATCAAGATGTTTACCCACGAAGTTGCCCAATATGAAAAGTTTTATCCCGAGCTTATACTTCAAATCCTCTGGATTCTGTTGAAGATATCCTCTATGTTCCAAGGTCTTAATGATTCCATGGACGGTGCTTTTGGATAATTGCAGCTCATCACTGATCTCTTTAACACTTAGTTCCGGGCTTGTGGTCAAAAACAATTCAAGGACATCAGCTGCCCTTTCAATCGATTGAATTAAACGTTCAGACATTACCATCCTTCTTTCATTCGCCATTATCGAACGGCGTTCGTAAATAACTAATCGATGTATTTATACTACCTTGCAACTACTAGTATGTCAATAAAATTGAATACACTATTCGTAAGGCGTGCTTCCATTCTATTGCAAAATAAAAAAAAGAGCTCATCCTTTTTTAGAATGAACACTTTTTGGTTTAAAGAATATTAAATGACTTCAAACTGTTTAAAACCTGTTTGATCCGGTATGAAATCCAGTTTTTTATTACGAAAATAATGACATTCACCTTTATCGATGATGAAGTGCAGGTCATCTAATACTATTTCACTATCATTAACTTTCATCGTTTCTTCTAAAGTTAATTTCACTTTCATGAAACAGCTTTTACGCATTTGTATTCGGATAAACTTAGCAGAATTTGATAATTCCAGCCGATTTTGTATTTCAGTTTTTGCAGCCTCTGTTAAAATAAACACTGTTTGCCCACCTTTACTCTACATATCAAAAAAACTGCTTAGTAAATAAGAAATCCATTTGGTTTGAGGATGATTGCGAATATTTTCTAGTAATCCCTTCAGAATTGCCCGTCCAAATGTTGGTTCATGCAGCTGCTGTTTTAACAGTATCAATGATTCCTTTTCTACTGACTCTTCTATTTCTTCAATTTCTTGATCCATTAGTACGAGAATTTGTTCTTTTGTTAAATCCTCTAATGCCGGTTCTTCAAACACTTCGATCAGCCCTTTTGAAATAAAGGGAACGGTGGAGTGTCTTGCAAGCAGATTTGTTTTTTCCACCAATGATTTTGACAACAAATCCAAATCTAATGGGACGTTATAAAACAAAAATAACTGAGAATACATACTCATAAAACCTTTGATACAAAACACTAAGTCATATTTTATCTCTTTAACTTCATCATCTCCATATAAACGCTCTACCATCGAAAGAATGGTTTTATCCATTAATCTGTCGTAGTAACGCATTTTTATGATGAAATCCTCATTAAAAGAACGAGATTGCTCCTTAATAAGTATTTTCCCAAAATCTGAATGCTTTTGAAATGAGCTGAATATCGCAAAGTAAAAATTATATAAAAGATTTTCTCCGTCCTTTGCGTTTCTGACTATATAGTCAACTTCAGAGGTGAATTGAATCATAAAGTGATCGATTATCTCAATAATTAATTCATCTTTAGACTTAAAAGACAGATAAAAAGCCCCTTTGGAAATGCCGCAATGCTCTGTGATCTGTTGGACAGATGTGGCTTCAAAACCCTGTTTAGCAAAGAGTTCTATCGCTTTTTCCATAATCAATTGTTTTTTCATCGTTCATTCTTCACTCCTTAGTTCAATCATTGACAGATGACCGGTTAGTCAGTATTATAAGTAAATGGGTTAGATAAGTCAATTAAGGGCAGGTGTAAGTGTGAAAGGTTTAGTCAACTTTGTACTCGGAAATAAACTAGCAGTATGGTTACTTACAATTATTATAACGGTATCTGGTATTTATTCAGGTACACGAATGAATATGGAGACCATTCCAGATATTTCAATACCATACTTAATGGTCATGGATGTATATCCTGGGGCAACTCCAGAGCAGGTGATGGAAGACGTATCCAAACCTTTAGAGAAAGCAATCGAAAATCTTAAAGGTGTAAAATCCGTTTATTCCAATTCAAATGCAAATATGGCAAGTCTTCAAGTGGAATATGAATACGGTGAAGATATGGACGAAGCAAATCGTGCATTAAAATCTGCCTTAGAGGCAGTGAAGCTGCCAGAAAATGCACAAGAACCAATTATTACAGCAATTAGTATGAACATGATGCCAGTTGCTGCACTTAGTATAAGCAGTACAACAGAGGATATCATTGAATTAACGTCAACCGTTGAGGATATTATCCTTCCAAAAATCGAGAAAATTGATGGTGTTGCCTCTGCAACCATTACAGGTCAACATATTGAAGAAGTTCAGCTTACTTATGACGAAGCAAAAATGGCTCAATATGGCTTAAAAGAAGATACTGTAAAACAAATGATTCAAGCAAGTGACCTAGCGGTTTCATTAGGCCTTTACGAATTTGAAGAAGGCGAACAAGCTGTAGCAATAGATGGGAAGTTTATGACAGCGGATGAATTAAAGGAAATGCTAATTCCTGTAACACCATCTGCAGACCAGCCTTTACCATTTGTGAAGCTTAGCGACATCGCTGAGATTAAAGTCGTTGGTAAAGTACAATCGATTTCACGTACCAATGGTGAAAACGCGATTGCCATTCAAATTGTCAAAGGACAACAAGCAAACACTGTTGATGTTGTAAACAGTGTGAAGGATTTGATCGAGGAACAAAAGGAAAAAATAGATGGTCTGGTCATCGATGTATCACTCGACCAAGGTGCACCAATTGAAGAATCAGTTAAAACGATGGTTGAAAAAGCACTATTTGGCGGTTTAATTGCCGTATTAATTATTCTTTTATTCTTGCGTGATTTTAAATCAACCATTATTTCGATCGTGTCGATTCCAGTATCCATTTTCATGGCATTATTACTGCTGAACTGGATGGAGATTACCCTCAATATTATGACGCTCGGTGCTGTTACAGTTGCCATCGGCCGTGTAATCGATGACTCCATCGTAGTAGTTGAAAATATTTATCGACGTCTTCATTTAAAAGAAGAAAAATTATCAGGGCGTGCGCTTGTCCGTGAAGCGACAATCGAAATGTTCAAACCAATCCTGTCATCAACATTAGTAACGGTAGCAGTTTTTGCACCGCTTATCTTCGTTGGCGGTATGGTCGGCGAGCTATTCATGCCGTTTGCATTAACGATGACATTTGCTCTTGGCGCTTCGTTAGTAGTTGCGATTACGATTGTTCCTGCGTTGTCTCACTTCTTATTTAAGAAAAAATTATATGGTGAGAAGACTGAAAGCAGTCATAAAGAAGTTGGTAAATTAGCGAACTGGTACAAAGGTGTCCTTGGCTGGACGCTGAACCATAAAATTATTACCTCCGTTATTGCAGTTGTTTTATTAGCTGGCAGTTTAGGTTTAACTCCATTAATCGGGTTTAGCTTTATGGGCAGTGAAGAAGAAAAGGTTATGTACTTAACGTACACACCAAAAGCTGGTGAACTAAAGGATGAAACATTAGCAAACGTTGAAGCCGTAGAAGAAGAAATGCTTAAACGTGATGATATCGACATTGTTCAGATTTCTGTAACGGAAAGCGGAGATCCGATGGCTGCGATGATGGGCGGCGGCGGAGATGGTGCGTTAATGTACCTTATTTTTGACCCAGAAATGGAAAACTTCCCGGAAGTCCGTGAAGAAATTGAAGAATATGTGTTTAATATCGGGCAGTCAGGCGAATGGAAGTCACAAAACTTCGCACCAACATCAATGGCTTCAAATGAAGTCAGCTACACGTTCTACAGTGAAGATTTAGATAAACTAAACGAAGCTGTAAAAATGGTAGAAGGCGTTCTGAGTAAAAATGACCGCTTAGAAGATGTTTCTTCAAGCGCTGAGGAAGCCTACGTTGAATACACATTCAAAGTGGAACAAGATGAATTACTGCAGTATGGTTTAACAACTGGTCAAATCGTGATGATGTTAAACCCAACAAAAACTCAAGATGTATTAACAACGGTTGAAAAGGACGGTAACGAATTAGAAGTAATCGTTCAGCAGGAACAAGCTGCAGAGCCAAAATCAATTGACGATATTTTAGCAACACAAGTACCAACAGCACTTGGTACAACAATGCCTCTTTCTGAACTCGTTACAGTTGAAAAAGGTACAACATTAAATACACTTGCACGCAGTAAAGGTGAATACTATGCAACTGTTTCTGGTACGATCCTTGATGAGGATATTTCAAAAGCAACAGCTGAAGTTGATAAAGAAATTGATAAATTAGATTTACCGATAGGTGTTACCATTGGCGTTGCCGGTGTCCAGGCAGATATGACTGAGACGTTCACACAGCTAGGTATGGCTATGCTTGCAGCCATTGCGATTGTATACTTTATCCTAGTTGTAACCTTCCGTGAAGGTGTCGCACCGTTTGCGATCCTATTCTCATTACCATTTGCAGTAATTGGTTCTTTTGTTGGTTTATTAATCGCAGGTGAAACGATTTCTGTATCAGTTATGATGGGACTATTGATGTTAATTGGTATCGTTGTTACGAATGCTATTGTACTGGTTGACCGGATTATTCATATGGAACGTGATGGCATGACGATGCGTGAAGCTGTACTTGAAGCTGGAGCAACACGTCTACGTCCAATCCTAATGACAGCTATCGCAACAATCGGTGCGTTAATCCCATTAGCAATCGGCCAAGGCGGCGGCGGTTTAATCTCGAAGGGTCTTGGTATTACCGTAATCGGCGGTTTAACAAGTTCAACATTATTAACACTCATTGTTGTTCCAATCGTTTATGAAGTATTATCTAAGATGTTTAAGAAAAACCGTAAAGATATTATAGAAGACTAATTTTAAAAGCCCTGCAAGGTCATATAAACCTGGCAGGGCTTGTTTTTTTGTTATTTGTTTTAAAAGGATAAAAAATCGCATTAAATCGTTTCTATTTTTACTTGCAGAGGTGAACAGCCTTCCTCATCAAAAATAATCAATTCGTTTTCCTGGTTTAAAATACTTGCAGGGATTTTATATTCTTCTTGAGGTCCGATTTGCCAGTATCGGCCTAAACAAAAACCATTCACCCAGAAAGTACCTTTCGATAACCCATCCAAACGGATCTTCACTTTTACATCATCAGTAGATTGTAATGATGTTGTAAAGGTGGTTTTATACCAACATGGTTTGACCTTTTCCGTACTAAATCTATGATCAAACTTTTGCCAATCCTTCGGTTGGTTTAAAAGTGCAGCACTTTGTATTGTCCAATTTTCAATCTGTTTTGTTTCCTTATATAAATAAAGCTTTAATTTCGAAATTCCCTTGAGCCCCTGCCCATCAAATTCAAATTCATTAAAGCCATCATTTAAGAGATGACCTGCATCAGCCACTCCATATGGTGCATCAAAACGATTCCAAGCCGTTTCATTCGTTATGAGCATGACTGGAACTCCGTCATTCAAGCGCAATCTTTGAAGTCCTTCTCCAACAAGGATGGCTTTATCGAAGCCTTGATCATTGACAAATTCCTTTAAAAACGAAATTCTTCCCTCGATTTCCGGAACATTTCTTAATGAATGTGTTTTACCGATACCTTCCACTTTCCAGCCATCTAATAAGTCAACAACACGTCCATCAAGACTAGGAGCCTCACTTATTCCCTTCGGTTCCCCTAAAGCTTGTGTGAAATTGTATCGGCCCATATTTTGAACCAAGAAGCGGATGCTATTATTGCCTTTTTCAACAGGAAGCTCGATAGAAGCTGCCCCTAAATCATTGACAAGTCCGATATATTGATTGTTTAGGAATACTTGTGCTGGATCTTCAATTCTTGGGAAAATTAACGTTTTTTGACCCGTTTCGTTCGATTCAAACTGTGCCGTATACGATAAATATCCACTCCATTGTCCAAATGAACTAAAGTCCAGCGGTTTAACAGATTCCTTGCTCATCGATTCATCCATTTTTTCTGGCGCCTGATACCAATCTGCTAATGAAAATGTAACCTCCCCTTCGGCAGCAATGATTTCATCATTATTCTCTACTGTCTTTCGATCGGTCACAATGATTTCAAAACACTCATTTTTACAATCCTTAATGGAAATTACCTGCGGTTTTGACCCGTGAAATAATGTGAATTGCAATTCCCCACTGCTTAGCTTTTCAAAACGCTGCGGATATCGGCAGGAAATCGAAAGTTCATCAACATCTTTTACTTGTAAAACGAGTGAGGATTGCTGCCCCGTTTCATGGTAGACAGCACCAACATTATTTGAAAAACCTGTTGAGTATGCAGTTAATGCCGAAATCTTCACTGTTTTGCCCGCTAATCTTCCTGCTTTTACATTCTTTACGACAGGTAAAATTCCATCTGGCTCAATTGTAATACTGAGTTGATATTGTTCCTCTGGGCTATAAAGTTTGTGAATGGCACGCTCCGATTTCGAATTGGTAAGAAACGCAATACTTCCAGCTTTACTCTGTACTGTTTTGCCTTGCAGCCCTTCAGGCAGTGCGGTACACTCTTCAATATTAACAGGATTTGTTAATACCGGTTCGACCCAATCAATAAAGCTGTGAACTCGTTTTATTACCTGATACTTCGGTGTTTCTTGTAAATATTCCGTTAGGGGTGCATCATAATCATACGATGTGATCATAAATGTATGTTCACCAATCGTCCGCCCGCCCCAATGGTCGAAATTCGTTCCTCCGAAAAACATATAATAGTTAATTGCTGTGAACCCTTCTCGCAGCAATTCATATAAAGCTTTTTCTAACATCCCAGCTGTTTTTTGATTAGCTTTCGGTCCGCCCCATTGTTCAAACCAACCAACCCAGAATTCAAGAACTCCTTTTGGCTGGCCTTCGAATCTCTCATCTAATATTTTTGCATGTTCATTTGCATGAGACCAAAAGTTCCGGAACTCAACCGCTCCCTCTACGCCTCCATAACAGGTTACTAATGGAACATTAATCCCTCTTGTAATGAGTCCGTCACGTAAATATTCCATATACTTTTTATCTGGTTTTCCAAGTGCTTGAAACTCATTTTCAACTTGAACCATAATGACTGTACCTGAATTCGTGATCAAATGAGGAAGAATCCGTGGAACTAATTCGTCAAAATACCGATCTACATAGTGTAAAAATGGTTCATGATAACAACGGTATTTCATGTTTTCCTTGGAACTCAGCCACCATGGCAGTCCACCGAAATCCCACTCCGCACAAATGTATGGCCCTGGCCGTAAAATGACATACAGGTTTCTTTCTTCACACTTCTTTAGGAATGTTCCCAAATCTTTATCGTTTGCAAAGTCCCATACACCTTCTGCCTCTTCATGCCAATTCCAAGGAATATAGGTTTCAATACAATTACAGCCTGCTTTTTTTACTTTATCTAGCAGTTCATCCCACTCTGCACGAGGCAGGCGGAAATAGTGAACAGCCGCTGACTTGATGAAAACCCGATTCCCATCAATAATCCAGCTATTTTTATCAAATTGAATACTCGCCATATTGGCTCTCCCCTTCTAATACCTCTTTTTGTTCTTCTACATGAGCAAAAACCTTCAAAGCTGTTTTCGTTACAATAAAACAATACAAGCTGCCGCTAAAGAAAAATAATGAGCCAGGAAGCAGCAATAAGATGAATCCGATGACCGCACCGGAAGTAATCATGATGAATGTTTGGATTGGGTGTGTAAAAGTTAATAAGAATGCTGTTTTTATATATTGAAAGAATGATAAGTTATAATGAACATAGAGTGGTATGAAATATAGGACAACAGCTAAAGATACCAGCAATAATCCGGCAGATAGGATTGACAGAAAGATAAATGGCCATCCATCTAAGGATTGAAATAACATTACATCCAGTAAAAAAACAGCAGCAACAAGTAATAATAAGTAACCGTAAAGATTTGCTTTCACAAATTCTTGCTTATATTTATTCCAAAACAAATTAAAAATTGGTACCTCTTCTTCATCTTCCATAATCAGCTTCCTCATGACGGCAAACATGGCAGCAGTTGCAGGCATGATACCAATTAGGACAAACCCGAGCAGTGAAAACAAGATCCATAAAATGTTTGTATAGGCAATCATCATGACTTTCTCTGAAACTCGATATATTCCTGAAAGCATTCCCTTCGTTTCCATCATTCATACCAGTAGCCTTTATGATTTTTCTCTAAACGCATTAAAGCCTCAAGATAAAAGTAATCTCCCCAAATCATATAATCATCGATTGCGAGATCACCACGAACATGATAGGAGCCATGCTTTAGAAGGCCTTCGGCATCTTTTTCCTTGACCGTTGAATAATTTTCTACAAGGGAATTCATCATTTTAATGACAGCCTCTTCAAAGTATTTTCGATCGATATCGTCTTCATTTAAATGGCTGATTATTTCAAGTAATCCACATGCTGCAATGGCGGTCGCTGAACTGTCACGAGGTGTATCTTCATTTACTTGTGCATTAAAGTCCCAATAGGAGACAAAGTCATCTGGTAAATGTTCAATAAAGTATTTCGCCACTCTTTTTGCTGTATCCAAATAAGTTGAGTTTTTTGTAGAGTGATAAGAAAGGGCAAATCCATAGATTCCCCATGCCTGGCCACGTGTCCATGTCGACCCATTTGTATAACCTTGATGGGTTGCTCCACCGATAGGCTCACCCGTTTCTTGGTTAAAGAAAAACGTATGATAAGAACTGTCATCACCGCGAACAAGATAGCGCCTGCTTTTTTCCGCTTGAGCTTCAGCTACATCCCGATATTTAGGTTCTCCTGTTTGTTCACTCGCCCAATAGAGAATCGGAAGATTAAGCAGACAATCAATAATGATTCTTCCGCCTTCTTTTTCATCGTTTTTTGGCCCCCACGCTTGCAGATATTGACCTTTTTCACGCCAACGGCTAAGCAGCTTATCTGCAGCCTGCAAAGTTAGTTCTCTTGCTGCCTCGTTTTTTTCGATCATCCATTGCGCTTTAGAAGAAAGCGAATACAAAAATCCAATGTCATGATGATCGAGAACAATATTTTTATTTAAGCGATTTTGAAAGCTTTCAACCGTTCTTTGGGCCTTTTCTTTAAAAATTGGATCATTAGAATATTCATAACACAGCCATAACATCCCTGACCAAAAGCCATCGGTCCAATCGTCATTATCGTTCAACTCATATTTTTTGCCATTCATGCTGACATGGGGGAATAAATCACCAAAACGGTCAATATTATTTCTCGTTTTTTCGACTGCATCTTCAATCGCAAATTTCCACATGAATACATTCTCCTAACATTTCAACTTAGATCAAAACTTTTTTCTGCTGACCTTTTATACAAAGTGTAATGGGAAACGAGGTTATGTAATATGTGAGATTTACAGAAAAATGTGCACTATTTTTACCTATGAAATGATTTATGAGTTTTGCCAAAAAGGAGGAGAGAGACATTTCGTGTCTCCCCCCTCGAGTTAATACTAATTGCGATATTCAAATGGGTCTACCAAAGTGATCATAAAAGCAAAATTCATCTAGGAATGTTAAGGAAATTAGAAATATCTTCAAGCAGCAATTTTGCAAAGGTTGTATCAATCTTTTTACCGGATAGTGCTCGAATTTGATTTTCCAATGCATTTAAACTACTTTGTGTTTGTTGATCTTCAATCTTTCCATTTTGGATGTTGTTTACCTTTGATAGAAGACTAGTAGCTATCCCTTCATCAGTAATCCATTCCTTCTCCCTTCCATAATTAATCGCCTCATCTAAATGATCAATATCCATTTTAACCTTTAGCCTAATAGTTTCGTTCGTAACATTTCCAGCTCGATCGGCTGCGGTAACCTCAATAGTATGATCTCCTATAGATAGTGAAAACGGTTGTATTTCTGGAGTATTTACCACCACTCCATCTAACTTGAATTCTTTACTAGATACACCGCTAAAGGAATCAGAAATCTCAAGCTCTGGATTGACTGAATCTGTACGATATAATTCTATTAATTCTGGTGCTAGTACGGTAGGGGATGTTTTATCCACGAATTTGATGGAATGTGTTTTCCCTATCGAACCGGCAACATTCACTTCAACCTTTAGTGTTGGAGATGTTTGCAGAACTGTAATTGTGTCATCCTTTTTATCTACTTCAATGCCTGTTTTGTTTAATTCAACGATAACTTTATCTTGTTTTTGCGTTGGATCAGATACAGAAAGAGTCAATCCATTACCATCTTCTTGTACCATGACAGATGCAGGGTTTTGTACGGTAATAAAGTCTACAGTTTCTGCTTGATAAAAGTTTGCCGCTGTTATCCCAAGTGTCTTTTCTCTTACTGCTTGAACTGCTGATGTATTTTCAAGGACAATTATATTAGCATTACTACTGTATCTTTCTGTTTGGGTAACATCTTTATTCGGGAGAAGTACATACGAATAGGAAGCATTTGTAGGCATTTTCCCATGATCAAACGCTAAACTTAAATAGTTTCTTGTAATAGGTTCAGTGGATCCGCCATTATTAATCTCGTTCCAAGTCCCTGTTCTCGATTCACGTAATCCATACAGACTAGTTGATTCAGGGAAATAATAGCCTATATCTGAGCTTTGAACATTTCCCTCTAAGTGAGCCCATTTAACACTGTTTAAGGTCTCAGAATTACCGAGCTGATTTAGCTTCTCTTCCCCATTAACGATCAGCTTATTGTCTCCATTATTATTCAATTGTCGATTTTCAATAATTGTTTCTACCTTAGACTCATCTGAGCTCGAAATACTTGCACCTAAGGCAACAATCTCATCATCGAACATAAACCAGGATTTTTTTCCTTGTAATGAACTGCCAGTCAGTTTTTCAAGGGAGAAATCCATTCCAGCAGTACCATAAATTCCATCCAGAGTAGAACCCCCAACCCATGTTCTTGGGTTATAGTAACTTTCCCAATCCTTCAATGTTCCTTTTGATTGATCAGTTGTTGTACCCGGTAATCGATAACTGTCTACGGTTGGCCAATAAGCATTGCTGAATTGCTTTAGGTCATTGTTATATAAATAAGTCGCACCAGCTCCTGTATACCAACCTTTTTTATTTTCTCCATTACCATACTCAAAACCTGAAATTCTATCAGAAAACATACCAATCCCAAAACCCAATCCAGGACGAAGATGAACGACCCGATCCATTCCTGCAAAGACTTGATTCTTTACTAACTCTCCCCTAGGCTCAATCGCAGGATCACTCATTAAAGAATTCAAAAGATTGATTTGATAAATCGATAAACCATTAGCATAATTGGTAAATGTGGTATCTTTTTGAATCCACTCTTTGACCATTCGTTTAATAGCGACTGCCTTCTCAACAGGAGCAGCATCAGCCAAACGAAGTAAACTTAAAATTGTTGCTCTGCCAGTTGCATGTTCATTCGTGCTTTGCCTTGAAATACCTCTTCCCGAAACCATGTCCATCATGGCGCCATTATAAATAAGTGGTTCAAAGGAATCGGTTACCCAGTTAAACACATTACTAACAGTCGGGTCTTTGACATCCCATGGCGAATCTTTTAACAAATACAACATATCAGCTGTACGACCAAGCCAAGTTGCTCCGTATCCGCCCGTATACGCAATATTATAGTGTTGAACAAGAGAACCGTCCCTGTAAACACCGTCCCCGCTATTCACGTAAAGATATTCTTTACTAATTGAATCACGCCCCTGCAACACTTTCGCACTATTTTTTCCAATTACTCCGCGAACAGATACAACAAGAGCCTTATCCAAAAGGTTGGCACCTGTTTCACGGAAGTCTGGATTATTAAGAGAAGCTCGTGTAGTAGGATCCGGAACAAACCTATCAATTGCGCTTATATACTTATGAACTTGAGTGGAAGATAAATCGTGATACATTAACACAACTATATCGTTCAACGCTTGAGGGGTTCCAATTTCCCAATCCCACCAATTTCCATATACATTTTTATTTTCATTGTAACGATAGGTATACAACCAATCCAATCCACTAAGAATATCTTCCTTTAACGTTTGATTACCATACAAAGATGAACCTTCGATAGAATATGCAAGAGCCATATCTTTTAATCGTTGGTAGGAATTAGTAATTTGAGATGAATCCGTTGTACTTGCTCGATCATTCCACAAGGACGTGCGATTATCTGACTTATTCATCGTATCCCATAAACCTGTTCCAGCGTCGTTTGTAACTTTTTCTACTAAACTGCGAATATAGTTGACCGCAACCTGATCGTTAGGATTATATTGTTGGTTGCCCGTTAGTTTATTAAACCAATTGACTCGGAGCTCTTCATAAAATTCTATATCCTCAGCAGAATCTACGCTTACTAGACACTCTGCAATAAATCCGCCATCTTTTGATGTTGCCTTAATCGTTGTAACCCCTGGGGCTGCTGCTGTAACATGGCCCGTTTCGTTAACCCCTGCAACATCAGGGTTGGAAGATGTCCAAAAAACGGTTTTGTCCGTCACATCGGCAGGTGTAAATACCGGAGTTAAACTCATTGTTTTCCCTATTTCTAACGTAACCGCATTTTGTTGTAACGTAAAATCAGTCACTTTTTTTACTGTTTCCTTCATTGTTACACCATCAATCCATGCTTTACCTTTTGCCGTTTCAAAAAATAGCTCTATTCGTACCTTACTTGCACTTTGTGGAATAGCTAAATTTAATTCCTTTAAGCTCCAGTCATGTGTTCCTTTTATTTTTTCAGTGGCTGGTCCATCACTGACTTTTTTTCCATTACTATCAAAATACTGTGTTCGGACAAACAGTCCTCCCCATGATGCTTCAATATTTTCTGTTTTGAACCAAAATGATATTTGATAGTTTTGGCCTGATTTGACGGCAACATCTTGTAAAACATCCGCTCTGCTTATCTGAGAAGCATTGATCGAAATGGACTTCCCACCCTCATGATAGACCTCAGAATCAATCGTTAACACTGGATTACCACTCGGAATCCAAATATCCCAATTTGCAGGCCCAATATTATTTGCCCAATTATTGTTACTAGTTGCTATCTCAAACCCACCGTTTTGTATTAAATTCATTTTTTGTGTTTCTTCAGCTGCAACTTTTTTCACAGGTAAAACCGAACTTATAATAAAGAAAATAGTCAAACAAATACTCATTGCTTTATGCACCTTTTTCCCCTCCGCTCTAGAATTAAGTGTGATTACTAGTTTCACACTCTCCAGCAGTAACCGCTTACAATTAAAATTCTCCTTTCTTTTTTTCTAAAGTTTACTATTGAAAAACAGGGGGAAGGTGTAATATTCTTTGGATTTTAGGGAAAATTTTGACTCTTTTCTTTAACTTATCTTTTTCTATCGAAATATAATTAGATCTTAACTAATAACCTACTTTTGATCGGTACTCCCTCGGCGTCATTTTCGTATATTTTTTAAATACTTTCGAAAAATAAGTTCGATCTGAATAGCCGCATTTTATTGCGACCTCTTCTACTGATTCTCCCGTTTGCTCAAGGATTTTTATGGCGACACCGATTTTAAAACGATGAACATAATCGGTAAAATTTTCGCCCGTCAATCGTTTAAAATAACGGGAGAAGTAACTTGGGTTCATATATAAATGAGCGGCCACATCTGTGGATGTAACATTCTCAGAAAGATTCTGAACAATGTACTGATCAATTTCTTGTAACTTAGGCTCTCTGCTGCTTGCTCCGTCCATTTTTCCATTCCATTGAATAAGCTGTGTAAGCTTGTTTTCTACAAGTTTTACTACATCACTTAGTCTTGAGCATTCCTCAAGAAACGAATAAAACTCTTCATTTCCCGTTTCAATATACTGTAATTCAATTAAACGGATTCTCCGTGCAATAACCTTTTTCAATTCTTCAGGGTCAAGATTCTTTTCCGATGCAGTTTGAGTGATAACTGTTAATATATCTTTTACTCTTTTACTGCCTTTTTCTTTTACAGCGATAACAAGTTCACTCATCTCTTTGTCTAGAAGACGGCTAATCGGGCAAAAAGCGCTTTGGTTGGTCTGCTTATCCCAATTCAAAATCAGTTCAGTATGATAAAAAAAACGATATCGATTGTGAATCATGTGTTGGAAAACAAACCCAACATTTTTTATATCAGAGGATTGGCGGCCATAGATAAAAGAAATCTCCAGACCTAACAATTCAAAAATTTTCTCTTGTATCTCTATTAATAAAGATTGAATGTACTGATGATGATCAAATTTTATATTTTGACGATAGTTGTAAACAAAAACAATGGATTCTTCCTCATTAAAAAATGTAATTCCGTGATATTTTTTAGCGACATCACAAGAAATATTATAAAATCCGTATTTAATTATGGATAGATCTTGATAGGAATACTTTTCCATAAATGTTGATAAGGATATGTGACCCGTTCCTAAAATAAACGAAGGATACTGCCAACTAATATCAAGTTTTTTTGCAAACTGAATTAACATTTCAGGCTCATCTCTTTTAATAAGACGGTCGAATAACGAATGTTTCAGTATTTCAATATTCCGGTTGAGTATTTCCTTATAGGATAAACCTTCTAAGCTAACAGAGGTTTCGTTAATTTTATTAATCGAATCTTTCAACCTTTCTTCGAGCTGCTCTTTTGTTAGCTCATCCTTAATCAAATAACTATCGGCATTTAGCTGAATGGCTTTTTGTGCATAATGGAAATCCTCATGACAGGTTAAAAAAATCATTCTCACATCTGATTTGATTTGTTTAAGTTCCGAGGCTAGTTCAAGTCCATTCATTTGTGGTAATCCAATATCTGTAATAACTAAATCTGGTTTAAACTGTTTAAACATCTCTAAGGCTTTTATACTCGAGTAGGATGTTCCCACAACATTTAAGCCAAGTTCTTCCCAATTGATTAGTTGGCGCAAATATTTAATCATTGGTACATCATCATCAACCAGCATAATGTTAATCATCTATTTTTCACCTCTCTTACCATCAAACGGAATTTGAATAACAATCGTTATGCCGCCATTTTCATTTTGCTGAAGTTCAATATGTGTATTAGAACCGTAATAAAGCTTTAGTCTCTTAGCAATATTCATTAAACCAACTCGATTATAGGAGGTTTCTTCAAAGTCACTCTTTAACATGCGGTTTAGCTCAAAAAGTTGATTTTCACTCATTCCTTTTCCATTGTCACTTATCATGATAAAGATTGATTGATCCATTTTATTGGCTCGGATGGTTATTTCTCCAACTGTTTTTTCAGAAAACCCATGTACAATGGCATTTTCTATAAAGGGTTGTAGTAATAATTTCGGTAAACTAATATCTTTAACTTGATCCTGCATTTCAACTTTCAATTCTACATTCACTTCCGTTCTCATCCTCATGATTTCTATATAATGAGATAACAGTTTGCATTCACTTTCAATCGTGGCAGGTTCATCTATTTTCATATAAGCTCTTAGTAAACTCATTAAGGCGTTAATTTTATCAGCATGTTTATAATCATTATTAATAAATAAACTACATTTGATAGAATTTAAGGTGTTAATCAAAAAATGCGGCCTAATTTGTGCGAATAATGCCTGCAGCTCAATGGCCCGCTTCTCGTTTTGTTCATGCTCTATTTTTTCAATCAACCCATTTATTTCATCTAACATGTGGTTAATTGTCCTTCCCAATTCATTGATTTCATCTCTGCCCTCAGGTAAAAAACGAACATCATGTTTTCCTTTACCAAACTGGGTAGCAACGTGGGTCAATTTTTGAATGGGACGATGCAATCTTTTTGCAATTAAAAGTGAAATCAACAAAAAGATAAAAAAGAAAATAGCTATTAATACTGAACTTAGTAAAAAGTTTTTTGTAATTTGTCCTGTTACTTCTTCATTCGAGGTTTCATGAATAAGCTTCCATTTTGAAATCGGAATTAACACTTCGTCCCTTATTTCTCGATTTCGCTTATCTTCATCCATGAAAGATATTGCAGGATCCCCTGCAATCAACTTTCCATTCTCATCAAATAATGCAAGCTTCCCTGACTTAGCAGATTCAAATAATCTTTTAAAATATTCATTCGAGATTCCTATATTTAATGTAGCTAATGGCCTTCCCTTTTCAGGGTGATTAATTACTCGACTAAAGTAGTAATAGGAATTTTCCTCTTGGTTCAAATAATTAACCAGTCCTAATGCTTGTAAATGACTTGACTGATCAACATTTATTCGATTTTGCAAGCGGTTCCAATGATCTTTTAAAACAGTTAAGGAAGCATTTCTAACTGAGATACCGTTATTATAAGGAACGATAAACCCTTTATTATTAATCAGAAACATATGAATATCGGCATTTAACATTTTTATCGATATATAGTCAAAAGAAGAAATTACCTTATGATAATTTTGATAATCCCGATACCTTTTTATTTTTTCTGTTTCACTAAAATCGTTCAATGTTTGAATCGTCTCTTCGTTTTTCACGTAAAAATGAGTAACATAATACAAATCATCGACTAATTTTGTAATATCTTTGGAAACTAAATTTAATACAGAACGATTTGATAGTTCTATTTTTTCAACCACGTTGTCCTTTGTTGTTTTGTAGGACAATATCGATACGATTAATATTGGGAGCAAGATTAGTAGAATAAATGATGACTGTATTTTTTGATAGTAGCTTAATTTGTTCATAATAAATCACTGCCACCCTTTTTAGACTTTGATTTCAACGTTTGCTATTATTCTACTATAAAAATTCGCTACATGTTGGTTCAAAATTTACCACTTACTTTAATCTGGTAAATGGAACAAAAGGCACCCTTTTCATAGGCGCCTTTTTGCACATTACATTCTATTTTGTGTTTTCTTTAATTACTTTATTTGCTTCATCAGCCATCCACTGTTGAACTTCTTTTGCGGATTTGTCTTCAAGGATAAACTGACTAAATCCATCGCCTAAAATTTTATCTAATTGTGCTGCATAAGTGATGGAGACATCTGATGCTGGTAAAGCTTCCTGACTGTCAAATAAAGTATACATTAGTGAATCGACATCATATAACTCTTCTTTACCCTCGATCCATTTTTCTACTAAAGGCTGCGCTTCTCCATTTTTCCAACCTGGTAACTCTGTTCTTGCATCTGTTAAGTTAGTAGAAACAAAGCGCGCAAATTTAAAGGCAGCTTCTTTATTTTTTGAACTTTCACCGATTGCTAAATAGTGTCCGCCCGTGAAGATATCGGTTTTATCCCCTTTTTTCATAACAGGCACTGGTGCAAACGCTGTTTTGAAATCATGTGGATTGTTTTGAACATTACCGGTCTCGCCAATCATCCAAGTACCAGTTAATAACATCGCCGCGTCACCATTAAAGAATTCTGTACGGTAGTTTAGTTTTGCACCAATTACGTCAGCGTAAGGTTTAATGGATTTATCCGTTTTCTCCATTTGACGTCTTAGATTAAAGAAATACTCATAGGAAGGATCTTTAAAATTTGTTTTACCGTCTTCCGTCATAAATGGATGCTTAAGGTGTACTTGAGCGATTGGATTCGCATATAATCCCCAGTTATGGAAGTATGCACCATATTGTTTTTCAGTGCCTTCTCCCTTTGTTAATTTTTTAGCATATTCACTAAATTCATCCCATGTCCAACCAGCTTTAGGAACTTCAAGACCCGCCTCGTCTAACGCATCTTTATTAAGAAGCACAAAATTGGTAGTAATATTAGTTAAAATTCCATAATTTCTTCCTTTATAGATAGGATTAACCAAGTATTCCTCTTCTGGTTTTAAATTATTTTCTTTATATAAGTCATCTAGTGGTGCAATAACCCCCTGTGCTGCGCGCTGGTAGATATGATCAATAGCCGGGGTCATAAAAACGTCAATTTCCTCACCGGATGCCGTTAATACATCAAGCTTTTTAAGCGATTCAAGTGAATTACCTGGCACAAGCGGTACATGTTCAACATTAATATTTGGATTCTCTTTTTCAAACTGCTCAATATATTTTGCTGTTGAAGCCTGCATTACCTCGTTATCCCAGTTGTAATACTTAATTGTTACTTTTTCTTCCTCTTTAGGCTTTTCACTCTTACTTGAACTTGACTCTGAACCACCTGCACAAGCTGATAGTAGAGACATTGCTAGAAACGCCGTACTTAAAGCTAAAGTTGCTTTCTTTTTAAACATCATTTGGATCCCCCTCTTTTTTTGTTAATCGCTTACATTTCACATTATACCTACTGTTCGTTTTATTGAAGGTGCACAATTTGATACTGTTTGTGCACTTTTTTTACTAGTTTTAATCTCCCTCAACCTTTTACACCGCCAAGAGCAATACCTTTAATCACTTGCTTTTGCATGATGATGAAGACAATAACAAGCGGAATAATAGCAGAGAGTGAAGCCATCATTAGAACAGCAAAGTTATCTGCATAATCGTCTTTAAATAACTGTAACCCTAGTGTAATGGGATAAAGTTCTTTATCAAGTAAAAAGATTAGTGGTCCCTGATAATCATTCCAAATCCAAATAAACTTAATAATACCAGCAGTTGCAAGAATCGGTTTACATAACGGTATAATGATTTTCCAAAAGATTTTGAAGTAGCCTGCCCCATCTAATTTTGCAGCTTCGATATACTCATTGGAAATTCCAAGCATGTATTGCCTCATTAGGAAGGTAAAGTAGATAGAAAATAACCCCATCAAGATTAACGCTTCATGTGTATTATAAAGTCCGAGCCATTTTATCAATATAAACCTAGGTACCAAAGTTCCTTGTTCCGGTATAATCATAAAACTAAGGACAAGGGCAAAAACGAAATCCCTACCTTTAAACTGAAGCTTACTAAAGGCGAATGCCGCCATTGCAGAAAATATCAGTGTCGCCAATGTTTGAATAACCGCTAGTTTAATTGAGTTGAAATAGAATTTATAAAAAGGAATTTCGCTCATCCAAACCGCTTTGAAGTTTTCAACTATATTCCAATCTTTCGGAATCCACTGAATTGGAAATACCATTACATCTTTTTCAAATTTAAATGCTGCTGACAACATCCAAATTAATGGAACTAGGAAAAAGAGTGATAATACTAACATACCAATTGTGAATAAAATTTTACTAATATCAAGCTTTTTTTTCATTTTAATTCACCCCCATCAAGAATGTACAAACCGTTTTTGCAGTTTCCAGCTAATTAAGGTAATAATTCCAACAATGATAAATAATAACCATGAAATCGCGGATGCATAACCCATATTGAATTGTTGGAACCCTTCTTCATATATCCGGAATACTATAACTGTTGAAGAGTTATTTGGACCACCTTGCGTTAAAAAGGCAATTAAATCAAATACCTTAAATGAACCAATCAGTAATGTTATAAATAAAAAGACATTTGTTGGTCCAAGCAATGGAAGAGTAATTTTAAAGAACTGTTGCATCTGGGATGCACCATCAATACTTGCTGCTTCATATAATTCTTCAGGTATACTTGATAATGAAGAAAGGTAAATAATAATTTGGTAACCAATTCCCGCCCAGATCGTAATAATAATAATTGAAATGATAGAGGTCTTCGGACTTGCTAACCACATTGGCGGATTCTCAATCCCTAACCCAACTAAAAATTGATTAATGGGTCCAAGTGATGGATGGAAGAGTGCACTCCATACAGCGCCAATTGCAATAATGGAGGAAATATAAGGAATAAAAAACGCAATTTTAAAATAGCTTGACATGTAAACCTTCGTATGAATAATGACCGCTAGTACAATCGCAAGGAACATTCCAATTGGAACAGTAAAAATAGTAAAAATGAAATTATTTTTTAAAGCCAGCAGTACCTTTTCATCTTCAAATAATTTAATGAAATTATCAAACCCTGCAAAATGTATTGCTTGTAATCCCCCAACTAAATTCCATTCAGAAAAGCTAAGGACAAGTGAAAATACTAGAGGAAATACATAAAGTAGCAAGATTCCAATTATTTCAGGTAATAAAAACAGCCAACCAAATAAAGCTTCTTTTTTATTATTTGTCCAAAATGTTTTTTTGTGTACATAATTAACCGGTAAACTCGTTTTGATCACTTTATTATCCATGGACCATACCTCCTTTTTTATTTATAATTTCACTATAATGGAAAGGCGTTCTTTGTTTGATTAACGATTCTGACAATAATGTGCACTATTTTTACCTCTCTGTATTTCTATGCACAGAACAAAATTGTTGAAAAGATAGTAGATCTCATAGGATTAATAAAGAAACCCCCTAAAATTAGGGGGTCTCATCTACTCTGATTTACTATTAAAATTGCTTTGGCAGTCCTTTATCCTCTATATTTTAAAGCTAATCCTTTTAAGAAATTTCTAGCGTATTTATCAAGGCACTGCTTATAATTCTTATGGCCTTCTTTCCTAAGCATGGCGCTCAATTCACCTTTTGTTACCGTAATTCCTGCTTTTTCAAAGATATCGAGCATATCTTCACTGGTTAACGCCAGTGCGATCTTCACCTTCTTTAATAGCTGGTTATTAATACTTTCTTTACTCTTTGAAGGTACTGGTGTATCAGGCTGTCCTGGTTTTGGTTCTTGCTTACCTCTTTTAAAAGTAATAAAGCCATTTAAAAATGACTCCAGCATACTATTCGTGCATTTAATATGTTCCTCATCTTCAGCTACATCATCTTCATAATAATCTTCGTCATCGTAACTGTCCTTTGGTTTTGTAAGGATTTTTAGCACTTCTTCTTTTGTTACTTCAACTCCGCCAAATTTAAAAATCTCAACCATATCTGTATCTTTTATATCTAGCGCATATCGTAAACGAATTAATATATCATTATTCTCCATTTATAAACCTCCAATAAGATTGCTATTTGCATAGCACAAGTATATCCGTTTCAAATGTTAAACAGTCATTTTCCAACTGGATAACGCTAACCAGTTCTCCTGTTGTTTATATTCGGGAAGTATTTTACCAACAAGCCGCCAAAAGGAACGATCATGATTCAGATGGACCATATGGCACATTTCGTGGACGACTACATAGTCAATCACACTCTGCGGCGCCATCGCCAGCCTCCAATTAAAGGTTAATTGCTGTCTCGAATCACAGGTTCCCCAATTCGTCTTATTATCTGTAATCCGGATAGACCGTGGCTTTGATTTAAAATTGCTCTGATAAGTTTTTATACTTCTCTCGACTACCATTTTACATTGTTGATAGTAAAACCGTTTTAAAGCTTGTTTTATTTTTTCATCCTCAAGATGTTTCACATAAATATGTAACTTTTCCTCTTCAAACATTACATAGTCTTGCTGGATATTTAAATCATGAGAAATCTGAATAGGATATTCGTTGCCTAAATAAAGAAAGCTTTCACCATGTTCATATGTTTTTACCGTTGGTCCGAGGGTTCTATCCTTCATTTCTTTTAGTTTTTGCTGGATCCACTCCCATTTTTCCTCTAAAGCCTGAATGACGCGTTCATCGGAAATTCCTTTAGGCGCCTGAACTTCAACATTTCCATACAAATCGATAGAAATGCTCATCGATGTACGCTTTTTATACTTTATTTCAAAACGAATCGTCTGCCCTAAATAATTATGAATCATTTCAACACCTCTTATGAAAAAAAACAAAACTTAAAAGAATTAATTCCCCTCAGAATCATACTTTGTTTTTTTCCTGCCGGCAACTAGACAGAATATTTAATTTCTTAAGTTTTATCTTTAGTTTGTTATGGTTAATTATTTGGGGTACCAAGCTAGAATTATAGAATGAGAGGAGGTTTGTCTTTTTTAAGCGCTTTACCCGTTATAGTTAAAAATCTTTTATGGGGGAATGCAGAAAATGAAGAGAGTGTTGAAAAGAATTATTTCATTACTTCTTGCAGCTATTTTGATAATACCGTCAGGCTGGATTACACAGGCTGCAGCAGCCGAAACAAACAAAGATATACCAGTGCTACTGTACCACCGAATTGTTGAAAATCCTACTAATGAATGGACGGATACCAGCGTTGTAAAGTTTGAACAGACTATGCAGTATCTTAGTGAAAACGGTTACAACACCTTGTCTGCAGAACAATATGTGAGCATCATGGAAGGAAAGGAAACGGCTCCAGCAAAACCGATACTATTAACCTTTGATGATGCTACTCCTGACTTCATTACCAACGCTCTTCCGGTATTGAATCGGTATAACATGAACTCTGTTTTGTTTGTTGTCAGTGACTGGATTGGCAAAGGGTACAGTATGTCGGAAGAACAATTGAAAAGCCTCACGAATGAACCTAGTGTCAGCCTCCAGAATCATTCCAAAACTCATGAACAAAGCTTGGTTTGGAACTCTAATATAACTATGGATCAAGCCTCATCAGAAATTTCAGCAGCAAACGAATACTTAAAGTCTATTTCAAGTAAAGCTCCAGTCCTTATGGCTTACCCATATGGTGCATATAACGCAAACGCAGAAGCAGCAAATCAAGTGAATGGCATCAAGTACGCATTTAAAGTTGGATATCCTAATTCTGGGAACTACGCTATGGGGCGCCATTATATAATGATGGGTACAACTCTAGAACAAATCGCTTCGTGGATTGGCGGGCCAGCACCGGCACCAGTCGACGAGCCGGGAACAGAAACGGTTTTTCATGAAACCTTTGGAAATGGTTTAGGTGTTGCAATGCAAGCGGGCAATGCACAGGTTAACCACGTTTCTGATAAGGATTTTGCTGGCAATGACGATGGAAAAGCCATCTCCGTTAGCGGAAGGACGAACAACTGGGACGGCGTTGATATCCCATTCAGCAATGTCGGTATGGAAAACGGCAAAACGTATACGATTACAGTTACTGGTTTTGTTGATAGCAGCGTGAGTGTTCCAGCAGGCGCACAAGCGTTGCTTCAGAATGTAGACAGCTATAACGGCTTGTATGCAGCGGGAGATTTGATAGCAGGTCAAACATTTACTTTAACGGGTCAATATACCGTTGATACGAGCAAAGATAGAGCCCTCCGCATTCAATCAAATGATGCAGGAAAAACAGTTCCCTTCTATATCGGAGATATTCTGATCACCGAGAAGGCAGCCTCTGGCGACGGCGGGAACGAAGAAAGACCCCCTGCACAAACCTTCACACCGATTACTTTTGAAAATCAAACCACAAGTGGATTTGAAGGCAGAGCCGGTAGTGAAACACTGACAGTTACTAATGAAGCCAACCATACTGAAGGCGGCTCCTATGCTTTGAAAGTTGAAAACAGATCAAATACTTGGCATGGTCCTACATTAAGGGTAGAGAAATATGTTGACAAGGGTTCGGAATATAAAATTTCTGTCTGGGTCAAGCTAATTTCACCAGAAACTTCACAGCTTCAGCTTTCCACACAGGTTGGCAACGGTGGAAGCGCCAGTTATAATAACCTTCAAGGAAAAACAGTCAGCACCGAAGACGGCTGGGTTCAGTTCGAGGGAACTTACCGTTATAGCAGTGTAGGCGATGAATTTTTGACCATTTATGTGGAAAGCTCAAATAACAGTACAGCATCATTATATATAGATGATATTAAATTTGAACCTACTGGTTCGGGACCAATTGAAGTTCAGGATTTAACACCGATAAAAAATGTTTATAAAGACGATTTCTTAATTGGAAACGCTGTCTCAGCTTCTGATCTTGAAGGCAATAGACTTAAGCTTCTCAACATGCATCACAATATTGTTACAGCCGAGAATGCAATGAAGCCAGATCAAGCGTATAATGCCGAAAAACAATTTGACTTTACTGATGAGAATGCGCTTGTCGACAAAGTTTTGGTTCAGGGATTGCAGATGCATGGACACGTGCTTGTATGGCATCAGCAGACGCCGGAATGGTTATTTACAGCTGAAAACGGCGAGCCTTTGAGCCGTGAGGCAGCACTAGCAAATTTAAGGACCCATGTTAAAACAGTCGTAGAAAATTACGGTGACAAGGTAATTTCATGGGACGTGGTAAACGAAGCCATCATCGATAACCCGCCGAACCCAACGGATTGGAAAGCATCACTGCGTCAATCCGGCTGGTACAAATCGATTGGTCCAGACTTTATAGAGCAGGCCTTCCTTGCAGCGAAAGAGGTTCTAAAGGAAAAAGGCCTGGATATCAAGCTTTATTACAATGACTACAACGATGATAATCAGAGCAAGGCTCAAGCGATATACCAAATGGTGAAAGAAATCAATGAGAAGTATGAAGCAGAGCATGATGGGGATCTTCTTATTGACGGAATTGGCATGCAGGCTCACTACAATAAAAACACCAACTCAGATAATGTTAGACTCTCCCTGGAGAAGTTTATTTCCTTAGGTGTAGAAGTAAGTGTGACTGAACTTGACATTACCGCTGGAACCAATAACGTACTTACTGAGCAGGAAGCAATTACCCAGGGTTATTTATACGCTCAATTGTTCAAGATTTACAGAGAACACGCAGAGCATATCTCTCGTGTAACGTTCTGGGGACTAAATGATGCAACCAGCTGGAGAGCTGCACAAAGTCCATTGTTGTTTGATAAAGACTTGCAAGCAAAACCAGCTTACTATGCTGTTATCAATCCAGAAAAATTTATTGCAGAAAATCAACCTGAGGTAAGAGAGGCTAATCAAGGAAGTGCTGTTTCCGGCACACCAGTGATTGATGGAACTGTAGATGGCGTTTGGAGCAATGCAACGGAACTGCCGATTAACCGCTTCCAAATGGCTTGGCAGGGAGCAAACGGCGTATCCAAGGTCCTCTGGGATAATGAAAACCTGTATGTTTTAATTCAAGTAAGTGACTCTCAGCTTGACAAATCGAGCCCAAATCCATGGGAACAGGATTCCATTGAAGTCTTTGTCGACGAGAATAATGCAAAGACGTCTTCCTACGAAGATGGTGATGGACAATATAGAGTAAACTTTGACAATGAAACTTCCTTTAACCCTGTCCGAGTTGGAGAAGGTTTCGAATCTGCAACCAAAACATCAGGTATTGGCTATACCGTTGAAGTAAAGATTCCTTTCAAAACCATTACACCAGATAACCATTCTAAAATCGGTTTTGATGTACAGGTTAATGACGGTAAAGATGGTGCTCGTCAAAGTGCTGCAACATGGAACGATTTAACTGGTCTGGGATATCAGGACACTTCTGTGTTCGGGGTCCTGACACTTATGAAGACTGACACCACTGCGCCTGTTACAACCGATAACGCACCAGAAGATTGGGTTAATAAAGATGTTTCGATTACTTTCAGTGCAAATGATAATGACACTGGTGTGGCGGCAACCTATTATAGTATTGATAATGGAGTCGTACAAAACGGTAATTCAGTTACTATTTCTGAAGAGGGTGTCCACATTCTAAAATATTGGAGTGTAGACAAAGCTGGGAATATCGAGCAGGTTCATACAAAAACAATTAAACTTGATAAGACCGGACCACTCTTAGATATTAAACTCGACAAATCAACATTATCACCAGTTAATCATAAGATGGTGCCAATAACGGCTGCTATTAATGCTTCTGATGCCGCTTCAGGAATTCATTCAGTAGCGTTAACTTCAATTACTAGCAATGAACCTATCCAACCTGATGATATTCAGAATGCCAATTATAATAAACCTATTTCTGGTACGACTGATTCCTTTAAACTTCGTGCTGAAAGATTAGGGAACGGTAATGGCCGTGTTTACACCATTACTTATACGGCCACAGATAAAGTTGGTAATGTGACAACAAAGAGTATTGAAGTTTCCGTTCCACACGACAAATCAAAAAAATAAATTTACCGTTACGAAATACCCTGAATATTTTCATTCAGGGTGTTTTGTTGTTAAATAATAAGCAGATTAAAACCTATATTTCCACAAAGTTCATTTGGATTTTCATTAATTAAACGTTTGATTAAAACATCATAAATCCGCTTCATAACTAAATTAAACTTAATATAAAAGCAAAAAACTTGTCGACTAACCTTCCATTTAAGCAACATCACTTTTATTAAAACATTAAATTCTACATCAATTGTTATAATTCAACTTATTTTCAAATGAAATTCATTAATTAAACGTTTAATTAAAAACATGCCAATCTCTGCTTTTAAACAGTTCCAAGCTAATTTCCCATGCAATAATTGTCGAGGAAATAATTACTTTTTTATTAGACAACCGATGCTTCTCCCAGTAAAAACCAGAAAACAACATTACTTACAAATATCCGACAACTTTGATGTCAATTAAACGTTTGATTAATTATACAAGTAACCCTTATATATCAATGGTTAATAAATAAAAAAGCTGCAGAATTTAGCGAAATTGAGACCGCCGTGAACTTTTAATCCCTAAGCATTTGACCAGCAAGAATACGCATCGGAGATTGCCTTGAGTGTATATAGTTTTTCTTGATGATTTGATAAAAAAGGCCGACTCTTTTTCCTGATATTTCGGAAGGAGGAGTCGGCTGTTTACCTTTATTTATACTCTAAGTATTCATTTCACTGTCTCTTTAAGAGTTGTAAAAATCAAGCTAGAAATAAGTCAGAGGACAGATATCGTTCTCCCGTGTCCGGAGCTAAGCAAAGGACTCTAGCTGAAGATGGCAGATTTTTTGCTACCTCGACTGCAAAATACGCGGAAGAGGCCCCTGATGCACCTACAAAGATCCCTTCTTCTGCAGCAAGCCGGCGTGCCGTCACTTGGGCATCTTCATCCTTAATAAGCAAAATTTCATCATAAATCGTACGATTTAAAATCGTAGGAATAAAACCAGGTCCAGTTCCTGGGATTTTGTGCGGCCCCGGCTCACCACCTGATAACACAGGAGATCCAAACGGTTCTACTACATAAATTTTTAAGTTGGGAATATGCTTTTTGAGCTCTTCCCCTACCCCTGTTACCGTTCCACCTGTTCCAGCTGTCAGCACAAGGGCATCCAAATTCCCTTCAAAAGCTTCTAGTATTTCAACTGCAGTAGTTTCACGATGCGCATCGGCATTTGCAGTATTCTCAAATTGCATGGGAATAAAACTATCAGAATTTAATTCGGCTAATTGGTTTGCTTTATCAATAGCACCTTGCATCCGCAAACTTGCAGGAGTTAGGTGGACTTCCGCTCCATATGCTTTGAGAATCTTCACACGCTCAAGGGTCGCGTTATCAGGCATCGTAATAATACAACGATACCCTTTTACTGCACATACCATGGCAATTCCAATCCCAGTATTACCAGAAGTTGGCTCAATAACGGTACTCTTCCCTGGAATTAATTTACCCTCTTTTTCTGCACGTTCAATCATATTAATGGACGCACGGTCTTTGACACTTCCACCTGGGTTGAATGATTCTAATTTAATATATACTTCCCCGCCTGTTGGGTCGGGTAATTTATTTAATTTTACGATTGGAGTTTTTCCAATTAAATCAAGAACTGAACTGTAAAGTTTCAATGTTTCTCCACCTTTCGATTAAGTTTCAAAATAATCCCCATAGCCCCCAACCCAAACAAATCATTTAATTCCTATTAATTCACTGTGTATTGTACGTTATTTTATTATACTTCCTTTTAAAAAACAACCATCTAATCGGAATATCCGAACTGTATAACTCACAGATATTTCTTATTTATTATTTCTTATTAGATTGTTCCTAGTAATACAATTAGAAAGCAATAACAGTCAACTATATGCGATAATCACGCAGTTTTGGAGAATGTTTTTTATTATTTAAGAGCTTAAAATAGAATGTAGTCAATGTTAGCGCTTACTTTAAATAATGTCATTTGTTTGGATGACAACCCGAAAAAGAATGATTCATCCAATTCTGCAAATGCCGATAGTCTTTTGTACACTAAGGAGAGATACCATGAATAAATCACTAAAAAAGACTCATCGTCCACCGTATGGGATTCTTGCTGTTCTTATGATCGGCACATTTATTACATTTTTAAATAATACTTTATTAAATATTGCACTGCCTTCGATCATGGAGGACTTAGATATTGACACAGCAACCGTTCAATGGTTAACGACAGTCTTTATGTTAGTGAACGGAGTTTTGATTCCAACAACTGCATTTTTATTTCAAAAATTTTCAGTCCGGCAATTATTCTTGGCAGCAATGAGCATATTTGCATTAGGGACGATTATTGCTGGCAGTACCGATTTCTTTTCCATTTTATTAATTGGACGGATTCTTCAAGCTTCTGGAGCAGCCATCATGATGCCGGTATTAATGAATGTCATGCTAGTGAGCTTCCCGATTGAAAAGCGCGGGGCAGCAATGGGAGTGTTTGGTTTAATTATCATGTTCGCACCAGCAATAGGACCTACTTTATCAGGGTGGATCATTGAACACTATCACTGGAGAATGCTTTTCCACTTTATTACACCTATCGCTATTGCTGTTATTTTGATTGGCTTTTTCTCGCTCAAAGACAAAAAGGATAAAACAGATAGTAAACTTGATTTATTTTCGCTTTTGTTATCAAGCATTGGTTTTGGAGGGATGCTATTCGGTTTTAGTTCTGCCGGCAGTAAAGGCTGGAATAGTTCGCTCGTGTATATGCCGCTTATCGTTGGAGTTTTCTCCTTAATATGGTTTATCTTACGGCAAACAAAGCAGGAGTTTCCCATGCTTAATTTTAGCGTGTTTAAATACCCAATGTTTTCGCTGTCTGCAACGATTACAGTTGTGCTTAATATGGCAATGTTTTCAGGGTTTTTACTTCTGCCTATCTATGTCCAAACAATACGTGGTATATCTCCTTTGGACACCGGATTATTACTGCTTCCAGGAGCGCTATTGATGGCCATTATGTCTCCGATTATAGGAAGATTATTTGATAAGTTTGGGGGGCGTGCGTTAGCGATAGTCGGCCTAATGATCACAACGATTACAACCTATTATTTCAGCAAGTTAACTTTTACAACACCCTACAATTACTTAGTGATTTTACATGCAGTAAGGATGTTAGGCATATCAATGGTGATGATGCCAGTTTCAACAAATGGTTTAAATCAGCTGCCAGCTAGTCTCTATCCACACGGTACGGCCATGAACAACACAATAAATCAGGTATCCGCGGCCATCGGTACTGCCCTTTTGGTCACAGCTATGTCTAATTATTCGAAATCATACGCCGGTCAATTAACGGAAGAAGCTTTAAAAACTACACCAGAAACAGGGATGGCTGAAATACAGGCGCAAATTGCCATGAAAGCCATGCTTGAAGGAATCAATTATACTTTCTTTTTGTCAACCTTAATTGCTTGTTTTGCCCTCCTTCTTTCCTTCTTTATTAAACGGGCATTACAGGCAGAGGATCAGATAGAAGGAAAAACATCTAAAAAAAGGATTACACGTAAATTGGCTTAGAATTCACTTTCCTAATGCAAGAAAAAAAGTCCCAAGTGAAGAGAAATCACTTGAGACTTTTTCCATTTCAGAGTATAAGCTATCTTAATTATTTTTCGTTACTAGTTTCAATGGAGCAGCGATTATTTTATCGACCTTTTTACCCTGCAAAACATCTCTGGCAGCATCCACAGCAAGCTTACCAATCAATTCTGGCTGTTGGGCAACTGTCGCTTCCATGCCTCCTGATTTAATTGCATTTAGGGCATCGTCATTCCCATCGAATCCAATGACCATAACTTCCTTACCAGAGCTATTAATTGCCTCAATAGCCCCCAATGCCATTTCATCATTATGAGCAAATACAGCTTTAATATCAGGATTTGCTTGTAGAAGATTTTCCATTACCGTTAATCCTTTTGTACGATCAAAATCAGCTGCTTGTTTAGCAATTACATTCAATTTTTCATCTGCTACATTATGAAATCCCTGACCTCTTTCACGTGTGGCCGATGCCCCTGGAACTCCCTCTAATTCAATAACTTGTGTATTTTCACCAAGCTTTTCAATAATATAATTGGCAGCCATTTCCCCGCCTTTTATATTATCTGAAGCAACTAGTGCTTCTACTTTCCCTTTATCGGCTGAACGATCCAACGTAACGACAGGTATGCCAATATTATTTGCTGATTGAACAGCGGTTGAAATGGCAGCGGAATCAGTTGGGTTAATGAGCAGAGCATCTACACCCTGCTGAATTAAATCATCTACGTCATTCACTTGTTTTGCCGAGTCATTTTGTGCATCTACGATAATAACATCCATGCCCAAGGCTTCTACTTCTTTAACCACTCCATCCTTTAAAGAAACAAAAAACGGGTTATTTAATGTGGAAACAGATAAACCAATTTTAATATCTTTTAAACTTTCTTTTTTATCCGGTTTTGCCCAGCCAGGCGGCTGCATGGAACAAGCACTTAGGAGCAAAAGTGTTAGTGATAGACATATAGCTATTAATTTTTTCATCGTGATCTCTCCCTATACTACTTTTTACGGTCAAGTAATACTGCAATTAATATAACAATCCCCTTAACCACCATTTGATAAAAAGAGGATACTCCAAGAAGATTCAAGCCGTTATTTAAGGTTCCGATAATTAAAGCACCAATCAATGTCCCAAATATTCTTCCTTTTCCCCCTGATAAGCTTGTCCCTCCTAACACAACTGCTGCAATCGCATCAAGCTCATATGAAGTACCCGCAGTAGGCTGTGCTGAGTTTAAACGAGATGTTAAGATCGCACCTGCCAGAGCTGCAAGCATGCCTGAAAGACTATAAATCATGATTTTTACTTTTGGTACTTTAATCCCTGAAATTAATGCTGCTTTTTCATTTCCACCAATCGCATATGTTTTTCGGCCGAATGGAGTTTTATGAAGAATAATGAATAAAACAACAAATGTAAGAACCATTGTAACCGCTGGTACAGGTATTCCTAGAAAATAACCACGGCCAAATAACTGAAACAGATAGTTATCACCTAGGCCAGTAATCGGGTTTCCCCCAGTATAAACAAGTGTTAGTCCTCTGAAGATCGTCATTGTTGCTAATGTAGCAATAAATGGTGCCATTTTTCCTTTGGTAATGAACAATCCGTTTACCATTCCCATCAAGCCGCCAAGAATACATCCAATTATGATCGCAAGAATCGGGTCTATACCAGATACCATCATTCCCGCTGTCAATGCACTGGATAATGCAAGAATAGCCCCGACAGATAAATCAATTCCACCTGTTAAAATAACAAACGTCATACCAAACGCAATAAGTGCATTAATAGCAACTTGCCTTAATAAATTTAATATATTCAAAGGTTCAAGAAAACTCGGATTTAATATCGATACAATCACTACTAATATAATTAAACCAAGTAGTGGACCTAACTTTTGGGTGATTGCATTCATCATATTTGTCTTACTAGGTTTTGTCACTGCATTAATTGAATTCATCCTACTGACCTCCTGTTGCCAATGTCATAATTTTTTCTTGGGTCGCATCTGCTTTCAATAATTCACCATTTATTTTTCCTTCATGAACGACGAGGATTCGATCGCTCATTCCTAGGACCTCAGGTAACTCTGAAGATACCATGATGATCGCTACACCCCGATCTGTTAATTCATTCATTAATTGATAAATTTCTCTCTTAGCACCAACGTCTACCCCTCTAGTTGGTTCATCTAAAATAAGTAGTTTCGGCCCTATTCCGACCCATTTGGCAATAACCACTTTTTGCTGATTTCCCCCTGATAGCTTTCCAACGGCAATATCTGGGGATTCCGTTTTAACTGTCAAGCGTTTGATTAGCATATTAACAAAGTCTGTCTCACTTTTTTCATTAATGATCCCTTTTGGAGCGAAGCTATAGAGGGTTGGCAAAACCATATTATCTCTTATAGAGAAATCTAGGATTAATCCCTCATCTTTGCGGTCCTCTGTAATGAATCCGATTCCTGCCTTGACAGCCTGTTCCGGTGATTTGATTGTCACTTTCTCACCTTTCAGCCAAACTTCACCGCTATCAAAACCATCAAGGCCAAAAATTGCCCTCATGATTTCTGTTCTGCCGGCTCCCATCAAGCCTGAAACCCCGACTATTTCCCCAGCACGAACAGAAAAATTCACATCTTCAAAATGACCTTTTTTTGTTAAACCCTTTACTTGAAGAACGGTTTCACCCTGGTTAGGATTTCGTTTAGGAAATCGGTCGGTTAATTCCCTGCCAACCATTTTCCTGACGACCTCATCAAAATTCGTTTCGGGAATCGCCTTCGTGTCAACGGTTTTCCCATCACGCATTACGGTAATCCTGTCACAGATGGAAAAAATCTCCTCCATTCGATGAGAAATATATACAATCGATACTCCTGCTTTTTTTAATGAAGAAATAACATCAAAAAGTTTGCTGATTTCCCGATCTGTCAATGCAGCAGTAGGTTCATCCATAATAATCACTTTTGCTTCTGTCATTAAAGCTTTAGCAATTTCAATCATTTGCTGTTCCCCAACAGAACAACTTCCCGCCTCTTTATCTAATGGAATCGATACTGCTAATCTATCAAACTGTTTTGTTGCTAACGCTTTCATTTCATTTATTTTTAAAAGACCAAATGAATTCTTTAGTTCCTTGCCAATAAATAAGTTTTCTAGAACAGTCATATCAGGCCAAATATTCAATTCCTGATGAATAAAGGTGATTCCACTTTGCTCTGCTTCTTTTGGGTTCTTAAAATAGGTCTCTTTCCCATCAATTGTAATGACCCCTTTATCTCGGGAATGCAGTCCTGTAAGTACGTTCATCATCGTTGATTTCCCTGCACCATTTTCCCCCATTAGGGCATGTACTTCTCCATCTAATAAATCAAAATCAACACCTGTTAAAACTTGATTGGTTCCAAATGCTTTATAGATGTTTTCCATCGTAATTCGCATGTTTATCACCTCATCTATTAGAAAAATACTCCAGATTGTAAAATACAGTTTGCATATGGTGTAATTTCAGCAGTACGAATTACTGCTTTAGCTTGTTTTGTTAATTGTTTAAACTCCTCATGAGAAACCATTTCTATTTTCCTATCAGCAAATTTATCTTTTATATAGTCAGCATGATTAGGATTTTCTACTTCTATTTCAGAGGCTATCATCACTTTCTCGATAACCATATCCTCTTCAACGGCATTCACAACGTCTATAAATGAAGGCATGCCTGTTTTGACTGCTAAATCAATCTTTATAACACCCTCTGGGATAGGCAGACCAGCATCCGCTATCACAATATAATCGGTATGACCAAGATCAGCTAATACCTTTGATATATGGCTGTTTAATATTCCATAACGTTTCATTTCTATAAACTCCCTTCTACTTCTTCTCTTGTCGGCATACCACCCTGCGCACCAAACTTTGTTATAGACAATGAGGCAGCCCGATTTGCAAAACGAACGCTCTCTTTTATGCTTTTACCCTCGGCAACCGCAACTGCAAATGCGGCATTAAATGTATCACCTGCACCTGTTGTATCAACGGCTTCAACTACATAAGCCGGGACTAGCACCTCATTCTCGCCATCATAATAACGAACTCCGTTTTTACCTTCTGTAACCAATAATTTATTTGGGTACTCTTTGAACGCTTCATGGATATCCTTGTTTTCAAAAAGAACAGAAGCTTCCCATTCATTTGGTGTAATAAATGTTGCCTTCTCAATCACAGTTTTACTAATGGGTCTTGCGGGTGCTGGATTTAGTAATAAGGGTACATCGTTTGCAAAGCATATTTCCGTTACATATTCCACTGTTTCCTCAGGAATCTCTTGCTGAATTAGTACAATATCTGATTTACGTATTACGTCTAATGCCTTTTCAACAAATTCAGGGGTGACATAATCATTTGCACCTTTAACCACAATAATGCTGTTATCGCCATCAGCAAGAGTAATATGAGCGGTTCCTGTTTTTGAGTGTGTAACCGGTTCCATATAGGTTGTAACAACACCATTAGAAATGAAATTGTTAACGACTTTCTCGCCAAACCCATCGTCACCTACACAGCCCACCATATACACTTCAGCACCGAGCCTGGCAGCCGCGACAGCCTGGTTAGCACCTTTGCCGCCAGGGACTGTCTTAAAACTCTCTCCTAGAATCGTTTCCCCTTTTTCGGGCCGTTTTGAAGCGGTTACAACCAAATCAATAGAAGAACTGCCAATTACCGTCATTTTAATCATTTATATCAACCTTTCTTGTTGTTTGTCTCTCAATAAATGTAACAGGCATTTGAATATTCTTTTGCTCTAACGGTTTTTCATGAATAATTTTCATTAATAATTTTCCTGCTTCTCTTCCCATATCATAGGCTGGCTGCCTAATAGTAGAAAGCGGCGGAAACAGCAGCTTGCTAAGCGGTATATCATCATATCCGATTATTTGTAAGTCATCCGGGATTGATCTTCCTATTCGCAGCGCCTCATGTAATATGGCTGCTGCACTAAGATCGTTGCTGGCAATAATCCCATCTGTTTCAGGAAATTTCTCAAATAATGTTTTAGCCATTTTTTCTGCATCGTGAAAACTAAACGATGACGTAATAACCTGAAAATCCACATTAGCATTACACAGCTCATCCACTGCACCTTTGAATCTGTCTTGGGCTGTCCTTAATTCAATAGGCCCTCTAAGTAAAGCAATGCGCTTACTTCCCCTTTTAATTATTTCATGTGCTGCTTTTTTTCCCCCATCCAATCCATCTGCATAAACGGAAGGATGACTATTTGTTATCCGATCTAGAAATACGACTGGAATAGATAAGTTTTCGTAAAGTTCTGTTTCAGCTTGATTTGTTGCTGAAATAATCCCTATTACATTATTTTGTTTAAACGTCTGTATATAATCTATTTCTTTTTCAGGTTTTTCATCGGAATTTCCAATAATTAAATGGAGTCCTTGTTCTTGCATTTCATCCTCTACACCACGAGCTAATTCAGGAAAGAAGGGATTCCGAATATCCGGCAGCAATAATCCAATTAATCTAGATTTCTTTTTATAAAGAGATCTTGCCACTTCATTTGGTTTGTAGTTTAATTCTTTAATTGCGTCGTTTACTAACTTCCTAGTATCTTCATGTGAATAACCTTTATTGTTTAATACTCTCGAAACGGTCGCCACTGATACTCCAGCTTTTTTAGCGACATCACGTATAGTAGCCATCGATTTCACCTCTTGTATGTAACCGGTTACACATATAGTAACATAATCTTTTTTCACTTGCAACATGATTTATCTAGAAAAAAGCATCAACACATTTTGTGCAGATGCTCTTTTTTCCACAATCTCCTTTATTAAACAAAGATAATTTCTGCTGTTGCTCTGTACTCCCTTGGAGAAAGGCCGACATACTTTTTAAAGGTGCCGCTGAAATAATTTGGCGTATTGAAACCAAGTTCTTCAGCGATCCATTCAATTGTATGATTCGTATGACGTAAAAGCCACACTGCACGCTGCAAACGGACAAAGGTGACATATTCAACAAAATTGCGTCCTGTTTCTAGTTTAAATATCCGGCTGAAGTACGGTACACTTAGATTAATTTGATCAGCTACCCGTTTTATTGAAAGGTCTTCGATACAATACCGAGCAATATAGTCTGCACATTTCTGAATCTGAACATCCTTTGTAATCTCTTCAAAATAACGCAACGATGGCCTGTTATACGGTGTAGTACGCCTAGCCTTGCATGCTTCACGATAGGAATGGTGCAAGAGGAGCGGTTCACGGTAGATAGAGCCTACACCTATATATAGATAAATTCCAAACTCTTTTTCCAATGCTTGAATAGTATCTAGGATCCTGTTCTCCCCTTCTCTCCAGCGCATTAAAGAGATGTACTCGGAAGGCACCTGGATAAGCATAAGCAAATGTTTTCGGTAGGAAAGAAAAGTAAGTTGATACCCTTGAAAACGCTCTCTAAAAAACTCCTGAATCCTCCTCGGTGCCAAGCCTTCTTGTTCCTTGCTTCTAGGGGATCGTACAAATCCCTGAATAAAACAGACTACGTTTGGTATCGCTTCTCCTGGAAGTAAAAAACAAGATTGAATTAATTCCTCTTCAGTTGTTTTATCGCCCGCCAGTAAACGGCGCAAAAATACCTCTTGAAATGGTAACGTATTGCGTTCCGTCTTATGTTCCTGATGAATCTGATAAATTAATTCATCATCATCAATGGAGGATATACTATTCGTCATTGAAAGATCCCTGATGGCCCGTTTCAAGGTACGAAGAAATAGATGTTTTTTCACGGATTTCAACAGCAAGTACTCTAGTTTGAACTCAACGGCAAGCGGTGAAGTATTCAATAAAGATGGGTCTAGTAATGGAATAATCCTGCATTTTTTATTCCGTTTGCGAAATCGGTGAATTTTCACCCAATCGAGCCATTTTCTTACTTCGATAACAGCTATATGTACATCTTGCTGTTGAAACTCAGCTTCTGCCAGTACACATTTCTCCATAAGTTCTTCATTAATCCAGTCCGCCAGCTTTTCATATTCCAGTTCGTCTTCAACTGCTAGACTAATTGAATACACTCTATGTTCTCCCCTCCTTTATAAAATGTGGCATTTAAAGTTATATTCTTATAGTTAATTATAGTATAAAAATTAGATTATAGTAAATATTTGTACATTTCTGACAATTAATCGTAAGGTATATGTCCTGCTTATCACGTAAAATCATTTTTATAGTATCTTGCCGCACTATGAAGGGTACTAGACAACGGCGGAAGCCTAAATACCATTAAGGAGGAGTAACATATGGCTGGAGAGTATACTGAGTACAACTATGTTGCAGCAGATACCATCGACGTTAGCGAACTAAAGCCGCTCGATCCCGAAACTAGGAAAATCATGAAAGGTGAATTTAGTACGGGTCTTAAACTTACGGTTTTCTACTATATCTTTATTCTTACAATTCCAATATTAAATTGGTTCGCAGGTGATTTTATGTTTTCCCGTATGTGGGGCGGAATGACATATAGCTGGTTTTTGACGAGTGTGGTTGCAATGGCAATGGCCTTTATCATTGCCTACGTTCATACTGCTCTTTATGAAAAACGTTTAAAGAACTATCAAAAGAATTCCGGTTCCGCTGAAGAAAGGAGAATTATTTGATGGCCATGTTATTTGAACCTAAAATGCTTTTAACGATCCTCCTCATGGGAACGATTGTTTATATCACCTATTTATCAAAAAGAAGTGCGACTGCATCTGATTATTTCGTTGGCGGACGAAGCTTCGGCTGGTTTACAAACGGTTCAGCAATCGGCGGAGACTATTTAAGTGCCGCGACCTTTCTTGGTATTGCCGGTCTAACGTATCAGCTCGGTTATGATGGCGCTTACTATGCCTTCTGCTTCTCTATTGGTCTGACTCTTCTTGCTATGTTCGTTGCAGGCCCCCTCCGCCGATTCGGTGCCTACACAGTAGCAGACTTTTTAGCCTATCGGTTTCACAGCAAACGGGCCCGCCTCGCTGCTGTCGCTGTAGTACTTGCGATTTCAGGTTTCTATGCAGCGCCTCAGTTACTGGGTGCAGCCCAAATTTTAAGCATGTTCTTTGGTACGAGCTATGAATTTGGTATTATCTTTACCTGTACTGTCATGATTTTTTATGTTGGTGTCGGTGGAATGAAGGGTACTACTCTCAACCAAGCGCTTGAATTATGGATTCGTCTTGGTGCCTTTCTTCTCATGGTGGGCGCTGCCATTTATGGCGGACTTCATTATCATGAGATTCTAGCAGCTATTAATGAATTTAAAGGCAGTATTACTGGTACTTCAGCGTTTACTGTTGACGGAAAGGATGTTCCATTTGATGGGTCTGTGTGGACCGGTACCGGCAACTACTTCCCATCTTTCTGGCAAACAATTTCGATGACAATCGGGCTTTCACTCGGTACGATTGGACTTCCTCACATTCTGCTTCGCTTCTATACGAATCCAAGTGCAAAAGCAGCGCGTAAGTCCGCTCTTATGGCAATAGGAATTGCAAGCGTGTTCTTTTTCTTCGCAGTATATCTTGGAGTAGTTGGCCGTTCTATTTTCCTTAGCGGCAATGTAGATTCAGGTGTTATGAAGGATCTTATCGCAGGCGGAAACAATATGGTTGTTCCATCTACTGCACAGGCACTAGGTGGAGAATGGCTGCTTGGACTTGTAATCGCGGGCGCATTTGCAGCTGTCTTCTCGAATCTTTCAGGATTATTCATTGCAAGTTCTGGTGCCTTAGCCCATGACTTGTATGCAACTTTCTTCCGTAAGAACATTACAGAGAAGGAGCGTGTAATCGCAGGTAAAGTTTCCATTGTAATCCTTGGTATTTTATACGGTGTTCTCGGACTCATGGTAAAAGGAGCTTCCATTGGCCATCTGGTTGCACTAGCGTTCACCGTTGCTGCCAGTACGTTTACACCAATCTTTATCTTGGGCATTTGGTGGAGAGGAATGACAGAGAAAGGAGCAATTGCCGGGCTCGTTACTGGCCTTATTGCTTCCATGTACATGATTTTCTTTAAGACGACTCTTCCTGAATTCCTACAATTCAATGTACCAGGATTAATTACAGTGCCAATAGGATTCCTATCTGTCTATATCGTCTCAAAGCTTGATCGCAGAGTCCCTGCAGATGTAAACGACTTTATGAAAAAAGTTCACTCTAAAGAATCGGAAGTAGCATAGGAAAGGATTTGCACCCTATCGCGAAGCGTGCTGCCACACACACAAGTCCCAAGTGAAAAGAAATCACTTGGGACTTTGTCCGTTTCGTACCCTCCCTGAATCCAACCTTCATATTCTAAAGTACTAGAATAAAAAGCATCCCTACAGAGATGCTCTAAAATACTATTAATAATTAGTGATGTAATGGTGTTTACCCAATTTTGAGACGTTTTTCAGTTCTCTCTTCTTTTTCATTTTGTTTTGTAAATATGCCAAATGGTTTACCTACTGGTAAAACAACTTGCCCAAATTGTGTATTTAAAACAGCTGCAGCTGAACCATAAAATGATAGTAAAGCAATGAGCAGTTCAGAGATTGCTGCGAGCATACGTGAAAATTCATACATAATATCAAATGAGCTTAGGGACAAACCGATAAATAAGAAATCAATTAGTACAAAAATAAAAAATAGTACTTTATGGGTTTCCATTGCACCGATCGTCATAAATAAGCTAAAGATTAGATAACCGACGAATGCAACACCTAGCTGTTTCGAATCCGCATTAGCAAGGACCTTTTCACCTAAAGCACCTATTTGAATCAACCATGTTGTTCCGACACCAAACCAAAATAATCCAAATGCTCCAAATGCCGTTGTTCCAAATACATTATTCTTTTTTGAATCTAGGAAGCTTGCAATCAATTGTGCAAGACCACCTAAAAAGAAAGCCCATGGAAGGATTAAAGCAGTACCTTCTGTCAGTCCTAATTTTTGTGATGATGCTACAAGCGTAACCATTGCTAAACCAAACAGCCCAAGTGCAGATGGATCTGCCGTAATAATTTTTACTGAGGTATGATTTTGATTATTCAATGATGTCTAATTCCTCCTTAGTAATATGCCTTCCTTAAGATACAGAAAATCATCTGTTTTGTCTATATTAAAATGTATTATTTACGACCCGCAGTTTTGGTAAAAATTCCATTTCCCCGCCTTTGAGAAAACAGCAGCCCAAATCTAAAACATTATATAAAAAAGAACCAATCCAATAAAAAAGGTTGGCTCTCTGTTGCCCAATACGAATAATCATTTTCCTAACAAACTATAACCTTTCGCCTATGGAGAACTTTTTTGGCTTGTTGAAACAAGAAATGTATTATGGAGAAGCACTGTGTACATATGAGGAATTAAAAAAGAGAATTGAAGAATATATGATTTACTATAATAACAAGCGTATAAAGCAAAAATTGGCAGGCATGAGTCCGGTCCAATACCGTATCCATACCAGCCAATTAGCTGCATAATATAAAACTCTAACTTTCGGGGGTCACATCAATGGGTTAGTTGCCTTCTCTTAAAATGAGTTGATGTGATTCATTTTTTCTCTAACTTTTTGAGAGTTGCATCATTCCACTGTCCCCGTCCCATCAACTTTCTTTTTCAAAGTTATCAAGCAATGCACGCACTTCATCTGTTGATTTCGTGTTCATCAATTGATTTCTTAAATCTGCGGCTCCAGGGAATCCTTTGACATAAATTTTGAAAAAGCGATGAAGCCCTGTGATTGAACGCGGCAGTAGTTCCGCATATTGATCTTGAAGATCAAGCTGCAGTCTTAAAAGATCAAGATATTCTTTACTGCTATGCTCTTTTGGCTCTTTTTCAAAAGCAAAAGGATTTTTAAAAATACCTCGCCCGATCATAACGCCATCAACACCATATTGTTCCGCAAGCTGCAGCCCCGTTTGACGGTCAGGAATATCTCCATTGATTGTTAACAATGTATTGGGTGCGATACGGTCACGTAAGTTTTTGATCTCCGGAATTAGCTCCCAATGCGCATCTACTTGGCTCATTTCCTTTCTTGTACGTAAATGAATAGAAAGGTTCGCAATATCCTGTTTTAAAATATGCGTTAGCCATTCCTCCCACTCCTGAACCTCCTTATAGCCAAGTCGTGTTTTTACACTGACAGGCAGTCCGCCTGCTTTTGCAGCTTGAATAAGTTCTGCCGCAACGTCTGGACGCAGAATAAGACCGCTGCCTTTCCCTCTCGATGCCACATTCGGTACAGGGCAGCCCATATTAATATCGATGCCTTTAAATCCCAGCTCTGCCATGCCAATACTCATTTGCCGGAAATATTCAGGATTATCCCCCCAAATATGTGCCACCATTGGCTGTTCATCTTCTGTAAAAGTCAAACGGCCACGCACACTTTTCATGCCGTCTGGATGACAATAGCTATCCGAGTTTGTAAACTCTGTGAAAAATACATCCGGTCGACCGGCTGCACTTACTACGTGACGAAAAACAACATCTGTCACATCTTCCATTGGTGCAAGTACAAAAAATGGCCGCGGTAAATCACGCCAAAAATTATCTATCATTTTAAACTCAAATCCTCTCACTATGGATACAACTTCAAACTCTCGGTTAAAAAATATTATTCCTAATGTTCCACTTCTTTTACACTTATATCATGCTTAATTACTTATTATCAAACACAAGTACATTTGGATATTTATAATTTGTGAAACACTATTGTGAAAATCCGCAATGTTTATTTTAACGAAAATCGGTCCTGAATGGTATTTTTTATAAACAAAAAAGCAGGTGGTATAGATTTTTTCTATATCAACTGCTTTTCTATTATACCAACTCCAACCACGCGACCGCCACACAGTGTGCCAAGTGTTGATTTTAGAAATAAAAAAATAAATTGTTATACGCCAAATAAATATAATTCAATAATCTCATTTATTAAGGAAAGGCAGACTTCAATTCCAATTTACCCCAAAAATCAAATTATATTTTTCGCAACAAATAACTTTAAGATAGAAAATGCAGCCAAAATCTAGTAAGATATCCACAAGTGACATTAGATAAGGAGTTAAAAAATGAGCGTATTAAATGTACAAAATTTAAGTCACGGTTTCGGTGATCGTGCGATTTTTAATAATGTGTCTTTTCGACTTTTAAAAGGTGAACACGTTGGACTAGTTGGGGCAAATGGTGAGGGTAAGTCTACTTTCATGAATATTGTTACTGGGATGTTGCAACCCGATGAGGGGAAAGTTGAGTGGTCACGAAAAGTTCGGGTTGGTTATTTAGATCAGCATGCTGTACTTCAAAAAGGTACTACGATGCGTGACGCTTTGAGTACTGCTTTTCAATATCTTTTTGATGCTGAAGCAGAGATCAATGAACTTTATGCAAAAATGGGTGATGAAGGTGCTGATATCGATTCATTACTTACAGAAGTTGGAGAGCTACAAGAATCTTTAGATAGTAATGATTTCTATCAAATTAATTCAAAAGTTGAGGAAGTTGCTCGTGGTCTAGGATTAGACGATGTTGGACTCGATCGAGATGTAGATGATCTTAGTGGTGGGCAACGTACGAAAGTTTTGCTAGCTAAGCTTTTGCTAGAAAAGCCTGAAATCCTATTACTAGACGAGCCTACAAACTATTTGGATGAACAGCATATTGAATGGTTGAAGCGCTATTTGCAGGAATACGAGAATGCATTTATCTTGATTTCACATGATATTCCATTCTTGAACAATGTTGTTAACTTGATCTATCACATGGAAAACCAAGAGTTGAATCGCTATGTTGGCGACTATGATAACTTCCTAAATATTTATGAAATGAAGAAGCAGCAGCTAGAGTCTGCTTACAAGCGTCAACAACAAGAAATTGCTGATTTGAAAGATTTCGTTGCTCGTAACAAGGCAAGTGTTGCGACTCGTAATATGGCGATGTCTCGTCAGAAGAAGCTCGACAAAATGGAAGTTATTGAATTGGGGAGAGAGAAGCCAAAACCAGAGTTTATTTTCAAAGAAGCTCGTGCAGCTAGTCGTTGGATTTTTACGACTGAGGATCTTGTTATTGGTTACAATGAACCACTTTCTCGCCCTCTGAATTTAAAAATGGAACGCGGACAAAAAATTGCATTCGTGGGTGCAAACGGTATTGGTAAGTCTACTCTTTTAAAAAGTATTCTTGGGTTGATTGATCCAATTTCTGGTAAAGTGGAACGTGGTGAGTATCAATACGTCGGTTACTTTGAGCAGGAAGTTAAACAGTCCAACTACAACACTTGTATTGAAGAGATTTGGAGCGAGTTTCCAAGTATGAATCAGGCTGAAGTCCGTGCTGCTCTTGCAAAATGTGGATTAACGACGAAACACATTGAAAGTAAAGTCGAAGTCCTTTCTGGTGGCGAAAAAGCCAAAGTTCGATTGTGTAAAATTTTAAACACAGAAACGAATTTATTAATTCTAGACGAACCTACCAATCACTTGGATGTAGACGCAAAAGAAGAATTAAAGCGTGCTTTAAAGGCATATCGCGGAAGTATCTTGATGGTATCCCACGAACCTGATTTCTATCGTGAAATTGCGACCGATATTTGGAATTGTGAGGATTGGACTACGAAAGTGTTTTAAATATAGATTAAGGGGTACCCAATGAGTAAAATTTCAATTGGGTGCCCCTTTTTATAAACCATCCAAAATTTTTAATAAAAATGCTTTAGATTTCTTAAAAAAGCTAATCCAAACTAAAGTTAAAATGAGCTTCTATCTATTTCAATATTAATTTTGCAACAGCTTCAACGTGTGTTGACTGTTGGTGACTACATTTTTTCTAAAAAGAAAGGGGGTTTGCGAACCGAAAATGAACATTTACTTCTTTTTCACTTGTTATCTCGATTCGCTCAATTACCCTATGCAATAGTTCTTCATTTAAGTCGTTTAATTGTAGTATTTCATCTATTACCTTTTGATACTTAACAAGGTCATTATTACCTTCTTGGTGGTCATGTAGCCGCTCGGTAATATCAAGTTTGTTTTGTTGTAACTCGATAATTATTCTTCTATTGAATTCCGTTGTTTCTTTGTATTCAGATTCGGTAATAATCTTTCGGGCAAGTAACTTTATTAGTTCCTTATTCTCTTCTTTAAGCTGCAAAACTTCATCATCAATCTTTTTGAGTTTCTTCTTTTCACCTGTCATTGTTTTATTAACTTTGTTTACTAAGGATTCAACCATATCATTGCTATTAATAACATTATTTATCAATGCACGTAGTTCAGTAAGAATTGCATTTTTTAGCCCATCTTCTTTAACAAAATGACTAGTACATGCATTTTTCCCATGCTTTCGGTAACGTCCACATACATATCCTTTTCTATCTTGCATATACCACAATGAAGTACCACAATCAGAACAATATATAACATTAGTAAACAAATGCTTTTTTGCTTTTGGACGTTTTTTATACCTGCTTTTCAGCATATCCTGTACTGCTTCAAAGTCTTCCCTAGATATGATTGGCTCATGTGAATTAGGAATAACAATCCATTCACCCGTTGGTATGTCATCCCTAGTTTTATCAACTACACTTCTTACTTTACTTCTTCCTTGAACTAAATCTCCAACATAGTGTGGATTTTTTAAGATTAATTTAACCGAAGTTCCTTGCCAATATTGACCGGCATTTTTCTTACCAGCTATATGTGCTGGTGTTGGGTATCCTAAACTATCAAGGTGTCTTGCAATTGCTTCAATACCCTTTCCTTGTAGATATAAATAGAAAATCAATTTAATTACATCAACGGTTTCATCTTTTCTGACAACAAGTTTTTTATCAATAACTTCATAACCATAGGGAGCGTTTGAGCCTTTATACTCTCCCCTTTTTGCTTTTTGTTTAAGAGCAGTTTGTATTCTCCTAGAGATACGCTGGCTTTCTTCTTCATAAAGCCATGCATATAGACCAAATTTGTCCGTATTATCTTCTAAGGTATTAATTGCCCCATCCAAAGTTATTAATTGAATTTTCCTAGATTGGAGGACCCTTTTGATTTTATAGGCTAACTCACCATTCCTTGCTAATCGAGATAGTTCTTTTGCTAAAATACAGTCGAATTTGCCTTTTTCAGCGTCTTGAATCATCCTTTGGAAGTTTTCCCTCTTATCCGTAGTTCCACTTTCAATATCTAGATAAATTTCTGCAAGTTCCCATCCTTGTTGTTCAATGTATGAGTAAAATAGATGTTTCTGATTTTCTAAACTTGTTTTTTGTTCCAAATGATCAGTTGAAACCCTGACATAAACTGCACACCTCAAGATTTGTTTCCTCCTCAAGAGATGTCTCCGTGTGTATATTCAATATTATAGTTTGGTTTTTTAATTCCTGCATTAACTCTTTTTTCCATTTCACTATTAATATATGCCTCTATTAAAACTGCAAAATCACATGCTCCATAATAAATATTTACTTTCATTTATCTCACCTCGTCAATTTGGTCTCGACAAATCAAGTTTCGACTGGAAGGCTTTTATATGCTGAATTTAATTTTTATCAGTTGTTTAATTAAGGCACGGTCAAGTTATAGGATATCTAAACCCTTCATGATCCGTGCCTTAATTATCGAATGGTTTACCTTTGTTTTAATATAGATAGTTCATAAATTTCGTCTATCCCAAAGCTATGAACACCTTGGTAACAATCTGAATAATCCACGAAATCGTGAACCTCACCGTAAAAATCATCAACTTCAAGGTAAAGTTTCCCCTGATTTATAGTAAGAATTGTGCCTTCAAAACTTCCAGTTTCCCATATCGTAACTATTACTTTAAGACCTTTATATATTTTTTTTAAATTTATTGTGCTATCTATATTAAGTTTTTCTAACTCTTTTTCTAAATCGAAATTTTCTAAAAACTCAACGTCGTCTTCTATTGCAAATGGAAAGTCATATAGTACTGCTTTTTTAAGTACTAATTCTTCTAATGCTTCCATTTCATATTTTTGTATTAATTTAACCGTCTTTTTTTCCTGGCTTTCATTATTCATTTCATTTCTCCTTTATTGAGGTTTTTTAAAGCAATCATTCTATGAAGAATAATCACGGATTAACAAACACTATCTCAATTGATCCGTTGGCAGGACCGCTTATTTCCTTCTTATCTATTGCTTTGAATCCAGCTCGATCAAGCAAATCCTTTGCCGCAGTAATCCGGTCCTTATTAGTGGCGTTTGGATTATCCATTATCTCCCTCAGTACTTCCCTTGCCTTTATAGCGTCTTGAACGAACTGCATTCTTAATTGCTGCTCGATTTCGTCTTGAAGACTCTGAATAGCTGCTAAAACTGAAGTTTTCTGAAGGAGCTGGTACCCTATTTCAGAGGCTGCACGTTCGCTAAATCCGGCTCGAACTGCCGCCTTGGTCGCACACGAATCCCGCATGTACTCTTGGACGAAACGCTTTTGTTTGTCAGTCAGTTCTGCCATCATAGTTCACCTCTTTAATTTAGAAAGCTTACTGATTGAAGATTTGGAAGGGCAGCTTTATAATCCTCATATGCGTCCCTAATCTCATCGTGACTTAATTCTGTGTGTTCCGCCATTTCTATTACTTCGTTCAAATTATAATCAAATCCAAAATCGATATATTGCTTTTTCAGCCATTCATATAAGTGGTATTGGTTCATAATTTTCACCTTTCCTTTTTTAAATATTAAGAATAATCTTCCTACTTCTACACTTCCTCAATTTCCTCAAACTTCTGTATCCACCCCTGAAACAAATACCGAAATTTATTAATACCAACATCTCTTCCTTTTGCTATAAAGCTTTGAATCACTTTTCCGTTAGGGTGAAAGTCATTGGGGTCATGCCATAAAAACTCTACAATATCTGCGTCCTGTTCAATTTCGCCACTGTCCCGCAAATGCTCGAGCTTAGGTTCTGTCCCTGCCCCTTCCCTACTTAATTGAGCTAACATAATGAAAGGTACATTAAGTTCCATGGCAATTTTTTTTGCAGTTCTTGTTACTTCACCAACAGCTTGTGACCGTGTTTGTCCTGGTATATGTGGTATATTCATTATTGTTAAGTAATCAACAATGATCGCAGCAAGTTCACCATGCTGCCGCCTTATTTGCCTGGCGGTGGAGCGGACATAGCTAATACTGATATTACTCGCGTCTTCAATAAACAAAGGTAATTTTTCAAGGGTTTTATAGGCTTCTTCAACGATTCCGTACTCTTCAATCTCTAATTCCTTCCGCCTTATTCTGTTAGCTGAAATTCCTGTCTTAGAAGCTATCATTCTATTAATCAATTGATTTCGGTTCATTTCTTGCGAAAAGAAAAGAACGTTCCCCACACCTTGTGAGGCAATACCTTGTGCTATTTGTAACGCTTTAGCGGTTTTACCAACACTTGGTCTAGCAGCGAGAATATAAAGCCATCCACGGCCTAAGCCCCCAATCCATTTGTCGAATCCGGTAAAGCCTGTAAAGATAAAATTATCTTTTTCCAGCAAATACTCAAGATAATCGTAGCGGCTTTCCTTGATATGCTTTATATTTCCAGAAACTTTGGGTCTAATTTTTGCAGCTTCTGCCTCAATTTCATTGAGAAAAGTTTCATCATCATCAAATTCTTTTTGCTCCGATAGGAACTTTATTTTATCAGCCACTTCAACCCCACGCCTATGCAAAGCTTTTGACTTAACAATGCTGCAGTAATAGTTTGTATTGGCTGTAGAAGGTACAGAACCAGCTAAATTGCTAAGATAAGTTACTCCGCCTATTTCCTCAAGTACACCTTGCTGATTCAATTGCTCTGTAAGGGTAATGATATCAATCGGCTTATTTATCCGATAAAGTTTCAAAATCCCAGACCAGATATGACGGTGGACAGCATGATAGAAATCACGTTCTTCTAATTGCGGAACAACCTCATCAATTATCTCAGGCTCATAAAGAACCGAGCCAATTACAGACATTTCAGCTTCGAGGGAGAATGTTTGGCTAGTAGGTAAATTCACTCGGATCATTCCCTTCTTCTATCCAACGATTAAAAGCAATCTCCCGTTGTTGTGAGTCTTTTTCCTTGACTGCTTTTTCACTCTGTGTATTATATTTCTTTTTGTTACCTATGACCTCGTCTGCAACCCATTGGAGAATCGCATGAAAGTCGGAATGATATTTCTTCCCATGAGCTTCTTTATAATTGTTTAATAGCTCTATCATTTTTACCACATTTTCGGAACCATACTTTTTAACCAGCTCATTAAACTGACTTTCGAAAAGGTAGACACTACTAGCATATTTATTTTTATCTGTTGTAATCTTTGGTATTGGTAGTGACAAATTGGCACTATCATGGTGACAATTTGTCACCATGGAAAACACCTTTTCATAGTTAATCGTGTACCAATTGGTCTTATCAGCTTTATATTTATTGAAATGTCCTATTGTGATTAACCCTTTCTCCTCCAACGACTTAATAATTCGGATTAATGTTCGCTTTGTCCAAAAAGGGAATTGCTTTTGCCATTCGGGGTAACTATTATAAATCCATTTTTTACCTTCCTTTACATGACTACTCTTTTCCAGCCAATAATGTATCTGCTGCAGCACTATTGCCTCATTAAGACCAACTGTTTTTGCTAATGTAGGTAGCACCAGCAAAGGATATTCATCTAACAATCGATTCCCAATTATCAGCACCTCTTTGCTTTTGCCGGAACCCGGAGTTTGATTTTATACTTATTTAGAGTTCAATTTTTGTTGCTCAAGCCATTCAAAGAACCCTTCACGCTCTACCCTTTTACATCTTCCAATTTTAATTAATGGGAAATCAGAGTATTCCATTATTTCATAAGCCTTTCTTAATGAGACTCTCATAATTTCAGAAATATTTTTTGCATTTAAAAACAATGGAAAATCATCAATATTATTTTTCAAAAAAAAACCTCCACTCTGTGTACTATTCCGGAAACTAATTCATATAAATGGTAAGTTAACGCGGAACAATATATTACATGCACTAAACGATAAAACTATGCGAGTTATTAAAAAAAAAAATGAGATTTTTCTATAATAAAAGATTATTTGTGATGGCGAAGACATTCATTGCTCGTCCAGGCATTAGAAAAAGCACCTCTCGAGTGAGGAGTGCTTTAATTCATTGAATCTTTTATTCCATTTATTTTCACATCATGTTCATCTATGTACTCCACTACAGTCAGTATCCTTTTTATTGCATATACCTTATCTGACAAATCATCAGCAATTAGCTCTCCGGAACAACATCATGCAAAGCTATCAATACGGTACTACTACAATTGATTATTCGGTTGAATATATAGAGGGAAAGAAAGTAGTATCACTTTCAGTTTGCTTAACCAAAGGAGTAAAGATAGTCGCTCCGGAGGGAATAGATCCGGTTAAACTACAGAACATTCTTTATAAAAAAGCCCCATGGATAATAAAGAAAAAAAAATGAACTTGATGAAGTAGCAGCCGCACCGCCACCAAAGGAGTATGTAAGTGGGGAAAAATTCGCCTATTTAGGACGACATTATCGGTTAAAGGTACATAAAAGTGAAACCTTGAATAATCCTACTCTGAACCTTAAACAAGGTCGTTTAAAACGCTGTACTTTTAACGATACCAATTCCAAAAGTTATAAGTTTTGTACATTACAAAAAGCACATGATTTTGTTGCTGATATTGTTGTTGCTATTGTCTAAAAGTTAGTCTAGAATAAAAAAGTACAAAAGATATTAGACTTCTAGACAACAAGAGAGGAAGAACAACTATGGCAGTTATTGGTTACGCAAGGGTATCTACTAGGGACCAGGAATTAGAAATACAAATCGATAAACTAAACAAATATGGCTGCGAAAGAATATTTATGGAAAAGCAAAGTGGTGCTAAAAGCGACCGGGAGGAACTTGCTAAGGCGTTGGACTATTTAAGAGACGGAGACAAGCTGATTGTTTATAAGTTGGATAGATTGGCTAGGAGTACATTCGATTTACATAAAATCGCAAAAGAGCTGCAAAGCCGAGGAATATCCTTGGTATTTATAAAAGAGCAGATCGATTTTTCGACTCCAGCTGGAAAGCTTATGTTTACCATGTTAGGAGCTATTGCCGAATTTGAACGTGATTTAATCGCAGATAGAACTGCAGAAGGGCGTGAGAGGGCTAAGGCACAAGGGAAACACATGGGACGCCATGGAAAGGCTGAAAAGGACGTTAAAAAGGCTTTAAAGCTTTATACTGAAAGGGAAATGAACGGATTGAGCGTTATTGATATTTCTAAAATGACCGGCGTCCCCCGGTCTACTATTTACGCGAAAGCTAAAGAACAAGGGTTAAGTTAATATAAAGAAAATTGAGCTTGGTTAGATTGCCAAGCTCTTTTGTATTGGGACCGTTTTTTTATTAAAGCACTTCGTTAGTTTAAGATGAGATTTTACTTATATTACTCTTGGTCCCAATCACAAGCCATCCCATCATTATCTCTGTCTAAATCATGTGGATCATATTCAGGACCACCATTTGCTTCATAAAAAAGCTGTGCATCATATCCTGTTTCAAAGTCAGGACAATCGTGGTCTATATCTGTTGCAGTGTATGGGTTTTCTTCGTAGTACTCCTCATCTTCATTGTACACTTCTTCTTCGTAACTTTCCTCCTCTTCATAGTATTCTTCTTCTTCGTAACTTTCCTCTTCAACATAGCTGTCATCAGCTGAATAGATTGCTACAGATTCACCATTGATTACAGCTTTATAGTATTCAATGGTATCACTAAGGTCGCCATCAAAAACACCAATCTCTTCAATATTTACCAATAATGAATAAAATGCTGATGATTCTTCATCAATATCAATATCTATTTCGTCAAAACTATCATTTATATATTCTTGTAATGGACTTGAAACAACATCATTGAATTCTCGTTTGTCCGTTGCTTTGTCTATTTCCTTTTCATAAATATGTTTTGCAGTTTCAAAATCGTTATCCTGTACTGCACCTAATATTTTATTTGCAGTACCTTCTCCACTGCCACAAGCACTTAGTAGAAACATTGAAAAGCAAATTACTATAATACTAAACAATTTGTAATGTTTTATCACTTCCTATTCCCCCTATCTAGTAATAAATTATCAGTATGATTTTCCTATATATTTACTTGTATTTCAATAAAATTCTGAAAATTAATTATTGCAAAAAAGTATCCACATCCAAATACAAAAAAAAACAGCCTATAATTCGCTGCCTGAAAGACATCCTTGTGCTTCACCAAAAGGCATAAACTAAGGCAATGTCAATATTGTAAATCATTTTAATTTTATTTAATAAAAAAATGCAACCCATTTTTTTATTATCGTGATATAAGTTTAAGCTTGTCCGTTTTTATTGCATAGTATGTAGTATGTAAGGGGCCCCTTATAGAAATTCTTAATTAGAAAGGGGGGAAAGATAAATGGCAATTTCTATCTTACAAGATGGTGGTATTCTTGAAAATCTTCTTTGTGAATTAGGGAGACTTGTTTTGTTCCTTCTATTAACTCTTGCTATCATTGTTGCTGAACTATTTGGCTTCGATCCTGCACCAATTGTAGCTGCTAGAGACGCTATTGCTACAGCTGAATGCCCTTAGTAATATCGCCACAACAAAAACTTACGCTTATCTTTTTAGGAGTTCCTAATGGATGAGGTGAACACTGGGAGATCATAAAAAAAAATGCTCTCCCAGGTTTTTTTGTATAAACGAATAATAATTGTTTAGTTCTGGGTGGGGAATATTTCCTTCAATAAAGATATTAACACACAACATTTTAAGCTAAACGGCATAAATTGTTAGAAATTTTAGAATTGAGGCGATTAAATTTTGGATGAACCAATTAATGAAAATAATGTAAAGAATTCTAATAATAATATAGATAAGGATACTATTAAGAATCTTACCAGCAATTCATTAAAAAATGAAAATTCTATGGATTTAAATTCTATGGATTTAAATTCTATTATGCAGCTGGCCACAACTCTTCTAAAAAATGATACGCTCATGAATACTGTTGCTGGGATTAGTAAGAACAAACAAAGCTCTACGGCACCTGTAACGAAAGTTCCTGAAAAACAAGAAAATACAGATCTGGTTTCGTTATTTCAAAAATTAGAGAAAATCGATAATTTAATTTCAACAATGCAACAAGAAAATACAGGACTATCCCAAAAATTGGAGAAAATCGATAATGTAGTTTCAGACATTAAACAAGAAAATACAGGACTATCTCAAAAATTGGAGAAAATCGATAATGTAGTTTCAGACATTAAACAAGAAAATACAGGACTATCCCAAAAATCGGAGAAAATCGATAATGTAGTTTCAGACATTAAACAAGAAAATACAGGACTATCTCAAAAATTGGAGAAAATCGATAATGTAGTTTCAGACATTAAACAAGAAAATACAGGACTATCCCAAAAATCGGAGAAAATCGATAATGTAGTTTCAGACATTAAACAAGAAAATACAGGACTATCTCAAAAATTGGAGAAAATCGATAATGTAGTTTCAGACATTAAACAAGAAAATACAGGACTATC
>NZ_JBIVOI010000013.1:0-206796 GCF_044754045.1 Neobacillus sp. NPDC093182
CTTTTATTATAAACGGGTTTTAATTCAGGGGACATAGAAAAACCCGATTAAGGGGCACTTTTTATTTAGTGTCCATTAATCGGGTTATAGTTCATTTTTATCGAAAGGACTTTCTTTTTTTATTAAATATAAATTATCTACAAGTTTTATTCATATATTTAAAACACTACTATCTTACCTTTTTATAAAAAGATTTTGAGTGGTGATAAATGATGAGGATTTACGTTATTATGATATTACAATTAATGATTTGGAGTGCTTTTACGCTCATTGAATGGTTATCGAAGCACGATCAACTGCTATACAAGGTTATTATGTTTTTTGTATTCTTTTACCTGGCTTTTGCACTTTGTAATAGAGTGACACGATCAAATGCTAAAACCCTTTTTATAACATCTCTAAGTCTTATGATTTATTCTTCCATTCATTATACACTTGCACTACTAACACATTAAAAAAACTCCCACAAATGGGAGTTGAGTTGAGCGGCTTACTTTCTTGGGTAATAATACATGATTCGTTCGTTAAAAAGGTGTAATTCTCCTTTTAATTTCTTTGCTAGGAATTTACAAAATTCATTTGCTTTGCCTTTATCACCGAAAGTAGACTGTTCTGGAAGAGTGACTTGTATGTATGTTTGAATTCTTTCTGTACCATCTTCATTACGAACCATTTCTTGGTCGATACCAAATAAAATAGCATAATAACGTTCATTTGCTGACTGCAAATAAAACCATTTTCCTTTGCCTTCGCTTTTTTCTTTCATTTCGTAAGGAAATGCAGAGTCACCATATTCCCAATCGACTTGATTCCCTGTTTTACTCGTAATATCTTTATAATAATTTAAGAGTTCTTTTACTTCTTCTACCGTAATTGTTTGTTGTGCAGATGAAGGCACTAGTTTAATAAATGCATTTTCAGCCATCATCATCCCCCCTAGTCCCATTGATATCTCTTTTATTCTAGCATTGTAAAAACCATGATGACAACATTTAGTCACATAAATGTCATTTGTTAATGATTAAAAAATAAATTATAATAATATTCTAAATATTATTTTAAAAAGGAGGAATCATATGGAGTTATTTGATAAGCTCTATGATGAGCACGAAAATGTAAAAGTAAGGTTTATTGGATTTACAACAGAACATACCCGCTATGATTTTGGCATTATTTACACCAATATGTTTTTTGGTAAACCCCTAGTTGTCTGCATGCAAACCGGCCGATCCACTCTCCTCGATCCGAAAGAAATTGAAGATATAGAATACCTTCAAAATGCATTCCGGATTCCAGATAAACAGCAGGCAGCAGATTTAGCTGAGTTCTTCAGAGAAACCCTCCCGCAAATCCCATTTATTACCCAATATGAATAATTGGATACAAAAAAGGCCTATTAAAGGGCCTTTTTGTATGAAAAATAATTAAATGTGACATACAATTTAGGCTTGATAAATCTAATGTGTTATATTATTATTAGATTAAGAACAATAAAACGTTTCCAAAGTAACGCACATTTCATAATGAAAAGGGGATTGAAAAGATGGGTACAATCGTTTGCCAAGCTTGCAACTCAACAATTGATCATTTTGAGGATGAAAAAGTAACAGTTCTCTATTCTAGATGTAATTGTTGCGATGATCACCATACCGAAGAAGAACGATAAAATTATCTCTTAAAAATAGAAACAGGATTCCTCAACGGAATCCTGTATTTTTATTTTATAGCCTTATATTCTTTAATTACCCGAATTGTTTTAATCTCGTCATCCTCTGGCCCTTGAACTGGCAAACCTGCTTCGAGGTTTTGACGAACATAGTGCAGGTTTTCTTTTGTAATGATTTCACCGGGAATGAAAATTGGAATTCCGGGTGGATAGACCATAATAAATTCGGCAATGATTCTTCCTTCTGATTGTTCAAATGGAATTACTTCCGTATCTGCATAAAAAGCGTCTCTTGGAGTTAATGCAAGAATAGGAATATCAGGAAGAAGAACTTGTATAGGGTCGAACTTTTCTTTAAGATGTTCTCGTTCTTCGGCAAGCTCTTTTAAAGCACTAACCAAAATATCAGCTTCAACATCTGTATCCCCGATTGTAATAATACAAAGTATGTTATAAAGGTCAGACATTTCTACTTCGATATTATGCTTTTCTCTTAACCACTTTTCTACATCATATCCTGTTAAACCTAGTTCTTTAACCGAAATAATCAATTTTGTTGGGTCATAATCAAAGGTTGCCTTTGAACCTAATATTTCTTCACCTATACAATGTAAATGATCAATTTCATTAATTCTTTTTCGAATAGATTGTGCTAAACTAATCGTTTTATCGATTAGCTCTTTCCCTTTAGTGGCTAATTGTTTTCTGGCTACATCTAGGGATGCAAGTAATAAATACGATGTTGAGGTGGTTGTCAGCATGCTTAGAATTGCTTGCACGTGTTTAGCTGAAACAAGGCCCTCTTTTACATTTAATATAGAGCTTTGTGTCATGGAACCGCCAAGTTTATGAACGCTTGTTGCAGCCATATCAGCACCCGCCTGCATGGCTGAAAGAGGCAATTCATCATGAAAATGAATATGAACCCCATGTGCTTCATCAACAAGAACCGGAACGTTATGAGAATGAGCAATTTCTACAATTTTTTTCAAATCTGCTGATATCCCAAAATAAGTTGGATTAATGACTAGGACAGCTTTTGCATCTGGATGCTGTTTTAGTGCTTTTTCAACGGAATCAGTCGTAATACCATGGGATATACCTAAATCCTCATCAATTTCCGGATGAATAAACACAGGAATTGCCCCGGAGAAGACAATGGCTGACATAATTGATTTATGAACATTTCTTGGAACAATGATTTTATCCTCAGGTCCACAAACCGACATTATCATGGCAATAATGGCGCCGCTTGTTCCTTGAACTGAAAAAAAGGTTCTATCTGCACCAAATGCTTCAGCCGCCAAGTCTTGTGCTTGTTTAATTATTCCTTTGGGCTGATGAAGGTCATCGAGTGGACCAATATTGATTAAGTCGATCGATAAGGCATTATCACCAATGAAATTTCGAAAATCAGGATCGATTCCAACACCTTTTTTATGACCTGGGATATGAAATTGGACGGGATTATTTTTTGCATGTTCTAATAAACCGCTAAATAACGGTGTTTGGTTTTGAGACAATTTATTTCCACACCTCTTTATATAAAAAATGCTGTTAATATCAATACAAAACAAAAGAATTATAGCACTAATAGCATTGCTTGCATAGAATTTTGTGTCTTAAATAAACACTTTTTCATGTGTTACGTTAGTTTCTCAATAAAACAGGAAAATTAACCTTTCAAGGAGAAATATGAAGATAACATAATTAGGAGGGGTTTCGATGAATTGGCATACACGTGTTACTGAAATATTTAATATTAAATATCCTATTATACAGGGAGGCTTGGCTTATCTAGCTTATTCTGAGCTAGCTGCAGCTGTTTCTAATGCAGGTGGACTTGGGCAAATTACAGCAATGTCCCTCGAGAGTCCAACTAAACTTCGGGAGGAAATCAGAAAAGTAAAAGAACTGACCAATAAACCATTCGGAGTTAATTACGCAATTGGACAGCATAATAGACCTTTTGAAGAAATGCTTCAAGTAGCAATTGATGAAGATGTCCCTGTTGTATCCATGACAGGTGGTAATCCTGCACCCATATTTGAACAATTAAAAGGAACAGCGATAAAAAAATTAGTTCTCGTAGCCGCTAGAAGGCAGGCAGAAAAGGCGGAAGAATTGGGTGCAGATGCAGTTATGGTAGTGGGACAGGAAGGCGGCGGCCATCTAGGCAGGGATGATATTGGAACGATGGTATTAATCCCTCAAGTCGTTGATGCAGTTTCTATCCCAGTAATCGCATCTGGTGGAATTGGTGATGGCAGAGGACTTATGGCAGCTCTTAGCCTGGGAGCAGAAGGTATTGAAATGGGGACAAGATTTATTGCGACCAAGGAATGTGTACATGCTAATGACCTTTATAAGAAAAGACTTATCGAAGGTTCAGAAGCTAATACCGTGGTGATCAAACGTACCCTTGGGTCGCCGGCACGTGCGATTTCAAATACTTGGACCAATAAAATTCTCGAAATCGAGAAAGAATTTGGCAATTATGAACAGTTGAAGAATTATATTAGCGGCCAGGCAAACAAGCGATATATATATGATGGAGTAGAAGAAGAAGGTTTTGCATGGGCAGGACAGGTAATGGGACTCATTAAGGACATACCAACCGTTGCAGAACTATTTAATCGAATGATTACCGACGCAGAACAAATTCGTGAAAAATGGGCAAAATAAGGGTATTATACATATATGTAAATATATTAAGCAGGTGAAAACAACATGGAGTATCAATACCCGATTGATTATCATTGGACAACAGATGAAATTGTTGATGTTATTAAATTCTACGAGGCTGTAGAAAGAGCTTATGAAAAAGGAATAGAACGTGACGATTTAATGGCTAATTATCGCCGTTTTAAGGAGATTGTACCGAGTAAAGCGGAAGAAAAAACATTATGTGGTGAATTTGAAGAAATTAGTGGCTATTCTTCCTATAGGGCAATTAAAAAAGCAAAAGAAGCCTTACCTGGTGAAAAAATCTTATTGAAATAAAATAAAAACTCCGAACTTAGTTCTGGAGTTTTTATTTTATATTAAGAGCGATTTTATATAATGGTGCAACCTTATTAAATACATATTCAACATGCTTCAGGAATTCTTCAGTACTAAATTTTATAACATCTTCCCGTTTAATTTCATATCCACATAATATTTCAGCTTTCTTAACATTTTCAAGCCGCTCAAACATTCCGAGTAAATCGTCTTTTGAAAGGTCACCATGCTGTATTGATTCAGGTTTCATATGGTCTAAAGACCAAACAAAGTCTTTAGGAATCTCTTTATAAATTTTGTTTATTTTTTTTGTGAATCTGGCAGCAAATTCTTGTTTATGAGGTGCTTCATAGATTACCGCAAACCAAATAAATAAATGAGTATTCCACAGTCCAATTTGAAAATGGGGAAGCATTTTGTAACCGCGCGGATTATCCGCAAAGGCGACCCATGTATCTTTGGGAGGATTTATTGTCCGTCTTGCGTGCTTGGCTACATGAACATACATTTCATCACCGGTCAAGCTTGTTAAGGCTGGTTCAAAATAATGTCCTAGATATTCTAATTTTGGGCGAATCCTTTCTTTTAATGCTTCCATTCTAGCCTCTAATCCATCTATTTGAAAAACATCGAAATCTTCATTATTAAAGCCTTTAAAGTCCATTTGCTAAACCTCCATGTGAAGACATTTGTCATTCATTGTAGCATACTAGCGAAAATTCTTGAAACAAAGTGCTTATATGGGTTAATGCACATATTTGTTGCAACCTTACATGCTGGCTCATATTATATTACTAAAAATAGTCTGAAAAATTAAATAACAGTTGAAAGGAGAACGCTAAAATGAAACAATTGATGAATACTTCACTAAAAAAAATTGGCGAGAAGGAAAGATTGGCCTATTTAAGATTAGAAATGGATTATGAGCTGGCCACATTATTTGAAGCGATTGAAGAAAAAAATGAAAAAAAGATGAAGGAATGTAAACAGAAGTTAGAAAAAATCCGCCAAGAGTTAGTAAAACTTAAAGCTCTTTGATAATTTGTTTTCAAAGGGGATACCATTTAGAATGAAAATAAAGAATTTCATATTTATTTTATAAAACGAACTCTGTGTAGGGAAGTGGAGAGTTCGTTTATTGTTTTGCACATAAAAAATAATCATGTTAAAAGTTGAAGGCTTACCTAAATTTGATTAAGCTAGAATATGTACATATAAGGATTGAAAAATTGGAGGGATAAAATGGACTGGGAGTACATTGATCTTCAGGCGAAGCAATGGGTAATGGAAGCTGGTGATAAAATTAGGGATTCTTTTACTGAAACGTTAAATATCCAAACCAAATCAAATCCTAATGATTTAGTGACCAATATAGATAAAGAAATTGAACAATTCTTTATTAATAAAATTAGAAAAACTTTCCCAAACCATAGAATTTTGGGTGAAGAAGGGTTTGGGGATGAAGTAAATAACCTTGATGGCGTTGTATGGATTATTGACCCGATTGATGGAACGATGAATTTTATCCATCAACAGCGAAATTTTGCTATATCTCTCGGTGTGTATGAAAATGGTGTTGGGAAAATAGGGATTATTTATGATGTGGCACACGGTGAATTATATCATGCTATTAATGGAAAAGGTGCATTTATGAACGACACTGAACTGCCTCCTTTAAATAAAGTGTCAGTAAAAGAATCGATTATCGCTTTAAATGCAACCTGGGTGATGGAAAACCATCGTATTGACCATAATTTGCTTATACCACTGGTTAAAGAGGCAAGGGGGACGAGATCCTACGGAACAGCGGCTCTTGAAATGGTGTTCGTCGCAACAGGGAGAGTGGATGCCTATATTTCAATGAGGCTGTCACCTTGGGATGTTGCTGCTGGTTCAGTTATTATTGAGGAATTAGGCGGTGTTGTCACCAATTTAAGAGGAAAAAAGTTGGATTTTCTTTCAAAAGATTCATTACTTGTGGCTAAGCCAGGGCTGCACCAAACCATCATTAACGATTATCTAAAAGAGGGTAAATGGTAAAAAAAGAAGCCTGAAAAGGCTTCTTTTTTGTCTAGCTGCAGCGCCTAGGGGCTCGGGTCATAAGCCAATCGCTTCGGAAGGCAAAAAACGCCTTCTGTCAGCGCTCGTCTTATGCCTGTCGCCCCTGTTCACTAAGGAAAGCTTCTTAGAATATTCCTCGCAGGAACAAGCTGTGCTTGTTCCGAAGGCGCTTCCGCTTTTCTTCTTATAGTTCTCCATTTTCTCTATATTTTGCTTTTGTTTTAAATCCGAAGCCCATTACAACAATTAGTACAAGGATACTGCCAATTACCCCTAAGATACTTTCTTCACCAATTGCCACACCTATCCCCATTATACTTGCTGCTGCCAGTACAGCAAAAACGACAAAAATCCATTTTATTTGCTTCATTTAGCTAGTCCCCTTGTCATATAAAAAATAAAATTATAGTAGTGATAATTGATATAGCTTTATTCTACATAAAATGCAGTTAGCTTTCCACCATAAATGTGGTATAATACTTTAGTTGTATATGGGAAACTATAAATAGCTAAAATTTTTTGAAATAAAGGCAGGAGTGAATTACTTGAAAATAAGAGAAGATATTCGCAATATAGCAATCATCGCGCACGTTGACCACGGGAAAACAACTTTGGTTGACCAATTATTAAAGCAGTCAGGAACATTTCGTACAAACGAGCACGTTGAAGAACGTGCAATGGATTCAAATGATTTGGAAAGGGAACGTGGAATAACGATTCTTGCTAAAAACACAGCGATTCAATACAAAGATACACGAATCAATATTTTGGATACACCTGGACACGCCGATTTTGGCGGTGAGGTTGAACGTATCATGAAAATGGTTGATGGTGTTTTACTCGTTGTTGACGCTTATGAAGGAACAATGCCTCAAACACGCTTTGTATTAAAAAAGGCATTAGAGCAAAATTTAACTCCAATCGTTGTCGTTAATAAAATTGACCGTGATTTTGCCCGCCCAGTAGAAGTAATTGATGAAGTAATTGATTTGTTTATTGAACTAGGTGCTAACGAAGACCAGCTTGAGTTCCCAGTCATTTTTGCTTCTGCAATAAATGGAACTGCCAGCACAGACCATGAAAAACAGGATGAAAACATGCAATGTTTATATGATTCCATTGTTGAACATATCCCAGCACCAATTGACAATCGTGACGAGCCATTACAATTCCAAGTTGCTCTTCTAGATTATAATGATTATGTAGGAAGAATTGGAATTGGGCGAGTTTTCCGCGGTACAATGCATGTTGGACAACAGGTTTCATTAATGAAAATAGACGGTTCAGTTAAACAATTCCGTGTAACGAAAATCTTTGGTTTCTTCGGTTTGAAACGACAGGAAGTCCAAGAAGCAGTAGCGGGAGACCTAATTGCCGTGTCTGGTATGGAAGATATTAACGTGGGCGAAACCGTTTGTCCAGTTGAGCACCAAGAAGCATTGCCAATTCTAAGAATTGATGAACCAACTTTGCAAATGACGTTTGTCGTAAATAACAGCCCATTTGCAGGCAGAGAAGGTAAATATCTAACTTCTAGGAAGATTGAAGAGAGACTTTTAGCGCAATTGCAAACGGATGTAAGTCTACGTGTTGAAAATACAGATTCACCAGATGCATGGATTGTATCAGGTCGTGGTGAGCTTCATTTATCTATCTTAATCGAAAACATGCGCCGTGAAGGGTATGAGCTTCAAGTTTCTAAGCCTGAAGTTATTGTGAAAGAAATTGATGGAGTTCGTTGTGAGCCAATTGAAAGAGTTCAAATCGATGTGCCTGAAGAGCATACAGGTTCCGTAATGGAATCAATTGGGGCTCGTAAAGGCGAAATGATCGATATGATTAATAACGGTTCCGGCCAAGTACGCTTAATCTTCAATGTTCCAGCACGAGGCTTAATTGGATATACGACTGAATTTTTAACAATGACACGTGGATATGGAATCATCAATCATACGTTTGACAGCTATCAGCCAATGGTCCAAGGGCAAGTTGGAGGAAGACGTCAAGGTGTTCTAGTTTCTATGGAGTCTGGAAAAGCTTCAACATATGGTATTATGCAAATAGAAGACCGTGGTACAATCTTTGTGGAACCGGGAACTGAAATCTACGAAGGTATGATCGTTGGCGAGCACACACGTGAAAATGATATTACTGTAAATATCACAAAAGTAAAGCAAGCAACAAATATTCGCTCGGCTAATAAAGATCAAACCTCTGTAATCAAGAAACCACGGATTATGACTTTAGAAGAGTCTTTAGAGTATCTAAACGAAGATGAATTCTGTGAAGTTACACCTGAATCCATTCGTTTACGTAAGAAGATTCTTGATAAAAATGAGCGTGAAAGAATGGCCAAAAAGAAAAAAGTTGCAGAATTAAGCTAATATCTCTTCGGGGGAGGTTTTCGTGTGAATGTAGCGGATCGTCTTTCTTTTTTTCCAGCGCTCTATAACGTAACCGAAAATCCAAATTTGGGAATGTGGCTGCTATATTTTACAATAGTAGCTCTTTCCATCTTGGTATATAAACTTGGCTTTGCTCAAAAGCTTCCAATAGGAAAATCAATCATGATTTATATCTTTTTAGCTGCAGGGTGTACGATTCTTACTGTACTAGGCATCTTTTTACCGATAACTGAAGGACTTGTGGTTGCAGCATTAATATTAATCATTTACAAAATTCGCTTGCACCAGTCGAAAAAACAGCAAGTTGAGGCAAAGTAACGGGGGATATTAATATGAGATCGGTACAGGATGCGCTTTATAATTGGCTCTCGATAAAAATTGTATGCGATGCTCGTCCTGATGATACAGCAGCGCGAGAAACGTTAGACCTTTTTGATGAGATTATTAAGGATGAACATCATTTAACTGACATCGAAGTCACAACGGATGAAGTGATGTATTATGTTTCCTTTATCCATGAAGGTGAAACGAAGAAGACTCGTTTTCCTCGTGACCTTATCGAAGTGATGCTTAACCAAATCAATCAAGAGCCAGATAAATATTGTAATTTTCCATTTGAAGAGTAAAAAAATTCATGCCGGTTTCGGCATGAATTTTTTTTTACCAATCGTCTTTCTCAGACTGTGCACGATAAAATCTGAAGTTACCTGTATCAATTCTTGCTTTTGTTTTTTCCGAGATTCTACTGCTGCAGTCTTGACACATATATGTATGGATTGGACGATTTCGAAGACGTTTTGCTATAAAGGATTCATCTTCTATCGATTCAATTTTGTCGCAAATCACGCACTTTACTCTCATAATACACCTCAAGTCCTCTAGTCTTGCTTTGTTTATACTATAGTATATCATGCAAGTATGATGACAAGTAAATCAATCTGATTAAGTTGCTGAAAAAAACAGATAATAGTACTATGAGAATGTCTGTTTTTTTTAACATAGAGCAAGGATAAGAATGAAGGGGTTGTAAAAATGCCAAATCAAGTAGAACCAAGACTCATTAAGCCTTTATATGATGAGCTGCAAAAAGAAAGGTATGTAACATTAGCAACGGTGGATTATGAAACAGGTGGTCCAAATGTTAGTGCGATATCTTGGATTTTAGCAAAAGATGAAGAAACAATCTATTTTGCTATAGATATTAAATCAAGAATTATTCAGAATATCACACACAATAATAAAGTGGTGATCAATTTAATTGCGAATGAATCTACATATTCCATACAAGGTGAAGCTTCATTGAAAGAAGAGCGTCTTCAGGAAGTTCCTTTAAAGCTTGCGTTGATTGAAATAAAGATTCAAGAGGTTAGAGACGTAATGTTCTATGGTTCGAAAATTGTCACAGAGCCACAGTATGACAAAACGTATGACAAAAATGCAGCTGCGAGGCTGGATAAGCAGGTAATGGAAGCGATGAAAAAAGCTTAGTCTCGCGACTAAGCTTTTTCATTTATGGTACTTTGATTCTTCTTGCTGTTTATCCTCTAAACTTTTCTTTTCGTTTTCCTGCAGCTTTTTCTTCGGTTCCTCAGGAGCGTTTTTAGGATTAGGATCTATCATATCACCCGGGACTTCAGGCATTAACCTGCCCGCGACGTCAGCTAGTTCTTCCATTATACCTTGAATGGGTCTTCCTTTTTCAATATCTGCTGCAATTTCTTTCAGACGTTGATTGGTATCTGCATCAGCCACAACGATGGCACGAGCACCATAAGGGTCTTCTTGCAGGCTTTCAGCCACTGAATATTTTATTAACCCCACTTGAGAACGTTCAATTTTCGAATTTACATCGATTCCAACAATGGCATATCTGCCAATGACTACGGCAGTTGCATCATGAACATTAGGAATACTAGTAGCAAGTTCGACTAATCGTTTGGAAATCTCCTGACCAGTTTTCCTGTCTACATTTTCGATATCGCTGTTCTTGACATTAACTAATGATTGCTTCTCAGTATTTTGAGCATTGTTGGTGTTATTGTTACAAGCAGCTAAGATTAATAATAAACAAGTAAACATCAAAACCTTTTTCATTTAAAATATCCACCTCCACATAGAGTTGTATAAATGATACATCATGAAAACTCGAGTTTTGTTATACTCAACTTACATTTATTGTGCGGAAATCCTTCTATCTTTATTCGAACAAACATATATTTTACCAAAGTCCTATCTAGCAATCGGTTTGTTTGAACCATGAACAAGCCACAACTAGAAAAAGTGGAGGCGTCGCTTTGAGTAAAATATACGTGTTAGATACAAACGTCTTATTACAAGACCCGTATTCCATATTCTCATTCGAAGATAATGAAGTAGTCATCCCTGCAGTTGTTCTTGAAGAAGTGGACTCAAAGAAAAGGTATATGGATGAAATTGGTAGAAATGCCCGCCATGTATCAAGATTAATTGATGAATTGAGAGCAGCGGGTAAGCTTCATGAAAAAATCCCACTTGAAAATGGTGGAACGATTAGAATTGAACTTAATCATCGTGCATTTCATGAATTACAGGAAATTTTTGTTGAGAAAACAAATGACAATCGAATTCTTGCTGTAGCAAAAAATTTATCAACAGAAGAACAACAGAAGGAAGATGGGAAACCAGTTATCCTCGTAAGTAAGGATGCATTAGTCAGGGTTAAGGCTGACGCAATTGGGTTAACAGCAGAGGATTTTTTAAGTGACAGGGTGGTCGAAATCGACCATATTTACACAGGATTTTTAGAGGTTTATTTATCTGGAGAATTAATGGGAACTTTTTACGAAAAAGGGGAGTTACCTTTATCAGAGATAGGTAAATATTCGTTTTATCCTAACCAATTCTTAATCATGAAAGATGCTCTAGGGGGATCGGCTTCAGCGTTAGGAATGGTCGATAAAACAAAGCAAAAGATAAAGAAACTTGCGATTAATCAGGAACATGTATGGGGAATTCATCCAAGAAATGTGCAGCAAACGATGGCAATTGAGTTACTGCTTCGAAAAGACATACCGTTAGTAACATTAATAGGCAAAGCAGGTACTGGTAAAACGCTTTTGGCTCTAGCATCAGGATTGATGCAAACTGAAGATTTTAGAGAGTTTAAAAAGCTATTAGTAGCTAGACCTATTGTACCGGTTGGTAAGGATATAGGGTATTTACCTGGAGAAAAACAAGAAAAACTTAGACCGTGGATGCAGCCGATATTTGATAATCTAGAATACCTATTTAATACTAAAAAACCTGGCGAATTGGACGCCATCCTTGCTGGGATGGGTTCGATAGAGGTAGAAGCTTTAACCTATATAAGGGGAAGAAGTCTGCCAAAACAATTTATTATCATTGATGAAGCACAAAATTTGACCAAACATGAAGTAAAAACAATCTTAACACGTGTAGGTGAGGGCAGTAAAATTGTCTTAATGGGCGACCCAGAACAAATCGACCACCCCTATCTTGACGCCTACAATAATGGCTTAACTTATGTTGTTGAACGTTTTAAAGACCAAGTTATTTCCGGACATGTTAAATTACTAAAAGGAGAGCGGTCAGGATTAGCAAGGCTGGCAGCAGATTTGCTGTAAACAGCATGAGGAAAAATAAGGTTACAAATGTCTAAACGGGTACCAAATTGGCACCCGTTGTTTATTATTGGCTGTTTTCGTAACGATTGTTGTTAAAATCCAAAAGCCGATTTTAACGTGGAACACCTTTTTTTTCATAAAATTAAGTTTGCAAGCTCTTTTCTTAAGAAAAGAGCCTTACTATTTTATAATAAACTCCCGGACATTTTTAATTGGGTTATGCTGGTTAGATCCATCCCCGAAATAAACGTGGACAGGTCCATCTTCTGAAAGTGGTTTCCCAACATTGGAAAAACCTACGATTAGGTTCATCGCCTTATCAAGAGATATTTCGTGTTCTGATGATTCTGTTTTTATCACTAGGGAAGCTGCATTCTCATCTGGCTCTGCATTTTTTAAAAAAGGTTCAAATGGGATTCCGAAGCTTCCCGTTAATACTTTTTCTTTCTCATATTTCTTCTCTGTTTTTAAGGTTGGCGGATAGACGGCACCTTCCATAATTTCACGGTCCCAATGTTTAGAAACTGATTTAGTATATTCCTCAAGGTCGTTAGAGAGATTTGTAGTGGTTGAGAAGTAAGTAGTCAAATCAACTCTTCGATCATCAAAAATCCAAACACTGGGATCGAGAGTAATAGTATATTTAACCTTGCCGGACAGTATAATTATGTTTTCCATCTTTCATTCCTCCAGTTCATTTCTAGTAAAGTATACCGTGAAATAGAGTGAATGTCATATAAGTAATATGATGCATCAAAGGACAAAGGCAGTTATTGTTCTTGCATTTTTCTGTGGTAAAAGGTAAAATTTATAGATAAGTTGGGTTATCGCTCTGAATGGGGGGATCAATGTTGGCGTCTGAAATGATTGTGAATCATCAGGAAAAAGCCTATGCCTTGTTACAGGCAGACGCTGAAAAAATATTAAAGCTTATTAAAGTGCAAATGGAAAATCTCACGATGCCTCAATGCCCGCTTTATGAAGAGGTATTGGATACGCAAATGTTTGGTTTATCTAGAGAGATAGAATTTGCAGTTAGATTAGGCTTAATTGAAGTCAAGGATGGTAAAGCGATACTAGATAAATTAGAAAGAGAATTATCTGCGCTTCATGAAGCATCCATTAGAAAATAGCTAAAAAAACTCAAACAATAATGATGTGTTGTTTGAGTTTTTTATTAACTATTACCATTTTCAGAATATTCCCATACGAAATATCGGAGCAATGTAACTTTTCCTCAACCCATTCGTTTCATTTTCTATTATAATAGCAATAACGACAATTTAAAAACGAGGAAGTTATAAGATGTTTAAAAAAATATTAAAGTCCTATGATTATTCATTAATCATCGCGATCATTCTTTTATCTTTATTTGGTTTAGTGATGGTTTATAGTGCCAGTATGGCATCAGCCGTTCAACGATACCACGTACCAAGTGATTATTTTTACCAAAAGCAGAAGCTGTACTTTGTCGCCTCGGGATTGATCTTTATTTTTATTGCATTATTTCCCTATAAAATTATGAAAAGTACAAAGTTTTTACTCCCAATGGTGGGTCTATCCATTTTAGGTCTCTTAGGTCTATTTGTATTTGGACAAGTTAGAGGAAATGCTCAAAGCTGGTATGATTTTGGCTTTATTAGTATTCAGCCGGCAGAGTTTGTAAAAATATCTCTTATTATTTATTTGTCAGCCGTTTATGCGAAGAAGCAGGCATATATTAATAAATTTAATCATGGTGTACTGCCGCCATTAGCCTACCTAGTAATCGTGCTTGGATTGATTGCCTTTCAGCCAGACTTTGGAACTGCACTCATTATTGGTTTAATTGCTGGAACAATTATTCTTTCATCAGGAATGAATATCAAAAATATTACTAAATTAGTGTTACTAGGTATGATTCTTATATCACCTGTCTTTTTAGTACTCCAGGACGAAATTTTTTCTGAAAAACGTTTGGAGCGTTTTCAAGTATTAAGTAATCCATTTGAAGATGAACTTGATTCCGGGTTCCATCTAGCAAACTCGTATATTGCAATTGGCTCAGGGGGCGTAAATGGATTAGGTTTAGGAAAGAGTGTTCAGAAGTTAGGGTATTTACCAGAATCCCATACCGATTTTATTATGGCAGTTATTGCAGAAGAATTAGGAGTCTGGGGTGTCAGCTTCGTCATCCTGACTTTAGCTTATATAGTTTTACGGGGAATCTATCTTGGCTTGCGATGTAAGGATCCATTTGGCAGTTTATTGGCCATTGGTATTTCGAGCATGATTGGAATACAGTCTTTTATCAATCTGGCAGGGGTTTCGGGAGTTATGCCCCTTACAGGCGTTCCATTGCCATTTGTCAGCTATGGAGGATCTTCACTTTTACAATTAGCAATAGCAGCTGGAATTCTCGTAAATGTCTCTATGTTTGTTAAATATGAAAATAAATATAAACAAAAGCACCCAGAAAAAATCAGTAACCAACAAGACGGAAATGTATATCAATTTCGAACATAGCGTGGGGAAAATACATCCCTGCGCTTTTATATAAAAAGAGAAAAAGAATGAGGTGCTTAAATTGACGAGACAAATCAACAAAGTGTTAGTAGCTAACAGGGGAGAAATTGCCATTCGTGTTTTTCGGGCTTGTACCGAATTAAATATCCAAACCGTTGCAATTTATTCTAGGGAAGACACAGGTGCGTATCACCGATATAAAGCGGATGAGGCATATTTAGTTGGTGAAGGAAAGAAACCGATTGATGCCTACTTAGACATTGATGGAATCATTGAAATTGCAAAATTCAGCGGTGCAAACGCCATCCATCCAGGATATGGCTTTTTATCCGAAAACATTCATTTCGCAAGACGCTGTGAAGAAGAAGGAATCATTTTTATTGGACCAACCTCTACTCACCTCGATATGTTCGGTGATAAGGTTAAGGCAAGAAAACAAGCAGAATTAGCAAATATACCCGTAATTCCAGGCAGCGATGGGCCAATCGACAATATCGAGGAAGTTCTGGATTTTACCGATAATCATGGTTTTCCGATTATTATAAAAGCAGCCCTTGGCGGCGGCGGACGTGGAATGCGTATTGTCAGAAATCGTGAGGAAATGCAAGAAGCATTTGACCGCGCTAGATCAGAAGCAAAAGCTGCTTTTGGCAGTGACGAGGTATATCTGGAAAAATTAATTGAGAAACCAAAACATATAGAGGTTCAAATATTTGGGGATAAATATGGTAACATCGTCCATTTGTATGACCGGGATTGTTCTGTACAGCGACGTCATCAAAAGGTAGTAGAAGTAGCTCCGAGTGTATCAATTACAAACTCTTTACGAGAGAAAATTTGTGCTGCCGCGGTTAAGTTAATGAAGAATGTAGGTTACTTAAATGCTGGGACAGTTGAATTTCTTGTTTCGGGTGAGGACTTTTATTTTATCGAAGTAAATCCAAGGATCCAGGTTGAACACACTGTAACTGAAATGGTAACGGGAATTGATATTGTACATACGCAAATCTTAGTTGCTGAAGGTCAAGATTTACACAGCCCGATTGTCGGAATTCCTCCACAAGAAGAAATTCGTATTAATGGTTTTGCCATTCAGTCGCGTGTTACAACAGAAGACCCACTAAATAACTTTATGCCTGATACTGGAAAAATTATGGCTTATCGTTCTGGAGGGGGATTTGGTGTACGTCTTGATGCAGGAAATGGTTTTCAAGGCGCTGTCATCACACCTTATTATGATTCTTTGCTTGTGAAGCTTTCTACATGGGCCTTAACCTTTGAGCAAGCTGCCTCAAAAATGGTCCGGAACCTGCGTGAGTTTAGAATTCGCGGCATTAAAACCAATATTCCGTTTCTCGAGAATGTAGTTAGACATGAGAAGTTCAGAAGAGGGGAATATGATACATCATTTATTGATTCAACTCCGGAGTTATTCGTGTTTCCAGTTAGTAAAGACCGTGGGACCAAAATGCTGTCGTATATTGGAAACGTGACGGTCAATGGTTTCCCAGGTATTGAAAAAAAGAAAAGACCCGTTTTTTCTAAGCCTCGAATTCCTAAATTAAAATACGATTTTCCTTACCAAGATGGGACGAAACAAATACTTGACCAAAATGGTGCTGAAGGTCTTGTTGATTGGATAAAGGATCAAAAGAAGGTACTATTAACGGATACTACCTTCAGAGATGCACATCAGTCGTTACTAGCAACCAGGGTAAGAACCACTGACATGTTGCATATAGCTGAACCGACTGCAAAGCTTATGCCTAACCTGTTTTCTTTTGAAATGTGGGGAGGGGCAACCTTTGATGTAGCCTATCGCTTCTTAAAAGAAGATCCATGGGAAAGATTACAGATGCTTCGCGAAAAAATTCCGAATGTTCTGTTTCAGATGTTGATTCGTGGTTCTAACGCAGTGGGGTATAAAAATTACCCTGACAATCTTATCCGTGAATTTGTAAGAAAGTCTGCTGAAGAAGGTATTGATGTATTCAGAGTTTTTGACAGTTTAAACTGGGTACCGGGAATGGAAGTAGCAATAGAAGCGGTTCGAGACAGTGGAAAGCTCGCGGAAGCCACGATTTGTTACACTGGTGATATTCTCGACCCAGCCAGAGTGAAATATAATTTGACCTATTATAAAACACTTGCAAAAGAGCTTGAGAACCAAGGAGCACATATTTTAGGGATAAAGGATATGGCTGGGTTGCTAAAACCGGAAGCTGCCTATCGACTAATTTCTGAATTAAAAGAAACGATAGATATTCCAATTCATCTTCATACCCATGATACCAGCGGGAATGGTATCTACACATATGCACGTGCCATTGACGGCGGAGTTGATATTGTGGATACAGCATTAAGTACGATGGCTGGGCTTACTTCTCAGCCGAGCGTAAACTCACTTTATTATGCATTAGAAGGTAAGGATAGGAAGCCTGATGTTAATATTGAGGCACTTGAACAGCTTTCTTATTATTGGGAGGATGTCCGAAAATATTACCACGATTTTGAAAGTGGGATGGTTGCACCACATTCTGAGGTTTATCAGCATGAGATGCCAGGCGGACAATACAGTAATCTCCAACAGCAAGCGAAGGGTGTTGGACTTGGCGAGCAGTGGGATGAAGTTAAACAAATGTATACTAAAGTCAATCACATGTTTGGGGATATCGTAAAGGTTACACCATCTTCTAAGGTTGTCGGGGATATGGCACTCTTTATGGTACAAAATAATTTATCAGAAGCTGATGTCCTTACTAAAGGAGACTCGATTGACTTTCCAGATTCCGTAGTTGAATTGTTCCAGGGATATCTCGGACAGCCGCATCAAGGTTTCCCGGAAAAACTTCAAAGCGTCATATTAAAAGGGAAAAAGCCTTTGGAGGTCCGTCCGGGTGAGTTACTGCCGGAGATTAATTTTTCGGACCTAAAGGAAGAGTTAGGCAAGGATATAGGGCGGAACATTTCGGATTTCGATTTGATTTCCTATGCACTCTATCCAAAGGTTTATAAAGAGTATTTAAATACGGTGGAGCTATATGGAAATTTATCCTTCCTTGATACCCCTACTTTCCTTTATGGTCTAAGGCTTGGGGAGGAAATTGAAGTTGAAATTGAAACAGGTAAAACACTGATCGTTAAACTTGTCTCAATTGGTCAGCCTCAGGCAGACGGTACACGAGTGGTTTATTTTGAACTAAATGGTCAGCCGCGTGAGGTTAATATTAAAGATGAAAATATTAAAGCTTCGGTATTAACTAGAGTAAAAGCAGATCCTAAAAATGAAACCCATATTTCTGCTACAATGCCAGGAACCGTTGTAAAAGTATTAGTGGAAAAAGGGGAAAGAGTAGAACGAGGGGACCATCTTTTAATTACGGAAGCAATGAAAATGGAAACAACCGTCCAAGCCCCATATTCAGGAGTAGTAAAGGAAATTTATGTGAAAAATGAGGATGCTATTCAAACCGGGGATTTACTTCTCGAACTTGAAAAATGATCAGATAAAAAGCTGCCAAGATAAAATCTGGCAGCTTTTTTTCATACTATTGAATCTTTCGCGACCTCGAGAGTAATAAGAGAAAATAACTTAATACACCGAATAAACAGGTAATAAATAGAGCATGCATTAATGCGATGTAAAGATTTAACCTGGTAAAAATGATAACAGCTCCTGATAATACTTGGAGGGATACTAATGTAAATGCACTAATCCAGCCCCAATAGATAACTTTTTGCTCACGATAATTTTTTATTGCAAGATAAGTTACAAATGCGATCCAAATGAAGATACCAGCTGCCGCAGCGCGGTGCCCCATCTGCACCCACTCATAAAGATTACTTGGGAGTGCTGGACTGTCATTGATACATAATGGCCAATCACGGCATACCAAGCTCGATTCGGTGTGACGTACTAATGCACCTGTATAAATAACAAAGTAGCTATAAATGGAAATGGAGATAATATGAAACCCCATTTTTTTATCGATAATGAGTTTATCAGCCTCAAACTTTTTATCAATTTCAAAGATTAATAATGTAAGCAAAAATACAGCGGCAAAGGAAATGAGTGAGATTCCAAAGTGCAGGGCGAGGATAAAATCAGACTGTTCCCAAATTACTGCAGCTGCTCCAATCAAACCTTGTAATAATAAAAAGAAAAACGAAAGAAAAGATAGGAATTTCGTTTCCCTGATGTGTCCAATTACTTTCCAAGACCAAATAGATAAAGCCAGTACCAAAAAACCAACTGAGCCAGAAACCAGTCTGTGAGCAAGTTCTATTACTAACTCGGGAGTTATATCCGTGGGAACGAACTCTCCGTTACATAAAGGCCAAGATCTCCCGCACCCCATACCGGACTCTGTTTTTGTTACTAGGGCTCCCCCAAGTAGAACCAATATCATTCCAATAGTAGTTGCCACAGCTAACCACTTTAAAGAACGCTGCAAAAAATCACCTTCTTAAATAAAAGTTTAATCATTGGTATCAATATTTTGTAAATATAATGATTTGGAATATGGAGTGATAAAAGTACTTATTTATCATAACGAAAACATAGGAAAAAGAACAGATTTAAAACTGAAATTTTTGCATAACTTTTTAAAAAAATTATCCTTATGGATAACTTTAGATTTTCACTATCATTATAGTGAAAACTATTGCTAAAAAAAGCAGTGTCTGTTAGTAATATAAAGTAGGTTAAATTGAACTTATATATAACAATCTATAAATTTTCATTTGTTGTCTATAACACAAAGAAAACATTTAGATTTTGCTTAAATTAGAGTGTATTTTATTATCTAAAGATTCTAATATATAGTATAATGGGTATAAAATATAGGCGGACACAATTTAGACAAAAATTATTCAAAAAAAATTCACAAAAATACACCAAAGTGTGATTTAATATACAGAGAAAGTGTTCCTTAAATAACAATATTATAAAATAATAATAGCTTATAAATAACTATTATAATTTGGTAAAGTTATCTATCGAGTTTATAATAATAATTAGAACATTTTAGGAGGGGGAAAGATGCCAAATTCAAAGGCATACGGTGAAGCGACGATTGAAAATGGCTCTACTGGTCTAAATTCACATTTGGTCAAAACCACAATGTGGAAAGATCTTATGGCACTTATTAAGATTGGGATTGTAAATTCAAATCTTATTACTACTTTTACTGGGATTTGGCTTGCACTGCATTTTAGCGGTCAAAGTTTCCTAAACAACTTAGATATAGTTTTATTTACCGTTATTGGTTCCTCCCTTATCATTGCGGGTTCATGCAGTATAAATAATTATATTGATCGTGATATTGACCCGTTAATGGAAAGAACAAAATCAAGACCTACCGTCACCGGGAAAATAGTTCCTTCGAAGGTACTTGGATTGGGCATTCTCTTAATTGCTATAGGTACAATTTTTCTATTGTTTACTACTGTAACTGCAACAGTGATTGGACTGCTTGGGGTTTTTACCTATGTTGTCTTGTACTCCATGTGGTCTAAACGGCAATTGGTTTCAAATACCATCATAGGCAGTATTTCTGGGGCAGTACCACCTTTAATCGGCTGGGCTGCAGTCGACGGAAATCTTGATATTGTAGCATGGGCATTGTTTATTATTATGTTTATTTGGCAGCCTCCCCATTTTTATGCTCTTGCAATGAGAAGGGTAGAGGAATATCGCGCTGCAGGCATCCCAATGCTTCCAGTGGTGAAAGGTTTCAAAACAACGAAGAAACACATTCTAGTATGGGTAGCAGCACTTCTGCCAACACCCTTATTACTTACTTCATTAGGAATCCCATTTCTAATTTTGGCAACTGTATTAAATATCGGTTGGCTTGTATTAGGGATTTATGGATATAAGATCAAAGATGATATTAAGTGGGCAAAACTAATGTTTGTGTACTCATTGCAATATCTAACGATTATTTTTGTCGCAATGGTCATTGTAACATTGGTTTAGCTGGGATGTTCTTTCTTAATTAAGGGAAATATAAGTATTCCTAGGTGTTATAAAAATATTGGAGGCATTATAAATCCTTTTGCCTCCGTGTTTCTTTTAACGTTTAAGAAGGAATTATACTACATACTTTTTTGATCACAGATAATTTAAAGAAATCATTTAGCGAAAGAGGGGTATGATTTAGCTATGAAAAGGCTTGCAAAATGGCGTTTAATCTCGATATTTGCGATTCTTTCGCTTATCCTTTCAGGATGTGGCGAACCGTTCCTATCGACGTTAAGGCCTGCTGGTGAAGTTGCAGACATTCAATATGATCTGATGAAACTAAGTACATTAATTATGGTAGGGGTTATCGCAGTTGTTATGGTAATCTTCGTTATCGTTTTGATTAAGTTCAGACGTAAAGATGAGAAGATACCAAAACAAGTAGAAGGAAGTCACAAACTAGAAATTATTTGGACAGTTATACCTATTTTATTACTATTGCTTTTAGCGGTTCCAACGGTTTCTGCTACATTTAAATTAGCAGATGTATCACCAATGGACAAGAAAGATTCTGATGCATTGGTTATCAATGTACGTTCGAATTTATACTGGTGGGAATTTGAATATCCTGGCCAAGGAATTGTTACTGGTCAAGATTTAGTAGTTCCAACAGATGAAAAGGTATATTTTAATTTGATATCTTCTGATGTTAAACACTCTTTCTGGGTTCCAGCAGTAGGCGGTAAGCTTGATACGAATACCGAGAATGTTAATAAATTCTGGTTAGAGTTCGATAGCGCGAAGGCAGAAGAGGCTGGCGATTTATTTTACGGTAAATGTGCTGAGCTTTGCGGACCTTCACATGCTTTAATGGATTTTAAAGTAAAAACATTAAGCCGGGATGACTTTGACAACTGGGTTGCTGATATGAAGGAAGTTAAAGAACCTGCAAAAGCTGATACAGCATTGGCTCAGCAAGGTCAAGAAATCTTCAATCAAAGCTGTATTAGCTGTCATGCTGTAACACCAGGAAATACAACACCTCCTGAAGCACGGTTAGCTCCTAACTTAACAAACTTCGGAGAACGCTCTCGTATTGCAGGTGTATTAGACCATAATGAAGAAGAATTAAAGAATTGGCTGCGCACACCTGAAAAATACAAGCCAGGTAATTTAATGACAGATAAATATCCACAATTAAGTGAAGAACAGCTCGATGCTTTAACAGCATATTTAATGGGATTAAAAGTTCAGGAATAATAGGGGAATTGGTAGAAAGGGAGGTAAAATTGTGAGTACCTACGCACAAAAAAAGGGATTTGGTGCGACTATATGGGACTTTCTAACGACTGTTGACCATAAAAAGATCGCCATCCTATATCTTATTGCAGGTGGATTATTCTTTGTAGTAGGCGGACTTGAGGCAGTATTTATCCGCATCCAGCTTGCAGTACCAAATAATGATTTTGTAAGTGCCGGATTGTTTAATGAAATTATTACCATGCATGGAACAACGATGATATTCCTTGCAGCAATGCCGCTTATTTTTGCTTTTATGAATGCCGTTATGCCATTACAAATCGGCGCACGTGACGTGGCGTTTCCATTTGTTAACGCATTAGGATTTTGGTTATTCTTCTTCGGAGGAGTATTCCTAAATCTTTCATGGTTTTTTGACGGTGCGCCTGATGCTGGTTGGACGTCATATGCATCTCTTGCAATGGCCTCAAAGGGTCACGGTATAGATTTCTATGTTTTAGGATTACAGATTTCAGGTATAGGAACACTAATTGGTGGTATCAACTTCCTTGTTACGATTATTAATATGCGTGCACCTGGAATGACTTATATGAGAATGCCATTATTCACTTGGACAACATTTGTCACGTCAGCACTAATTTTATTTGCTTTTCCTCCATTGACAGTTGGTCTTGTCTTAATGATGTTTGACCGTATGTTTGGATCTAATTTCTTTGTTACAACTATGGGTGGTAACACAGTTATTTGGGAACATTTATTCTGGATTTTTGGTCACCCAGAAGTATACATTTTGGTACTTCCGGCTTTCGGAATTTTCTCGGAAATATTCCCGATTTTTTCAAGAAAACGTTTATTTGGATATTCTTCAATGGTTTTTGCGACGGTATTAATTGGTTTCTTAGGATTCATGGTTTGGGCACACCATATGTTTACAACAGGTTTAGGACCTATTGCCAATGCGATTTTCGCTGTTGCTACAATGGCAATTGGTGTACCAACTGGTATAAAAATTTTCAACTGGCTTTTAACCGTTTGGGGAGGCAGTGTTAAATTTACAACTCCAATGTATTGGGCCATGGCATTTATTCCTACGTTTCTTGCCGGTGGGGTAACAGGAGTAATGCTTGCAGCAGCAGCAGCGGACTATCAGTACCATGATACTTATTTCGTTGTAGCACACTTCCACTACGTAATTGTTGGCGGTGTTGTCTTTGCAATCTTTGCCGGTACCCACCTTTATTGGCCAAAAATGTTTGGAACGATGCTTAATGAAACACTAGGTAAGATTACTTTCTGGTTGTTTTTCATCGGTTTCCATATGACATTCTTTATTCAACATTTTCTTGGTCTTTGGGGTATGCCGCGTCGTGTATTCACTTACCTGCCAGGCCAGGGGTTTGAAGCCTCTAACCTAATTAGTTCATTAGGTGCAGTCTTTATGTCATTAGGTGTTTTGGTCCTTTTATACAATATCATAATGACATCAGTGAAAAACGAACGTGTAGGTAATGACCCATGGGGAGATGGAAGAACACTAGAGTGGTCACTTCCTTCACCGCCGCCATTTTATAACTTTAAACAGCTTCCACTAGTACGTGGTTTAGATGCTTACTGGTTAGAAAAGATTGAAGGTAAAAAAGGAATGACTCCAGCTGAGCCGCTAGGTGACATTCACATGCCTAACGCATCATTCTTGCCATTTGTGATGGCTTTCGGATTATTCGTAGCCGCATTTGGTGCATTGTTTAACATGGATGATAAAGCATGGTCTGTACCAGTAATTATTATTGGTCTATTGATTACCTTTGGAGCTATGTTCTTACGTTCTGTGAAGGATGACCATGGTTTCCATATTCATAAAGAAGAATTAATGGAAGATGATAATGATAAGGGGGTTAAGGCATAATGCAAGCAGAAGAAAAATTAACATATGAAACATGGCCTGCTGAGCCTGAAAAATCAACCCTTGAAGCAAAAAATAAGTTTTTAGGCTTTTGGTTCTTCTTAGGTGGAGAGACTGTACTATTCGCCTCTCTCTTTGCTACCTATCTTGCTTTAAAGGATAAAGTACCTGATACAACGCATCATTTAGCCAAGGATATATTCGAACTGCCGCTTACATTTGTAGCTACTATGCTACTATTAACAAGCTCATTAACAAGTGTTTATGCGATGTATCATATGAAAAACTTTAATGCTAAAAAAATGAATCTTTGGTTAGTCATTACTTTGCTTTTGGGTGCGGCTTTCCTTGTATTAGAGATATATGAGTTTAATCATTATGTTCATGAGTATCATCATACTTTTACTAGTAGTGCGTTTGGTTCTGCGTTCTACACACTAGTTGGTTTCCATGGAGGTCACGTTGCATTTGGTCTGTTATGGATCACTACATTAATTGTACGCAATGCAAAACGTGGCTTGGACCTATACAATGCTCCTAAATTTTACGTTGCAAGTCTTTATTGGCACTTCATTGACGTAGTTTGGGTGTTCATCTTTACAGTAGTATATTTAATGGGGATGGTGGGATAAACTGATGGCAAATCCACAATTAAATTCAGGTAACCCAAGAGTTGACATTGAATATCGCCGCAAAAAAAGTGCTGAAGAAATGAGACATCAAGTCGTTTCATTCGCCTTGATGATCTTTTTAACATTAATTGCTTTTGCAGCAGTTGCCATGAAAGGATTTTCGGCTTGGTTTATCGTGCCGTTTATACTTCTCTTGGCTGTCGTTCAAGTGATTTTTCAGCTATACTATTTCATGCATATGAGCCATAAAGGCCACGAAGCTCCATCCATGTTTCTCTATTCAGGAGTCCTTGTTGGTGCTGTAACCATTTTGGCTTTCACAACCATTATTTGGTGGTAATATTTTTAAGAAAATCGGCTTTATGCCGATTTTCTTTTTATAGGGAAATAATTCATTTCTTTGCTTCTTGATTTTGCTTACGTATATAATAGAACTATGATATAACTACTATTTAGAGGTGATATGCGGTGCTTACATTAGATATTTTTGGCTTTAAAGCACTTTGGAGCCCGTACTTCCTATTAGGTTTACTAGCACTTATAGCTGTATATTTTTTGATTACAGTTACGTTTCGAAGCAAATTTGTTGATAGTGAACCACTGACAAAAAAACAGGCTGGGTTGTTTTTGCTCTCTATTTCACTTATTTATGCAATTAAGGGTTCCCCGCTGGATTTAATGGCTCATTTAATGTTCTACGTCCACATGATTTCAATGGCGTTATTAGTTCTTGTGGTACCACCAATCTTTATATTTGGTATTCCTGTATGGATATGGAGAAAGATTTTCAAGATTAGCTGGGTTCATACATTATTTAAGTTTTCTACAAAACCGCTTATTGCGTTAATTATTTTTAACGGCTTATTTTCTTTTTACCATATTCCAATGATTTTTGACCGGGTTATGCAAAGTTTCTGGTTACATGCTGGTTATTCGCTTCTTTTGTTTATCGTCGCGATATTCATGTGGTGGCCGCTCATTAACCCTGTACCAGAACATCAAAGATTAAGCGGTCTTAAGAAAGTGGGTTACATCTTTGCAGACGGTATTTTAATTACTCCTGCTTGTGCCTTAATTATTTTTGCTCCTGGTTCTATCTATGCAACCTATTCTGATCCAGAAGTATGGGCTCAGGTGATGAGTCTATGTGTTGGTCCGGCAACATTTGCAGGTTTAAACATTAGCGGCCCAGAATTATTTAGTTCGATGTCATTACTACATGATCAACAGCTTGGCGGTGTCCTTATGAAAATCATTCAGGAAATCGTCTATGGCATTATCTTAGGACATGTTTTCTTTGAATGGTACCGCAAGGATCAAGCAGACAGCGAAAAAGAATTAAAGCAGACTTTAAAGCCCTCTCTGATCGAATAATCTCCCATATCACTGGGAGATTTTCTTTTTATTGAAAAAAAGGGGTAACTAAACTAAAATTATTGTAGAATATATATAAAGTGAGGCTAATGCCATGAATTCCCTACCAATTTTACCAACGATCAGTACTACCTTTATCGTATTAAGTGCCATAACAGTTGCAATTGGCTGGTGGCAAATTAAACAAAGGAAAATAGAAGCGCACAAGAAGACTATGTTTACAGCGGCCATATTTGCACTAATCTTCTTTATCATTTATGCTTCAAGGACAATTTTTATTGGAAATACTGCCTTTGGCGGTCCCGATAATCTGAAAATTTACTACACTATCTTTTTAATTTTCCACATCTTTTTAGCAACCACTGGTGCTGTTTTTGGTGTTGTGACACTCTATACTGGTTATAAAAATAACTTAACGAAACATAGGAAGTTAGGTCCGGTTACAAGTGTTATATGGTTTTTTACAGCCATCACAGGGGTTGCAGTATACTTATTGTTATATGTCTTTTTTCGCGGTGGAGAAACAACCTCTGTTATTAAAGCAATTCTTGGATTTTAAAGTGTCTTTATTAGGCACTTTTTTTATTTTTATAAAGGAATTTTTACTCATTAATAGAAATAATGTAAAAGGGGAGTGATGGGATATGGAAATAAAAGAACTTAATGAAAAAGATTATTTTGAATCAATGAAGCTTTCAATGTATGCATTTCAATATAAAATACCTGAAGATAGTATTGCTTCAAGAATAGAAATGTTAAAACACCATAGAGTAATAGGAGTTTGGGAGGATGATAATCTTGCAGCCAAGCTTCATATTATTCCATTCCATATTTATATGAATGATCAAGTGTGGAAAATGGGCGGAGTTGCGGGTGTGGCAACATATCCAGAATTTAGAAGAAACGGGTATGTGAAAAGGTTAATCATGGAAGCATTAGAAAGAATGCGCAAAGAAGAGCAAATTGTTTCACTGCTCCATCCCTTTGATATTGGGTTTTATCGAAAATTTGGGTGGGAAGTATTTACGGAGAACAAGAAGCTTCTTATTGAGAAGAAGGATCTTAAGTTTCTAGAAGGACAGCCTGGATCTATTAAAAGGTATCAAAAAGATAGTCATCACCCTGATATTGAAACTGTTTATGCTCAGTCCAGTAAAAATTACATGGGTATGCTTGTACGTGATTTAACGTGGTGGAAGAACAGCATATATGGTGATGGTCAGATTGCTGTTTACTACGATAAAAGTGATGATGCAAAGGGTTATATCCTATTTGAAGTAAAAGATCGAAAAATGGACGTTCAAGAGTTTGTAGCGTTAAACAAAGAAGCGAGAATAGGATTGTGGAATTTTATTTGCCAGCACGACTCTATGGTGGATAATGTCAGCATTCTAGCTTCTAATCATGAGTTATTACCTTTTATCCTGCAGCAGCCAAAAATAAAGACTGAGGTTACTCCATACTTTATGGCACGAATTGTCGATGCAGAGCAATGTTTGCAAAAATATCAGTTTAATGATGGAAACAGCAAGGTATTCATTCACCTGGAAGATGAATATGCACCTTGGAACAATGGAAGTTATTTAATTGCAAATGGTGAATTAAAGGTATTTAAAGATAAGCAGGGAAGTAATTGTGTGCAGCCTCCGCAAAGAGGTGTAAGGATGGATATTAACTCCTTAACCGCATTAGTATTCGGTTATAAGAGGCCTGCTGAACTATTTGAATTAGGACTATTAAAAGGTCTAGAATCAGAGATTACTGCATTAGAAAAAGTTTTCCCACTTTGCAAGCCATTTTTTTATGATTTCTTTTAAAAGAAAGAGCGCATGAATGTTATTCATGCGCCTGTTTGCTTACAAAGCAAATTTTTCTACTTCGTTTTTTACATCATCAAGAATTTTCTTGCATTGGTTAACAAGTGATGTTGGGAAGTTTTCCCCTTCACCATATTCTACTCCATGAGGATAATAATGTTTTCCTAACAATGGCGTTAATAACTGAATAACTGCCTTATTGGTATCAACATCCCCTTCAACCGCATAACCGCGAACACGTAAGTAAAATACGCCTTCTTTTAATTCAAATTTACGGTCATATGTAACACGCTCGTAATCCCACTGACCTTCACGGACTAAACCGTAATCAAGCATTACATCATCTAAACGGTTTAAATCAGCTTTTAGCTTGTCTAAGCCAGTATTCTCGAATTTCATATCGTAGTCCCTCCTAGAAACATGCCTAACCCCTTTGTTATTTACATAGCAGGATAGCAAATTAATTCAATTTAATAATAGTTGAAAATGTTTAAAGTTGCAATGAATACATCATCGAATAAATCACTCCTTTTTGGTAAACATAAGTAAATGGTAAGAATAATTTATCTGCAATTGGGGGCGAAGAATTGGAAAAGATTCGTGATATTATGACAGACCAAGTTGAGTGTTGTACTTTGTTGGATAATGTATTTGAAGTTGCAGTAAAAATGAAAGAATTAAATGTTGGAGCCATTCCTATTGTTGATAAGGATAAACTTGTGGGAATGATTACCGACCGTGATATTGTTGTAAGAGGGGTTGCGGAAAAACATCCGGGTTCAACAAAAGTAGAGGACATTATGAGTGACAAACTTATTACAATCTCTGCTGATGCCACAACGAAAGAAGCAGCAAACTTAATGGCAGAACATCAAATCAGACGACTTCCAGTAGTAGAAGGGGATAAGTTAATTGGAATCGTTTCCCTAGGTGATTTTGCGATAAGAAAAATGACGGATGATCAAGCAAAAGAGGCTCTTAGTGAAATCTCAGAACAAAATTATAATGGAGTACAGCATTAAGTAAAAAACAGATACATCAATTGGTGTATCTGTTTTTTTCATAAGCTGAGTTAAAGCTAAATATTGATTTGCACCCTGTTGATTGGAGCGGAAGGCACGAAGACTCCTGCGGGAGTACGGGGCTGGGGAGACCCCGCAGGCGCTTAAGCGCCGAGGAGGCTCCCCGTCACGCCCGCGGAAAGCGAAGTGCCTGGAGTGGAAATCAACAGGCCTATTTAACACAGCTTTACATAAATATTATTTTTCTGATAAGTTTAATATTCTCTATTACTAACAAAGATAATGGTGATATAATTAAAAAAAGCAATACATATAATCAAGAAAAGTAATAGAGAGGGTGAATACATCTGCGTACTCTCTTCAGAATCCTCATCCTAGCGTCTATTTTTGTGACCATTGGTTTTTATGCGAGTATAAATGAAAATGACGACAATGAAGTTTTAATAACTGATGAACATACGTTAGAAATAAATGAATCATTATATCAAAATCAGGAAAACGGGTCTCAAGAAAAAACAACGGCTGAACGCCCAACAAGCGGCATGGGGCTGCTAATTGGTCAAGATCTTTCTTATTTAAAAAGTATATTAGGTGAACCTCAAAGAATCGATGAATCTTTATATGGCTATCAATGGTATATATATAATATAGACTACTCACGATATGTACAGGTTGGGGTAGAAAATAATAAAGTAGTGACAGTATATGCAATAGGGGAGAATGTGGATGTATCTCCATTTAAAATCGGACAGCCAATTGAGGAAATCTTTAATACTCAGTTTATTGATACAAATATTGATATTGAATATAAGGGGAACTCTTATCGATTTGAATTGAATGATACCGACTTAAATATTCGTCCTTTAATTAAATTAGGTGATGTTTTTGTCCAATTATATATTGATAAATTTACTGGAAGTCTTTCCAGTGTACGATTTTTAAATGATGAAACTTTAATTAAACAACGTCCTTACGAATTAGGATATACCGGGGAATTACTTGAGGCAGAAGAACCAACGGAAGACGTTTGGAGATTGATTGAAGAAGGGACAGAGAAGGAAATACTTGATATAACCAATGTTATGCGGCTAAGGCATAATGTTAAGACGCTGTTATGGGATCAAGAAACCTCAGAAGTTGCTTATAGCCACAGTAAGGATATGTCGGATAGCAACGACTTTTCCCATACTTCTAAGAAATTTGGCAGTCTTTCGGATAGATTAGAGGCAGCTAACGTTGCGTATAAATCTGCTGGTGAGAATATTGCCGCTAATTACCCGGATGGACCTGCAGTAGCAGAAGGCTGGTTAAATAGTAAAGGGCACCGGGAGTCCTTATTAAACGAGGAATTCACCCATCTAGGTGTTGGAGTATATCAAAAATATTATACACAAAACTTTATCCAAAAAAATGATGATCAATAGCTAATAAAGGTAAAAGGTGACAATTTGTCACCTTTTTATTTCTTATCTCTATGTACAATTTGGTATTCGTTAAAGTGGAAATGATTGCCTTCCCAGGAGCCATATATTCGTATTACCTCGCCAATCGAAAAGGTATCTAGCTCAATATTGTTTTTAAGCGGGATTATTTTTTTCGCTTTTATTAATTTCGTTTCCGTTTGAAGTGTTAATTCATATACCAGTATATATCGATGATAATAAAAGCGTTGTTTCTCTCGGTTAATACTTCTAATTTCACCAGTTAGGACGGCTTCTTTTCTTACATCAGCTGATGCCAGCCATTTACTATCATTTAATTTCATCTCTTTTCTAGTTATCCAATAGAAGTAAAGACAAATTATTGGGATTACAACCGCGGTAACCATTTTGTACCTTCTCCCGCCTATTTTTGAATGATAAAAAATGTTCCTGTTGCATGAGCTATTTTCTTACCATCTGTACGGAAAGCCTCCCCTGAAATCACAACTGTCTTGGTTCCATGATGGATGATTTCTGCTTTACAGCGGAGGATATCTCCTATCCCCGGAGCAATGTAATGAATATTTAATTGATTCGTCACAGCTCCATACCCTTCCGGAAGGATGGCATTTATTGCTGTCCCCATGGCTGTATCAAGAATCGTTGCAGTGATTCCGCCGTGTACAATACCTAATGAATTATTCCAAAGACTATTTAATGGTACGATAATTTCACACGTTTTCTTATCTCTGTCTATTTTTCTCTCAAACTGAAGCAGTCCATCAATATACTGCATGTACTTTTTATCGATCGTTTTTTCAAAACCCTCTAATAAATGTGCAAGGGCACCTAAATCCTCTTCTGACCCTTTTTCAATACATTTGCCTAATAATTGCTCTAACCTGTCTTTCATCCGTTATCCCTCTCTCGTTTCTAGTTCTGAAGACATCTTATCACTAAAAAAACAATTTTTACAGTATGTAGGATTTTCACCATTTTGGATTTAAAACATATCGTATATTAGGCATTGATTTGGGCAGGAGTGAAGAACTATGCAAAAAAATTTACATCCTTCCGTGATAAAGTTTAAAGAATTTGTGAAAAATCACCCCGATTTAATAAAGGAAGTACGAAATGGAAATACGACATGGCAGGAGTTATATGAAGATTGGTATCTGCTTGGTGAAGAAGATAATCGCTGGGAAACAATAGGGGTTAAAGCAAGTCCTAGTGTCGAAAAGGAAGATGAACAAAAGGGTGACTGGATTTCAACGATTCTAGGGACCGTACAGAAAATGGATCCTGATCAAATTCAGTATTATATCAATAGCTTAAGTCAAGCGATAGGGGCCATTCAGGGGGTAATATCCCAATTTCAAGGCAGTCAGCCTAGGCAGGCAACCCCAAAAATAGAACATAAACATCCGTTTTCATTTCGTAAAGACTAATAGAAGGGAAATTTTTCATGAGAAGAGATGTGCTTGAATATATAAATCGTCAAAAAGACCTAAAAAAATTCATTCGCGAACAGCCGCTTTGGTACCGAAAGCTTTCAAGGAATCCCTATGATTTGCAGACATTAGAAATTGCCTCACTTCACTATTATAAAAAAACAATCCCTCACCAGGTAGAAAAATTCACCAATAACGTACAAATGGCGTCGATGATGTTTTATATGCTGCAGTCCATGAAAGACCAGAGTTGAAGTTAGACCACAATGCGATGTGGTCTTTTTTACTTCAATAACAGAGTATGGAGTAAAAAAAATAAAGGAGGCGAACAATACAGTTAAAAGGAGTGATCATTTTGAAAAAGTACATAGAATTAACGATTCTATCTATATTTTTAACAGGTATCCTTTCAGGGTTCCAACAGGTAACTGTTACACCGATGGTTAGTGAGTATTCAGAAAAGGCTCCGTCGTTATATGTTCAATCCAGAACCAAAGGTAATAATGTGTTTGTAGAGTGTATTTTATCTGGAATCAGTTTTCGGCAATCCGAAGAAAATGATCGAAAGGTAGGGAAACTGGTAATTTGGCTGGATGGTAAAAGAACGAAGGAAGTAAACACAGCCGCTTTTATTATTAAAGGTCTGCCCCCTGGAGAGCATAATGTTAAGCTTGAAGTTGTTGACTTAAAAAACGTACCGTACGGAGTTTCAAAGGAATTCTTGGTAAATATCCCTAAGTGACAGTTTATTTCACTTTCAGCATACATTCATGTTAAAATGTGAATGGAGGTGTGGGCGTACATGCTTGCTACATCAGAAAGAATAGAACTTTTAGAACATGCTGAGCAATTAGCACAAATGGTAATAGAATCGGATATTGTGGAACAATATCAAATTTGTCTATATAAAATGCAAAACAGCAAGGAAACCCAAGAAAAGATTAACCGTTTTGTAAACCTTAAAGAGCTTTATGAAGAGGTGCAGCGCTTTGGTAAATACCATCCAGACTACAAAATGGTAATGAGCCAAATTCGCGAATACAAACGGGAAATGGATTTAGATCCACTTGTTGCTGAGTTCAAATTAGCAGAAAATGACCTGCAAAGTCTACTCGATGAAATTAGTATGTTCGTCGGCGGCGCTGTTTCCAAACACATAAAAGTGCCTTCAGGAAATCCATTTTTTGATACAGGTTCTCATGGTTCAGGCTGTGGCGGCGGCGGGAGCTGCAGCTGCTCCGCCTAAAGTAATCGGCTTAATGTTATATTAAGCCGATTTTCTTATCGTTTTAACCGTGTACAATTTACACATAAGTTCCCGCAGCAGAACATTTTTTCTTGTGGTACATAAAACCGGTGACGATACACATATAGTAAGTCCTCCTGTCGTACAAATATTGTTTCGCTGTGCAATCGGCTGCCTTTTATTGCTGCAGCAGAGCATTTTTGAATGATTGCCTCAAGAGTCAGCTGAGATAATTCAGGGGCAGTGCTAATATATAAAAATGGAATTCCTGCTATTTTTCTCCAATAAGCACTCGTAATACCCTTATTTACGTTAAGTTTCTTAATAAACTGCTGCCAAATGGGCTCTAAATCCATATGAATCACCATTTTCCATTGGTGTTTTCGTTTTCTTAAGACATCATCAGTAAAGTTTGAATTGAAAAAGAGTGTTTTACTATGCTAGACTTATTAAAATGATGGTTTATTGAAGGGGAAAATAAGTATGTTCGTACAAAGACAAGGATTGGTTATTTGGCTCTATTCCTTAAAGCAGGCTAAGATGTTAAGACGTTTTGGGAATGTTCATTACGTTTCGAAGAAATTAAAGTATGTTGTACTTTATTGTAATCAAGATGAACTAGAAGTGATTATGGAAAAAATAAATTCCTTTTCATTTGTTAAGAAAGTAGAACCGTCATATAAACCTTTCTTAAAGATGGAATTTGAAAATGCAGCACCAGATAAAGCGAAAGAATATGATTATAAGATGGGTATTTAATAAAAAAGCGGAAGTGCCGATAGGCGCTTCCGCTTTTCTCAATGGAGAGGCTTAATATAATGATTTAATCTTAAAATTGCGATTAGGTGCTGATAGTATAGTTCTTTTTCATGGAAGATGGAAGAAGGTTTAACAGATAGTTGAATAATCTGCTTGCCAAGTTCCTCTGCAGTCTGTTGGAACAAATCATATCTTTTATTTGGTGTGAAGTTCGGATTCGGGATCCCTTCACGGCAGATATAAAGCGCTTGGAATTTACCAGGATCTGTGAGCTGCATTACGACTGCTAAAGAGGTCACCTGCTTTTCATTCTTTACAGTGTGGAATGCCATCATATGGAGCAGCCGGTGCTGATTAGCCTTTGCTAGTTCAAGCAGCTCATATAAATCTGAATAACCCTCACCTAGTTCAATAAAGCGTTGTATCAAAGAAAACTCTCCTTTGTTTAAGAATTCATTCCCATACTTTAACATAGTTTTGGTCATAATGCTCAACTAAAAGAAAAAAACCCTGCAGAATCAAATCTGCAGGGTCCTTCTACATCCTCATAAAGGATAGAAGGCAAAGGGAGAGGAGAAACCGGAGGAAGAACTTATGGGGAAACGTAAGTCTTCTCCGCGGTTGGCAACAACATCCTCGAATTGATGTTGTTAGTAACATTATCTCCACAACTTACAAGCTTATACGTATTTTAAAATAATTTTTCAGAAATAATCCAACAAGTTGGCTAGTCTATTCAATTGTGATAGGATATTCTTAAAAATAGAATACTGGAAAAATTGTGGTGATAACTATTGAGAGTTGTTTCAGGCGTTTGTAAAGGAAGACCATTAAAAGCTGTGCCAGGAAATACAACGAGACCGACAACGGATAAAGTAAAGGAAGCCTTATTTAATATGATTGGACCCTATTTTGACGGCGGAGCAGGATTGGATCTCTTTGCCGGTAGCGGCGGGTTAGGGCTGGAAGCGTTAAGCAGAGGTTTAGATAAAGTGATTTTTGTGGATCGGGATGCGAAGGCAATTCAAACGATTCATGAGAATATCCAAGCATGTAAGATGGAGGAAAAGGCAGAAGTTTATCGAAATGATGCAGACAGAGCATTAAAAGCCCTCATTAAAAGGGAAATTCAGTTTAATTACATATTTTTAGACCCGCCGTATAAAAAGCAGCAGCTGCTCAGTTTAATGGAAAAAATATCAGACCATAAGTTGGTAACAAACGGGGGGTACATTATCTGCGAACACAGTCATGATGTAGAATTGCCAGAAAGTGCAGGGGGATTTTCACAATATAAGCATGAAAAATATGGAATCATTGCGATAACCATTTATTCGCGATTTAGTGAGGATTAAGGGGGGAGTCTTTAGTGGCTAGTATTGCGGTTTGTCCTGGGAGTTTCGATCCAATCACGTATGGACATTTAGATATCATCAGAAGAGGCGCAAAAGTATTTGATAAGGTTTATGTAAGCGTTATGAATAATTCATCAAAAAATCCGCTATTTAGTGTTGAGGAGCGGATAAATCTTATAAAAGAAGTGACAAAGGATCTTCCCACTGTTACGGTGGATGAACATTCTGGACTCCTTGTTGATTATGCTAAGTCTGTTAAGGCGAATGCCATTATTCGAGGCTTACGTGCGGTTTCAGACTTTGAATATGAAATGCAGATAACATCAATGAACAGAGTACTGAATGACGAAATTGAAACCTTCTTTATCATGACAAACAGTCAATATTCATTCTTAAGTTCTAGTATTGTTAAAGAAGTATCAAAGTACAATGGCAATATTTCAGAGCTTGTGCCGCCAATTGTCGAAGCAGCATTAAACAAGAAATTTAATCGCTAAAAGTAAAAAAGCCTTGCTGCCAAGGCTTTTTTTTATGTTAATAACTTTTCCGTAATCGACTATACAGTATGAATACATATATCATTAGTGAAATAATCGTTATTAGTGGACCTGCTTCTGTTAATTTCTGAAAATAGATTTGCGGCCATGTACCCTCACCAAAAAGGTTAACGGGGATTGCATTAGATGGCTGTTCTGTTTGATAAAACCGGACATAAATTGGTTTCCATAAGAGCAAAGCAAAGAAGCTGGCAAATATCCCCTGGGCAATTCTTGCGAAAAAGAACGGTTTAAATCGGATGTCAGTCTGAGCCAAAATACTTGCAACCTGCGCTTGAACACTAAACCCGCTAAATCCTAGGATAAAGCTCGTAACAATCGCTTGCTGAAGCAATGTAGCGTCTCCAACCCGGCTTGTTAAATCGCTCCCAAGCGTAATTTCGAATAAACCGGAAATAAATGGAATGCTGAGCATGTCAGGGAGTGAAAGGGCGGAAAAGAGAATATCCAAGCCTCTTGCAAGTGCAGCAGTAATATGTAGATGAAACAGCAGCTTGTTGATTACTGAAAATAAAATAATGAATCCGCCAACCATTAGCAAGGTTTGAATAGAAGAATTTACCGCATCGCCAAGAAGCTTGCCAATTGGCCGCTTGTCTTTTATTCTTGTTTGATGCAATGCAGAAAAGGCCGACTTTAGAATAAATTTATCTTGCTTGTCCTTCTTTTTATCAGGGGTTTCATTCCCATAAAACCGCATTATTAGCCCAACACAAATATTCCCTAAATAATGGGCCAATGCTAAAATGACTCCTAATTGCGGGTTGTGGAAAAAACCAACCGCTACAGCACCGAAGATAAATAAGGGGTTAGAGGAGTTAGTGAAGGAAGCAAGCCTTTCTGCTTCAATTTGTGTCAGCTGACCTTCCTGACGAAGTCTTGCGGATAGCTTAGCTCCTGCAGGAAATCCAGAAGCCATTCCCATTGCCCAAACAAACCCTCCCACCCCAGGAACTCTGAAAAGTGGTCTCATGAGCGGCTCTAATAACACTCCGATAAACTTGACTACTCCAAAACCAATTAACATTTCGGAAACGATAAAAAACGGCAGTAAGGAAGGAAAAACTATTTCCCACCACATATTAAGTCCACGGAGGGATGCTTCAAAGGACTCCTTCGGATAGGCTATCATGGAACCAGCTAAAATAATCACAGATATAGATAGAAAGATTGTTTTTAATTTTGAATAAAACAATGAATATCCTCCTTTCCGAGGGTTTTGTTATACTGTATAAATAAAAAATGTTAAAATAAGGATTACTCACTGTTTATCGATTCGACCTGTCCCCATATAACACAAATATACTCATAGAACGCTAATTTAGACCATAAGATTGAACGAGATTTCTCCTAACAGATTGTTTAGCGTCATAATGCTTTTAAAGCTTATGAAAAGGAGGGAACCGTATGGAGGGTCCTAAAATAGGATTAGCGCTAGGTTCCGGCGGAGCACGGGGGTTTGCCCATTTAGGGGTCATTAAAGTATTAAAGGAAGCAGGAATTCCCATTGATTTGATCGCAGGAAGCAGTATGGGAGCACTAGTCGGCAGTTTTTATGGGGCAGGTATTGAAATGGACCGTTTATATAAATTATCAACAGCATTTAAACGGAAATATTTTTTAGACTTTACCGTTCCGAAAATGGGGTTTATTGCCGGGAAACGAGTAAAGGAATTCATTAGAGTGTTTACCCATGGTAAAAATATCGAAGAACTATCCATCCCCATCGGAATTGTTGCAACCGATTTACTAACAGGTGAAAAGGTTGTTTTTAAACAAGGCCCAGTTGCCGAAGCCGTCAGAGCAAGTATAGCGATACCAGGAATTTTTGTACCTGAAAAATATAATGGAAGAATCTTAGTTGATGGCGGTGTGTCAGATAGGGTTCCCGTATCAGTGGCGAAGGAAATGGGAGCTGATATTGTAATAGCGGTGGACGTATCTAGAGTAAAGCGGAACGCCGAAATCACTTCTATATACGATGTTATTATGCAAAGTATCGATATCATGCAAACTGAAATAATTAATTATCGTGAGATTGCTTCAGATATTATGATTCGTCCGCCTGTTGAGGTATATAGCTCCCGTGCATTCACGAACATTGAAGAAATTATTGCACTAGGAGAAGAAGAAGCGAAGAAACATTTAGTTTTAATAAAAAAGGTTATAAAGGAATGGAAGGGGCAGGGCTTTTGAAAAGCAAAATATTTATAGGGTCTTCCATTGTTATTGCACTGATGATGATAGCAGGGATATTTTTTTCATTACCTTATTATGTTTCGAAACCAGGTATTGCAAAAGAATTAGCACCTATCATACAAGTTGCAGGCGGTACGGAGGGAAAGGGAAGCTATATGCTGACAACAGTGAGGATGGGAAGGGCGAATATTTATTCTTATGTTGAGGCTAAATTTTTTGATTATGTTGAACTCTACCCAGTGGAAGCCATTTTACACGAAACAGAAACACAAGATGAATATAACGCCAGACAACTGCATATGATGGCTGGTTCTAAGTTGAATGCCATTGAAGTGGCGTATAAAAAGGCAGGTTACCCTGTTGAATATGTATACAAAGGGGTTTACGTTGTTCAGGTAGTCCCTGACATGCCTGCAGAAGGAAAATTACGCGCTGGTGATCGAATTACTAAGGTAGATGGACAAGAATTTCCCTCCTCTGAAAGATTTATCGAGTACGTGGGTAAGAAAAAGGCTGGAGACCAAGTAGAATTAACGATTAACAGAGAAGATAAAACAAAAACAGTCAACGTAAGTGTCGAGCCCTTCAAGGATGACCCAAAGAAAATCGGCATCGGGATTTCTTTGGTTGACGATAAGGAAATTATTGTTGATCCTAAAGTTACGGTCAAGACGGATGAAATCGGTGGACCTTCTGCCGGTTTGATGTTTTCGCTAGAGATCTATGATCAATTAATGGAAGAGGACTTTACGAAAGGGTACAAAATCGCAGGAACAGGGACAATCGACTCAAAAGGGACGGTTGGACCAATTGGGGGAATTGATCAAAAAATCGTTGCTGCAGACAAGGCGGGAGCAGAAATCTTCTTTGCCCCGAATGAAAAAGGCAGCAAGGATTCAAACTACAACCTAGCAGTGAAAACAGCCCGTGACATTGATTCCAAAATGAAAATCGTTCCGGTTGATGTAATAGACGATGCTATTAATTATCTACAGAAATTATCTGTGAAATAAAGAAGATGGTGCCATTTTGGCACCATCTTCTTTATCATGGCTGTGTTAAAGGAGACTGATGATTTTGGAACCTGTTGATTTGTGCGGAAGGCACGAAGACTCCTCGAAAATGCTATCGCATTTTCTTCGTGCGTGGGCGGATTCAAGGAAGTAAAATCAATGTCCTGCAGGAGTACGGAGCAGGTGAGACCCCACAGGCGCTAGCGCCGAGGAGGCTCAGCGCAACGCCTGCGGAAAGCGAAGTGCCTGGAGCGTAAATCAACAGCCTAGTTTAACACAGCCTTAACCTAAATAAATCGGTGGTTGTTTATATTCCTGATGTAATAAGCTATCACTAGTTTGGTTCCCTATCCCAAAGGAATATACCCGTGAAGCCCTAATATCTAAAAAGATATCTTTTTCCTTATAGGACGATAGTTTAGAAACGAGTGGAAGAGCAAATTGGGTTTTATACTTATTCAGGTACTCTTTACCATTCTTTGTCATTCCTAACAGCCGTAAATATGAAGCGGTCTCTGGAATGCTTTTTATATCAGCCTTTTTTGTATTGGTTAGGATATGAACACATATTCTTTGCAGCCTTGTCCATGTATATCGTTTCGTTTTTACTTTTTCCATAAATTCCTTGAAATGATTGGAATCTAGTGCCGCTGCTATTAAACGGTGCTCAATTCCTTCTTCCACTTCATAAATATCTCTTAGCTCTTCTGGACTCATTTGCAGCAAGCGAAAGCGTAAATAACCCCAGTAATTTTCCCATCGGTGAAATTGTCCATATACAGCTAAATATTCTTTCAAAAGTGTGCTTGCTGCATCCGGTACATATTGATCAATCGAGCTTTTTTCTTCTTTATTGGCAAACAATGCTTTCCTTATGCTTGTGGCACTAGCGATGGTCTCTGTGGCAAAATGTTCGTCATGGTAATCAGCATTCTTTCTTTTTACCGTGAGAGGAATGATCGAACTTTTTTGCTGAATGATAGATTTTACGTAATGAAAACCAAGGATATTATTTGGTTTATCTAGACTCAATATATTTTCAGGGCTTGACAAGGATTGAAAAGACAACGATAATGCTTTAGGGTAACTAACACCTGATTTTATATTCATTTTAATACTCTGATCAAAACGTTCTTTATGTGTATCCAAATAGTCAACCGTCTGCAAGAAGGATGATATATCCCCGCTTTCACTGCCAAAGCAGAGTGAATCGCAGCCAATTGCGTCTAGAATCGAGACAGCGCCATTTGCGAATGTCTCTGCCTTTTGTGTTGCAAATCGATACGGCAGTTCAAGGACAATATCAACTCCATTTAGCAGAGCCATCTTTGTCCGATACCATTTTGAAACCAGGGCAGGTTCACCACGTTGAAGGAAATTCCCGCTCATAACGGCAATAGCTGTATCAGCTCGGGCTGTTTCCTTTGATGCTTGCAGATGATAGGCATGACCATTATGAAAAGGGTTATATTCAACAATTACACCAACAGCTTTCATCATTAAAGTTCTCCTTATATCTTTGAAAATCATCGTAATTTTTATAGTAATCGTATTATAGCAAAAATTACCATAATAAGATAATCGTTTGCGAAAATGAGCGGCTGGGATTGTAATCTGAATTTACTGGGTAAACTAATATGAAGAGGTTGTTTTTAGAAGAATAGTAAAATGAAAAATCACATTTTTAGGTGTAAAGAAAAAACATTGACAAAAATATAATCGAAGGCTATAATTACCTTTGTTGCCTTGGGGTGATTCAATTGAAATGGACATTAAGCCAATTACAAAAATATCGAAACAAGGATTTTCTGATTGATGAAACTATTCGAGCTGATGAAATAAAAGAAACGGATCCATCGATTCGTGAAGTATCTCCGATGCATATTACTGGTCGGGGGGATATTGATTCAACGAAAGTGACATTTCATTTGAAAATTGAGGGTCATTTAATCCTGCCTTGTTCTCGTACTTTAGTGGATGTCAAACTTCCGATTAATGTCGAAACAACTGAAACTTTTCTCTTACAAACATCAGAATATGATACTGAAGAGGAAGTATATCAAGTAAAAGGGGAAGTAATTGATTTAATGCCTGTCATTAGAGAAATCCTTTTACTAGAAGTACCAATGCAGGTGTTCTGTGATGATGTTAATCATGAAGATGCGGCACCGCAATCCGGTAAGGACTGGGAAGTTGTTCATGATCAAGATCAATCCAAGAAGATTGATCCAAGACTAGCAGGTCTTGCAAAGTTTTTTGACAAAAACAATTCTTCTTCCGAATCATAATCAGCAAAACAAGAAGCAAAGTGAAGAACCAGCATTCCTGGCCTTCATTACTTTCTTAGTACTCTTTAAGGAGGTGGGAAGAATGGCTGTACCTTTTAGAAGGACTTCTAAAACTGTAAAAAGAAAACGTCGTACACATTTTAAATTAAACGTACCTGGTATGGTAAGCTGCCCAAACTGTGGTGAAATGAAACTTTCACACCGCGTATGTAAAGCTTGCGGAACATACAAAGGAAAAGACGTTGTTAACGACTAATTTCCATTAGGATAAAAAGCACAAGGAGCAGTATGCCCTTGTGCTTTTGTCGTTTTCAAAGAAATTTTACATACATATATCCATTCAGGATAAAAAGGGGGATACCTGTTTGTCATTTTCCATTGAAAAACGTGATAAGGGTTATTTATTATTTACGATCACCAGAAACGAAAAAAGAAATGCCATTAATTATGAAGTCATGCAGGGATTAACAGAGGCTGTCTCTTTGGCAAATGATCCAACTATTAAGGCGCTTGTCATTACGGGGGAAGGGGATCAGGCTTTTTGTTCAGGAGGAGATTTATCCGTTTTTCACCAACTTCAGACAAAGGAAGAAGCTTATGAAATGCTTTCAAAAATGTCTGACATTCTTTATTCGCTGATGACATTAACAAAGCCAACGATTGCTCTTTTAAATGGTACAGCCGTCGGCGGCGGGTGTGAACTGGCTTCTGCTTGTGATTTCCGTTTAGCGAGAGAAGGGATAAAAGCTGGATTCGTACAAGGTAAACAAGCGATTACGACTGGCTGGGGCGGGGGAACGATCTTAGCAGAAAAACTACCAAGTGCACGCAGTATGAAGCTTTTAATGGAAGCTGAAATACAGACTGCTGAGTATTTAAGAGAAGTAGGCTTCGTAGATCATATTTATTCAAATAATTACATTACTGCGTGCGAGACCTTTATGGAGAAGCTTTTAGCAATTGACTTAAAGGTATTAGAATCATATAAAATGATGTGGATTTTAAAGTGGGAAGAAAACATGCTTAGAGAAAGAATAGATAAAGAAGTAAGGAATTGCAGTGTCCTATGGGAAAGTGAGTCACATCTTAAGTATGTCCAAAACTTTATTAGTAAAAAAATGCAGAAATAAGAATAAAGACAATCTGTTATCAGTCTATCTTTTCTAGTAGATGCATATGTATGAATAAAAACACTAGGAGGGATTTACTGATGTCACCAACTCGCCAAGATGCATGGTCCCAGGATGAAGATTTATTGCTTGCTGAAGTTGTGTTAAGACATATTCGAGAAGGTGGGACACAGCTTCAAGCATTTGAGGAAGTTGGAAAACAGCTTTCTCGAACTTCTGCGGCATGCGGATTCCGGTGGAACTCATTTGTAAGGAAGCAATATAAATCAGGAATTGAATTGGCTAAAAAACAGAGGAAAGAATTAAAAAAACAAAGTATTACGACGGATAAAGAGATAACAAAAGAGTTTGCCGCTGAAGAAACGCCATCATCTAGTACAGCTAAGAGTGAAGGTATAACATTCCAAGCAGTTGTTCACTTCCTGGAAAATCTCCAAAAGCAAGCAGCCGCTGCTTCAAGCATCGAAGAAGCGAAAGTGAAGTCCATTCAAAAAATAAAAGAACTTGAAAAGAAATCTCATTCGCTTGCAGCTGAAAATGAGAGATTAGCCAAAAATTTAAAAGCCATTGAAGAGGACTATCGCTCTTTAATTGAAATTATGGAAAGAGCACGAAAAATGGTCGTCTTACAAGAAGAAGATCGACAGCAAAAAGTAAAATTTCAAATGGATAAAAACGGAAATCTTGAAAGAGTGGAAAAATAGTAAAAAGCGGACATGATGTCCGCTTTTTACGTTTATTGTCTAGCTCCAGCGCCTAGGGGCTCGGGGTCATAAGCCAATCCGACAAGAAGGTAAAGAGCAACCTTCTCGCCGGCTCGTCTTATGCCTGTCGCCCCTGGACAAGGCGGTTCCGCTTTTCTTAATTATGCTGTGCTTCTACACCTTCAGGATACCATACAAGTGGGTTTTCCCCACGGTCACGCTCCATATCGTATTCAACATTTGTAAATTCCATATGCTCCCAGAAGTTTCTCGATTGTACTCTTGGATTTGTTTTAATCGGAAGACCAAAACTTTTAGCGAATTCTACAAGTTTTTTTCCATAGCCCTTGCCCTGATAGTCTGGCAATACCTCAAGTTTCCATAATTCTAAATAATTCTGTGGCGGATAGAAATAACGGTCAAACTTCGCGTCAATTTGATATAGACTCATTCGAGCTACTAGTTTGTCTCCGAAATAGATTCCGTAAAAAGGAGAATCGCTATCATTATCAATCATATTTGCTTCTAAGTCCTCGATCATGGAGAGTTCTTGAATTCCGTATTCTTTAAATTTTTTAAATTCCTCTAGTGTTTTAAAATTAATTTTCAATTTTTCAACTTTCATCACCATATATAAGCCCCCCTAAGAAATGATTTCCATATCAACTGTATATATTCATTTATTAATAAATGATTCAAAATGAATTAATATCATTATATAACAAAGATACAAAAAATTCTTTATATATCCCCTGGAAAGCGTTTTATTTCTTTTTAACGACAACCGTACACACTAGGTACAGCATCTGATAAAATATATAATAAAAAAGACAATAAATGGGTGGGTATCATGAAGATTGGCATTATTGGTGCTGGTTCTATTGGATTATTATTTGCATCATACTTAAGCAAGGCTTTTCCTGTTACGCTGTATACCAAAACAAGTGAACAGGCAGCAATCATTAATCAAAACGGGATATACCTGCAAGAAGGAAATGCACAAAGCAGATTTAGTGTCCGTGCCCTTCCTATATCCAAATGGGCGGGTATAGAAGAATTAACCATTATTGCCGTCAAACAATATCAACTTCACTCTATTCTTCACCAGATAGCTAGTTTGGAGTTTAATCCTCAAAACCTATTATTTTTACAAAACGGAATGAGTCATTTAAAATTACTTAAAAACATTCCTGCGGCGAATATTTTTGTTGGTTCCGTTGAACATGGGGCCAGTAAAGTTAATACATATACGGTCTCTCACAATGGTAAAGGGGCTATTAATGTTGCTCTATTTAGAGGAGCAGTTGAAAGAATAAAGGAATTCGCTGAGGTTTGCGCTGCTATTCACTTCCCCATTACCCTGAAAGATGATTATTATAGGATGCTGATAAATAAATTAATTGCAAATGCTGTTATTAATCCTTTAACGGCAATCCTTCAAGTCAAAAATGGTGAATTAATTACAAACACGTTCTATTTTGCTGCTGTAAAAAAACTATATCTTGAAATCACTTTTATCCTAAACCTGGAAGATCCTATTAAACAGTTTAGAAATGTGTTGAGAATTTGTAAAAAAACAGGAAATAACCGGTCCTCTATGCTTAAAGACCTTGAAGCAGGGAGAAGGACTGAAATTGACGCGATACTCGGCTTTTTAATAGAGGAAGCTGGTATTCAACAAAAAACGGCTTCAAACATTGAAAGCTATTATTATATAATTAAAGGCAAAGAAAAGGATCGGAGGGGGAGTTAATTGAATTCATTTATTTCATCAATCATTACCATTTTCTTAACTGTACCTCTTCTAGGGTTTTTCATCATTTATGTATTAAATAAGTTGATAACAAAAAACGCTCGAAAATCTTTTCATAAAGCATTGGACTACTCGACGATTCTCTTTATAGTGGCGGTTCATTTTTTGTTAATAACCATTTGGGGTAAATCTTTTTTTGGTCTAATCCTGCTAGTCTTACTGGTCATTGCAATGTTTTTTGTGGTTATACATTGGAAGATAAAAGGTGAAATTATATTTACTAAGGTTTTTAAAGGGTTTTGGCGTTTTAATTTTCTAATCTTCTTTTTAGCCTATATATCCCTAACTGTATTTGGGATACTGCGGAGTGCATTGACTTTTACTTTTTCTTAAGCAAAGATTTTTTTTATTATGTCGGATGATGCTATACTCATATGGAATGAATATGGTTGATTAGAAAGGAAGTACTTAAATGGAGATTTTAAATCTCTCATTGTCAGCTACGAATCGATTTGCTTCTAATTATTTAGAACAATCTCCTGATATTCTGCCTTTTTTCCATTATCGGTTTAATGATTTTGCCGAAGATCAGAAGAGGTTAGATGAATTAAGCAATCGACACTTTCCTCGGGAAAAAGTAGCTGGTCACATAGAGAAATTTATGGAACGTTTTCCATCATCGGAAGCGGTGAAAAATTCACTTGCAAAACTAAAACATACGAATAGTGTAGTTGTTATTGGCGGTCAACAAGCAGGTATCCTTACAGGACCTCTTTATTCAATACATAAGATTATCTCCATTATTAAATTAGCAGAGGAAAAGGAGAGGCAGCTTGGTGTACCAGTCATTCCTGTATTTTGGATAGCTGGGGAAGACCATGATTTTCATGAGGTAAATCATGTATTTATGCCTGTAGAGCATAAAGTGGATAAATGGTCATACCCTGAAAAGATAAAACAAAAGAAGATGGTCTCAGATATCACCCTAAACAAAGACGTTTGCCGGAAGTGGGTCATTAATTTAATTGAAAACTTCGGTGAGACCAATCATACAAAGCAGCTAATCAATTTTGCAGAAAAAACATTAAACAATTCTTCAACGTTTGTTGATTTTTTTGCTAACATCGTGATGGAGCTCTTTAAGGATTATGGCTTATTAATTGTCGATTCTGGTGATCGCAATTTCCGTCTCTTGCAAACTGAGCAATTTTCGCAGCAAATTGATCAGCATAGAGAAATTACCAATTACTTACTTGAACAGCAAAGTATTATAGGTAAAAAGGGATATCCGATCACAATTGATACACATGACAAAGCAGCCAACTTGTTTTATTACAATCCAAAATCAAATGAACGGATTTTGCTTGAATTTGATTCAGAAAGTAATACTTTTGTGGGGAAAAGTGGAGTTGTTTCGTTTACAAAAGAAGAACTAATCGAAATCGCCTATCATGACCCGGCGAAACTTAGTAATAATGTGGTGACGCGGCCATTAATGCAAGAGTGGCTTTTCCCTACACTGGCATTTATTGCTGGACCTGGTGAAATTTCTTATTGGGCCGAATTGAAGCTTGTTTTTGAGCATTTTCAGATAAAAATGCCTCCAATCGTTCCAAGATTAAACATAACCTTGCTGGAACGAGCGATTGAAAGTGATATTGATGAGTTGAATTTAGAACTATCCCAGGTTTTGAGCAGGGGAAGTGCGCAGGAAAGAGACCAATACCTAGAGTCAATTAAAGATAGAGAAGTTTCTGAGCTGTTTTCAGCCCTAAAATCACAGTTATTAGAGCAGTATGAACGAATTGAGGTAAAGACTAATCAGCTTGACAGCAGCTTGTTACCGTTATTAAAGAAAAATGAAACCTATTTATTAAAGCAGATTGGTTTTATGGAAGGAAAGCTGGAGGAATCCGTTAAATCCAAGTTCAATGTGATTCTAAGTAAGTTTAACCGTATTGAATTATCATTACGGCCGTATGGCTTTCCACAAGAGCGGGTTTGGAACATTTTCTATTATATAAATCAGTATGGAACGAATCTTATTACAGAGTTAATGGAGCTTGAATTTGAATTTGACGGCTCCCATAAGGTAATAAAGCTTTAAAGAAACTTCACCGGTGGTGAAGTTTTCTTTTTTTTTGAGGAACTTCACTTCGGGTGAAGTTCCTTTTTTTTGAAGAAATTTACTGCAAAAAAAGGATTTAGCAAAGCAAGAAAAGAATAATTAAAAAATAGGTGGAGGAAAGTGGGGGAATGTGGTACATTTTAAATAGAAAGTGGGGGTACCGGGTATGTTTATGGGTGAATACCATCATAGCATTGATAATAAGGGCCGGATGATTGTGCCTTCCAAATTCCGCGAAGAGCTTGGAGAAATGTTTATCATCACACGCGGTTTGGATCAATGTCTGTTTGGTTACCCGTTAAAAGAATGGGCACTTATCGAAGACAAACTTAAAGGCCTGCCCCTGACAAAAAAAGACGCCCGTGCATTTACCCGATTCTTCTTTTCTGGTGCGACAGAGAGTGAACTAGATAAACAAGGAAGAATTAATATTCCAGCACCATTACTTCAGTATGCAAAACTAGAAAAAGAATGTGTAGTTTTAGGAGTATCCAATCGAATTGAAATTTGGAGCAAACAGATTTGGGAAGACTATTTTTCAGAGTCTGAAGAATCTTTTGCTGAAATTGCAGAAAATATGATTGGTTTTGATATATAATGGACAAGTTATTCTATTATAACTCCGTTTTATATCGTTCGATTGGAAAAGGTGATAATGATGTTTGAACATACAACTGTGTTACTAGATGAAGCTGTTAACGGATTGAATATTAAACCAGACGGCATTTATGTTGATTGTACGTTAGGCGGGGCTGGACACAGTTCCCTGATACTATCAAAACTTACTGATAACGGAAAATTGTTTGCCTTCGACCAAGACGAAGTGGCGATTAAAAATGCAAAAGAAAAATTGTCCGTTTATGGTGAGCAGCTAACAATAATCAAGAGCAATTTCTTATATCTAAAAGAAGAACTTGAACAGCTTGGGATTGAAAAAGTTGATGGGGTCCTATATGACCTTGGTGTTTCCTCTCCCCAATTAGACACTCCAGAAAGAGGATTCAGTTACCATCATGACGCACCACTCGACATGAGAATGGACAATGATGCGGATATTTCAGCCTATGATGTTATAAACCATTGGTCTTACGAGGATTTAGTTAGGATCTTTTTTCGCTATGGAGAAGAGAAATTCTCAAAGCAAATTGCGCGAAAAATAGAGGCTAGAAGAGAAATTAAGCCAATTGAAACTACATTTGAGCTGGTTGAACTTATTAAGGAAGGGATTCCTGCCCCAGCAAGAAGAAAGGGCGGACATCCGGCTAAGAGGATATTTCAAGCCGTAAGGATTGCTGTTAATGATGAACTAGCGGTTTTCGAAAAATCTTTACAAAAAGCAATTGATATCCTTAATCCAGAAGGAAGAATCAGTGTTATTACTTTCCACTCTTTAGAAGACCGGATTTGTAAGGCGTCTTTCAAAAAGGCAAGTGAAACACCGGATCTGCCGCATGGATTACCGATAATTCCTGAAGAATTTAAGCCAATTTTAAAGCTGATTACCCGAAAGCCTATTCTTCCTTCTGAAGAAGAATTAGAACATAATAACCGTGCACGATCTGCAAAATTGCGGATTGCGGAAAAACTATAAAGAGAATAAAAAATAACCATGTGGAGGGGAAAGAATGAGTAGTCTTGCCAGGAAATTTCAGCAACAACAGCAAGTAGAACGGACAGTACAGGAACAAAGTATTGTAAAAACAAAAAAGCACTGGCTTACACCTGGGGAGAAAATAATCGGAATCGTATTTACAGGGTTGGTTTGTTTTGGTGCCGTCCATCTCATCTCGAACCAAGCGGAAATTTACCAGGTGAATAAGGAAATTCAGGAGGTCCAAACCTCCGTTAATGAGCTTCAAAAGATCAATAGTGACCTGGAAGTACAAGTAAGTGAGTTAAGTACCTACGAACGCATTTTGGAAAAGGCAACAAAAATGGGTCTTGTAAAGAATGAAAATAACGTCAAGGTTGTGCACGAGAAATGAACAAGAAACAACCATATATGAATGTCGGGGCAGCCGGATTGTTTGGATTATTCGGCCTGCTCTTTTTTATATTACTTTTTAGATACTTTACCATTCAATTTACTGGTGAGGTCGGATCACAGCCGCTTGCAGCAAAAGCTGAGCAAAAATACAGCAGAACGGGAAATTTGGAAGCAGTAAGAGGTGTAATCTATGATCGCAATGAGGTAGTCATCTCCGAGGATACAACATCTTACACGTTAATAGCGATATTGGATAAAAAGATGACAACCAATCCCAAAAAGCCTAATCATGTGACTGACCCGGAAAAAACGGCAAGGGAATTAGCTGATATTATTGATATGGAAGAGTCTGAGATTTATAGTATTTTAACCAAAGATCAGTTCCAAGTGGAATTTGGTAAAGCAGGAAGAGACATTTCCCACCAAACAAAAAAAGAAATTGAAGCCTTAAAGCTGCCGGGGATTACGTTTAAACGCGATTCGAAAAGGTTTTATCCCAATGGAATCTTTGCTTCTCACCTGATTGGCTATGCAGACAGAGTGGAAGAAAAGGATGGAACCTACAATTATGTTGGGATGATGGGGATTGAAAAAACCTTAAACGAGGCACTGACAGGTAAGGACGGAAAAATTAATTACGAAAGCGATTTATGGGGATATTTGCTTCCGAACGGAGAACAGAAGGTTACTCCTGCACAGAACGGAAATGATGTCTATTTAACGATCGACCAAAAGATTCAAACCTTTTTGGAAGACGCCATGAACAAAGTGGTAGAGGAATATAAACCTAAAAAAATCATTGCCATTGTAGCTGATCCTAAAACAGGCGATATCTTAGCCATGGGCCAGAGGCCTTCCTTTCACCCTAAAACGAAGGAAGGGATAGATAATAGCTGGCATAATGAAGCAATTGAAACTTCTTTTGAGCCTGGTTCAACGATGAAAATTTTCACGCTTGCTGCGGCCATTGAAGAAAATAAATTTAACCCAAATGATTATTTCCAGTCTGGTTCTTATAAAGTAACATCAAAAGATAAGCCGATACATGATCATAAGAGATCTGGCTGGGGAACTATTTCTTATCTTGAAGGAGTTCAGCGCTCTTCGAATGTTGCTTTTGCAAAAATAGCAAATGAACTGTTAGGATTTGATAAGTTTCGTGAATATTTGACTAAATTTGGTTTTGATAGCAAGACAGGGATTGACTTGCCTTTTGAAACAACAGGAAAAATTCAATATACTTGGCCCATCGAAAAGGCAACCACGGCATATGGACAAGGTACAGCGATTACACCCATCCAGCAAATTCAAGCGATGACTGCGATCGCGAACAACGGGAAAATGATGAAGCCCCAAGTAATTGATAAAATCGTCAATCACGATACTGGTGAAGTAATTAGAGATGTGACTCCTGAGGTTGTTTCAACACCAATTTCCGCTGAAACCGCGAAGGAAGTCCGTGATATTCTTGAAACGGTAGTAACAAATAAGGAAACAGGTACGGGGACTCGATATCAGATTGATGGCTATAGTGTTGCTGGGAAAACAGGAACAGCAAGTATTCCTGATCCAAAGGGCGGCGGTTATTTAGATGGACAAGAGGATTATATTTTTTCATTTTTAGGAATGGCGCCTAAAGATGATCCAAAGTTAATAGTTTACGTTGCTGTGCAACAACCGGAGATCGATCACTATTCCATGGGGTCGATACCAGTTTCAATGGTTTTTAATCCTGTAATGAAAAATAGTTTACAGTATTTAAATATTCAGCCTTCACAGCAAGAAAAAGCCTCAACTACGAAACTAGCCGATTTAGATGGTCAAGGGGTTTCCGAAACAGTTAAACAACTCGAGAAAACAGGTATAGAAGTAGTTGTTTTAGGAAAAGGATCAAAAGTCACTGGTCAGCTTCCTGCACCGGATACAAACGTTCTTCAAGGTGAAAAAATTATAATCCAAACGAGTGGAAAATTGGCTGCACCGGATATGACAGGATGGTCGCTTAGAGACGTAATGAAGGTCGCGAAGATATCGGGAATGAAGCTAAATTCTACAGGCAGTGGTTACGTTGTTAAGCAAAATATTAAAGAAGGTGCTTCCTTACGCAAAGGAGATTTTCTTATCGTTGATTTAAAAACGACGGAAGAAAAGCTAGAAATGGAAGCAAAAGAAGCGGAAGAAAAAACCGAAGGATCTGAGGAAGATTTAGAGAATCTCCCAAGGGATTAATCGTGATAGAAGAACAGTTGTAATCGTTCTATTCAATTTAGTACAAGCATATAAATGAACGAGTAGGATAAAGGAGGCTCGTTCATTTTATGCGTGTTTCAAATGTAACTGTCCGTAAAAGGTTAATGATTGCAATGTTCGTAGGAATTCTAATCTTTTTAATCATTGATGTCCGACTTGGATATGTACAGTTTGTTCTAGGTGATATGCTGACTGATCAGGCAAAGGGTTCATGGAGCAGAAATATTCCTTTTGAACCAGAGCGGGGCGAGATTATAGACCGTAATGGTGTGCCATTAGCAACAAATATTAGTGCTCCAACTGTATATGTGGTACCTAGACAGGTTAAGGACCCAGCAGCTACATCTGAAAAATTGGCAGCAGTATTAAATATTCCAAAAGAAAATGCTTACCGGCAGATTACCCAGGGCGAATCCATCGTCAGGGTTAAAGAAGGAAGAAAAATTTCTCATGAAAAAGCAAAAGAAATTAGGGCGTTGGGTCTTGAAGGGGTATATATAGGAGAAGACTCTAAAAGACATTATCCGTTCGGAAGCTATCTTTCTCATGTTCTGGGATTTTCCGGGGTGGACAACCAGGGATTAATGGGATTAGAGCTTTATTACGATAAAGAGCTGAGTGGTGAAAGAGGCTCTGTTAAGTTTTATGCAAATGCTAAAGGGGAAAGAATGAATGACATGGCTGACGATTATGAACACCCAGTAGACGGCCTTGATTTAAAGCTTACGATTGATACAAAAATTCAAACCATTATGGAGAGAGAGCTGGATATTGCGGAAGCAACCTATAATCCAGATGGAATCATAGCGATTGCAATGGATCCCAATAATGGAAAAATTTTAGGGATGTCAAGTCGTCCTACCTTTGATCCAGCTAACTTTCAGAACGTTCCACAAGAGGTGTACAACAGAAACCTGCCTGTATGGTCAAGCTATGAGCCAGGTTCAACCTTCAAGATTATCACTCTTGCCGCCGCTTTAGAGGAAGGCAAGGTTGATTTAGAAAAGGAACATTTCCATGATTCAGGTTCTGTAGAAGTAGCTGGGGCAAGATTGAAATGCTGGAAAAGAGGCGGTCATGGAAGTCAATCCTTCCTGGAGGTCGTACAAAATTCCTGTAACCCTGGTTTTGTAGAATTAGGGCAAAGATTAGGTAAAGATACTTTGTTTAAATATATAAAAGACTTTGGTTTTGGACAAAAAACAGGGATAGATTTAGCGGGTGAAGGCTCAGGTATTTTATTTAATTTAAATCGAGTTGGTCCGGTTGAATTAGCGACCACAGCGTTTGGTCAAGGGGTTTCGGTAACGCCGATCCAACAGGTTGCAGCAGTAGCCGCCGCGGTAAACGGCGGGACTCTCTACAAGCCGTATATTGCACAAGAGTTAATTGATCCAGTGACCAAGGAAGTAGTCATGAGAAATACACCCGTTGCAAAAAGAAGAGTAATATCCGAGGAAACGTCTAAAGAAATCCGCCATGCGCTTGAAACGGTAGTCGCTCAAGGTTCAGGGTTTAGGGCATTTGTTGATTCCTATCGGATCGGGGGTAAAACAGGAACAGCTCAAAAAGCTCAAAACGGCAGATATTTGGAAAATAACTTTATCGTTTCCTTTATGGGCTTTGCTCCTGCAGATGATCCACAAATCGTAGTTTATGTTGCGGTTGATAATCCGAAAGGCGGGCTTATCTTCGGTGGAACTGTAGCAGCTCCAATCGTTGGCAGTATTATGAAGGATGGTCTTATGGCATTGGGGGTAGAACCTCGAAAAGATCAAATTGAAAAGGAAATAAAATGGCCAGATAGGCCATTGATTACCCTGCCTGACCTAACAGGTATGACTAAGTTAGAAATTACAGAACAACTGTTGGATCTTAAAATTGACGCCAGCGGTGAAGGAGATATTGTGGTAAGGCAGTCCCCAGAAGCAGGCTCAAAAGTCAAAGAAGGTTCAACCATTAGACTTTATTTTGATAAAGATGAATAATGATAGGTAAACGATTTGAGTCAGGCGGCCGGAATAATTTCCGCCGCCTGTTCTTTTGTAAAGGCTGTGTTAGAGCGAAATATTGATTTTAGCCCTGTTGATTTGCGCGGAAGGCACGAAGACTCCTCGAAAATGCTATCGCATTTTCTTCGTGCGTGGGCGGATTCACGGAAGTAAATCAGTGTCCTGCAGGAGACGGGGCAGGGGAGACCCCACAGGCGCTTCAGCGCCGAGGAGGCTTTCCCGGACCGCCCGCGGAAAGCGAAGTGCCTCGGACAGGCAGAGACCGCCTGTCCCTGCGATGATTATTCCAAGAAGCATTCCTTAGTGGAGCGCAAATCAACAGACAAATTTAACACAGCCTTTACAAAAAATGAAATAGGAAAATCAATGATAAATAGCATTCTACTGTGTTTTGCTGTAAAATAAGGTGAATCTTTTATAAGGTAATTTTTTTTATGTAAAAATGGTAATTTTCTAAAGGCAAGAGAGGATTTGAGAATATGAAACTACATGATTTACTTCAACACTTGCACCTTCTCGTTCCTTATCAAGGAACAAATCCAGAAATCACTTCGATTGAGAACGACAATCGAAAGGTGCAAAAGGGAAGCTTATTTATTTGTATTAAAGGATATACGGTTGACGGTCATGATTTTGCGGAATCAGCAGTGAAAAATGGTGCAGCGGCAGTACTAGCTGAGCGGGCACTTCCACTATCAGTACCGGTAATAGTCGTTAATGATACAACGCGGGCAATGGCAGTACTGGCTGATGCTTTTTATCAACATCCAACCAAAAAACTGCATTTAATCGGAATTACAGGGACAAACGGAAAGACAACAACAAGTCATTTAATTGAAAAAATATTTTCCGATGTAAATCGGTGCACCGGTTTAATTGGAACCATGTATACAAAAATTGGCGGCCAGAAGTTTGAAACTAAAAATACAACTCCTGAAAGTCTTGTCCTCCAAAAAGGGTTCAAACAAATGCTTGAGAAAGGCGTTGATACAGCGATAATGGAGGTTTCATCGCATGCTCTCCATATGGGGAGAGTCCATGGCTGTGACTACGATATCGCGGTATTTACAAACCTCACCCAAGATCATTTGGATTACCATAAAACAATGGAAGACTATAGGCAGGCTAAGAGTTTGTTATTTTCCCAGCTGGGAAACACTTTTGATGCGAATAAACCGAAATTTGCCATTTTAAATGCAGATGATCCCGCGTCTGAGTTGTATCGCAAATCTACAGCAGCGATTGTTTATACCTATGGAATTGATAATAATGCGGATTTCCACGCAAGAAATATTCATATGACTTCTGCGGGGACTTCCTTTGAAATAGTAATAAAAGAGAAGAGTTATTCCATTCACATACAATTAATTGGGAAATTTAGTGTTTATAATGTTTTGGCAAGTATTGCGACTGCGTTTGTATCAGGCATACCGATGGAAAAAATTATCGAGTCAATCGAAAGTGTTAAGGGAGTAGACGGCAGATTTGAGTTAGTAAATGCAGGTCAAAACTTTACCGTAATCGTTGATTATGCACACACACCTGATAGTTTAGAAAATGTATTGAAAACGATACAAAGTTTTGCGGATAAGAAGATTTTTGTAATAGTGGGATGCGGTGGAGACCGGGATAAAACGAAGAGACCATTGATGGCAGAGATTGCCTGTCGTTATGCTACAGATCCTATATTTACCTCAGATAACCCAAGGAGCGAGGATCCTTTAACGATATTAAAAGATATGGAAGACGGTGTCCTTGGGAAAAGTTACATCACCATTCCTGATAGAAAAGAGGCTATCGTAACGGCTGTCAACCATGCCGCTGAGGGTGATGTGATCTTAATTGCTGGTAAAGGTCACGAAACATACCAGATTATTGGCAGTAATGTTTATGATTTTGATGACCGACTGGTTGCTCGGGAGGCTATCGAGGGGAGATAGAAATGTATTTAGCTTTTAATGATTTAGTAAAGTTTTTCTCTGATATAAGGGGTATAAAAGAAGCGGAACATTTTTATATGACGGTAACAGACGATGCAAACACAATGCAGACGAGAGGTTTATTCATACCGTTAAATGAGAATTCGGGGGAACTTTTAGAGGCAATCGCTAACGGAGCGATAGCCGCCATTTGGGATAAAAAGAAACAGCTGCCCAAATACACACCTAATCACTTTCCAATCTTTTTTACTGAAACCCCAATTGAAGCTGTTAGAGAACTATTACAATCTTACATTGAAAAAATAGACGGAGATAAGGCAGAAAAAATGAATATGACTAATTTCGAATTTTTGAATAAAAAACTTCTCAAAGAAAATAAAGAAACATATGATATAGCTGTAATGTTGGAAAAAATATCGAAAATAAATCTAAAAGATGATTTCGAAAGGAGGGGATAAAATGCTGGAGCAAGTTATATTTTTCACAATTTTAATGGGGTTTCTGATTACAGTACTGCTTTCTCCAATTTTTATTCCCTTCTTAAGAAGGTTGAAATTTGGACAAAGCATCCGGGAGGAAGGGCCCAAATCCCATCAAGCAAAAACTGGTACACCAACGATGGGCGGAATTATGATTTTATTCTCTATTATAATTACCACTCTAGTAATGACAGGGAAATTTTCTGAACCAACTGTTAAAACTTACTTACTTATTCTTGTGACTTTTGGTTTTGGCTTACTTGGATTTTTAGATGACTTTATAAAAGTTGCACTAAAGCGTAATCTAGGATTAACTTCTAGACAAAAGCTGCTGGGGCAAATCATCATTTCCGTTATTTTTTATCTTGTTTATAAACAAAATGGATTTCCTACAGAAATCACCGTTCCTGGAAGTAATTATTCCATTGAACTTGGCTGGTTTTATGTATTCTTCATCGTATTTTGGCTGGTAGGTTTCTCAAATGCAGTCAATTTGACAGATGGTTTGGACGGATTAGTTTCAGGTACAGCTGCTATTGCATTTGGTGCCTATGCTGTCTTAGCCTGGAACCAATCACAGATGGAAGTGGCAATCTTCTCAGTTGCTGTAGCCGGGGCAGTTTTAGGATTTCTTGTTTTTAATGCTCATCCTGCTAAGGTTTTTATGGGTGATACAGGTTCACTGGCACTAGGCGGTGCGATAGCGACCATTGCAATACTAACCAAGTTAGAGTTATTGTTAGTGATAATCGGCGGCGTATTTGTTATTGAAACGTTGTCGGTTATTTTACAGGTTATCTCTTTTAAAACGACAGGCAAAAGGATCTTTCGAATGAGTCCGCTGCATCACCATTACGAGCTGATTGGCTGGTCAGAATGGAAGGTTGTCGTTACTTTTTGGAGTGTTGGATTAATATTAGCGATACTAGGTATCTATATTGAGGTGTGGTTATAATTGAAGCAGATAAATACGTATCTCCATAAAAAAATTCTAGTCCTTGGTTTAGCCAAAAGTGGTGTAACAGCTGCAGCGCTCTTACATAAGCTTGGTGCGTTTGTAACGGTAAATGATAAAAAGCCACTATCAGAAAATCCGGAAGCGCGAGGGTTATTAGAACAAGGTATTAAAGTAATTTGTGGCGAACATCCTGTAGAACTTCTGGATGAAGGATTTGAACTTATAGTTAAAAATCCTGGCATTCCTTATCAAAACCCAATCATTGAGGGTGCCGTTGAGAAAGGTATTCCGGTATTAACAGAGGTGGAGCTGGCCTACCAAATATCAGAAGCTCCTTTCATAGGAATAACTGGAACTAATGGGAAAACCACCACAACAACATTGATTTTTGAAATGTTGAATGAAGGTAAGAAGAGGCCGTTAATTGCTGGAAATATTGGTACGGTAGCATCTGGTGTTGCAGAAGAAGCAACACCAGAAAATAATATCGTTATTGAATTATCATCCTTTCAATTAATGGGTATCGAAACCTTTAAACCTAAGATCGCGATTATTACAAATCTGTATGATGCACATTTGGATTATCATGGAACACGAGCTGAATATATTAAAGCAAAAGCGAATATTACAAAAAACCAAACTGCTGAAGATTACTTTATTTTTAATGCAGATCAGCAGGAAGTGCGGGAAATCGCTGAACATTCCCAAGCTGCCGGCATTCCTTTTTCAACGAAGCTTGAACTTAATGAGGGTGCTTATATTAGTGAGGGATGGATTTGTTTTAATGGAGAAAAAGTTATGCTGGTGGATGATATTGCCCTGCCGGGTGTTCATAATCTAGAAAATATCTTATCTGCCATGGCAGCAGCTAAGTTAACCGGTGTTAGTAATGAAGCTATTCAGGAAGTACTTAGAACGTTTACTGGTGTTAAGCACCGTCTTCAGTACGTTACAGAAATTGCTGAGAGAAAGTTTTATAACGACTCAAAAGCAACAAATATACTTGCTACTATACCTGCTTTACAAGCATTTAAAAATCCAATCATCTTGTTGGCAGGCGGTCTTGATCGTGGAAATGAATTTGATGAATTAATTCCATATTTAGAAAATGTAAAAGCGTTGATTACCTTCGGTCAAACCTCACCGAAAATTAAGCGGGTGGGGATGGAAGCAGGAATAAAACAAATTAACACTGTCGATAATGTTGAAAAGGCCGTGCCGGTTGCTTTTGATTTATCAGAACCAGGCGACGTTATTTTGTTATCTCCTGCATGTGCAAGCTGGGATCAATATAAAAGTTTTGAAGTCAGGGGAGACATTTTTATCGAAGCGGTGCATAAGCTTAAGTAAGGGCAGCTTGTCCAACGAAAAGCGGAAGCTCCTAGTCGCTGGAGCTGGACAACTTTCAATGCCCTAAAACTTGCTACTCGAGGTGTTAGGTGTGCCGACAAAAAGAACAACTCCTGATTTCATATTATTAATTGTTACATTTACGCTATTAGCAGTAGGACTTATTATGGTTTATAGTGCGAGTGCAATATGGGCCGAATATAAATTTGACGACTCCTTCTTCTTTGCGAAAAGACAAACACTTTTTGCCGGGGTTGGGATTGCCGCCATGTTTTTTATTATGAATATCAATTACTGGACATGGAGAGAGTGGTCAAAGGTCATATTAATAACCTGCTTTGTGTTACTCATTCTGGTACTCATCCCAGGAGTTGGAAATGTTAGGAACGGATCGCGGAGCTGGATTGGTGTAGGTGCCTTTTCCATCCAGCCATCAGAGTTTATGAAGCTCGCAATGATCGCCTTTTTAGCTAAGTTTCTCTCTGAGAGGCAGAAATTGATAACCTCTTTTCGACAAGGGCTGGTTCCTTCATTAGGTCTTGCTTTTGTAGCCTTTGCTCTTATTATGCTCCAGCCAGATTTAGGCACAGGAACCGTAATGATTGGAACATGTGTGGTCATGATCTTTATTGCAGGAGCTCGGGTAGGGCATTTTGCTTTATTAGGTTTAGTAGGTTTAGCAGGATTTGTTGGTTTGGTTGCGTCAGCTCCATATAGGATGAAAAGGATCACTTCGTTTTTAGATCCTTGGCAGGACCCGTTAGGCAGTGGATTTCAAATTATTCAATCGCTTTATGCGATTGGTCCTGGTGGACTATTTGGTCTGGGTCTCGGTGAAAGCAGACAGAAGTTCTTTTACTTACCTGAACCGCAAACGGATTTTATATTTGCGATTTTGTCTGAAGAATTAGGCTTTATTGGAGGTTCCTTTATCATTCTTTTATTCGCATTGTTGTTATGGAGGGGAATACGTATTGCCCTTGGTGCACCGGATTTATATGGCAGCTTTTTGGCGGTTGGTATTATATCAATGGTCGCGATTCAAGTAATGATTAACATCGGTGTTGTCACCGGTTTAATGCCTGTTACTGGAATCACTCTGCCGTTCTTAAGTTATGGTGGTTCTTCTCTAACATTGATGTTGATGGCAATAGGAGTTCTTTTAAATATTAGCCGTTATTCTCGATACTAACTTACCCTGTTTTTTAGGCAGGGTTCTTTTTATTTATTTCTGTCTTAGTTTACAATTAGATAACATTCTTTTTTCAATCCTTAACTTCTGTTAATTTTATAGTAAGATAGGATAAGAAATTAGCTTAAAGCATTTTTTTATTTGGGGTGGACATATGAAAATAGTAGTAAGCGGCGGAGGGACTGGAGGACATATTTATCCAGCTCTTGCTCTCATAAGGGAAATACAAAAAGAAAACAAAAGTGCTGAGTTTTTATACATAGGGACAAAGAACGGTTTGGAAAGTACAATTGTTCTTCGGGAGAAGATACCTTTTAAATCGATCCATATTACTGGGTTCAAAAGAAAATTATCCTTGGATAATATCAAAACCGTTTTAAGATTTTTAAAAGGTGCCAGGGACAGTAAAAAAATGTTAAAAGAATTTAAACCTGATATTGTTATTGGTACGGGTGGTTATGTTTGTGGTCCCGTCGTGTATGCAGCCGCAAAATTAAAAATCCCAACAATCGTCCATGAGCAGAATAGTGTACCAGGGCTAACAAACAAATTTTTAAGCAGATACGTAAATAAAGTTGCCATTTGTTTCGAAGAGGCAAAAGAATACTTTCCGAAGGATAAAGTGGTATTTACGGGGAATCCTCGAGCGTCAGAAGTTAATGGTAAAGATGGGATCAGAGGAAGATTATCGGCGGGATTGAGTACAACTTTGCCGGCAGTACTCATTTTTGGAGGCAGCCGTGGTGCAAGACCGATAAATGATGCGGTTGTTAAGGCGCTATCTGAATTTGGTGAAAAGCCGTATCAGGTACTATATGTTACAGGTGATGTGCATTTTAAAGATGTGCAAAACGAAGTTGAGCTTGTGGGGAATCCGAAAAATGTGGTCATAAAGCCCTTTATTCATAACATGCCAGAGGTTTTATCTGGTATTGACTTAGTTGTCTCAAGAGCCGGCGCAACAACGCTTGCTGAGATCACTTCATTAGGAATTCCAAGTATTCTTGTCCCAAGTCCATATGTGACAAATAACCATCAAGAAAAAAATGCTCGATCACTCAGTGATCACGGTGCAGCAGAATTGCTCCTCGAAAAAGACTTAAATAACAAAAGTCTCGTTCAACAAATAGACAAAATTTTGTTAGATCATGAATATTTAAAATCAATGAAAATGAAAGCAAAAAAATTAGGGGTACCTGACTCTGCTGAGAGACTTTATAAACTTATGAAACAGCTAGTACAAGAAAAACAAAAGTAGCCCAAACTCATTTTTAGCATAAACTAAAACTATACGTTTGTTTTGAAAGATAGGGTGATAGGAATGGACGGATTATTTACAGAAATTCAAGATTTAAATATTGGCAAAGTGAAGAGAAATGAACGGTTATCCCAGCATACGACCATGAAGATTGGAGGTCCTGCTGACATTTTTATTGAGCCTTCTTCTTTGGAAAATATCCAAAAAGTAATGACCTTTTTAAAGGAGCGGCAAATTCCATGGAGGGCAATTGGCAGAGGTTCGAATTTATTGGTCTCTGATAAAGGGATTGAGGGTGTAGTAATTAAATTAGGCTCAGGTTTAGACCATCTAACCATAAATGATTCTGTGATAACAGTAGGCGGCGGTCATTCTTTAGTAAGCTTATCTACCTTGATATCAAAAAAGGGATTATCAGGACTTGAATTTGCCAGCGGCATCCCTGGGTCTGTCGGCGGAGCAGTATATATGAATGCAGGAGCACATGGTTCAGATATTAGTAAGATTTTAACCAAGGCACATATATTGTTTGAAGACGGATCCATGGAATGGATAACGAACGAGGAGATGGAGTTCACTTACAGGACCTCAGTCCTTCAAAAGAAGCGGCCAGGTATTGTTTTAGAAGCAGAATTCCAACTAACAAAAGGTGATAGGACTACGATTGTTTCACAAATGCAAAAAAACAAAGATTACCGTAAAGAAACGCAGCCATGGAATTTCCCATGTGCGGGGAGTATTTTCCGTAACCCACTGCCAAATTATGCAGGAAAACTTATAGAAGACGCGGGATTAAAAGGGTACCAAATGGGCGGTGCAAAAATATCAGAAATGCACGGGAACTTTATTGTGAATGCTGGTAATGCAACCGCTAAGGATGTTCTAGATTTAATTCAATATATAAAAGATACAATCCTAAATTTATATGGAATTAAAATGGAAACTGAGGTAGAGATTATTGGGCGTGTGTAAAAAGAAATAGTCGTACCAATTACAAATTTTGTGATATAATTACTCATTATATAAATATGGAAAAAAACTGAGAAAATGAATGACGGCATGACTTTTCGTGCCGTTGTTTTCGCTTTTTAGGCAGGAAAAGCGGGTAGTATTTAATAGGTTTTCTTTTTGGACATGCTAAGCGTTATTCTTAATGGAGGGAAGTGTATGGATAAAGGTAAGATTGTCGCTCTTGAGGATCGAATTCCAAAGCTTAAAGAGCAAAGACGGCGTAAAGCTAACAGAAGGCTTATCATTCTTCTATTCTTGTTCTTTACTATGATTGCCGTTGTCGCATATGCACAGTCACCATTAAGTCATGTAAAAAAGATAACGATTAAAGGAAATGAATTGCTGTCAACAGATGAAATCATTAAAATAACTGAGATATCTAAAAATACTAACATTTGGAGTGTAAAGAAAGATACTATATCATTAACTCTCCAAAAAATGAATGTTATTAAACAAGCAAAGGTGACTATAAAGTGGCCCAATACTGTCATGATAGAGATAGAAGAACGTAATAAAATTGCCTATTTAGAGTCCGATGGCTCCTATTTCCCAGTAATGGAAAACGGAAAGATCCTTAAGGATAGGGAAGTTACTGAATTACCTATTAATGCACCAATCCTTTTTAAATTTAAAGAGGGTGCAATCCTTAAAGAAATGGTCACTGCACTTGATGAACTGCCGGTAGAGGTTCTGAATGCTATCTCAGAAATACACTATACTCCGAAAAAAACAGACCAGTATCATATTTCATTATTTATGAATGATGGTTTTGAAGTAAGTGCGACACTACGAAGCTTTTCTGAAAAAATGATACATTATCCTTCGATCATAAGCCAATTAGATCCGAGCATTAAGGGTATTATCGATTTAGAGGTAGGTTCCTATTTTAAGGCATATGAATTGGAAGCGGACGAATCGGAGGAATCGGAAATTGAAAATGATAAAGGTGAAGGGTAAGCATGTTGTTTTATCCCTAGTATGCCTTGTTCTTGGGTTTATGATTGCATTTTCCTATCATTTTACCCAAAAAGAATTAAATAAACAGGAAACAAATTTAACAAGTGAACAATGGGAAAAAACGATTGACCTTAGAAATCAACTAATTGAATTAGAGGAACTAAATCGTAAATTACAAAAGGAATTAAACCAAAAACAAGATAAGGTTCTAGAGAACGAAAAAGACCTTTCAAAAGAAGCGGAAGTATACTCAACTCTTGCTGAAGAAGCAGAAAAATACCGGATGTTCTTAGGCAAGGTTAAAGTTAAGGGGCAAGGAGTAAGCGTCCAGCTTTCAGATGGTGCGTACGATCCGCAAGAAGAAAATATTAATAACTATTTAGTACATGAACACCATGTATTTAAAGTTATTAATGAGCTTTACATCTCTGGTGCAGCAGCGATTGCGATTAATGGTCAGAGATTAACAAGCCATTCCTATATTATTTGTAACGGACCCGTTATTACGGTTGATGGCATTCAACATCCAGCGCCATTTGTGATTACTGCAATTGGTGACCCTGAGGTATTAACTTCTGCCTTAAACCTTACCGGTGGTGTGAAAGATCAACTCGTTAACGATAATATTGTTTTTACTTTAGAAGAAAAGAGCGAAATCATCCTAAATCCAATTTTAGGACAGTCATAAGGTATTCGAATATGTCCACGTGAAGATTAAAATAAAAGGTAAGGTGAAAAAAGTGGACAAGCTTAAAAAAAATTTTAGTTTTATTGCTATATCTGTAGTTATCGGTTTTATGATTGCCATCCAATTTCAAACCATAAAAAAACCAGTAGAACGTGATACTCGTGATTTATGGCAGCTCCGTGAGGCAATACTCCAAGAGAAAGAATTGCAATCTGAGTTATTAACTGAAATTCGATCAATTGAAGAAAAATTACTTGCCTATGAATCGAAGCAAAAGCAGAGTAAGGAACAGGCACTGCGTGATACTATTCAAGAATTGAAGAATGAGGCAGGAATGACTAAAGTAACTGCCCCTGGATTACTATTGACCATTGAACCAATCATTGAGGAAATTCAAATTGGGACAGAGATATCAAAGGCTGTGTCACCTGAACTTTTAAAAAGATTATTAAATGAATTGAATATGTATGATGCTAAATATGTATCTGTTGATGGTCAGCGGATCATTAATACAACAGTCATCAGGGATATTAACAATGAAACAAAAATTGATGGTCACGCTTTGTCAAGCTTACCGATTGAAATTAAAGTAGGCGTTGATAATATTGAAACCGCTGAAAAGTTATACAATCAAATGAAAGTATCGAAGGCTGTGGAGGAATTCTTCATCGAAAACCTTAAATTGACTATTTCGGAGCCAAATCCTGGAATTACCATTCCTGCATATGATAATCCGATCCGGATTCGATATTTAGAGTCAATGAAGGCGAATGAAGGAGGGAATACATAATGTGGCTTCCGTTATTAGGATTAATCGTCGGAATCCTTCTTGGACTATTAACAGATATTACGATTCCTGAAGAGTATTCAAATTATTTATCGATTGCGGTTTTGGCAGCTCTAGATACATTATTCGGCGGTATACGGGCGCACCTGCAAAATATTTATGATGAAAAAGTATTCGTTTCTGGATTCTTTTTCAATATTTTACTTGCAGCAAGTTTAGCTTTTCTAGGCGTTCATCTTGGTGTAGACTTGTATTTAGCAGCTGTTTTTGCCTTTGGTGTCCGCTTATTTCAAAATATTGCAGTAATTAGGCGAATATTATTGACAAAATGGTCAACAAACAAAGAAAAATTAGAAAAAAATTGATTTTTTTAAAGGGAATTATTTAGTTGTGACGAATAATTTTATAAGATATAGGTTGTACTTTTATATTATATCTTATGAAAAATAGTTGTTGTTCGACTGAAGGAATGCTAAGGAGGTGCCAAAGAATGAACAGCAATGAAATATATGTAAGTCTTGACATCGGTACATCCAGTGTAAAAGTAATCATTGGTGAAATTGTCAACGACTCGATAAATATAATTGGTGTTGGAAACGTAAAGTCTGAGGGACTGCGTAAGGGATCTATCATTGACATCAATGATACCGTTCATTCTATTAAACGTGCAATTGAAGAAGCTGAAAGAATGATAGGAATGGAAATAAGACAAGTGATTGTTGGGATTTCTGGCAATCAAGTTGCTCTTGAACCATGTCGTGGAATTGTAGGAGTTTCCAGTCAAAATCGTGAAATCACGAATGAAGATGTGAGACGTGTTATAGACGAGGCACAAGTTGTATCTATCTCTCAGGATAGAGAAATTATTGGGGTTATCCGTAAACAATTTATCCTTGATGGTAAGGATGAAATTAATAACCCTTGTGGGATGATCGGTGTCCGTTTGGAAGTTGAAGGAACTCTCATTACAGGGTCCAACGCTATCATTACCAATACATTGCGATGTGTCGAACGTGCCGGATTAGAAATTACTGATATCATCCTGCAGCCGCTGGCAGCTGGAGAGTATGCACTTTCAAAGGACGAGAAAAACCTCGGTGTTGCTTTAATCGACCTAGGTGGCGGTTCAACAACGATTGCATATTTTGAAGAAGGATTCTTGGCAGCAACAAGTGTAATACCAGTAGGCGGAGACCTCATTACAAATGACCTTTCTAAGGTATTACACACTTCAACCGAGGATGCCGAAAAAATTAAAGTAAAATATGGACATGCTTTTTACGATGATGCCTCTGAAGATGAGTTCTTTAGTGTTCCAATCATCGGAAGCGATCAACATCAACAATTTAATCAATTATATGTTTCTGAAATAATAGAAGCTCGAATGGAAGAAATTTTTGAATTGATTGCTCATGAACTAAAACGATTAGGTATTAATGATTTACCTGGAGGGTTTGTATTTACAGGTGGTACTGCAAATATGCAAGGCATATTAGAACTAGCTCAAACGATTTTCCAAAGTCCAGTTCGCAAAGCCGTTCCCAACTATATTGGAGTAAGAGAGCCTCAGTATACAACTGCGGTTGGTTTAATCAAATATGCTTACAAGAATGCTAGATTACCAGGTGGAACATTCGTCGCTTCAGCACCTGTTACTGAACCAATCGAGAAGAAAGTTCAAAAACAACAACAACAGCCAAAAGCAAAACCAGAAAAACATCCGGAAGATAAGATGTCATCAAAAGTAAAAAAATTCCTTGGTCTCTTTTTCGAATAGACAAATACGAAAAGGATTATCGACGAATTAGGAGGATTTGTCATGTTAGAGTTTGATACAAATTTAGATTCTCTTGCTACAATAAAAGTAATTGGGGTTGGCGGCGGTGGAAACAACGCAGTAAATCGAATGATTGAACATGGTGTTCAAGGAGTAGAATTTATCGCGGTTAATACCGATGCACAAGCATTAAACCTATCAAAAGCAGAGGTGAAAATGCAAATTGGCTCTAAATTAACAAGAGGTCTTGGTGCAGGGGCTAATCCTGAAGTAGGCAAGAAAGCGGCAGAAGAAAGTAAAGAACAATTAGAAGACGCATTACGTGGTGCGGATATGGTCTTTGTTACTGCAGGTATGGGCGGCGGAACAGGTACAGGAGCTGCTCCTGTTATTGCACAAATTGCCCGTGATTTAGGAGCCTTAACAGTTGGGGTTGTAACTCGTCCATTTACATTTGAAGGTAAAAAACGTTCAAACCAAGCTGCAGGTGGTATTGGTGCAATGAAAGAGGCAGTGGATACATTGATTGTGATCCCGAATGACCGCCTTCTTGAAATCGTAGATAAAAGTACTCCAATGCTTGAAGCTTTCCGTGAAGCAGATAATGTGCTTCGTCAAGGGGTTCAAGGTATTTCAGACTTAATCGCAGTTCCAGGTCTTATTAACTTGGACTTTGCAGATGTGAAGACGATTATGTCAAACAAAGGTTCCGCGTTGATGGGGATCGGTATGGCAACCGGTGAAAATCGTGCAACTGAAGCTGCTAAAAAAGCGATAAGTTCTCCATTGTTAGAAACATCTATTGATGGTGCACAAGGAGTTCTAATGAATATTACAGGCGGCAGTAACTTGAGTTTATATGAAGTTCAAGAAGCTGCTGATATTGTGGCAACAGCATCAGACCAAGAAGTAAATATGATTTTTGGATCTGTAATCAATGAGAACCACAAGGATGAAATTATTGTTACCGTTATTGCTACTGGCTTTAATGAAGAAGTGATTCAGCCAAAGGCCGCTACTCGTCCAACATTTGGACAAGCAAAACCACAGTTAAGTGCAGTAAAGCGGGAACAAAAGCGTGAAGAAGCACCACAAGAAACAATCCGCAGCAGCAACAACAACGTTTCCCAAGAGGAAACACTAGATATACCAACATTCCTACGCAACAGAAACCGTAGAAGATAAACAAACAAAAGGCATGGTCCAATAGGACTATGCCTTTTTTGTTTGGCTGTGTGAAGGGTTAAATTGTTTTAGTGTCCCTGTTGATTTGTGCGGAAGGCGCGAGACTCCTGCAGGAGGACGGGACAGGGGAGACCCCGCAGACGCTTTAGCGTCGAGGAGGCTTCCCGAACCGCCTGGAGCACAAATCAACAGGCCAAATTTAACACAGCCTTTGGAAAAATGAAATTAGACAAAATACGTTGTTAATAGTGAAAATTTCTGTTTTTTCATTACAGAAAGTGACACACTTTAGCCCGTAAAGTAGGTTATACTTTTTCCTAAACAGAATAATAGAAAAGATTGGTAATACACCCTTATGTATAATCCATAAAGCTAGTAATTGCTTTTGACATTCAAAGGGGGAAGCTGGTTGTCTGTATATTTAGATGTTATTTGGGCCCTTAATCTGTTATTTGATAGCCTTCTCCTGTATCTATCAGCCATTTTTTTAAAAAGACAAATTCGAATATGGAGGATAATAGCAGGCGGTTTTATTGGTTCACTAATCATAGTATTGTCGTTTACACCATTACATACCTATTCTAATCATCCGATTTCAAAGCTATTATTTTCGGTGGTCATGGTTTTAGTTGTATTTGGGTATAAACGATTATCCTTTTTCATTAAGGCTTTAATGACTCTTTATGTAACAACATTTCTCATTGGAGGGGCATTAATTGGAGCCCATTATTTTGTCCAATTTGATTCTGAGATGTCAACAAAAGTAATGATTGCAAGTGTGACTGGTTTTGGTGATCCAATTAGCTGGCTTTTTGTTTTGCTAGGTTTTCCTATTGCTTGGCATTTCTCCAGACGGAATATCGAGAGCATGGAAATGACCAAGATCCAATTTGATCAGATTGTTACTGTCACCTTAAAAATAAATAACGAAACTTTTACTTTTAAGGGTCTAGTTGACAGTGGAAATCAGCTTTATGATCCATTATCAAAACTTCCTGTTATGTTTGTTTCCATTAAGAATATGCTAGAAGGCATGGCCGAACCAATAATAAAAATGGCAGCTGATCCAGAATCTCTGATTCTAGGAAATCAAGAAGTTCCGGATGATTGGCAAAATAAGATAAGGATTGTCCCTTGCCGGGTGGTAGGACAAGAGCACCAGCTCATCGCTGCTGTAAAGCCAGACTCAATTATTATTCATACAAAAGGAGAAAGTTACTTATGCGAAAAGGGTCTCGTATCGTTTACTATGCAGCAATTATCTGCTGATGATGCCTTTCAATGCATCGTTCATCCAAAAATGCTCACCGGACCTAAGCAGCAGAGTGATTCGGTGAAAGTAAGTTAATAATACTATACTCAGAAAAACATATTTTAGAAGGAGGAACTTGCGTGAAAAAATGGAGACTTCGCTTATCCTACTACTGGTATAAGATACTGATCAAATTAGGAATTAAAAGTGATGAAGTTTATTATATTGGCGGCAGCGAAGCCTTACCGCCTCCTTTAAGCAAGGATGAAGAAGAGCTGCTGTTAAATAAGCTTCCAGGTGGTGATAAGGCAGCTAGATCGATTTTAATCGAACGAAATCTGAGGCTTGTTGTCTATATCGCAAGGAAATTTGAAAATACCGGAATTAATATCGAGGATTTAATTAGTATAGGAACAATTGGTTTAATTAAAGCGGTGAATACCTTTAATCCTGAGAAGAAAATTAAGCTGGCTACATATGCGTCCAGATGTATTGAAAATGAAATCCTTATGTACTTGCGGAGAAACAATAAAATCAGATCTGAAGTTTCCTTTGATGAACCATTAAACATCGATTGGGACGGTAATGAATTATTATTATCCGATGTTTTAGGAACAGATGATGATATTATTACGAAGGATTTAGAAGCAAATGTAGATAGAAAATTATTAACTAAAGCGTTACACCAATTGTCGGACAGGGAAAAGCAAATTATGGAGCTGCGCTTCGGACTTACCAATGGAGAAGAAAAAACACAGAAGGATGTAGCAGATATGCTTGGTATCTCACAATCATATATCTCGAGACTAGAAAAAAGAATCATAAAACGATTACGAAAAGAATTTAATAAAATGGTGTAAAAAAAAGAAAATTTTTCTAACTGAAAGACCAATAAAAATATAGTTTCTATCGCATTTTTCGACATCCCGCTGTAAATCCATCAGATGCACATGTGCATATTTTTCCTGCTCAAGGAGATACTGTTTTTTGTACAGCAACTCCTATGAGGAGGGAAAAGGGATTGACTCGAAATAAAGTTGAAATTTGTGGCGTAGATACATCAAAACTTCCTGTATTAAAAAATGAAGAAATGAGATTACTCTTCAAGCAAATGCAAGAGGGCGATATTACAGCACGAGAAAAACTCGTCAACGGAAATTTACGACTCGTTTTAAGTGTAATACAGCGGTTTAACAACCGGGGCGAGTTTGTTGATGATCTGTTTCAGGTTGGCTGTATTGGGCTTATGAAATCGATTGATAACTTTGATTTAAGTCAAAACGTAAAGTTTTCCACTTATGCCGTACCAATGATTATTGGCGAAATACGCAGGTACCTCCGCGATAACAATCCTATTCGCGTTTCAAGGTCCTTAAGAGATATCGCTTATAAGGCATTACAAGTAAGGGAACGATTAATGAGTGAAACTTCACGGGAACCAACTGCTGAGGAGATTGCAAAAGTTTTAGAAGTCCCACATGAAGAAATTGTATTTGCACTAGATGCTATCCAAGACCCTGTATCTTTGTTTGAGCCAATCTATAACGATGGCGGGGACCCTATCTATGTGGTGGACCAATTAAGCGACGAACGAAGTAAAGATATTCATTGGATAGAAGAAATTGCTTTAAAAGAAGGTATGCGCCGCTTAAATGAGCGGGAAAAGTTAATTTTAAGAAAACGATTCTTCCAGGGTAAAACGCAAATGGAAGTCGCAGATGAAATTGGGATTTCACAAGCACAGGTTTCGCGTTTAGAAAAAGCTGCCATCAAACAAATGAATAAAAATATTCAAAGTTAAGCTGTCCAATATGGGCGGCTTTTTTTTCTGTTATTTACAGATATATTGAGGAAACAAATCATATATTTTCAATAGGATAAAATGGCGGGAGTGAGAGTTATGGTGAAAATATCAGAATTTCAGATTAAAGATGTGGTGAATGTAGCAGATGGCAAAAAGTTGGGGAATATTGGTGATATCGAAATTAATCTTACCACAGGGAAAATTGAAGCGGTTATCGTTACCGGCAGCGGCAAAGTTTTGGGTTTTTTTGGAAGGGAAGAAGATATCGTTATTCCGTGGAAAAACATTATTAAAATAGGTCAAGATGTAATACTGGTACGATTCAAAGCGATCGAAGAGAGGCCTGCAGAAGAAATGGAAGTATAGATCTATGCATGATCTACGGTGACCATTTAAAGTATTCATGGTAAACTAGATAAAAACAAATGAGGTTAAGTATGGAACCCTTTGCATATAATCATCAATCATATTTTTCAATTAATAATTGGATGGAACAGTATCCGGGGCTTGCAGCTGGAATAACAACAAAAAAAGGTGGCAGCAGTACGGGGGTTTATAAAGATTTCAATATGGGTTTTCATGTTGGGGATCAGCTTGAGGCTGTTTGTTCTAACAGGAATCAGCTGGCTGACCTTATTCAATTTCCGTTGAAATCCTGGGTAGGTGCTGAGCAGACCCATGATACCGTAATTAGAAAAATTACCAAGGCTGACCTTGGTAAAGGTTCAGATTCTTATGACAGTGCAATTAAAGGGACCGATGGATTTTATACGAATGAAGAGGGAATTTTATTAACTCTTTGTTATGCGGATTGTGTCCCTCTTTTTTTTATTTCCCCTAACCACAGGATGATTGGTGCAGCACATGCGGGCTGGAAGGGAACAGTAAATGAGATTGCGCGGAAGATGGTAGAGAAATGGGGAGAAGAAGGAATACCTCCCAATCAAATTTTTGCAGTAATTGGTCCATCTATTTGTGAAAAATGTTATATTGTTAATGATTATGTAATTAACTTTGTAGAAAATACTCTAGAAGATGTCGAAAAAAAACCATATAATACAATAAAAGAAGGTCAATATACATTAGACTTGCGAGAACTAAATAAAATAATTCTTCTTAAGGCCGGTGTCCCAGAAAAAAATATTCAAATGACTAAACTATGCTCTAGTTGTGACCAATCAGAATTTTTTTCTCATCGCCGTGACCAAGGTAAAACGGGAAGGATGTTAAGTTATATTGGATGGAAGGAGACCTCCGAATGAAGGTTGCAGAAAATCTCATACATATCAGTCAGCGAATAAGCAATGCATGCCATAAGGTAAATCGGAGTCCTGATGAAGTGAAACTGATTGCCGTTACCAAATATGTCAGTATTGATAGAGCGAATGAAGCCTTGGAAGCTGGTATAATAAATCTAGGAGAAAACCGTGATGAGGGGCTTTTAAAAAAGTGGGAAGTTTTAGGGGACAAGCCCAATTGGCATTTTATCGGAACCCTGCAGACGCGCAAAGTTAAAAATATAATCGATAAGGTAGAATATATTCACTCTTTAGATCGCATTTCATTAGCAGAGGAAATTAATAAACGTGCAGTGAAAAAAATGAAATGCCTAGTCCAAGTTAATGTTTCACAGGAAGAATCAAAGCATGGTTTAACCCCTGAGGATGTAGTGGATTTTATAAAAGACCTTCGCGCGTATGAAAATATTAGCATTGAAGGTTTAATGACAATGGCCCCGCTGACGGACGATGAAGAACAGCTTCGAACCTGTTTTCGAAAGCTAAAGGAGCTTCGTGACCAAATAAAAGATTGTAATTTTGATTATGCCCCTTGTACTGAGCTTTCTATGGGGATGTCAAATGATTTTGAAATCGCGATTGAAGAGGGAGCAACGATGATCAGAATTGGAACTGCACTTGTCGGTGTGGCTGGTGAGGAGGAATAAAATGACGATTAAATCGAAATTAAAAACATTTTTCTTTTTAGATGAGGACTACGATGATAATAATCAGGATGACGATGAAAAGGTTGAACCCATAAAGCCTCAAAAACAGTCTATGAAACCTCAAAATGTTGTTAGTTTGCAGAGTGTCCAAAAGGCTTCTAAAGTAATTTTAGTAGAACCAAGAGTATATGCAGAAGCCCAGGATATCACCGACCATTTAAAAAACCGCCGTGCAGTTGTCGTGAATCTTCAGCGCATTGGCCATGAGGAAGGAAGACAAATCGTCGACTTTTTGAGTGGAGCCGTTTATGCATTAGGTGGAGACATTCAAAAAATAGGATCCAGTATCTTTTTATGTACTCCTGATAATGTCGAGATTTCTGGCAATATTTCTGAATTAGTGAAGGAACAAGAATTTCAAGACACGAGGTGGTAAAAAGAAATGGATATTATTTTTAATGTTTTGGTCCAATTACTTGGAATATATAAATGGATGTTGATCATCTATATTCTTTTATCTTGGTTCCCAAATATGAGAGACTCTCAGATTGGAACAATTCTTGGTAAATTATGTGAGCCATTTCTAGAACCTTTTAGAAAAATCATTCCGCCTTTTGGCATGATGGATCTTTCACCTTTAGCGGCTTTCTTTGTTTTATCTTTTGCTCCGCATGGCTTAAGAGTATTACAAAACTTAATTTCTTAATTTAACCTATCCGGTCTGAGGAGTTAAACATGAATATTTATCAGCATTTTCGCCCGGAGGAACGGGAATTTATTGATCAAGTCTTACATTGGAAAGATTATGTTGATTCGAGCTATACAGCAAAGCTTACCGATTTTCTCGATCCAAGAGAGCAGCATATTTTAAAGGTCTTAATAGGTGAGAATGGAAATGTAAAGTATCAGTTTTTTGGCGGGATTGCTGCTAGTGAAAGAAACAGAGCATTCATCATGCCGGACTATCTGATACCAACTGAAGATGATTTTCAAATTAATCTATTTGAAATCGACTACCCTATAAAATTTGTTTCGATTGAGCACCCCCAGGTTTTAGGTTCACTCATGTCTATCGGTTTAAAACGTGGGAAATTTGGCGACATCTTAATGAAAGATGGACGTGTGCAGTTTTTCGCTGCCACAGAAATCAGTGATTATATTAAAAATAATTTAGAATCGATTGGCAAGGCTTCTATTCGAATAAAAGAGCTGGCTCTGGATGAAGCCATAACGACGGATGAGTTATGGATAGAGCAGGCGACCACTGTTTCCTCCTTAAGGCTCGATACCATTATTTCTGGTATTCATAATATCTCAAGGCAAAAATCACAGCTTTTTATTAACCAAGGATTAGTAAAAGTAAACTGGACATCAATAGAAAATGTTTCATTTGAATGTGCGGAAGGTGATTTACTGTCAGTTAGAGGCCATGGGAGAGCAAAAATTTTGTCCATCGAAGGAAGAACAAAAAAAGATAAATGGCGAATTGTAGTCGGAAAGCAAAAATAATTTTATTTTTTAGCAGGAATTTCGAAAACATTGTCGAATATTTGCTTATACACTAGATACATACAGAAGATAGATTCTTGGAGGTGGCATCATGCCGTTAACGCCGTTAGATATTCACAATAAAGAATTTAATAAAGGTTTTCGTGGTTACGATGAAGACGAGGTAAACGAATTTTTAGACCAAGTCATTAAGGATTATGAATTAGTCCTTCGTGAAAAAAAAGAATTAGAAGAACGATTAAATGAAATGAAGGACCGCCTAGGTCACTTTGTAAATATTGAAGAAACATTAAACAAGTCCATCGTTATCGCCCAAGAGGCTGGCGAAGATGTAAAACGAAATGCACAAAAGGAAGCAAAGCTCATCATAAAGGAAGCAGAAAAGAATGCAGACCGTATTGTAAATGAGTCACTTTCTAAAGCTAGAAAAATAGCTCTTGAGATCGAGGACTTAAAGAAGCAATCAAAAGTATTCCGTACACGTTTTAAAATGTTGATCGAAGCTCAGCTGGACATGCTTAATACAGATGACTGGGATCATTTATTAGAATATGAAGTGGATGCAACAGAATTAAAAATCCACGAGGAAGAAGATTCCTTAGCTTGACGAACTGGTATTATTTCGCATATAATTTTTTAACAGGTAAATAAAGAATGGTAATGACAATGAGAGGGACAGTACAATTTTTCAACAACCTTTTGATAGCGAGCCAGGGAGGGTGGAAGCCTGGGAAAAGTGAGAAATTGGAAGATCACCCTTGAGTCCCAGACTGAAATTCTTATATAAAGAAGAATAAGTTATGGCGGGTTATTCACGTTACGAATCTTAAAGAGGATAGTACTTCTATGTATTATCTATCAGGGTGGTACCGCGGGAATAAAACCTTCTCGTCCCTTTTTTGGGATGAGAGGGTTTTTTTATTTGTCTATTGTCAATTCTGTTTATGATGAGTATTACAGGAGGAATAAGAAAATGGAATATAAAGATACGTTATTAATGCCAAAAACTGAATTTCCAATGCGTGGCAATCTTCCACAAAGAGAACCTGAAATACAGGCAAAGTGGGAAGAAATGAATATTTACAAAAAGGTTCAGGAGCGTACTGCAGGACGTCCAATGTTTGTACTCCATGATGGACCTCCATATGCAAACGGCGACATTCATATGGGTCACGCCCTAAACAAAGTATTAAAAGACATGATTGTCCGCTTTAAATCGATGAGTGGCTTTAATGCACCCTATGTTCCAGGCTGGGATACACATGGTTTGCCAATCGAGCAGGCCCTAACAAATAAGGGAGTAAAGCGTAAAGAGATGACGGTAGCTGAATTCCGTCAGCTTTGTACAAAGTATGCCCTTGAACAAGTAGGCAATCAGCGTGAACAATTTAAACGCATCGGTGTTCGTGGTGATTGGGAAAACCCATATATCACACTAAAGCCTGAATATGAGGCACAGCAGATTAAAGTTTTTGGAGAAATGGCGAAGAAAGGCTATATTTATAAAGGTCTTAAGCCTGTATATTGGTCCCCGTCAAGTGAATCAGCTCTTGCTGAAGCTGAAATCGAATATCAAGATAAAAAGTCGCCTTCAATTTATGTCGGCTTTAAAGTAAAAGATGGAAAAGGTGTTCTTGATACGGACGTCCAAATTGTCATCTGGACCACTACACCTTGGACGATTCCTGCTAACTTAGGAATTTCAGTTCATCCAGACCTAACCTATGTAGTCGTTCAAACGAATGGAAACAAATACTTAGTTGCCGAAGCTCTTTTAGAAGCAGTAACGAAGGAAATAGGCTGGGAAGATGTGTCTGTTGTTCAAAAGGTAAAAGGAAAGGAACTAGAAAATATTCTTGCAGCACATCCATTATATGGCCGAGACTCCTTAGTAATGCTAGGTGAACATGTCACGACAGATGCTGGAACAGGCTGCGTTCATACAGCTCCAGGACACGGGGAGGATGACTTCCATGTTGGTCAAAGGTATGGACTTGAAGTACTTTGCCCGGTGGATGATAAAGGTGTAATGACGAGTGAAGCACCAGGTTTCGAAGGATTATTTTACGATACGGCAAATAAGCCTATTGCTCAAGCATTAGAAGAAGCAGGGGCTCTCTTAAAGCTTTCGTTTATTACTCACTCTTACCCGCATGATTGGAGAACTAAAAAGCCTGTAATCTTTAGAGCTACAGCGCAATGGTTCGCATCGATAAAAGACTTCCGAGACGACCTGCTTGAAGCAGTTAAAGAAACAAAGTGGGTACCAGCATGGGGTGAAACACGACTATTTAATATGGTCCGTGACCGCGGCGATTGGTGTATCTCTCGCCAGCGAGTGTGGGGAGTTCCAATTCCAGTGTTTTATGCTGGAAATGGAGAAGAAATCATTACTGATGAAACAATTAAACATGTTTCAGGATTGTTCCGTGAATTCGGTTCAAATATTTGGTTTGAGCGCGAAGCGAAAGACCTTCTGCCGGAAGGCTTTTCACATCCAGGAAGCCCTAATGGATTGTTCACGAAAGAAACAGATATCATGGATGTTTGGTTCGATTCAGGTTCATCTCACCAAGCTGTTCTTTTAGAAAGAGAAGACTTAGTACGTCCAGCAGATTTATATCTTGAAGGTTCCGATCAATATCGCGGCTGGTTTAACTCTTCACTTTCCACTGCTGTTGCAGTAACAGGGAAAGCACCTTATAAAGGTGTACTTAGCCATGGATTTGCCCTGGACGGTGAAGGCAGAAAAATGAGTAAATCATTAGGAAATGTTGTTATACCTGAAAAGGTAATGAAACAATTAGGAGCAGATATTCTAAGGCTTTGGGTTGCTTCTGTTGATTATCAGGCGGATGTTCGTGTATCCGATGCTATTTTGAAGCAGGTTGCAGAAGTATATCGAAAAATCCGAAACACCTTCCGTTTCTTGCTTGGTAACTTGGCGGACTTTAATCCAGCAGCGGATCGGGTTTCATATGAAAACCTTCGTGAAGTTGATCAATTTATGCTAGTAAAATTAAATAAGCTGATCAAGTATTCTATAAATGCTTATGAAAATTACGAGTTCGCAGGAATTTACCATGCAGTAAATAATTTCTGTACCCTTGATTTAAGTGCATTCTATCTTGATTTTGCTAAGGATGTTCTGTATATTGAGTCCGTTAACAACCATGAGCGACGTGCAATCCAAACGGTTCTTTACGATTCATTAGTTGCATTAACAAAGTTAGTTACTCCAATTCTTCCTCATACGGCAGACGAAGTTTGGAAGTTCATTCCAGCAGTTACAGAGGAAAGCGTACAACTAACGGATATGCCTGTATATCAGGAGCTTGATAATGCAAAAGCTTTGGAAGAAAAATGGACTTCATTTATGAAGCTTCGCGATGATGTATTAAAAGCGCTAGAAGAAGCTAGAAATCAAAAGGTTATTGGTAAATCATTAACTGCAAAGGTTTCTTTATATGTGAATGAAAATACGAAATCTTTATTAGACTCTATCCAAGAGAATGTGCAGCAATTATTTATCATCTCTGGTTTTGAAGTTGCAGGAAGCTATGATCAAGCACCTGAAAATGCTATTAAATTGGATACAGCTGCCATTGTTGTTACCAAAGCCGAAGGTGAAACGTGTGAACGCTGCTGGGTTGTGACTCCTGAAGTTGGTAAAGATCCAGAGCATCCTACACTATGCCCGCGTTGTGCAGAGGTAGTAAAAGGAAACTATACTCACTTAGCATAAGAGAAAAATCCCGTGATTAATTCATGGGATTTTTTCATTTTTTAACCTTTTCCGTTAATTGTTGTTGTGGATGTCAAATGTTTTCCCGGGTCAGACCAATTTATAGGGAGATAATATAAGAAATGACTTAACGGAGGTTACAACTATGAATGCAATGCAGGAAGAGCTGTTTTGGGAACTCCGTAAAACACAATTAGAAATAGTAAGATCATTGAGAAATAGGCAGAAAAATGAATGGATTTTCACGGTGTTAGAGGAGGAATTAGCGGATATTACAACGGCGATTCAAAAGTTAGAAGAAGGTAATTTTGGACAATGTGAAACTTCAGGGGAACCGATACCCGAATATCTTTTGAAAATTATGCCGACGATTAAGACCTCTAGGGATTCAGAGATTTTGGAGCATTTTTATCGGAAACCAATTAATTCCACGGTTTTCTAGCGTTACATTGTCGTTTAGATGAAGATTATGCTAAAATGCTAAGGAGTAAAGTCAACGTGTGAGATGGAGGTATTCCTTAGTGTTTTATTATTTAATCGCAATTTTTATTATTTTATTGGACCAAGTGACAAAATGGATGATTGTCACAAAAATGTATCTTGGTGAAAGTATCCCAATCATTGAGGATTTTTTGTATATTACTTCTCACCGAAATCGGGGGGCAGCATGGGGGATATTACAAGGACAAATGTGGTTCTTCTATGTGATTACCGCTATAGTAATAATTGCGATCATTTATTACATTCAAAAAGAAGCAAAAGGTAAGTGGCTGTTAGGTGTTTCCTTAGCATTTATGCTGGGAGGCGCAATCGGTAATTTTATCGACCGCTTATTTCGTAAAGAAGTTGTTGATTTTATTCATACGTATATTTTCAATTATAACTTCCCAGTTTTTAATATTGCGGATTCAGCTTTAGTCATTGGCGTGGTATTATTAATGATTCAAATGCTGCGTGATGAGCGTGAAACAAAGGAGAAATCATATGGAGAAAATGGTACACACCATTCTTGAACAACAAAAGGGAGACCGAATTGATAAAGTTATTTCAACTTTAGATGAAGAATGGTCAAGAACTCAGGTTCAGCAATGGATTAAAGAAGGAAACGTCCTAGTAAATGGACAAAAAATTAAAACGAATTACAAATGCAGTATGAATGATGAAATCGAGATTACGATCCCCGATCCAGAATTACTAGATGTAATTCCGGAAGAAATGGATTTAGATATTTATTTCGAAGATAAAGATGTTTTAGTGGTTAATAAACCAAGCGGGATGGTGGTTCATCCAGCACCTGGACATTTAACAGGAACACTTGTTAATGGATTAATGGCTCATTGTAAGGATCTATCAGGAATAAATGGTGTTTTAAGACCCGGTATCGTTCATCGTATTGATAAAGACACTTCTGGTCTATTAATGGTGGCAAAAAATGACATGGCACATGAAAAGCTTGTAAACCAATTAGTGGAAAAAACCGTTACCCGGAAGTATAGAGCCATCGTTCATGGAGTAATTCCCCACGATTTTGGAACGATCGATGCGCCGCTTGGAAGAGATACAAAAGATCGCCAAAGTATGACCGTGGTCGATAATGGGAAGAATGCTGTTACTCATTTCCATGTGATTGAGCGGTTTAAGGATTTTACGTTTGTGGAGTGTCAACTGGAGACAGGCCGGACACACCAAATTCGTGTTCATATGAAATACATTGGTTATCCGCTTGCAGGTGACCCAAAGTATGGTCCAAAGAAAACATTGGATATTAATGGACAGGCATTGCATGCAGGAATCCTTGGATTTAACCACCCTAGAACCAACGAATACCTAGAATTCGAAGCGCCGCTGCCGAAAGAATTTGAGGAGTTAATAGAGCAATTGCGAAATAACCGTTGACATATTTGTCGAATTAAAGTACGATAACAACAGTTGAATATGCCTTTAAATCAGTCCAGTGAGGCTGAGAAGGAACGGATAAATTGGTTGGGATACCTATGCCCATACTAACAAACTCTTGTACCTCTCACCTCAAAGCGTGAGAGGTTTTTTTATTATATCAGGCGGGTGAGATGAGTGAATCAAAAAGCAGTAGTATTAGACGCACAAGCAATTGGAAGAGCATTAACAAGAATTGCCCACCAAATCATTGAAAAAAATAAAGGGATTGAAAATTGTGTGCTTGTAGGTATCCGTACCAGGGGAATATTCATTGCAGAAAGACTTGCTGCAAAAATCGAAGAAATTGAAGGAAAACCGATACCTGTAGGTGAATTGGACATCACCCTTTACCGTGATGATTTAACCAAGAAAACCGATGATCAGGAACCTCTCGTGAAGGGGTCAGATATTCCGGTTGAATTAAAAGATAAAAAAGTAATCCTCGTTGACGACGTTTTATATACCGGCAGAACCGTTAGAGCAGGACTTGACGCAATCATGGACCTTGGCCGTCCCTCAACGATACAACTGGCTGTGCTGGTTGACCGCGGTCACCGCGAGCTGCCAATTCGAGCAGATTATGTGGGTAAAAACATCCCAACTTCTAGCAGCGAAAAGGTAGTTGTTGAATTGCAAGATGTCGATAAGGTTGACCAAGTAAGTATCTTTGAAAAGTAAATAGCAGCCCTTTTAATTGCAGTCCTGTGAGGCTGACAAAGGGGAAAATGCCATCATTAAAGCTGAAATGGCATTTCCATACCCTCTTTGTACACTCATGGACAAAGAGGGTTTTTTTATTAGAAAACACAGACATAATAATAGGAAAGATCGTGGAGGAGAAAAAATGAACAACAAACCCATCCTAGACGTAAATCAGATACCAAATCCTGCCCAATGGCTTACTTTAAGCTTACAACATTTATTCGCTATGTTTGGAGCAACGATTCTTGTTCCGTATCTTGTTGGGTTAAGTCCAGCAATTGCATTAATATCAAGTGGTTTAGGAACACTCGCTTTCCTCATGATTACAAAATGGCAGGTACCTGCATACCTCGGTTCTTCGTTTGCATTTATTGCTCCAGTCATTGCTGCAAAAGCAGCAGGCGGCCCAGGGGGAGCGATGATTGGTTCCTTCCTTGCAGGTCTTGTATACGGAATTGTCGCTTTAGTCATTAGTAAGGCAGGACATCGCTGGATTATGAATTTACTTCCACCGATTGTAGTCGGTCCAGTGATCATCGTTATCGGATTAGCGCTCGCTGGTACTGCTGTTAATATGGCAATGAATAATCCTGCAGGAGAATATAGCTTGATTCATTTCTCCGCCGCTTTAGTAACCTTAGCAGCAACTATTATCTGTACCATTTACATGCGCGGCATACTGAGCATTATCCCGATTCTGGCAGGTATAGTGGTAGGGTACCTGTACTCCTTTGCAATCGGCATTGTGGACTTCAAGCCGGTATTGGAAGCAAATTGGTTTGAAATGCCTGAATTCATTATTCCTTTTGTAAGTTACGAAGTAAAAGTAACATGGGACCTAGCACTTCTAATGGTGCCAGTCGCTATCGTAACACTTTCTGAACACATCGGACACCAGCTTGTACTAAGTAAAGTAGTTGGACGTGACTACATTAAAGAACCAGGTTTACACCGCTCTATTTTGGGGGATGGAACAGCAACAATTATTTCTGCATTGATTGGCGGACCTCCGAAAACCACTTATGGTGAGAATATCGGAGTCCTTGCAATCACTCGGGTTTACAGTGTGTATGTTATAGCAGGTGCAGCCGTTCTCGCAACGATCTTTGGATTTATCGGAAAAATCACCGCATTAATTAGTACAATCCCAACTCCTGTTATGGGCGGCGTCTCCATACTGCTCTTTGGAATCATAGCTTCATCCGGTTTACGTATGCTCGTTGACAGTAAAATTGATTTTGGCAACAATCGAAACTTGGTGATATCATCAGTCATTCTAGTCATTGGAATTGGCGGTGCTTTTATAAAAGTATCAGAATCTTTCCAGATTCAAGGTATGGCATTTGCGGCAATTGCCGGTGTTCTTTTACACCTAATCCTGCCTGGAAAAGAACCAGTTAATGAAGATATGTTTGAACAAACTGTAGAAAAAGATAAACACAAAACTGCATAAGGATAATTAACCTTTTAAAAGTAGTCCAGAGAGGCTATAAGGGTGTAATACTAAGTCATGGCAATGTGACAGCACATTCATGAACTTGGTAAGATTTATTGCACCCTGATCTATTACGGTCGGGGGCTTTTTTTACAAAAAAAAGAGATGGGGGAATAGCATGTTAAATCACTTGCTAACCACAAACGAGCTTAAAGTTGAAGAGATCTATCAAATTTTAACAGAGGCGCAGCAATTTGCTGATGGAATGAACTGGAGTCCAGAAGGACAAATGTTTACTGCTAACTTATTTTTCGAGGCAAGTACAAGGACAAAATCGAGTTTTGAAGTAGCAGAGAGAAGGTTAGGTTTAAAGGTCATTCCATTTGAAGTCCAAACTTCTAGTGTTCAAAAGGGAGAAACGCTGTACGATACGGTAAAAACATTGGAATCAATTGGCGTTAATACGGTTGTCATTCGCCATGGGCAAGATCGTTACTTTGATGAACTCGTTGGAAAAATAAATATCCCGATAATTAATGGAGGAGATGGCTGTGGTCATCATCCTACCCAATCTCTTTTAGACCTCTTAACCATCTATCAGGAGTTTGGCACTTTTACCGGCTTGAAAATAGCCATCATTGGTGACATAAGGCACAGCCGAGTCGCACGTTCCAATGCCGATACCCTGACTAGATTAGGTGCTGATGTTATTTTCTCAGGACCAATTGAATGGTTTGACCATCATAGTCTAAGTGCTGCAAGATTTAGACCAATCGATGAGGCAATTGTGGAAGCTGATGTGGTCATGCTCCTGCGCGTTCAGCATGAACGGCACCAAAAGAAGGGAAGCTACACAGCAGCGGATTACCATAGACAATTTGGGCTTACATTAGAAAGAGAGAAGATGATGAAGCCTCACGGTATCATTATGCACCCGGCACCAGTAAATCGAAATGTTGAGATATCTGATAGCTTAGTAGAATGCAAACGTTCAAGAATCTTCAAGCAAATGGAAAATGGTGTATTTGTAAGAATGGCTGTTTTAAAGAGGTCACTAGAAAGTTTAAAAGGAGTGTATGGAAATGAAACTACTTATTCAGAACGCCAGCTGCATAGCATTTAACGGCGATAAGTCAAAGACCGATATTTTAATAGAAGATGGGAAAATTGTAAAGATTGCTAAAGAAATAGAGGCAGCAGCAGATCGAAAAATTAATGCGGAAGGAATGCTGGTTTCTCCAGGGTTTATCGATTTACACGTCCATCTCCGTGAGCCAGGAGGCGAGAAGAAAGAAACGATTGCAACTGGTACTCGTGCAGCAGCTAGAGGTGGTTATACAACACTTGCTGCAATGCCGAATACAAGACCTGTCCCCGATTCAGTGGAACAAATGGAATGGGTACAAAACAGAATTCAAGAAACAGCAAGTGTCCGTGTTTTACCATATGCTTCGATCACGGTCAGACAGCTTGGAAGGGATTTAACGGATTTTGAGGGGTTAAAAGATGCTGGAGCATTCGCATTTACAGATGATGGTGTCGGGGTACAATCAGCAGATATGATGTTAAAGGCAATGCAAAAGGCAGCCGCAGTTAACATGGCGATTGTTGCCCATTGTGAAGAAGACACATTAATAAATAAAGGCTGTGTCCATGAAGGTACTTTTTCCAAAAGGAATGGATTAAACGGAATTCCATCCGTTTGTGAGTCTGTCCAGATTGCAAGGGATGTTCTGCTTGCAGAAGCTGCAGGGTGCCATTATCACGTTTGCCATGTCAGCACAAAAGAATCTGTTCGTGTGATTAGGGATGCAAAAAGAGAAGGGATTAAAGTCACTGCGGAAGTCACGCCGCACCATTTATTATTAACTCAAGATGATATCCCAGATAATCTTGACCCAAATTTTAAAATGAACCCGCCACTTCGCGATCAAGCTGACAGAGAGGCGTTACTTGAAGGACTATTGGACGGAACAATCGATTTTATTGCAACCGATCATGCACCACATACAAGAGAAGAAAAAAATGAAGGAATTGAGCTTGCTCCTTTTGGGATTGTCGGGTTAGAAACTGCGTTTCCTCTTCTTTATACACATTTTGTCTTAAAGAACATTATGAGTCTTGAACAGTTAATTGGTTTTATGACAAGAAAACCTGCTGAAACATTCTCTCTTCCATTTGGAACGATTGAAGCAGGCGCTCCTGCAGACATCGTATTATTGAATCTTGATGAAGAAAGAGAGATTGATCCACAAGAATTTCTCTCTAAAGGGAAAAACACTCCATTTAGCGGCTGGAATTGTAAGGGGTGGCCAGAAATGACGATTTTTAATGGGCAAGTAGTTTGGGAAAAAGGACGTGTAACAGTATGAAAGCACAGCTTATTTTAGAAGATGGAACGATTTTTATCGGCGATGGTTTTGGAAGTCATATGGATACAATCGGAGAAGTCGTCTTTAATACAGGAATGACAGGCTATCAAGAAATACTTTCAGACCCATCTTATTGCGGGCAAATTGTTATGCTGACGTACCCGCTGATTGGAAACTATGGAATCAACCGAGACGATTTTGAAACCATTAACCCTGCGGTGAAAGGCTTTATTGTAAAAGAAGCAGCGGAATTCCCTTCCAATTGGAGAAGTGAATTTACGATGGATGAGTATTTTAAAATGAAAAATATCCCTGGAATTGCAGGGATTGATACACGTAAATTAACAAGAATTATTCGTCAATATGGAACATTAAAAGGAGCGATTTGCTCGATTGAAAGTGATCCAAGTGAAGTAATTAGTAAACTAAGACAGACAAAACTGCCGATCGACCAAGTGAGAAGAGTCTCTACAAAAAATTCTTACCCAAGTCCGGGCAGAGGAAAAAGAATTGTGCTTGTTGATTTCGGGATGAAGCATGGTATTTTACGAGAATTAAATAAACGTAATTGTGATGTGGTTGTGGTGCCTTACCATACAACGGCGGATGAAATCCTGCAATTACGGCCAGATGGAATTATGCTTTCCAATGGACCTGGGGATCCAAAGGATGTCCCAGAAGCGATTCATATGATTAAACAGTTACTGGGCTTAGTACCGATATTTGGAATATGCCTTGGACACCAATTATTTGCATTAGCATGTGGTGCCAATACAGTAAAAATGAAATTCGGACATCGAGGTTCTAACCATCCTGTTAAAGATTTAACAACAGGGAAAATCGCGATTACTGCACAAAACCATGGTTTTACGGTTGAAGAAAAATCCTTACAGAATACAAGGCTGGCAGTTACCCATATCGCCCTAAATGATGGAACAGTTGAAGGCTTAAAGCATCTAGATTATCCTGCATTTACTGTTCAATACCACCCAGAAGCGTCACCTGGACCTGAAGACGCAAACCATTTATTCGATCAGTTTCTTGCGATGATTGAAGCTGAAAAACAGGAGGTTTCCACAACATGCCAAAACGTACTGATATAAACTCCATTTTAGTGATTGGTTCAGGACCAATTGTCATCGGCCAGGCAGCAGAATTTGATTACGCAGGCACCCAGGCTTGTATTGCACTTAAAGAAGAAGGTTATCGTGTTATACTTGTAAACTCTAATCCTGCGACAATTATGACAGATACAGAGATTGCGGACGCTGTTTATATTGAACCGTTAACGGAGGAATTTGTAAGCAGAATTATTCGCAAAGAACGTCCAGACGCACTTTTGGCAACTCTTGGCGGTCAAACTGGTCTGAATCTAGCTGTTGAGTTATCAAAATCAGGAGTCTTAGAAGAGTGTGAAGTGGAGATTTTAGGAACAAAGTTATCCGCGATTAAACAAGCTGAGGACCGTGATTTATTCCGCACGCTAATGAATGAACTTGGGGAACCTGTTCCTGATAGTGAAATCATCCATGAATTAGCGGAAGCACATGCATTTGTTGAAAAAATCGGATTTCCTGTCATTGTTCGTCCTGCTTATACACTCGGCGGTACTGGAGGCGGAATTTGCCATAATTCACAAGAGCTGGATGAAATCGTTACGAGTGGTTTAAAGCACAGTCCTGTAAGTCAATGTTTACTTGAGAAAAGCATTGCCGGTTATAAAGAAATTGAATACGAAGTAATGCGTGATGGAAATGACAATGCCATCGTCGTATGTAATATGGAAAACATTGATCCTGTGGGCGTACACACAGGCGATTCGATTGTTGTGGCACCGAGTCAAACATTAAGCGACAGAGAATATCAGCTATTAAGAAATGTTTCTCTTAAAATTATTCGTGCACTAGGAATAGAAGGAGGCTGTAATGTTCAGCTGGCACTAGACCCATATAGCTTTAACTACTATATTATCGAAGTAAATCCAAGGGTAAGCCGTTCTTCGGCACTTGCTTCAAAAGCAACTGGTTATCCAATTGCGAAACTTGCAGCAAAAATTGCAGTAGGCTTAACGCTGGATGAAATGCTTAATCCTGTAACAGGAAAAACATATGCAAGTTTTGAACCGGCTCTAGACTATATCGTTACAAAAATTCCGAGATGGCCATTTGATAAATTTGAATCAGGCAACCGTTCACTTGGAACCCAAATGAAAGCTACTGGCGAAGTAATGGCGATTGGACGTACATTTGAGGAATCTTTATTAAAAGCAATCCGCTCGTTAGAAGCTGGTGTATATCATTTCGAATTAAATGGAGCAGAAGAAATCAGTGATGAATTATTAGAAAAACGAATTTGCAAAGCCGGAGATGAGAGACTCTTTTACATCGCTGAAGCACTTAAGCGAGGGATCACGGTAGAAACCATCCATCAATGGAGCCAGATTGACTTGTTTTTCTTAAATAAGTTCCAGGGAATTATCGATTTAGAAACAAAACTTGCTTCGAACCAAATGGATATGAATATCCTTAAGGAAGCGAAGCAAAAAGGCTTCTCTGATAAAACGATAGCCCAGCTTTGGAATCAAAAGGAACAGGATATATACAATCTTCGTAAAGATCTGGGTATGATTCCAGTATATAAAATGGTAGATACGTGTGCAGCTGAATTTGAGTCAGAAACACCTTACTACTATGGAACCTACGAAGAGGAAAATGAATCAATTGTCACCGACAGACAAAGTGTTATTGTTCTTGGTTCTGGTCCAATCCGTATCGGACAGGGGATTGAGTTTGATTACGCAACGGTTCATTCTGTTCAAGCGATAAAAGAAGCTGGTTATGAAGCGATTATTATTAATAATAATCCAGAAACGGTTTCGACTGATTTCAGTATCTCGGATAAGCTTTACTTTGAACCACTAACGATTGAGGATGTAATGAGTATTATTGATTTGGAAAAACCGCTGGGTGTAGTCGTACAATTTGGCGGGCAGACAGCGATTAATCTTGCTGCTAAATTAGAGGAAAATGGGGTGAAAATTCTCGGAACAAGCCTAGAGGATTTGGATCGTGCAGAGAACAGGGATAAATTCGAACAAGCTCTCGTACAGCTCGATATTCCAATGCCGCTTGGAAAAACTGCATTATCCGTTTCAGAGGCAGTTGAAATTGCTAATGAAATTGGCTACCCAGTCCTTGTGCGCCCTTCGTATGTACTCGGCGGCAGAGCAATGGAGATTGTCTATCGCCAAGAAGAACTTCTTCATTATATGGAAAATGCGGTTAAAATAAATCCTGAACATCCAGTTTTAATTGACCGCTACTTAACAGGAAAAGAAATAGAAGTAGACGCGATCTGTGACGGTGAAAATGTGTTGATACCAGGAATTATGGAGCATATTGAACGTGCTGGGGTCCATTCTGGGGATTCGATTGCGGTTTACCCGCCGCAGACACTTTCAGAAAGTATCAAACAAACACTCGTTGAATACACAGAAAAAATGGCGAAAGGTCTAAACATTGTTGGACTGTTGAATATTCAGTATGTAATTTCAAAGGATCAAGTATATGTCCTTGAAGTCAATCCGCGTTCAAGCCGTACGGTTCCATTCTTAAGCAAAATCACAAATGTTCCAATGGCTAAAATTGCGACAAAAGCAATCTTAGGAGTTTCCATTGTGGAACAAGGCTACACACCTGGGATCGTCCCTGAAAAGAATGGTGTTTATGTAAAAGTTCCAGTTTTCTCCTTTGCAAAATTAAGAAGTGTTGATATCACGCTTGGACCGGAAATGAAATCAACCGGTGAAGTAATGGGAAAAGATAGTACCCTTGAAAAAGCTCTTTATAAAGGCTTAGTTGCCTCAGGTATGAACATTCAAAAATTCGGTACGGTATTGTTTACAGTCGCGGATAAAGATAAACAAGAATCATTAAAGCTTGCTAAACGCTTTGCTGCAAACGGCTACCGCTTAATGGCGACAGGTGGTACAGCTGCGGTTCTTCAGTCAGCTGGTCTGCCGGTTAAGGTCATTGGAAAAATTGGCTCAGAAGGCAAAACGCTGCTGGACGTTATTCATAATGGCGAGGCCCAATTCATTGTCAACACACTAACAAAAGGAAAGCAGCCTGAACGTGATGGCTTTAGAATCCGTCGTGAAGCCGTTGAAAATGGAGTTCCATGCTTAACTTCATTAGATACAGCAGACGCCATACTTAAAGTGATCGAATCAATGAATTTTTCAGCAGAAGCCATGGCAGTAGAGGAAAAGGAGGTTGTTTTTGCTTGATAAAAAAGGAATTATGCAAAATCATCTCCCAAAAAGAAATTGCAAAAGATATTTTTCAACTAAGTGTTGAAGCAGATTTCGTGAATGAGATTAACGCACCTGGACAGTTTGTGCATATTCGGGTTGCGAAAGCACTAGATCCGCTGCTGAGAAGACCGATTAGTATCTCTTCTGTTGATAAGCTTAACGCTCAATTTACGATGATTTATCGCAAAGAAGGAAAAGGGACTACACTGCTTGCTGAAAAAGGCCCGGGAATGCTGCTGGATATTCTCGGTCCCTTAGGCAATGGTTTTCCTGTCAATGAAGTCAATGCAGGGGAAACTGCATTACTTGTTGGCGGCGGGATTGGTGTTCCACCGTTATATGAACTTTCTAAGCAGCTGACTGCAAAAGGAGTAAAGGTGATCCATGTCCTTGGTTTCCAGACAGAATCTGCTGTATTTTATGAAAAAGAGTTTTTAGAAAACGGGAACACTTATATTACAACAGTGGACGGTTCTTACGGGAAAAAAGGTTTTGTTACGGATATTATCAAAGAGTTAGATTTTGATTGTTTATATACTTGTGGCCCAACACCTATGCTGAAAGCTATTGAAAAACAGTATTCTCATAAGAAAGTGTTTCTATCGTTAGAAGAAAGAATGGGCTGCGGGGTAGGAGCATGCTTTGCGTGTGTATGCAAAACAAGCAATGAGGCAGAAGATGTATCCTATAAAAAAGTTTGCAGTGATGGCCCAGTTTTCCGTGCCGGGGAGGTATTAATATGAGCAGACTGAACATACAGTTACCTGGCTTAAACTTAAAGAACCCAATCATGCCTGCTTCAGGATGCTTTGGATTTGGAAGAGAATATAGCCAATTCTATGACTTAAGTAAACTTGGAGCGATTATGATTAAAGCCACGACGGTGGAACCTCGATTCGGAAATCCAACTCCGAGAGTTGCAGAAACATCATCAGGAATGCTCAACGCAATCGGTCTGCAAAATCCTGGGTTAGATAAAGTAATAAGCAATGAACTTCCGTGGTTATCGCAGTATGATGTTCCGATTATTGCCAACGTTGCAGGTTCACTGGAAGAAGACTACATCGAGGTTGCAGCTGAAATCTCTAAAGCTTCCAATGTTCATGCATTAGAATTGAATATTTCCTGCCCGAATGTAAAGACGGGGGGAATCGCTTTTGGTACGATTCCGGAGGTTGCCAAGCAGTTAACCAGGAAAGTAAAAGAAGTTTCCGAAGTTCCGGTCTACGTCAAGCTGTCACCGAACGTAACCAATATTGTGGAAATGGCCAAAGCGGTAGAAGATGGTGGAGCGGATGGTTTAACGATGATCAACACGCTTGTAGGAATGAGGCTGGATCTAAAGACAGGTAAGCCAATCTTAGCCAATCGTACTGGCGGTCTATCAGGACCAGCGATTAAACCGGTCGCACTACGGATGATTTATGAAGTGAGTCAGGCAGTAAATATTCCAATTATCGGGATGGGCGGTATTGAGTCTGCTGAAGATGTAATTGAATTCTTCTATGCCGGCGCAAGTGCCGTTGCCGTTGGTACAGCCAACTTTGTGGACCCGTTTGTGTGTCCAGCCATTATTGATGAATTACCATCGTTATTGGACCAATTAGGCTATGAACACATCAGTGAATGCAGGGGAAGGAGCTGGCAGGAGCATGGACAACTCGCTTATCATCGCGCTTGATTTTGCGAATCGTAAAGAGGTAGAGCAATTTTTACAGCCATTTAATGGGAAGCAGCTGTTTGTAAAGGTTGGAATGGAGCTGTTTTATCAGGAAGGTCCTGAAATTGTTCATTATTTAAAAGGTAATGGTCATCGTATTTTTCTAGATTTAAAGCTTCATGACATTCCGAATACTGTAAAAAGTGCGATGAAGGGTCTTGCAAGGCTCGAATGCGACCTTGTAAACGTACACGCTGCAGGCGGTAAAGAGATGATGCGTGCCGCTTTAGAAGGATTAGATGAAGGGACCGCAGCTGGAAGAAAGCGTCCAGCATGTATTGCAGTTACCCAGCTCACAAGTACATCCGAAGACCAAATGAATAAAGAACAGCTGATTTCAGTTCCACTTGAAACCTCTGTTCTCCATTATGCCTCACTCGCAAAAGAAGCTGGTTTAAATGGAGTCGTTTGCTCTGCATGGGAAGCATTATCGATTCGTGAAAAATTGGGTAATAAATTTTACACCGTTACACCAGGCATACGTATGGAGGAAGACAGTACTGGAGACCAAAAACGAATCGCCACCCCTGAATTTGCAAGAAATGCAGGTGTTTCCTCAATCGTCGTAGGGCGTTCGATTACAAGATCAAATGATCCAGTGAAAAGCTTTGAAAAATGGATGGAAGCATGGAGGAGTATACAAGTATGAAAAAGTTAATAGCAGAAAAATTATTGACCATCAATGCAGTTGCATTAAAGCCAAATGAACCATTTACTTGGACTTCTGGATTACGCTCGCCTATCTATTGCGACAACCGGCTGACACTTTCGTATCCGGAGGTAAGAAGAGAGATTGCAAAAGGGCTGCAATCCATTATTCTAGATAAATATCCTTCCGCAGATGTAATTGCTGGTACAGCAACAGCTGGTATTCCACATGCTGCATGGGTTAGTGAGTTATTAAATTTACCAATGTGTTATGTACGTTCGAGTGCAAAAGGACATGGCAAAGGGAATCAAATTGAAGGTAATGTGGAAAAGGGTCAAAAGGTCGTCGTCGTTGAGGATTTAATTTCTACTGGCGGCAGTGTAATAACAGCGGTTCAAGCATTAAGAGAGGCTGGCTGTGAAGTACTTGGAGTTGTGTCCATTTTTACATATGGGCTTGATAAAGGGAAGGAAGCATTCGCACAAGAAGATATTAAAAGTGAATCACTTACAGATTTCACGAACCTAGTTGAAGTCGCTATTGAAAAGGGCTATATAAGCAAAAACGATCAAGAGAGTTTACTTTCTTGGAGTAAAGCTCCATCAGAATGGAGCAAAAGATTTGAATAATGGAAAAAGCCCCGGAAATCCGGGACTTTTTTATCTTTTCTTAAGTTTAAGAACAAGCTCCTCTTCTGGTGTTACATACACTGTCTGTTGATTATCATAGATAACAAAACCGGGCTTCGCACCGCTAGGTTTTTTTACATGCCGTACTTTTGTGAAATCGACGGGTACAGAGCTGGAGTTTCGAGCTTTACTATAATAAGCAGCCAAGTTCGCGGCTTCATAAATCGTTTCTTCAGATGGTTCTTTGCTGCGAATGACAACATGTGATCCAGGAATGTCCTTTGTATGAAGCCAGATATCATCTCTTGCTGCCAGTTTATTGGTTAAATAATCATTTTGCTTATTGTTTTTACCAACAATCAACTCAGTGCCATCAGAAGAAAGGTAATGGTCTAAAATAGGTTTAGCATTGGATATCTTTTTCGCATTTCGTCTTTGGCGGTCGCGGATATATCCCCCTTCCACCAGTTCCTCGCGAATTTCCTGAATGTCCTTAGGGGAAGCTGACTGCACCTGCTGCAGTAAATTTTCAAAATAAAGGACTTCCTCACGAGCTTTTTCAATTTGTTCGATCACGATGGAAACAGAGTTTTTGGCCTTCTGGTATTTAGAAAAATACTTTTGGGCATTTTCTGATGGCGTCTTCCGTGGATCCAAGGGTATGGCAACTGTACCGCCCATTTCATCGTAATAATCCATTACCTCAATTTCTTTCATCCCTTTTTTTGCAACATAAAGATTGGCTGTTAACAATTCCCCGAAACGTTGAAGCTGGTCTGCTTTTTCAGCCTCTCTTAATGTGCTCTCTAACTTTTCAATTTTTTTCTCATTCTTTTCTTTTTCATTGATGATTAACCGCTCAATATCATTTCCTTGCTGCTTAACCCTGTCTCGTTCCGCCTTTCCAAAATAAAAGCGGTCAAGCATTTCACTTAAGGTGGAAAAGCTTTTCACTTCCCCTTTAATATGTTCTAGTGGAAAGAGGTAAAACACTTCCTTATTATCTGTTGACATAATAGAAGGGACGAGCTCTCCACTCTTGATTCTTTGTATCAATTGAACAAACGCAGCCGGTACTGTTGCTCGGTTGGCAATGCCGCTTTGGAAAATAACTTCTTTCGCGAATAGTGGTGAAGTTCCAGCAAAATGTTCAACAATTTGCCGATCAAGCTTCCCGCTATTAAAATCAATCTTTCTCAATATATCTTCAGTACCAGCCATAAAAGGGTTTTGCTTGTTTTGTTCTGGCGGGTAAATATATATCTGCCCTGGCAATATCGCTCTGTGACTGTTTACCGCAAACGAAACGTGCTTAACGCTGTCGAGAATGATATTCCTCGTTTTATCAACCAGTACTATATTACTGTGTCTCCCCATTATTTCGATGATTAACTGTTTGTAGCTGACATCACCGATTTCATTCCTGCCTCTGATTTCAAAAATAATCATCCGATCATTTTCTACCTGGTATACATCCTCTAATATATAGCCCTCAATATGCTTTCTAAGCAGCATACAGAACATTGGCGGTTCGCTGGGATTTTCATATGCTTCATTGGTGATCTGTACACGCGCGTAGCTGGGGTGAGCAGAGAATAATAATTTTTGGTTCACTCCATTTGCACGGATTGTTAGAATTACTTCATTTTTATAAGGCTGATGTACTTTGTTTATTCTTCCGCCCTTTAGAGTGCGCGAGAGTTCATCGACCATTGCTTTTGTAAATAAACCATCAAATGACATGGAAAACATCCTTTACTTCAAACTATTTCTTCCCTTTAGTATAGCTTACAAGGTTAGAGTATGTCTCATTTTATCTTGTTCATGCAGTTATCATAACCCGTCTGAATTATCATAGCATTTTTTGGGACGAGGCTGAATAAGCTTTCTTTAGAGTAATGTCTAAGAAAAACTAGGGGGAAGTGAGATGGTCGGATGAAATTCCATGAGATGGAGATAAATCAAGTAGAAAAGGTCTTAGATACCGACTTTTCTTCTGGGTTATCACCAGAAGCAGTAAAGAAACGAATAGCTCAACATGGGCTTAATGAATTGCAGGAGGGGGAAAAGCAATCTGCTTTGCTCTTATTTTTTAGTCAGTTTAAAGATTTTATGGTCTTAGTGCTGCTCGCAGCCACGCTTTTATCAGGATTGCTCGGTGAATATATTGACGCGGTAGCGATTATTGCAATTGTGATTATTAATGGATTTCTTGGATTTTTTCAAGAAAGACGAGCTGAGAGATCGCTTCAGGCTCTAAAGGAATTATCTGCTCCACAGGTTTCCGTGTTACGGGACGGCCAGTGGATAAAAATACCTTCTAAAGAAATCGTTGTAGGGGACGTCATTAAGTTTTCGAGTGGAGATAGAATTGGGGCAGATGTAAGGATTATTGAGTCCAGAAGTTTAGAAATCGAAGAGTCCGCACTTACTGGAGAGTCAGTGCCGGTATCAAAACATACAGATGTATTAAAAACCATCAACCCCGGGATTGGTGATATGGAAAACATCGCCTTCATGGGCACGATGATCACTAGGGGAAGTGGTGCAGGAGTCGTTATCGCTACAGGGATGAAAACAGCGATGGGGCAGATTGCCGATTTACTTCAAAACGCAGAATCACAAGAAACTCCATTACAGCGCCGCTTAGAGCAGCTTGGTAAAATTTTGATAACAGTAGCACTAGTTTTAACTGTTCTAGTGGTTGGAATTGGAGTGTTACAGGGACATGAGCTTTATACGATGTTCTTAGCGGGTGTATCCCTTGCAGTAGCGGCCATTCCTGAGGGTTTACCGGCAATTGTAACGGTTGCATTGTCTCTTGGAGTTCAAAAAATGATTAAGAAAAATGCGATAGTCAGAAAGCTGCCGGCAGTCGAAACGCTTGGCTGTGCGTCGGTTATTTGTTCTGATAAAACGGGAACAATGACGCAAAACAAAATGACCGTTACCCATTTATGGAGCGGTGGGACCACTTGGACAGTCGACGGTGTGGGCTATCAGCCTCGTGGAGACTTTTACCGTAATAATACCCGTGTCCAGCCAAAAGATGAAAAAGCCTTGCAGCAAATGCTCATCTTTGGGATGATTTGCAATCATTCGGAATTAAAAATCAAAGATGAGGATTATATTCTTGACGGGGATCCGACAGAGGGTGCGCTGCTTGTTAGTGCTATGAAAGCGGGATTGGATCGTACAAATTTATTGGATGAATTTACCATCGTAAAGGAATTCCCGTTTGACTCTGCGAGAAAAATGATGAGTATGCATGTAAAAGACAAGCAAGGCAGGAATTTTATCGTAACAAAAGGGGCTCCGGATGTAATTATTGGTAAGAGTGAATCCATCCTTTGGGATGGCAAGACACAATATCTTGGACAGAGTGTTCAGAACCAAGTCCAAGACGCTATCAATCACCTTGCTTCACAAGCTCTTAGGACGATTGCGATTGCCTTTAAACCTATTCCAGCCAATACAATTATCCTAAGTGAAAATGAAGCAGAAAGTAAATTAACCTTTATTGGAGTTCAAGGAATGATTGACCCGCCTAGACCAGAGGTTAAAGACGCGGTGAAAGAATGTAAAGAAGCAGGAATTAAAACAGTAATGATTACTGGTGATCATGTGATAACCGCTAAAGCGATTGCCGCACAGCTCGGTATCTTAACGAAAAAGAGTATGGTTCTTGATGGGAATGCTTTATCAAACATGTCCGTTGAGGAGCTTGAGGAAGTAGTAGATGATGTTTCTGTATTTGCCCGCGTTTCACCAGAGCATAAATTAAAAATTGTTAAGGCTTTACAAAATAGAGGTCATATTGTTGCCATGACAGGTGATGGTGTAAATGACGCACCAGCGATTAAAGCTGCGGATATCGGTGTGGCCATGGGGATTACAGGAACAGACGTGGCGAAAGAAGCCTCATCACTTGTATTATTGGATGATAATTTTGCAACAATCAAATCGGCAATAGAAGAAGGCAGAAATATCTATGAAAATATAAGGAAATTTGTCCGATACTTACTGGCTTCAAATGTAGGTGAAATTTTGGTCATGTTGTTTGCGATGATACTGGCACTTCCATTGCCACTCGTTCCGATTCAAATCCTTTGGGTTAATTTGGTAACGGATGGACTGCCAGCAATGGCATTAGGATTGGACCGTCCTGAAGAGGATGTAATGAAACGTAAACCGCGTAGTCCAAATGAAGGTGTATTTTCTCGAGGATTAGGCTGGAAAGTAGTCTCCAGGGGTTTTCTTATTGGAATCGTTACCCTATTAGCCTTTATGATTGTCTATAAACAGAATCCGGAAAACCTGCAATATGCACAAACGATTGCATTTGCAACACTCGTGCTGGCGCAGCTCATTCATGTATTTGATTGTAGAAGTGAAAAATCCGTTTTATCTAGAAATCCATTTGGGAACCAATACCTTGTTTGGGCGGTTGTATCATCCCTCGCATTAATGATTGCAGTAATTTACTACCCGCCATTCCAGCCAATTTTTCACACCTTACCAATCTTAGCAAAAGACTGGCTTTTGATTATCGGTCTCTCATCAATACCAACTTTTTTACTAGCAGGAACATTTTTGTTAAGAAAAACAAAATAAAGTGTGTTATAATCCAAAAGGTAGTAGAGATGACTCTATTACCTTTTGTTAGTTTTCGCAAAAAAACTATATACTTTACATAGCAGGTTAACCGCTCAGAAGATTGGAGTGTCCTTGATGGTTATAAGTATGACGGGCTTTGGGAGAAGCAGAATTTCCTCTGCCTCTTATTCTGTAAATGTGGAAGTAAAAACAGTCAACCATCGTTTTAGTGAAATAAATGTTCGGATGCCGAGGCAGCTGTTAAAGGTAGAAGATAAGATTAAGAAAAAATTGAATCAGCATCTCCGACGCGGCAGGGCTGAAGTTTATATAATGATAGAAGGGGAAGGTGCAGTTACTCGGAAAATTCATGTTGATTGGAAGCTGCTCGAAGAGTACTACCTGTTTATTAAAGAAGCACGTGATAAATTCAATATTGAAGGAAAAGTTTTACTTCAGGATTTATTGACACGTAACGAATTTTTACATATTGAAGAAAATGATGCCGGCAACGAAGAATTGGAAAATTTAGTACTAAGAGCAACAGAAGAAGCAGTTTTACTATGTAAGCAAATGCGAGTTACTGAAGGAGAAGAGCTGCGAAAAGATTTGCTAACTTCTTTATTACAATTAGATACAAATATTGATAAACTAAGAGAATACGCTCCTCTAGTTGTCTCAGCCTATAAAGAACGTTTAATGAAAAGAATTGAGGAATTAGTACAAGGACAAATTGATGAAAGTCGTGTATTAACCGAAGTGGCCATCTTTGCTGATAAAATTGATATTAACGAGGAATTAACAAGGTTAAATAGCCACGTCCAGCAATTTAAGCAAACATTAAACGAAACGGAGCCTATTGGAAGAAAACTTGATTTTCTTGTGCAGGAAATGAATAGGGAAGCAAATACAATTGGGTCAAAAGCAAATGATTCATCTATTACTAAAAAAGTAGTTGAAATAAAAAGTTTGCTTGAGAAACTGAAGGAACAAGTTCAAAATATTGAATAACAGTGTTTAGAAAATGGCTGGCTCGACCAAAATATATTATTGATGATTGGATGATAATCATGTCGATTAAATTGATTAATATTGGATTTGGAAATATCGTATCTGCCAATCGGATAATTTCAATAGTAAGCCCTGAATCTGCTCCGATTAAGAGGATAATCCAGGATGCCCGTGATCGGGGTTCATTGATTGATGCTACATATGGAAGACGTACACGTGCGGTCATTGTCATGGACAGTGACCATGTCATTTTATCAGCTGTACAGCCTGAAACGGTTGCCCATCGACTGGCAGACCGTGATGAAATTATTGATGAAGGGTAGGATTATAGAAAATGCAGGAAAAAGGATTACTTATCGTATTTTCTGGTCCCTCTGGTGTCGGAAAAGGAACAGTTAGAAAAGAAATATTTTCCCATCCGGACACGGCTTTTGAATACTCAATATCCGCAACAACCCGTGCGCCTCGACCTGGGGAAGTAAATGGGGTCGATTATTTTTTTAAGTCACGTCAGGAATTCGAAGAATTAATTGAGCAGGGTAAACTGTTAGAGTATGCTGAATTCGTTGGCAATTATTATGGCACACCTGTAGATTATGTGCGCGAAACCTTGGATGCCGGGAAAGATGTTTTTTTAGAAATCGAGGTAAAGGGTGCACGACAGGTTAGAGAAAAATTTCCAGAAGGTTTATTTATTTTCTTAATGCCTCCAAGTCTTTCCGAGTTAAAGAATCGGATTGTTACCAGAGGTACCGAAACAGAAGAGTTGATTAACAATCGGATGTTATCAGCGCGTGAAGAAATTGAAATGATGGAATTATACGATTATGTTGTAGAAAATGATCAGGTAGAATTGGCATGTGAACGGGTAAAAGCAATTGTTGTCGCAGAACATTGCCGCCGGGAACGTGTAGAACATCGATATAAAAAATTACTGGAGGTTGAATAAATGTTATATCCTTCGATCGACTCATTACTTAATAAAATTGACTCAAAATACTCGTTGGTTTCTGTTGCGGCAAAACGTGCTCGTTCAATGCAGCAAACACGTGATGAAAGATTACCTAAATATGTTTCCTATAAACATGTGGGAAAAGCATTAGAGGAAATCTATAGCGGTGAGCTGACATATAGAATTCCCAAGAAATCAGAAACAGGTGCTATTTACGGTAAGGATAGTAATATAGGCAAGTAATAACAAGAAGGTCTGACACAGAACAATGTCAGCCTTTTTATTTTTTATCGCAATTAAATATTAAAGCTCCTTATTGATTATTGCACTCTGTTGATTGGAGCGGAAGGCACGTAGACTCCTGCGGGATGAAAAGGTCTTCGGGAGACCCCACAGGCGCATAGCGCCGAGGAGAAGGAAAAGCGGAAGCGCCTTGTCCAGACCCGACAAGCGCTGGAGGGCCTGGCGTTGATGTCGCTTTTTGACTTCATCGTCAGGACCGAAGCGACTCGAGGGTCTAGGCGCTGTAGCTAGACAGGCTCCCGGACCCTCCCGCGGAAAGCGAAGTGCCTGGAGTGGAAATCAACAGACCAGTTTACATCGCAAATCGAAAAAAAAGGCGTTTTTTGTAGAAATGCAGTTGAAAAAGATGAAAAAATAAAGTGTTTCTAGCATAATAAAAGAATAGATACTTGTGGAATAGAAGCGGGGGATACGTTGATGTTGGATAAAAAGATTTTATTGTGTGTGTCAGGTGGCATTGCGGTATATAAGGCAGCAGCTTTAACAAGCAAACTTGTCCAAGCTGGTGCTAAGGTAAAAGTAATCCTTAGTGACTCTGCTGCAAAATTTGTTTCCCCTTTAACTTTTCAGGCGTTATCTCGAAATGATGTGTATACCGATACCTTTGAAGAAAAAAATCCGAATGTGATCGCGCACATCGATTTAGCTGATTGGGCAGATTTAATACTTGTGGCCCCTGCAACAGCCAATACGATAGGTAAACTGGCAAATGGCATTGCGGATAATATGATTACCACCACCTTACTTGCCGCAACGGCTCCAGTTTGGATTGCCCCGGCGATGAATGTACATATGTATGACCATCCAGCAGTGAAAAAGAACATATCCATATTGGCCATCTACGGTTATCAATTTATTGAACCAAGTGAGGGCTATTTAGCTTGTGGCTATGTAGGCAAGGGTCGTTTAGAGGAACCTGAGAAAATTGTTGAATTAATCAAACAGCATTTTTTTAATAAAAACTCTTTGAAGTTAAAAGGGAAAACCGTTTTAATTACTGCTGGTCCAACAAGGGAAAAGATTGACCCCGTCCGTTTTATTACGAACCATTCTACAGGAAAAATGGGATACGCTCTTGCTGAAGCAGCTCAGAAAGAGGGCGCAAAAGTAATATTAGTTTCTGGACCGGTCCATTTATCTCCTCCGGCTGGTGTAGAGATAGTTAAGATTGAGAGTGCAGATGAAATGTATCATGCAGTCATGAACAAGTTTGATGATGCGGATATTATTATAAAAACAGCAGCAGTTGCTGATTACACTCCTAAAGTTTCTTATGATCATAAAATGAAAAAGCAGCCTGGGGACAAGGTGATTGAACTTGAAAGAACGAAGGATATTTTATATGAGCTGGGAACAAAAAAGAGAAACCAGATTCTAATTGGATTTGCAGCAGAGACTGAAAATGTTGAAGAATACGCGGTAAAAAAACTAAAGGTTAAAAATGCAGATATGATTGTAGCCAATAATGTTAAGGCAGAAGGTGCAGGTTTTGGCGGGGATACAAACATCGTGACGCTTTTTAAGCGTGATGGAACCAAGATTGAGTTACCTTTAATGTCAAAGCTTGAGGCTGCACATAAAATTATCGAAGAAATAGTTGTATCCCCAAAGGGTTTGGAACCAAATGAAAGTTGCTAGTGTTATTGTTGATGTGCCCGCAAAACAAACGGATAGGGCGTTTGATTACTTAATTCCAGCCCAATGGCAAGAGACTATCCAGCCCGGAATGAGGGTAATTGTCCCCTTTGGTCCAAGGAAAATTCAAGGTTTTGTTACCGAGATAAAAGCAGAATCAGAATTTAAGAAACTCCGTGAAATTATCGAACCGATGGATTTAGAACCTGTTCTAAATCAGGAATTACTTGATCTCGGTAATTGGCTGACGGAAAATACGTTGTGCTTTAAGATTTATGCCTTTCAGGCAATGCTTCCGGCTGCATTAAAAGCTAAATATGAGAAGAAGGTAAAGCTTTCCACAGGAGTAAAACTAAATCAATTACCTGCGCAGCTTCAAGAGGTATTTAAAAATGAAGAAGCGATTCATTGGGATGAAGCCTTAGAGACTGGTCTAGTTCCCATCCTCCAAAGAGAAGCTGCTAAAGGGCTGTTAGAAGTTATATATGTAGTGAAAGAAAGACTAAAGAAAAAGAAATTAAAATATGTTATTCCATTGCTTTCCTCAGGAGATTTGGAAGCTGCGAGTAATAGCCTGCCTCAAAAAGCTGAAAAACAAAAGGTAGTTTTAAGGTATTTTGTTGAACACAGTGACCCGGTGGAATTGAGACAGTTGTTATCATATTTAAATATTTCCGCATCAACAGTAAAAGCACTAGTTGAAAAGGGATTTCTTGCTGAACAGGATATGGAAGTTTATCGTGATCCTTATGAAAATCGCACCTTTACACGCACCGAGCCTCTGCTCTTAACAGAGGACCAGCAGCGAGCGATGGTTCCCATTTTAGGCAGTATTGAAAATAAACTCCATGAGGTGTTTTTACTCTATGGCGTAACTGGCAGCGGGAAAACTGAAATTTACTTACAAACCATTCAGGATGTCATTGAAAAAGGCAGAGAAGCGATTGTACTTGTACCAGAAATCGCTTTGACTCCGCAAATGGTAAATCGCTTTAAGGGCCGTTTTGGAAATTTAGTAGCGGTATTGCACAGCGGGCTCTCTGCTGGAGAAAAATATGATGAATGGCGGAAGATTCAACGTCAAGAGGTTAAAGTGGTTGTGGGTGCAAGGTCAGCCATCTTTGCACCTTTTGAGAACCTGGGAATCATCATTATTGATGAGGAACATGAAACTAGCTATAAGCAGGAAGAAATGCCGCGCTATCATGCGCGGGATGTGGCCATTGAACGAGCCCAAAAAAATAACTGCCCGGTTGTGCTTGGGAGTGCAACTCCAGCACTTGAGTCTTTTGCAAGAGCACAAAAAGGGGTTTACACACTATTATGTCTGCCAAGCAGAATGAATAAGAGAGCACTTCCAGCTGTAGAAATTATTGATATGCGTGAAGAACTTAGAGCAGGGAATCGCTCCATGTTTTCGAGAAAGTTGTTTGAATTGCTGAAAGAGAGAATTGAAAGAAAAGAGCAGTCTGTATTATTTCTCAACAAACGTGGTCACTCATCATTTGTTATGTGCAGGGATTGCGGGTATGTGATGAATTGTCCGAATTGTGATATCTCCTTGACCTATCACAGAGTTAAGGACCAGATGAAATGCCATTATTGTGGATTTGAGAGCCATGTACCCAGTCAGTGCCCTGAGTGTTCAAGTGATTACATTCGCTATTTTGGTACGGGGACACAAAAGGTTGAAGAAGAACTAGGGAAAATTCTTCCTGAAGCAAAGGTAATTCGTATGGATGTTGATACAACGGGACAAAAGGGAGCCCATGAGCGGCTGTTAAAGGAATTCCATGAAGGCAAAGCAGATATTCTTTTAGGAACGCAAATGATTGCAAAAGGACTGGACTTTCCTAATATTACCCTTGTCGGCGTTCTCTCAGCGGATACGATGCTCCATTTACCAGATTTTCGCTCCTCTGAAAAAACCTTTCAGCTATTAACACAAGTTAGCGGCAGGGCGGGGCGCCATGAGTTACCCGGGGAAGTCATCATCCAAACCTATACTCCAGAGCACTATAGTGTAGAGCTCGCCGGAACACAGGATTATGATCGCTTTTACCACAGGGAAATGATGATGAGAAAAGCTCATCATTACCCGCCATTTTACTATTTGGCCTTAATTACGATTAGTCATGAAGAGTTAATAACTGTCGTATCGGCAACGGAAAAAATCGCCGCTTTTGTCCGCTCCCGGTTATCCAATCATGCAGTGGTTCTAGGGCCGGCTGCCTCACCAATCCCGCGGATTAATAATCGTTACCGCTATCATTGCTTAATAAAATATAAGCGGGAACCGGAGCTTAATAAAACACTAAAAGCCATACTCGACCAGTATCAAGGCGACCCAAAAAGCGGCTTACTTGTATCAATCGATGTAAACCCATTTATTTTAATGTAACGATAGCCAAATATTGGTGATATAGAAGGTTATGATAGAGTAATTTGGGTGAAAATGTATAGTAATTAATAATAAAGATAAAAAAATCGGACAACTACGATTTAGATGGAGGAACACCTTTGGCCATACGAAAGATTGTTACGTACCCTGCTGAGGTACTTGAAAAAAAATGCCGGACTGTTGTTAAATTCGACAGAAAGCTTGCTAAATTACTTGATGATATGTATGACACCATGATTGAATATGACGGTGTCGGCCTTGCTGCCCCGCAAATTGGGATAGATGAACGAATTGCCATCGTTGATATTGATGATGAATCAGGAACGATTGAGATGATTAATCCTCGTATTACCAATACATCAGGAGAGCAAACGGGTCCAGAAGGGTGTTTAAGCTTCCCAGACCTTTTTGGAGAAGTTACCAGACCCAATTATGTGAAAATCGAGGCATTCGACCGAAAAGGAAGAAAATTCACCCTTGAAGCGGAAGAATTTCTCGCAAGGGCGATACAACATGAAATTGATCATTTAGACGGGGTATTATTCACATCTAAAGTAAGCCGATATCTCGAAGAAGATGAGTTAAAAGGAGTAGAAATTGAATGACGAGAATCGTTTTTATGGGTACCCCAGACTTTTCAGTACCCGTGTTGCGAAGAATTATAGATGACGGATATGAGGTTATAGGTGTGGTTACCCAGCCGGATCGGCCAGTTGGCAGAAAAAAAGTACTAACACCGCCGCCTGTCAAAGTTGAAGCATTGAAACATGGAATCCCTGTCTATCAACCTGAAAAAATTCGCCAAAAAGAGGAAATGGAAAAAATTATTTCTTTGAATCCCGATTTGATTATTACAGCGGCTTTTGGACAGATATTGCCGAAAGAAATATTAGAAGCACCAGCACATGGCTGTATTAACGTCCATGCCTCGCTTCTTCCGGAATTGCGCGGCGGAGCACCCATTCATTATGCCCTCATCCAAGGCAAAAAGAAAACAGGGATTACCATTATGTATATGGTTGAAAAGCTGGACGCAGGTGACATATTAACTCAAGTAGAAGTAGAGATTACCGAAGAAGATAATGTGGGCACCCTTCATACTAAGCTGAGCAAGGCTGGTGCAGAGTTATTATCTGAAACTTTGCTAAAATTACTCGAAGGAAAATTAACGGCTGTTCCTCAGGATAATGAGAAAGCAACGTTTGCTTCTAATATTAAACGCGAGCAGGAAAAAATTGATTGGTCCAAAACGGGCGAAGAGATTTATAATCATATCCGCGGCTTAAACCCCTGGCCAGTTGCTTTTACAACGCTTGATGGTCAAACATTAAAAATCTGGCGTTCAGAAAAGGTCACAGGTACAAAAAGTGAGGAGCCAGGGACTGTCATAAAAAACGACGCTGATGGTATCACGGTAGCAACCGGTAATGACACAGCTATTAAGATTAAAGAGCTGCAGCCCTCTGGAAAAACAAAAATGACTTGTGAAGAGTTTTACAGAGGTGCAGGATCGAAAATCTTAGTGGGCAGCAGACTAGGAGAATAAAATGACGAATAAAAAGAAAAATGTACGTGAAGCAGCGGTGGAATTACTTGAGAACATTGAAAAGAATCAATCTTACAGTAACTTGCTGCTGAATAGTACCATTGAAAAAAACAAAATTCCCTCTATTGATATCGGTCTACTGACGGAGTTAACATATGGAACATTACAAAGAAGGATGGCGCTCGACTACTTTCTAAAGCCCTTTTTAAAAAATAGCAAAAAGTTGGAAAATTGGGTGCGGCAGCTATTAAGGATAACCCTCTATCAAATGGTCTACCTTGATAAAATTCCCGATAGAGCCGCCATATTTGAAGCAGTCGAAATTGCTAAAAAGCGAGGCCACAAAGGGATTGCCGGAATGGTAAATGGTGTGCTGAGAAGTATTCAGCGTGAGGGACTTCCATCGTTGGATGAAGTTAGTGATCCAATTGAAAAGCTATCAATCGAAACGAGCCACCCAGAATGGCTCGTTAAGAGGTGGGTTGACCAATTTGGTTATGAAAGAACGAAAGAAATGTGTGAGGTCAACTTAACGGCACCACTGCAAACAGCGAGGGTAAATCTAACAAAGACGACCATCCTCGAAGTCATTGAGGATCTAGATGAGGAAGGCTTTCTAGTGGAAAAAAGTCCTGTTATTCCTGAAGCTATTAGAGCATTGAGAGGGAATTTAGCTTTTTCAAGGGCATTTAAAAAAGGCATGATTACCATACAGGACGAAAGTTCAATGCTGGCTGCCTATGCACTCGCTCCCAATGAAAACGAATTGATTTTGGATGCCTGTGCCGCTCCTGGCGGAAAAACTACTCATATTGCAGAAACAATGAAATTAACTGGCGGAGTAATCTCGCTGGATTTACATGAACATAAAGTAAAATTAATTAATGAAAATGCTAAACGTTTAGGTTTGGGCAATATAAGGACAATTGCAATGGATTCACGCAAGGCAGGAGAACAGTTTCAAGAGGAATATTTTGATAGAATCCTTCTAGATGCCCCATGCTCAGGGCTGGGTGTTATGAGAAGGAAACCTGACATGAAATATACCAAAAAAGAACAAGATCTGTATCAATTAAGTACCATTCAACAAAATTTATTAAACTCTGTCTCACCTTTAGTGAAAAAAGGTGGAATTCTTGTCTACAGTACGTGTACAGTAGATAAGGAAGAAAATGAAGGGACTGTCTTGAAATTTTTACAAGAGCATCCTGAATTTGAGATAGATGCTTCATTAAAAGAACGAATGCCTGAGGCAATCCAACCCCTGGCAGCAGATGGTTTTTTACAAATCCTGCCCCAGGATATTGGCTCCGACGGTTTCTTTATCGCATGCTTAAGAAAGAAGGTGTAATAGTTGGAACAACTAAATACAACTGAGAACAATACAACATTGGACATAAAAAAAACTTCTATTTATTCCCTGCAGCTTCATGAGCTCAAGGAATGGCTGACTAATAATGGTGAAAAGCCTTTCCGGGCAGAGCAAATTTATGACTGGCTATACAAAAAAAGAATATCTTCGTTTGAAGATATGAATAATTTATCAAAAAGTTTACGTGACAAGCTTTCTGACAATTTTCAAATTACCACATTAAAAACAGTTATAAAGCAATCTTCTTCTGACGGTACTATTAAATTCCTGTTTGAATTGCACGATGGATACTCAATTGAAACAGTCTTAATGCGCCATGATTATGGGAATTCGGTGTGCGTAACAACGCAAGTTGGCTGCCGGATCGGGTGTACTTTCTGTGCTTCGACACTTGGCGGGCTTAAGCGTCATTTAGAAGCTGGTGAAATTGTTGCGCAGGTTGTAACGGTGCAGCAAGCTCTTGACGAAACAGACGAGCGTGTCAGCTCAGTAGTTATTATGGGAATTGGTGAACCCTTCGATAATTATGATAATATGATGTCATTTCTTAAAATCATTAATAATGATAAAGGATTGATGATTGGTGCACGTCATATAACAGTATCAACTAGTGGTATTGTTCCGAAGATTTATCAATTTGCAGATGAAAATATGCAGATTAATTTTGCTATTTCCCTACACGCACCTAACACAGAATTAAGGTCCCGGTTAATGCCAATCAATAGAGCATATAAACTAGATGACTTAATGAAATCTGTAAGGTATTATATCGATAAGACGGGGCGCCGAATTAGTTTTGAATACGGCCTTTTCGGCGGTGTTAATGATTCTGTTGAACATGCCGAAGAATTGGCAGCCTTATTAAAAGGACTAAAATGCCATGTTAATCTTATTCCTGTTAATTATGTTCCAGAGAGGGACTATGTACGTACCCCGAAGGACAAAATCTTTGCATTTGAAAAAACACTCAAAAACCGCGGTATTAATGTAACCATTCGCCGGGAGCAAGGTCACGACATTGACGCAGCATGTGGACAACTTCGTGCAAAGGAGCGAAAAGAAGAGACGAGGTGACAGCGTTGAAGGCTGTGTATAAGACGGATGTAGGGAGAATTCGAAAGAATAACGAAGATAGTGTTGGTGTATTTTTAAATCGAGACGGGCAGCGCCTTGCCATTGTAGCTGATGGTATGGGCGGTCACCGTGCCGGCGACGTTGCAAGCAACATGACATTAACCACTTTAAAAGAGATGTGGGAGGAATCCGAAGGGATTCAAACTGCAGAACAAGCGGAAGAGTGGTTAAAAACAAGAATAATTCAAGTGAATAGATTGTTGTTTGACCATTCAAACAGCCATGAGGAATGTGATGGAATGGGTACAACAATTGAAGCTGTTATTACGACAAATCTATTTGCTACAATTGCTCATGTTGGAGACAGTCGCTGTTATATATTAAACGAATCGGGATTTCAGCAATTGACGGAAGATCATACACTAGTCAATGAATTAGTTCGCACAGGGCAAATATCTAAGGAGGATGCTGAACATCATCCTAGAAAGAACGTTATCATGCGGGCTCTCGGAACGGAACTGAATGTTAATATAGATATTAAAACGATAACCTTTGAAGAAGGAGACAGCCTTTTATTATGCTCTGACGGACTCTCGAACAAAGTTAGTGAAGGAGAAATGGCTGATATTCTAAAGAACGATGATGACTTTGAGAAAAAAGCGAATACTTTAATCTCGATCGCAAATGAGCGTGGCGGCGAGGACAACATTTCACTGGCAATTGTAGAGTTTTCTGATTCCGGCGAGGGTGATTTATAATGTTAATTGGAAAACGATTAAGCGGTCGATATAAGGTATTAGAAATGATTGGCGGCGGCGGGATGGCGAATGTCTACTTAGCCCACGACATGATTCTTGACCGTGATGTAGCCGTGAAAATGCTTCGTCTTGATTTTGCCAATGATGAGGAATTTATTCGCAGGTTTCGCAGAGAAGCACAATCAGCGACAAGCTTAGCTCACCCGAGTATCGTAAGTATTTATGATGTTGGAGAAGAGGATGATCTTTATTTTATTGTAATGGAATATGTTGAAGGGCAAACACTTAAACAATACATACAACAGAATTCACCGTTACAAGTTGAAGAAACCATTGATATTATGAAACAATTGACATCTGCTATTTCTCATGCCCATCAAAATCACATTATCCACAGGGATATCAAGCCTCAAAATATTCTTGTTGATCGTTTTGGAAATGTGAAAATAACTGATTTTGGCATTGCGATGGCTCTAAGTGCAACAAGTATTACTCAAACTAATTCTGTCTTGGGTTCGGTACACTATTTGTCACCCGAACAAGCACGTGGAGGCATGGCAAATAGGAAATCAGATATTTATTCCCTTGGAATTGTCATGTTTGAATTATTAACCGGCAGACTTCCTTTTTCAGGTGAATCTGCAGTCTCGATTGCATTAAAACATTTGCAATCAGAAACTCCTTCCGTAAGAAGGTGGAATCCGAACGTTCCACAAAGTGTTGAAAATATCGTGTTAAAGGCGACTGCTAAAGATTCCTTTCATCGGTATAACAGTGTAGATGAAATGGAGGACGACTTAAGAACGGCTCTCGACTCTGAGAGACTGGATGAAGCAAAATTTGTTATTCCTATTGACGATGAAGCAACGAAGGCAATTCCAGTGATTACGAACGAACGTCCATTTCAAAATCTTGATCAGACATTGGTACATAGTCAGGATAAAAACAATGGAAATGTTGTTGCAGCAAATAATGGTAAAGAACAGAAAAAGCGTAAAAAGTGGCCTATTATATTAATTTCTACTTTTATTTTATTAGCATTAGTAGGGTTATTTACTGTTACCGTATTACCTAAATTAATGGCACCTAAAGATATTACCATCCCTGATGTTAGTGGGATGGAATTAGATGAGGCAATTGCAAAAATAGAAGCTGCTGGTCTTCAGGTTGCGGAAGAAATTGAGAGTACTCATGAAGAAATTGAAGAAGGTAAGGTAATAAAAACGAATCCTGAAGAGGGTAGTACTGTTAAAGAAAATGCTGGAATTGCGGTATACTTTAGTACTGGAAAGCAAAAATTTGAATTAGCAGATTATATCAATTGGAACTATGAAGATGTGGCTAGATTATTGGATAACCAGAACTTTAAGGATATAAAAGTAACGGAAGTATACGATGAAAGTGAACCTGGTACCATTCTTAGTCAAAAACCCGAAAGCGGCGAGGAAGTTGTTGCGGAAGAAACGGTCTTAGAATTTGAGGTTAGTAAAGGACCCGAGAAAATAATTCTGGAAGATTTAATACAGTCTAATTTAAAAGGTGCACAGGATTATATAGATTCTGTAGGTTTAACTCTTGATGCTTCAGAGGAAAGGTATGATGAAACAGTTCCTGCAGGAAATATTGTTTCGCAGTCACCAGCTCCAGGAACTGAGATGAAAAAGGGTGACAAAGTTTCCGTCGTTATTTCAAAGGGAAAAGAAGAAAAACCACCTCAAATGGTTCCGGTTGAAATAACCATACCGTATACAGGGACGGAACCAAATCAAGAGCAAACCGTTCTCATTTATATTCAAGACGTGGACCGCACGATGACCACTCCAGCAAATACCTTTAAAATTACGGGAAATGCCAAAACAACGATAAATCTTTTGGTTCCTTTCGATGGTGAAGCTGGATATAAAGTGTATAGAGATGACAGGGTAATATACGATGAAACTGTAGAATATCCAGAACCTTAATGGTTTATTATCATGGAATGCTAAAGAAATGGCAAGGAGTGTGGCTATGCCTGAAGGGAAAATTGTAAAAGCATTAAGTGGTTTTTATTACGTACTGCATGATGGAGTAATGATTCAATGCCGGGGAAGAGGTGTTTTTCGAAAAAACAAGATTACACCACTTGTCGGTGATGAAGTCATTTTTCAGGCCGAGAATGAACGTGATGGTTATATTATGGAAGTTAAGGAAAGGAAGAATGTACTGGTTCGACCGCCTATTGCAAATGTCGACCAGGCCATTCTCGTCTTTTCCGCTGTAGAGCCTGAATTTAGTACCGTTCTATTAGACCGTTTTCTTGTCCTTGTGGAATATAATCATATTAAACCTCTGATTTGCATTACGAAGATGGATTTAACAAATGACAAAGAAAAGCAGGCCATTAATGAATATGCTGATCATTATAGAAACATGGGTTATGAAGTATTACTGACTTCATCCGAAACAGAAGTGGGTATTGAAGGATTAACTCCACATGTCGAAGATAAAATATCAGTTTTTGCCGGTCAATCAGGTGTCGGAAAATCCTCACTTTTAAATGTGTTACGACCTGATCTTGAACTAAAAACCAACGATATTTCCTCACATTTAGGCAGAGGAAAGCACACTACCCGGCATGTGGAATTAATTAGTATTGGTAATGGCCTAATTGCAGATACCCCGGGATTTAGTTCTTTAGAATTCACCGATATCGAAGCTGAGGAGTTAACGTATTGCTTTCCGGAAATGGCAAGGGAAAGTGAAAATTGTAAATTTCGAGCCTGTTTACATATTAGTGAGCCTAAATGTGCAGTGAAAGCAGCAGTTGAATCCAAAACCATTACTCAATACCGCTATCAACATTATGTTGATTTCCTTCAAGAAATAAAAGAAAGAAAGCCGAGGTATTAAAATGCTGAAAATTGCACCTTCCATCCTTTCTGCTGATTTCGCCAAATTAGGTGAAGAAATAACTGCTGTTGAAAGGGCTGGAGCTGACTATATCCATGTTGATGTAATGGACGGTCATTTTGTTCCAAACATTACGATAGGACCATTAATTGTGGAGGCAATTCGTCCCGTTACAAAGCTTCCGCTGGATGTACATCTAATGATTGATAACCCTGATCAATATATTGAAGCCTTTGCTAAAGCAGGAGCAGATTACATTACCGTTCATGTTGAAGCATGCAGACATCTTCATCGGACGATTCATCATATTAAGTCATTTGGAATTAAAGCGGGAGTGGTGTTGAATCCAGCAACTCCTGTTAACACCATTGAGCATATTTTAAAAGATATCGATATGGTGTTGTTAATGTCCGTTAATCCAGGGTTCGGCGGTCAAAAATTCATACCGGAAGTCCTGCCTAAAATTAGAAAAGTAAAGGAAATGGCAGACTCAATTGGAAAAGAAATTGAAATTGAAATAGATGGCGGAGTAAATTCAGAAACGGCAAAACTATGTGTAGAGGCAGGAGCGAATGTTCTTGTGGCTGGATCTGCTATTTATGATCAAGAGGACTACGCAGCAGCCATCTCGTTAATAAGAGGATAAAAAAGTAAAAAGCCGGCTGAAATGCTGGCTTTTTGCGTAGCAAAAAAGGGGGATACCGATGAATATAAATATTTTGGCAGGAGGTCCTGAAGAACTTCTTCCCAATTTACATGAATATTCTAGTAAAAATGACATATGGGTCGGAGTCGATCGTGGGGTATATACCCTTATTAATAAGAATATTACACCAGCGATTGCTTTTGGAGACTTTGATTCTGTTTCCAAAGAAGAATTGCAGGTAATTGAAGGTCATGTAAAGGAAATGAAGAGGTACAAGCCCGAAAAAAATGAAACAGATATGGAGCTGGCTTTGAATTGGGCTATAAAACAAGAGCCTGTTTTAATTCAAATTTTTGGAGCCACTGGCGGGAGATTAGACCATCTCCTGGCGAATGTACACTTATTGGTCAAACCGGTATTTGAAGAAAACCATGTAAACATTGTACTTATTGATAATCAAAATATTTTATCATTAAAAGGACCAGGAAGTTATAAAATTGAAGAGAGGGCAGATAAAAAGTATATTTCTTTTGTTCCTCTGACTCTTGAAGTAAAAGGTCTCACTCTTGAGCGCTTTAAATATCCGTTAAAAAACCGTCATATTTCCATCGGCTCTACACTATGTATTAGTAATGAACTTATTAGTGATTATGGTACTTTTTCATTTTCGGAAGGCATATTATTAGTGATAAGAAGTAATGATTAATAGCTAATTTAGAGGTACTGATTTCGTCCGTTTGAATAAAATAGTAAGGGCGTACGAGAGAAGTTAGATGTGTGAGATGGTGAGGAGGGACATAATGAAGTTTTATACAATTAAACTGCCAAAGTTTTTAGGTGGACTTGTCCGAGCGATGATTGGTGCATTTAAAAAGAATGAATAGAGAATGTGTTTAAGCACCTATTTTATGGGTGCTTTTTTATTTTGAGGAAATATGGGAAAGATAGTAAGAAAGGGCACCCTCATAAAGGATGCCCTGACATATTAAACGCGTTCTACTTTACCAGATCTTAACGCTCTTGTAGAAACCCAAACACGCTTAGGCTTTCCATCAACAAGAATACGTACTTTTTGTAGGTTAGCACCCCATGTACGCTTGTTAGCGTTCATAGCGTGAGAACGTGCGTTACCAGTTGTAGTTTTCTTTCCAGTTACAACACATTTACGTGGCATAATGATTCCCTCCTTAATACCCAAAGCTTTATACAGCATTTACGTTATTGTCTAAAGATACTTTAATAATTTATCATACAACCAGTTTGAATGCAAGAGTGATTCATAAACGTTTCAAGAAAAATACCTTGACATGCATCATTATTGTTTGTAAATACTATAAGAAGAAAGTATCGCTTTCAAATTTTTCTTCACTATAGTAAAATGGCTTTAGTCAAGGAGCAATTTCCAAAAGGGGGAACGATTCATGTCCATTGAATTAAAAACTAAGTTCGGACAAATTGATATTTCAAATGAGGTAATCGCCACCATCGCTGGAGGTGCCGCTATCGATTGTTATGGAATTGTCGGTATGGCATCAAAGAGCCAAATAAAAGACGGTCTTACAGAAATTTTAAGAAAAGAAAATTTTACTCGTGGAGTTATTGTTCGCCAAGAGAATGAAGAAGTACATATTGATATGTATATAATTGTCAGCTATGGAACAAAGATTTCCGAGGTTGCTCATAACGTGCAATCAAAGGTGAAATACACACTTGATAAGACCGTTGGACTTGCCGTTGACTCGGTAAATATTTACGTTCAGGGAGTTCGTGTGACGAACCCGTAAGTGGTGTAACGAACCGCAAGTAGAGGAGGAAAGTTTGTGTCTATTACAGCTTTAGATGGAAAACGTTTTGCAGAAATGGTGATTCAAGGTGCGAATCATTTAGGTGCCAACGCAAAAATGGTCGATGCATTAAACGTTTTTCCTGTGCCCGATGGTGATACTGGAACGAATATGAATTTATCAATGACCTCAGGGGCAAAGGAAGTAAAAAATAACGTTCAGGAACATATTGGTAAAGTAGGAGTCGCGCTGTCAAAGGGCTTGCTTATGGGTGCCAGGGGCAACTCCGGGGTTATCCTTTCCCAATTATTTCGTGGATTTTCAAAAGCAATTGAAACCAAAGCAGCCATCTCTGGAAAAGAATTTGCAGCAGCGTTAGAATCTGGTGTCGAAACTGCCTATAAAGCGGTAATGAAGCCAGTAGAGGGCACGATATTAACGGTTGCAAAGGATTCTGCAAAAAGAGGTATGCAGGCTTCCCAAAAATCGAATGATATCATTGAAATTATGGAAGAAGTTTTAAAGGAAGCGAAGGCATCGCTTAAGCGTACACCAGATCTGTTGCCGGTTCTAAAAGAAGTTGGAGTTGTTGATAGCGGTGGACAAGGGCTGGTTTATGTTTATGAAGGATTTCTTGCTGAACTGAAAGGCGAGAAGCTGCCGGATTCTCCTGAAGCCTATCCTTCTATGGACGAAATGGTTAGTGCGGAACACCATAAAAGTGTTCAAGGTCATATAAATACAGAAGATATTGTATTTGGCTATTGTACAGAATTTATGGTGAAGTTTGAAGATGCTAAACTGGTAAAGCATCCATTCGATGAACAGGTTTACCGGAATGACCTTAGTAAGCTAGGTGATTCCTTATTAGTAATTGCGGATGACGAGGTTGTAAAGGTACATATTCATTCTGAACAGCCTGGTGATTGCCTAAGCTACGGACAGAGGTACGGAAGCTTAATCAATATTAAAATTGAAAACATGAGGCAGCAGCATTCCAATATTGTTGGAGAGACGCACACACCGTTAGTTTCCGATAAACCTCAAGTTCCTAAAGAACAGCAGGAGTATGGGATTGTTACTGTGTCAATGGGGTCTGGGGTTGCCGAATTATTCAAAAGTATCGGGGCACATGCTGTAATTGAAGGCGGCCAAACGATGAATCCGAGTACAGAGGATATTGTTAAAGCTGTTAAAGAAGTGAATGCGAAAAAGGTTTTTATTCTCCCGAATAATAAAAATATTATTATGGCTGCGCAGCAAGCGGCGGATGTATCTGATGAAGAAATTTATGTGATTCCGTCTAAAACAGTCCCTCAAGGTTTATCTGCACTGTTAGCATTTAATCCAGCAGGAGATGTAAAGGCAAATGAAACTGCTATGACAGATGCTATGCAGCATGTGAAGACGGGTCAAATTACTTTTGCAGTTCGCGATACTCAAATCGACGGGTTAGAAATTGAAAAAGATGATTTCATGGGAATTGCTGAAGGCAAAATTGTTGTGAAAAACAAAGATAAAGGAAAAGTTGCGGAAGATTTGCTGACTGCGATGGTAGATGCTGATTCGGAAATTTTAACCATCATTTACGGTGAAGACGTAACCGAAGATGAGGTAAATGCACTAACAGCGTTTGTAGAAGAGAATTTCGAAGACGTAGAAGTTGAACTTCATAATGGAAAACAACCATTATATTCATTTATCTTTGCAATTGAATAAGTGATAAAATTAGAAGGGGAAACCCTTCTTTTTTCTATTTTCTGTGTTATAAATATAAATGGATAACCAAAAGAGATTTATTTGTCCTAGGGGGAGAAGACGGATGAAATATAGAAGCGTGTTTGACATAATTGGACCCGTTATGATTGGGCCATCCAGCTCACATACTGCTGGCGCTGCCAGAATTGGAAGAGTTGCAAGGAGTTTATTTGGCAGGGAACCAAAATGGGCAAATATTTCTTTATACGGTTCGTTTGCTAAAACGTATAAAGGGCATGGTACGGATGTTGCCATCATTGGTGGTTTATTAGATTTTGATACGGATGACGTGAGAATAATAAATGCAATGGATATAGCGAAAGAACGGGGCATTAAACTTCGATTTATAGAAGAAGAAGCCATTACTGATCATCCAAACACAGCTAGAGTGATCATTGGCGATGATAAAGGTGAATTAGAGCTGGTCGGAATCTCGATTGGCGGCGGGAAAATTGAAATCACCGAGTTAAATGGTTTTGAATTGAAATTATCAGGAAACCATCCGGCCATTTTAGTGGTTCATAATGATCGTTTTGGTGCCATTGCGAGTGTTTCGAATGTCTTGGCAAAATACGAAATCAATATTGGTCATATGGAAGTTTCCAGAAAAGAAGTAGGGAAGCTTGCTCTTATGACCATTGAAGTTGACCAAAACATCGAAGATAAAATACTTCAAGAACTAGAACAACTTCCTAATATACTGAAGGTTACCAAGATTGTCGATTAGCTAGATATAAAACAACAACGAGGGGGAAGACAATGTTTCGAAATGTTGCTGAGTTGGTAGAGCTTGCAATTAGCAAGAATAAAAAAATCTCAGAGATTATGATTGAGCAAGAAATGAATGTCACCGGACGCAGCCGGGAAGAAGTACTTGCTTTTATGGACAGAAATTTAAGGGTCATGGAGGAAGCGGTTGAACGTGGTATTCAAGGGGTAAAATCACACTCCGGATTAACCGGCGGGGATGCGGTTCTTATGCAAAAGTATATTGAAAAAGGCAATTTTTTGTCTGGTAAAACCGTTCTTGATGCAGTGAGTAAAGCTGTTGCGACGAATGAAGTAAATGCAGCGATGGGAACAATTTGTGCTACGCCGACTGCTGGTTCTGCTGGAGTTGTGCCTGGTACATTATTCGCAGTGAAAGAAAAACTAAACCCGACTAGAGAGGAAATGGTGGCATTTCTTTTTACAGCAGGAGCTTTTGGTTTTGTTGTTGCGAACAATGCTTCGATTTCAGGTGCAGCAGGCGGGTGTCAAGCAGAGGTTGGTTCTGCTTCAGGAATGGCTGCAGCGGCGATCGTTGAAATGGCAGGCGGCACACCAGAGCAATGTGCAGAAGCAATGGCCATCACATTAAAAAATATGCTGGGTCTTGTCTGTGATCCTGTGGCCGGTCTAGTCGAGGTACCATGTGTAAAAAGAAATGCAATGGGTGCAGCCAATGCAATGGTGGCTGCAGATATGGCTTTAGCAGGTATAACAAGCAGAATACCATGTGATGAAGTCATTGATGCCATGTATAAAATAGGACAATCAATGCCGACCGCATTAAAAGAAACAGCACAGGGAGGGTTGGCGGCAACTCCGACAGGTCGTGAACTCGAAGCTAAGATCTTCGGTATTCCGCGCGTATAAAGTGAATCAATATCTAAAACAGCCAGTTACATTATTAAAGGGAATTGGGGAAGAGACGGCTGAAAGTTTAGCAGAAATGAAAATCTATACAGTCTTAGATTTATTAGAGTATTTTCCATACCGTTATGAAGATTATCGGCTGCGTGAGCTTTCAGCGGTAAAGCATGATGAGAAAATTACTGTAGAAGGGAAGGTTCATAGTGAGCCTTCTCTTACATATTATGCCCGAAAGAAATCCAAGCTGATGATTAGAATGTTCGTCGGACAATATTTAATTAAGGTTGTGTTTTTTAACCAGCCTTATTTAAAGTCAAAAATCGTCATGAATGAAACCATTACGGTCACAGGTAAATGGGACGCCCATCGGCAAACGATTACTGCTAATGAAATGCAGGCTGGGCAAAATGCAAAAACAAAAGATTTTGAGCCAGTATACTCTCTAAAAGGTAAAATCACGACGAAGGGAATGCGTAAATTTATTTCGATTGCATTTCAACAATTTGGTCAATATATCGAGGAAAGTTTACCGTTATCTCTTGTGAAAAAGTATCGCTTATTAGACCGCAATGCCGCTCTAAAGGCGATGCATTTTCCAGTTAATCAGGAGGACGTAAAACAGGCTCGCCGCCGCTTAGTTTATGAGGAATTTCTGTTATTTCAGTTAAAAATGCAGGCATTACGGAAATTTGAACGAGAGCATTCACCTGGAATTGAGCAAAATTATCTAGAACCGAAGGTAGAACAATTTATTCAATCATTGCCTTTCCCTTTGACCAATGCACAGAGTCGTGTTGTATCGGAAATTCTTAACGACCTAAAATCCCCTTTGAGAATGAACCGCCTGCTGCAAGGAGATGTTGGTTCTGGGAAAACGGTGGTTGCAGCGATAGGATTATATGCTAGTGTTACGGCTGGCTATCAAGGGGCATTAATGGTACCAACGGAAATTCTAGCAGAACAGCACGCGGAGTCGCTTAATAGTTTATTAGAACCCTTTGGTGTTAGGTGTGAATTATTAACAAGTTCAGTTAAAGGGAAAAGAAGAAGAGAGATTCTTCAAGATGTATCAGAGGGGAAAGTAAATATATTAATAGGGACACATGCACTTATTCAGGATGAGGTAACCTTCAAAAAACTAGGATTTGTCATAACGGACGAACAGCACCGCTTTGGGGTTGAACAAAGAAGGGTTTTACGGGAAAAAGGAGAAAATCCAGATGTCCTGTTTATGACTGCTACACCGATACCAAGAACGCTTGCTATAACCGTTTTTGGTGAAATGGATGTATCAATCATCGATGAAATGCCGGCTGGCAGAAAAGCGATAGAAACTTACTGGGCAAAACCGGAAATGCTGGGACGAGTCCTTTCCTTTATAGAAAAGGAATTGGTAAAGGGTCATCAGGCCTATGTAATTTGCCCGTTGATTGAAGAATCAGACAAGCTCGATGTTCAGAATGCAATTGACGTTCATACTACTCTATCCCACCACTTTCAAAATCGGTATAAGGTCGGACTTATGCATGGGCGGTTAAGCTCAGAAGAAAAAGATGCGATTATGAAAGAATTTAGTGCCAATGAGGTACAGGTGTTAGTTTCAACCACAGTTGTAGAAGTAGGAGTGAATGTTCCGAATGCCACAATGATGGTCATTTATGATGCAGAAAGATTTGGACTATCCCAGCTCCATCAGCTTCGCGGCCGGGTAGGCAGAGGCAGTGACCAATCTTATTGTATTTTATTAGCAGATCCAAAGTCAGAAGTAGGTCAGGAGAGAATGCGCATAATGACCGAAACAAACGACGGTTTCGTTTTAAGTGAAAAGGATCTAGAATTACGGGGACCCGGAGACTTCTTTGGAAGAAAACAAAGTGGGGTCCCAGAATTTAAGCTTGCAGACATGGTTCATGATTACCGTACACTCGAAACCGCAAGAAACGACGCATCACTAATGATCCAATCAAAAACCTTCTGGACCGCAAAAGAATACCAATACCTAAGAAACCGGCTAGAAAACACAGGCGTATTAGAAGGAGAAAAACTGGATTAATCTATAAAACCGCTTGAAGCAGATTGCAAGAATAAAAACTTATTCTTGCAATCTGCTTTTTCTAATTTTATACTACTATTAGTACCTAGTCATAATAGCTCGGACGGTGTATGATATGAGAAGAACAAAAAAAGAACGACAACAAATGCTAAAGGAAACCATTAAGGAAAATCCTTTTATAACGGATGAAGACCTCGCAGAAAAATTTCAAGTTAGTGTGCAAACCATCCGCCTTGACCGTCTGGAATTATCAATTCCTGAACTACGGGAAAGGATAAAGTATGTTGCCGAGAAAAAATTTGAAGATGAGGTCCGGTCTTTACCACTTGAAGAAGTTATTGGTGAAATAATTGATATTGAACTCGATCAAAGTGCGATTTCCATATTTGATGTTAGAGAAGAGCATGTTTTTATTCGGAACAAGATTGCTCGGGGGCACCATGTTTTCGCCCAGGCAAATTCACTAGCAGTAGCGGTAATAAATGATGAATTGGCGTTAACAGCAAAGGCAAATATTCAATTTAAGCGTTCTGTCAAACAAGGTGAACGAGTGATTGCCAAAGCAAAAGTTTTAAAAATAGACGATGGCCTTGGCAGGACGATTGTTGAAGTAACTAGTTATGTCAATAACGAACTTGTTTTTAAAGGCGAATTCGAAATGTACCGTTCAGAAAAATCATTAAAGGATGAGAAAAGATGAAGATAGCGATCGATGCAATGGGTGGCGACCATGCTCCTAAAGAAATCGTAATCGGTGCAATGAAAGCTGTAGAAGCATTTTCAGATATACATATAACCCTAGTCGGGGATGAAACCAAAATTAAAGAATACTTAACGAACCAAGAACGAATAACCATTTTACATACATCCGAGGTAATCCTTGGTACAGACGAACCTGTTAGGGCTGTTCGTCGTAAGAAAACGGCCTCGATGGTACTTGCTGCACAGCAAGTAGCAGATGGAAACGCAGATGCATGCATATCAGCAGGAAATACAGGAGCATTAATGGCTGCAGGTCTATTTGTAGTTGGCAGGATTGAGGGCATAGACCGTCCAGCACTTACACCTACTTTACCAACCATTGGCGGAGAGGGTTTCCTATTATTGGATGTTGGGGCAAATGTAGATGCTAAGCCTGAGCATTTGCTGCAATATGCGATCATGGGGTCTATTTATAGTGAAAAGGTAAGAGGGATAGCTAATCCGCGGGTAGGTCTTCTTAATATCGGAACAGAAGAAAAGAAAGGGACTGACCTAACAAAACAGGCATTCGAACTCTTAAAAAATGCAAACATTAATTTTGCAGGCAATGTAGAGGCGAGGGATTTGCTTGATGGCGCAGCAGATGTCGTGGTAACGGATGGATTCACTGGCAACATGGTGTTGAAAACCGTTGAGGGTACGGCACTATCCATGTTTAAAATGCTAAAAACGACGTTAATGAGCAGTCTTAAAAGTAAACTTGCTGCAGCGGTGTTAAAGCCTGAATTCAAAGTCTTAAAGAACACATTGGACTATTCAGAGTATGGCGGTGCCGGCCTATTTGGATTAAAGGCGCCTGTAATCAAAGCACATGGTTCCTCTAACGGACAAGCTATTTTTAGTGCAATTCGTCAAACGAGGGAAATGGTCGAAAAGAATGTAGTTGGGCTCATCAAAAAGTCCATTGAAGATGAGAAGACATCTAAAATAGAAGTGTAAAAAGGGGTGCGGAAATGGGTAAGATTGCATTTGTATTTCCTGGTCAGGGCTCACAAACAGTTGGCATGGGGCAGCAGCTTGCTGAGCAGTATCCTGAGGTAATGCAATATTTTAAAAAAGCTGACGAAAGACTTTCAACTGAATTAAGTAAGCTTATATTTGAGGGACCTCAAGAAGAGTTGACAAAAACTGTAAATACACAGCCAGCTTTATTAACAACGAGTTTGGCCGTTCTAGAAAGATTTCAAAAAGCAGCCATTAAGCCTGATTTTGTGGCTGGACATAGTCTTGGTGAGTATACAGCCCTTGTTGCAGCTGGCGCATTAACCTTTGAAGATGGTGTCTATGCTGTAAGAAAAAGAGGGGAGTTTATGGAGGGGGCTGTACCAAACGGTGAAGGTTCAATGGCAGCTATTTTAGGGCTTGACCGTGAACCTCTGTCTAAAGTAACAGCTGAAGTTTGTGAATCTGGCTTCCCAGTTTCTCTGGCAAACTTGAATTGTCCAGGTCAAATTGTCATCTCAGGCTCCCGTAAAGGTGTCGAGCTTGCAAGTGTAAAAGCAAAAGAAGCGGGTGCAAAAAGAGCAATTCCTTTGGAGGTAAGCGGACCATTCCATTCTTCATTAATGAAGCCTGCAGCGAGCGAGCTTCGTCAGGTTTTAGATGAACTTGATATGAAGGATGCACGTATTCCTGTTATTGCCAATGTTTCAGCAAATCCGATGATGACCGCAGAAGAAATAAAGGAAAATTTAATTGAACAGCTTTATTCACCTGTTTTGTGGGAAGATTCTGTTGTGAAGATGATTGATTCAGGTGTAGATACATTTATTGAAATTGGTCCTGGAAAGGTACTTTCAGGTTTAATTAAAAAAGTTAACCGTAGTGTTAAAACGTATTCGATCTCGGATGAGGAAAGCTGTCAATCTGTTATCGAGGCATTGAAGGAGGAAAATCTATGACACTAGAAGGCAAAGCTGCCTTAGTAACCGGCGCGTCAAGAGGGATAGGCAGAGAAATTGCTCTTGAGCTTGCAAGACAGGGAGCCAATGTCGCAGTGAATTATGCTGGCAGTGAAGGTAAAGCCAATGAAGTAGTAGATGAGATAAAAGCAATGGGTAAAGAAGCATTTGCAATTAAATGTGACGTATCCAATGGTGAAGAAGTTGCAGCCATGGTTAAAGAAACAGTAGAACGATTTGGTAAATTGGATATACTTGTCAATAATGCGGGTATAACTAAGGACAATTTATTAATGAGAATGAAGGAAGACGAATGGGATGATGTTATTAATATCAATCTCAAAGGTGTTTTTCTCTGTACAAAAGCTGTAACCCGCCAAATGATGAAACAGCGTGTCGGCCGTATTATTAACATTACCTCTGTTGTTGGAGTAAGTGGAAATCCAGGTCAGGCAAACTATGTTGCAGCAAAATCAGGTGTTATTGGGTTAACAAAAACAACAGCAAAAGAGCTTGCATCCCGTAATATTACAGTGAACGCTATTGCTCCAGGCTTTATTACAACCGATATGACAGATAAATTATCGGATGAGGTAAAAGATGAGATGTTAAAACAGATTCCGCTGGCCCGTTTAGGAGAGCCTAAGGATATTGCTAAAATGACAGCTTTCTTGGCCTCCGATGACGCTTCCTACATCACAGGGCAGACTCTTCATATCAATGGCGGAATGGTAATGTAATTTTTTTGTGCAATCTGTGTATTATTTTATTGATATACTTTATAATAGCTTGAGGGGAGGTGAACTAGAATGGCAGAGGTATTAGAGCGAGTAACAAAAATCATCGTTGACCGTTTAGGCGTAGATGAGTCACAAGTTAAACTTGAAGCTTCATTCAAAGATGATCTTGGTGCTGATTCCCTTGACGTAGTTGAACTAGTTATGGAATTAGAAGATGAATTTGATATGGAAATTTCTGACGATGATGCTGAAAAAATCAGCACAGTTGGTGATGCTGTTAATTACATAAATAGCAAGAATTAATTCGTTGGATTTCTTCAAAAGCTCCGTTTTCAAACGGAGCTTCTTTCTGTATTATTAGACTTGGCAGTCTTAAAAAAATACTGCCAGGTTTCTTTGCGTTTTGACTGAAGTTTACTTAAACTAATGATAGGTATTTGTAAAAAATATGCAAGGTGGAGACTTTAATGCGCAGAAAAGGTAAGGAAAAAGAAATGAACAATCGCGCAAAAGAAAATCAATTTAAGGATTTTCAGGACCAGATCGGTATTCATTTTGAAAATGAAAAACTATTAAAACAAGCTTTTACTCATTCATCCTATGTGAATGAGCATCGCAGAAAGCCTTATGAAGATAATGAAAGGCTTGAATTTTTAGGGGATGCTGTGTTAGAACTTACGGTTTCAAAATTCCTTTTCCTAAAATATCCAATGATGAGTGAGGGAGAGCTGACAAAGCTCCGTGCTGCTATCGTGTGTGAGCCTTCTCTTGTAACCTTGGCAAACGAACTGAGCTTTGGCAAGTTGATTTTGTTAGGTAAGGGTGAAGAAATGACAGGGGGCAGGGAGCGCCCAGCACTGTTAGCGGATGTATTTGAAGCATTCATTGGTGCACTTTATTTGGATAAAGGACTTGAGGTAGTAAACGAATTTCTAGCTAAAGTGGTTTTTCCTAAAATTAATGAGGGTGCTTTTTCTCATGTGATGGATTTCAAGAGCCAGCTTCAAGAACTAATTCAAAGAGATGGGACAGGTTTAATCGAGTATAAGGTATTAATCGAAAAGGGACCTGCTCATAGTAAAGAATTTGTTTCAAGAGTCTCATTAAATGGTGAAGAATTAGGTATCGGTACAGGTAAATCGAAAAAAGAAGCTGAACAGCATGCCGCCCAAATGGCATTGGAGGTCTTAAAGGCTAAAACATCGTAGATAAACAACCATAGAATGCTAAGGAAAGATTCCGGCCAAGCTCTAGGGAGGAAAAAGATATGTTTTTAAAACGGTTGGACATCATTGGCTTTAAATCTTTTGCAGATCGTATTGGGGTGGATTTTGTACAAGGAGTCACTGCTGTAGTTGGTCCAAACGGAAGTGGGAAAAGTAATATAACAGATGCTATCCGCTGGGTTTTAGGTGAGCAGTCTGCTAAATCACTTAGAGGCTCTAAAATGGAAGATATCATCTTTGCGGGAAGCGATTCAAGAAAGCCGTTAAATTATGCGGAAGTGACCTTAACGCTGGATAATCAGGACGAAGGATTAGCGATTGATTACAATGAAGTGAGTGTAACGAGGATAGTCACCCGTGCAGGAGAAAGTGAATATTTAATTAATAAACAGCCCTGCAGACTTAAAGATATTGTTGATTTGTTTATGGACTCTGGTCTTGGCAGAGAAGCATTCTCCATTATCAGTCAAGGGAAAGTGGAAGAAATTCTCAATAGTAAGGCAGAAGACCGAAGAACTATCTTTGAAGAAGCAGCGGGCGTTTTAAAATATAAAAATCGTAAGAAAAAAGCAGAAGCTAAATTAGTAGAAACACAGGATAATTTAAATCGGGTGAATGATATTCTCTATGAACTAGAGGGACAAGTTGAACCGTTAAAGATTCAGGCGTCCATGGCAAAAGATTATTTAGAGAAAAAGGAAGAACTTGAAAAAATCGAAGTAGCCTTAACGGTTTACGATATCGAAGAGTTACACCAAAAGTGGACTCATCTATCAGAGCAGCTAGCAGAACATCAGCAGGAAGAAATTAAGCTTTCGGCGCAGCTGCAGGTAAAGGAAGCTAAAATAGAAGAAACAAGGGACCACATTGCTGCGCTCGATGAGTCGATTACTGATTTGCAAAATGTTCTCCTCCATGCAAGTGAGGAACTAGAAAAGTTAGAAGGCAGGAAAGAGGTACTAAAAGAACGCAAGAAAAATGCCTCTCAAAATAGAGCACAGCTCGAAAAGGGTATTGCTGAACTGACAGATAAAATCTCACAATTACAACGTAACAAAGAGATTCAAGCAGATTTAGTGGATAAACTGACTGAACAGGTAAATTACCTGCAAACTCAGTTAAAAGACAAACAGGGGAAATTGGCGTTATTTACTGAAAATATTGAAGAGAAAATTGAAACCTTAAAAAGTGAATATATTGAACTGTTAAATGATCAGGCTGGTGCGAAAAATGAGCTTAAGTTTATCGATCAGCAGCTAGAACTGCAGGAAACAAAGAGCGCGCGTCTTGACTCTGAAAATGTTAAATTCCTTGAGGAAAGACAAAAAGCTCAAAAGAAGAGGTTACAAGTTCAAACTGCATTAGAAGAGGTACAAACAAAGCTTTCCAATCAGGTTACAAGTTTCAGGGAGAAACAGCGTAAGCTTGAGAATGTGCAAAATAACTATCAAAAGCAAGAAAAGACTTTATACCAGGCTTATCAAATTCTTCAACAGGCGAAATCGAGAAAAGAAATGCTCGAGGAAATGGAAGAGGACTATTCTGGGTTTTTCCAAGGCGTAAAAGAAGTATTGAAGGCAAGAGGAAAAAAGCTTCATGGTATTGAAGGAGCTGTTGCCGAGCTAGTAACGGTTCCAAAGGAGTACGAGACAGCACTGGAAACAGCGTTAGGCGGGGCATTGCAGCACATAGTCGTAGATTCGGAACAAAATGCCCGTATGGCTATTCAATTCTTGAAACAGAATTCTTACGGACGAGCTACCTTTTTACCTTTAAGCGTTATTAAAGGCAGATTGTTGTCTTCCTCACAACTTTCATCAATTCAAAACCATCCTTCATTGGTAGGGAGTGCAGTAGATCTAGTAAGCTTTGATCCTAAATACTCTGAGGTGATTGGTAACCTTCTTGGTAATGTTGTCATTACGAAAGATTTAAAGGGTGCTAACGAACTGGCTAAAATCCTCCAGTATCGTTGTCGAATGGTTACGTTAGATGGAGATATCGTGAATCCAGGCGGTTCGATGACAGGCGGGGCCCAAAAGCAAAAGACAAGTTCTCTATTGACAAGAAAAGGCGAGCTTGAAGAGTTGAAAGAAAAACTTATCATCATGAGTGAAAAAACTTCAAGTTTAGAAAGTCATGTAAAGTCATTAAAAGAGGATGTTAAAACACATGAACTAGAGCTAGAAACAATGCGAAGGTTTGGTGAAGAATTTAGACAACAGGAGCAAACATTAAAAGGTGATCTCCGTGAAGCTGAATTCGATGCGAAGAATATTAATGACAGGTTGAAAATCTATGACATTGAAAAAGGCCAATTGATAGAGGAACAGAAAACGATAACAAATCGAAAAGCTGAACTCAATGAAGCAATTGCCAGCTTTAAAGATAAGATAGCTGCCCTTGATGTTCAAATTGCTAAACTTACAGAACAAAAAACGCATGATATCTCATCAAAAGAAACACTGACCAAGGAAATAACCGATTTAAAAGTAGAATTTGCTGCCAAAAATGAGCAATTTGTAAATGCAAAAGAACGTTTGGCTATGATTGTTGAAGAATTAAACGTGAGTCAAGAGAAATTTACGCTTTATAAAGAGGACCTTATGCTGCTGACATCGGAAATGGCGGGAAGCACTTCCGGCGAAGAACAGTTAGAGGCTGCTGCAAAACGCAAACAGCAAGACAAGGAAGAAACCATTTCACTTATTTCTTCTAGAAGGCAGGAACGGCTCCAAATGCATGCTGCACTTGAAGATGCCGAAATCGAAGCGAAAGAAATAAAGAGACTTCATAAAGGAATGGTGGAAGTTTTAAAGGATGAAGAAGTAAAAATTAACCGCTTAGATGTGGAACTTGAAACAAAACTTGCACATCTTAGAGAAGAATATTTACTTTCTTTTGAGGGAGCCAAAGAGCAGTATCCACTAAGTTTGCCAGTAGAAGAAGCTAGGAAAAAGGTGAAGCTGATTAAGCTGGCGATTGAGGAACTTGGCAGTGTTAATATTGGAGCCATTGAAGAATACGAGAGAGTTTCGGAACGATATGAATTTTTAAATGAGCAAAAGAACGACCTCCAAGAGGCGAAGGATACGCTCTATCAGGTCATTGACGAAATGGATACGGAAATGAAAAAACGTTTTGAACAGACGTTTTATGGAATTCGTGAGCAATTTGAGCCTGTGTTCCGAGCGTTGTTTGGAGGCGGAAGAGCAGATTTAAGACTTACTCATCCAGAGGATTTATTAAATACAGGTGTAGAAATTGTTGCGCAGCCTCCAGGTAAGAAGCTGCAAAACCTTGGGTTATTATCAGGGGGTGAAAGAGCATTAACAGCGATTGCACTGCTATTTTCTATTTTAAAAGTTCGTCCTGTGCCGTTTTGTATCTTGGATGAGGTAGAAGCAGCATTAGATGAGGCAAACGTTTTTCGTTTTAGTCAATATTTGAAGAGATTTAGTTCTGAAACACAGTTTATTGTTATCACTCACAGAAAAGGCACGATGGAAGAAGCGGATGTTTTATACGGTGTAACCATGCAGGAATCTGGTGTCTCAAAGCTCGTTTCTGTCCGGCTCGAGGATACAAAGGAGCTTGTTGAAACTTAATCATAGGAAGTGAAGAAGAATGAGTTTTTTTAAAAAATTAAAAGAGAAAATCACGAAACAAACAGAGTCGGTAACGGAAAAATTTAAAGACGGCCTCTCAAAGACGAGAAATAACTTTTCTGGTAAGGTAAATGATCTTGTAGCGAGATACCGCAAAGTAGACGAAGATTTCTTTGAAGAATTAGAAGAAATCTTAATACAGGCAGATGTAGGCTTTGATACGGTTATGAAGCTAATCGAAGAGTTGAAGATGGAAGTTAAACGTCGAAATATCCAGGATCCACAGGAAGTTCAAAGTGTTATTTCCGAGAAGTTAGTCGATATTTATAATGCGGGTGAGGAACAATCTTCTAAGTTGAATATTCAAGAGGATGGGCTTACAGTTATTTTATTTGTCGGTGTTAACGGCGTGGGAAAAACAACCACCATCGGGAAACTTGGTCATAAGTTTAAAAGTGAAGGGAAATCTGTTTTATTAGCAGCAGGTGACACTTTCCGTGCTGGTGCGATTGAACAGTTAGAAGTGTGGGGAGAAAGAGTCGGAGTAGACGTGATTAAACAGGCAGAAGGCTCTGACCCAGCAGCTGTTATGTACGATGCGATTAAGGCTGCTAAATCCCGGAAAGTAGACATTTTGATTTGCGATACTGCCGGACGCTTACAAAATAAAGTCAATTTAATGAAAGAGCTTGAGAAGGTAAAACGGGTAATCGAGCGAGAGGTACCTGGTGCACCGCATGAAGTCCTGCTTGTTCTAGATGCAACTACAGGTCAAAACGCACTTATTCAGGCAAAGACGTTTAAAGAGGTAACGAATGTAAGCGGGATCGTTCTTTCCAAATTAGACGGTACAGCAAAAGGCGGTATTGTTTTGGCGATTCGGAATGAATTGAAAATTCCAGTAAAATACGTCGGTCTTGGTGAAAAAATGGACGATCTTCAGGAATTTAACGCAGAGCAATATGTTTATGGGTTATTCGCTGATCAAGTGGATAATGCTGTAAATTGATGTAAAGATATTTTCTTGACAGACTTGGAATGACTGTGTAAACTACAATTTGTAAAGGCTTTTCACTTAACAAGGGGGGATATGCATGCTTGAAAAAACAACGCGGATTAATTATCTTTATGATTTCTATTATTCGTTGTTAACACCAAAGCAGCAAAGCTATATGTCTCTCTATTATTTAGATGATTACTCACTTGGAGAAATCGCTGAAGAGTACGATGTAAGCCGTCAGGCTGTATATGATAATATCAAACGTACGGAAGCTATGCTTGAGGAGTATGAAGAAAAGCTATTACTATTTCAGAAATTTCAAGAGCGCAGCAAGCTGTTAAAGCATCTAAAAGAATTGCTAAATGAAGAACACCCATCAAAGCAGGCAATGCTGGAAGTGGTTGCCGAGCTTGAGAAATTAGATTAGGAGGCGGCATGAATGGCATTTGAAGGATTAGCCGACCGACTGCAGAATACGATTCAAAAAATCCGTGGAAAAGGCAAGGTAACGGAAGCGGATGTAAAAGAAATGATGCGTGAAGTCCGTCTGGCACTACTCGAGGCTGACGTTAATTTTAAGGTCGTTAAAGATTTTGTTAAAAAAGTCAGCGAACGTGCAGTAGGACAAGAAGTCCTAAAAAGCTTAACCCCTGGGCAGCAGATTATTAAAATTGTTAATGAAGAATTGACAGAATTAATGGGCGGCGAGCAAAGCAAAATTGCTGCTTCTAATCGTCCTCCTACTGTGATTATGATGGTTGGATTACAGGGTGCTGGTAAAACGACTACGACAGGTAAGCTTGCCAACCTGCTTCGTAAGAAGTATAACCGTAAGCCGATGCTGGTAGCAGCTGATATTTATCGTCCTGCTGCCATTAAGCAGCTTCAAACCCTTGGAAAACAATTAGATATGCCTGTATTCTCCCTCGGTGATCAAGTAAGCCCAGTGGAAATTGCCAAACAAGCCATTGCGCAGGCGAAAGAAGAACATCATGACTATGTTTTAATCGATACAGCTGGTCGATTACATGTCGATGAAAACCTAATGGGTGAGCTGAAGGACATTAAAGAGCTTACCAAACCAGATGAAATCTTTCTCGTTGTTGATGCAATGACAGGTCAAGACGCTGTTAATGTGGCGCAAAGCTTTAATGAACAGCTTGGTTTGACTGGGGTTGTCTTAACGAAGCTTGACGGTGACACACGCGGTGGAGCTGCGCTGTCCATTCGTGCTGTAACACAAACACCTATTAAGTTTGTCGGTCTTGGGGAGAAAATGGATGCGATTGAGCCGTTTCATCCTGAACGGATGGCTTCTAGGATTCTTGGCATGGGTGACGTGCTTACCCTTATTGAAAAGGCACAGGCAAATGTCGATGAAGCAAAGGCAAAAGAGCTTGAACAGAAAATGCGGACGGCATCTTTTACGCTTGATGACTTTTTGGAGCAGCTCGGACAAGTCCGTAATTTAGGACCACTTGATGAATTATTAAAGATGATGCCTGGTGCAAACAAAATTAAAGGTCTGAATAATATTCAAATCGAAGAGAAGCAAATTGCACACGTGGAAGCCATCATTCGATCCATGACCACAGAAGAAAAGACTCATCCAGAAATTTTAAATTCAAACCGCAAAAGAAGGATTGCCAAAGGAAGCGGCAGAACTGTTCCGGAAGTAAACCGTTTATTAAAGCAGTTTGAAGATATGAAAAAGATGATGAAGCAAATGACAGGAATGCAGCAAAAAGGCAAGAAAAAAGGCGGATTTAAATTTCCGTTCAAACCTTTTTAGGTTGTTTATATCTGTCTGAAATTGGAAATAATACTGTAAAGAAAAAACACTTTACAAATGATTTAAAAGTTGATAATATACTATCTTGTGTGAAACTATTCGGAGGTGCTTATTTAAAATGGCAGTAAAAATTCGTTTAAAGCGTATGGGAGCTAAAAAGACTCCTTTCTATCGTATCGTAGCAGCAGATTCTCGTTCTCCTCGTGACGGACGTTACATTGAAGTTATCGGAACTTACAATCCAGTAGCTCAGCCAGCTGCAATTCAAATCAACGAAGAATTAGCTCTTAAGTGGTTACAAGATGGTGCGAAACCATCTGATACAGTTCGTAACCTTTTCTCAAACCAAGGCATCATGGAAAAATTCCATAATGCTAAGTTAAGCAAGTAATTGCTATGAAGCAATTAATTGAAAGTATTGTTAAGCCCCTTGTTGATTTTCCAGAAGACGTTCGTGTGAATGTCAACGAAGAGGATCAGCGAATCACTTATTACCTTACTGTCAATAAGACGGACATGGGAAAGGTAATTGGCAAGCAAGGGCGTGTTGCAAAGGCCATTAGGACTGTTGTATATGCAGCAGGATCTTCACAACAAAAGAAAATTTTTCTAGAAATTGGTGAATAGCTTTTTGCATCTAGAGAAAGGGAGGAATAAAATTCCTCCCTTTTTTGCTATCATGAAAAGCGGAAGCGCCTTGCCCAGGGGCTTATGACCCGAGCCCCTAGGCGCTGAAGCTGGACAAATGAAAACAGAAGCTGAAGGAGGAAGCAATTATGCAACTTATTCAAACTGTTATCGTAAAGCAAATCTTAACGGAACAAAGCAAACAAAAGCTGCTTGAAAAATATTTTGCAGGCAAGCTGCAGATGCAAAAAGAATATGAGCAACTTCAATTTGAGTTGAAAAAATTAGAAAAGACGAAAAAATATCAAGCAAGCACGCTTAAAACTCATTTTGAAAAAGAACTGAAAAAACGCCATGATAAAGAAAAGCTTTATGAGTTTCAAATCGAACAACTACATATGCTACCATTAGGCAGTGAATTAAAAGAAAAAGAAGTGCAAGCCCTAGTTGAAGTAAATATTGGCGACAATTGGGATGAAGTAACAGGGCAGCGTACAATCATAATAAAAAACGGTATTATTGAGGAAATAAGATAGAGGTGACAAGTAGAATGGAAAAATGGTTTAATGTTGGCAAAATCGTCAATACACACGGAATTAGAGGTGAGGTCAGGGTTATTTCTAAAACGGATTTCCCGGAGCAGCGATACAAAGTGGGGAATACATTGTATTTATTTATGCCAGGATCAAATAAGCCGATTGAATTAACAGTCAAAACCCATCGTACCCACAAAAATTTTAATCTTCTTACATTTGAAGGGTTTGAAAATATCAACGAGGTTGAAAAGTTTAGGGATGGAATCCTTAAGGTTCCAGAAACACAGCTGGGTAATCTTGATAAAGATGAATATTATTACCATGAGATTATTGGGTGCCTCGTGGCTACAACCAGCGGTGAGGAAATCGGTAAAGTAACCGAGATTCTATCCCCCGGCGCAAATGATGTATGGGTAATTAAATCTCCTGCCGGCAAGGAAATATTGATCCCTTATATTGAAGATGTTGTGAAAAAAGTGGATGTTAAAGAAAAGGTTATCTTAATCGAACCAATGGAAGGTCTGCTGTCATGATGAAGATAGACGTACTAACGTTATTTCCTGAAATGTTTACAGGTGTATTGGGGCATTCCATTTTACATAAGGCGGCTGAAAAATCTGCTGTACAATACAATGTTGTCAATTTCCGGGACTATGCTGATAATAAGCATCAGACTGTTGACGACTATCCCTATGGGGGAGGAGCGGGAATGGTCTTAAAGCCGCAGCCGTTATTCGATGCGGTTTCAGCATTAAAGGAACAGGCCGAAAGTAATAAAACTAGAGTGATACTACTTTGTCCTCAAGGAAAACGTTATGACCAAAAAACAGCAGAAGAATTAGCGAAAGAAGAACATCTTATTTTCGTATGCGGCCATTATGAGGGCTATGATGAAAGAATTAGGGAACATGTTGTAACAGACGAAATATCAATTGGTGATTATGTATTAACCGGCGGAGAGCTTGGAGCGATGGTAGTGATAGATAGTGTTGTTCGTTTATTACCAGAGGTCTTAGGAAATCAAGAATCACATATGAAAGATTCATTTAGTACGGGGCTCCTAGAGCACCCTCACTATACAAGGCCATCTGATTTTCGCGGAATGAAGGTTCCAGAGGTCCTCCTGCAAGGTAATCATAAATTAATCGAAGAGTGGCGGAACAAAGAAGCTTTACGACGAACATTCCTTAGAAGACCTGACTTATTAGAAAAAATAGAACTAACCAAAGACCAGGAAAAATGGCTAAATGAAATAAAAAAAGAATACGAGTAGTTATTGCATAGAGTTGTCTTTTATGTTATGATACTTCTTGTGACTTGAGCTGAATAGCTTATTCAGTAGAGTCTTATAAAGATGTTCCGCTGCAATGGAAAAGGATAGTAGATGTGCATGAGCGTCTGTTGGAAGGAGTTGAAAACGATGCAAAAATTGATTGAAGAAATCACAAAAGAACAACTTCGTTCTGATCTGCCTGCGTTCCGTCCTGGTGATACTGTACGTGTACACGTTAAAGTTGTCGAGGGTACTCGCGAGCGTATTCAGTTATTCGAAGGTGTAGTGATTAAGCGTCGTGGTGGTGGAATTAGCGAAACTTTCACAGTTCGTAAGGTTTCTTACGGAGTAGGCGTTGAGCGTACTTTCCCTGTACACACACCTAAAATTGCGAAGCTTGAAGTATTGCGCCGCGGTAAAGTTCGCCGTGCTAAGCTATACTACTTACGTAAGCTGCGTGGTAAAAAAGCTCGTATTAAAGAAATTCGATAATAAAAGAAAGAGCTTGCTTTGCAAGCTCTTTTTTCGTACATATCATATTGTATCCGTGTAAGAATATTTATATTAAAGTTTGATTAAAAGTGTGGCCCCAACGTGTTTAATATACAATTTTTTTGTAAAATAAGATAATAGCAGACATTTTTTTTGTGATTGGCGGGGAAAAAGACATGATAAAAAAGAAAAATGAACTTTGGGAATGGACGAAGGCATTATTAATTGCTGTTGCACTGGCAGCTGTCATTCGTTACTTTCTTTTTGCACCAATTGTAGTAGACGGGCTGTCGATGATGCCCACTCTGCAGCACCAAGACCGTATGATAGTTAATAAGCTAAGCTATAATATAGGTGAGCCAAAACGTTTTGATATTATCGTCTTCCACGCGCCTGAACAGAAAGATTACATTAAAAGAGTAATTGGACTTCCAGGAGATCGTATCGAATATAAGGATGATACCTTATACGTAAATGGTAAGGCATATGAAGAACCATATTTGGATGAATACAAGAAAAAGGTAGAAGGACCGCTAACGGATCCTTTTACACTGGAAGAAACACCTGTAGGCACCCAAACAGTGCCAGAAGGTGAATTGTTCGTAATGGGTGACAATCGTCGTTTTAGCAAAGACAGCAGGCATATTGGAACCATCCCATTGGACAAAATAATTGGGAAGACAAGTATTGTATACTGGCCATTAAAAGATGCACACATCGTGAAATAGACGTAGGAGGTGACTGCTTTGACAATCCAATGGTTTCCAGGCCATATGGCAAAAGCTCGAAGAGAGGTCACGGAAAAACTAAAACTAGTAGATATTATCTATGAATTAGTGGATGCAAGAATACCTTATTCATCCCGCAATCCGATGATTGATGAAATTATTCAGCATAAACCCAGACTAGTCCTCTTAAATAAAGCGGATCTGGCAGATAAAGCAATTACGAAACAATGGATTGCCTATTTTGCAGCAAGAGGAATAAAAGCAATAGCCATTAATTCTCAAGCTGGAGAGGGTATGAAGGATATTGTAAAGGCATCCCATGAAATCTTAAAGGAAAAGTTTGATCGTTTAAGAGCAAAGGGTGTAGTGAACCCAAGAGCTATCCGTGCTATGATTGTTGGAATTCCTAATGCCGGAAAATCAACATTAATTAATCGGCTCGCAAAGAAAAATATCGCAAAGACAGGGAATATGCCAGGAGTAACAAAAGCTCAGCAGTGGATTAAAGTTGGCAAAGAGCTAGAGTTATTAGATACTCCGGGAATTCTATGGCCGAAGTTTGAAGACCAACAGGTTGGTAAGAAGCTGGCTGTGACGGGTGCTATAAAAGACACTCTGCTAAATTTGCAGGACCTTGTTGTTTTTTCACTTAAGTTTTTGGAAGAGAATTATCCAGAGAGACTTAAGGAACGTTATAAGCTGGATTCTGTCCCCGAAAATGTGGTCGAAATGTTTGACCAAATTGGAGAGCTTAGAGGCTGTCTCGGAGCAGGCGGAATCGTGGATTATGATAAGGTATCCGAACTAGTGATAAGGGAAATTAGGTCTGAGAAATTTGGACCACTGACATTTGAAAGACCAAGAGATATAGCCGAAAAAACTGAAAATAAGTAAACATCAAAGAAACTCTCGCACATGGAGGGTTTTTTTGTTTATTTTTGGTCATTGTAAATAATCGCAGGGAAAGGTATGATTTACATCGGGTGAAGAAAATGAAACTAGTAACAATAGCAGAAATAGAACAACAGCTGAATAACATATCGGCTGAGAGTGACCCTTTTTTTAAAAGAATTCAGAAGGATGAACGTAAAGGGGTTCAACTATTAATACATAGATGGCAAAAGAGAATGGAACAGGAAAAACAGCTGCAAGAAAAGTTTAATGAAATGAACCTTTACGAAAACAAATGGCGGGCGCAAGGCTATAAATATATAGCTGGTGTAGATGAAGTTGGCAGGGGGCCGCTTGCTGGACCGGTAGTGGCCGCAGCAGTAATTTTGCCTGATGATTTTTTCTTGCCGGGTATTGATGATTCAAAAAAGATTTCAGAAAAAAAGCGCATGGAATATGATGAAATCATCAAAAGAGAAGCATTAGCAGTTAGTGTAGCGGAAATTGATGCTGGAGAAATTGATAGCATTAATATCTATGAAGCCACCAAAAAGGCGATGATGGCTGCAATTGCTTCTTTAGACCCCAATCCAGACGTTTTGCTGATTGATGCGATGAAGCTGGAAACACCTTTTGTAGTAGAGTCTATCATTAAGGGAGATGCAAAGAGTGTCTCTATCGCTGCAGCTTCCATCGTAGCAAAAGTTGCAAGAGACCGGCTGATGACTGAATTAGCAGCGCAATACCCTGAATATGGTTTTCAGCAAAATATGGGGTATGGCACAAGGGAACATATACAGGCTATACAAATGCATGGCATTACACCATACCATCGAAAGAGCTTTGCACCAGTAAAAGAATGGCTGTTGAATGAATAACAAAACAAGCAGAACTGGCTTGTTTTGTTATTGTTAGAAAATATTTAGTTGTCATTATTTGGGTTGATTATTTATGAAAGCGCTTTAATTACAAGGTTTAACAATTCATAATATTATGAGGAATATAATTTTTTTGTGCATAACTGTGGACAAGGTTTCAGTCATTCTATAAAATGAAAACGGAGTCAATTTTTTGAAGAGTTTGATAGGAGGATGGGAAATGAATATCCATGAGTATCAGGGGAAAGAAATCCTCAGAAAATACGGGGTAAGTGTTCCTAATGGTAAAGTGGCATTCACAGTTGAAGAAGCTGTTGAAGCTGCAAAAGAATTAGGCACACAAGTGTGTGTAGTAAAGGCGCAAATCCATGCTGGCGGCCGGGGTAAAGCCGGCGGGGTTAAAGTTGCTAAAAACCTTGATGAAGTACGTACATACGCTAGTGAAATCCTAGGGAAAACATTGGTTACACACCAAACAGGTCCTGAAGGTAAAGAAGTTAAGCGTCTATTAATTGAAGAAGGCTGCGACATCAAAAAAGAATACTACGTTGGCCTTGTGTTAGATCGTGCTACTTCAAGAGTTGTACTTATGGCTTCTGAAGAAGGCGGAACAGAAATTGAAGAGGTGGCTGAAAAAACTCCGGAGAAAATCTTCAAAGAGGAAATTGATCCGGTTCTTGGCTTAATGCCTTATCAAGCCCGCCGAATCGCATTCAATATCAACATTCCAAAAGAGCTTGTTAACCAAGCTGTTAAATTTATGATGGGCTTATACAGTGCTTACATCGAAAAGGATTGCTCGATTGCTGAAATCAACCCATTGGTTGTAACAGGTGATGGAAAAGTAATGGCGTTGGATGCAAAGTTAAACTTTGATTCAAATGCTTTATATCGTCAAAAAGACGTGCTTGCTTACCGTGATCTTGAGGAAGAAGATCCAAAGGAAATCGAAGCTTCTAAATATGATTTAAGCTATATTTCTTTAGATGGAAATATCGGCTGTATGGTAAATGGTGCCGGACTTGCTATGGCAACAATGGATATTGTTAAGCATTATGGCGGAGACCCAGCGAACTTCCTTGATGTTGGGGGCGGCGCTACAGCTGAGAAGGTTACAGAAGCATTCAAAATTATCCTTTCTGATCCAAACGTAAAAGGTATTTTTGTAAATATCTTTGGCGGAATCATGAAATGTGATGTCATTGCTGAGGGTGTAGTCGAGGCTGCTAAGCAGGTTCAACTAAGCGTACCTCTTGTTGTTAGACTTGAGGGAACAAACGTTGATTTAGGTAAGAAAATTCTTGCTGAGTCTGGTTTAGCCATCACTCCTGCAGAATCAATGGCTGACGGAGCACAAAAAATCGTTTCACTTGTGAAATAGGATCGAAAGAAAGGGGAATTAACGTGAGCGTTTTTATTAATAAAGATACGAAGGTAATTGTTCAAGGGATTACAGGTTCAACCGCCCTTTTTCATACAAAACAAATGTTAGAATACGGAACACAAATTGTTGCTGGAACCACTCCTGGTAAAGGCGGCATGGAAGTTGAAGGTGTACCGGTATTTAATACAGTGAGTGAAGCTGTTGCTGCTACAGGGGCTACTGCATCTGTTATTTATGTTCCAGCTCCATTTGCAGCTGACGCCATTATCGAAGCGGTTGACGCGGAGTTAGAACTTGCTATTTGTATTACTGAACATATTCCAGTATTGGATATGGTGAAAGTAAAGCGTTATATGGAAGGCAAGAAGACCCGCTTAGTTGGTCCAAACTGCCCAGGTGTTATTACAGCTGATGAATGTAAAATTGGGATTATGCCTGGTTACATTCATACAAAAGGTCATGTTGGGGTTGTTTCTCGTTCTGGAACACTAACTTATGAAGCTGTTCACCAGTTAACACAAGCAGGAATTGGTCAAACTACTGCTGTTGGAATTGGCGGAGACCCTGTGAATGGTACAAACTTCATCGATGTTTTAAAAGCATTTAATGAAGATCCAGAAACATACGCTGTTATCATGATAGGTGAAATCGGCGGTACTGCTGAAGAAGAAGCAGCAGAATGGGTTAAAGCAAATATGACTAAACCAGTTGTTGGATTTATCGGCGGGCGTACTGCTCCTCCAGGAAAGCGCATGGGCCATGCTGGTGCGATTATTTCAGGTGGTAAAGGAACCGCTGATGAAAAAATCCGTGTTATGAACGAATGCGGAATTAAAGTGGCGGACACACCATCTGTTATGGGTGAAACGTTAATTGAAGTTTTAAAAGAACAAGGCATATACGATAAGTGTAAAACACACTAAAATAGTAGAAATAGTCCCTTTTTGCAGAGGGACTATTTCTTATTTATTCTTTTACTGTGTGTTAAAGTTAGAGGCAGATTGTTTGCACTCTGTTGATTTGCGCGGAAGGCACGAAGACTCCTGCGGGAGGACGGGGCAGGGGAGACCCCACAGGCGCTTCAGCGCCGAGGAGGCTCCCCGGACCGCCCTAAGGTGCGCGAAGTGCCTGTAGCGCAAATCAACAGACAAATTTAAAACAGCTTAATCTTTTAATAATGGAGGATTATAGATGGATGATTTCAGAGAACGACTTATAGCTTTGCTCCACCATTCAGGAATGTCCTGGAATACAGTTTTGCAAATTATGAAAAAAGACCCAACCCTTCAATCGAATATACATAATGAATCACGATTCTGCCAATATAATTTATTCCCTTCTTCAACCAACACCATCACAAAAAACATACCTTCCTTTACATCCATTAAATTTGAAAATATTTCCCAACAAATTGAGCAATATGAAAAGAACGGCATTAAGGTTATAACGATTTTTGATCAAAATTATCCCAGTTTGTTAAAAGAAATATATCAGCCGCCATGGGTATTATTTGTAAAAGGCGATCTTTCTTTGCTTGAGATACAGCCCAAGCTGGCGGTGGTGGGTTCGCGGCAAGCAACTCCGTATGGCAAGAATGCTATCTGTTTAATGTTCCCTCCATTAGTGGAAAAGGGAGTGGTCATTGTCAGTGGATTAGCGAGTGGTATAGATACACTTGCACATGAGTATGCAATGAAATATGGAGGCAAAACCATTGCAGTTATTGCAGGAGGGTTGTATCATATCTATCCAAAGGAGAATGCTGGATTAGCAAATGAAATGATGAATTCACAGCTGGTCATTTCCGAGTATCCGCCAGATACGAAACCACTGCGGTGGCATTTTCCAGCACGCAATCGAATCATCAGTGGGTTATCAAATGGGACATTTATAATAGAAGCAAAACGAAAAAGCGGATCTCTCATTACAGCTAACTATGCCGTAAATGAAGGACGTGAGGTTTTTTCACTGCCAGGAAGTATATTTAATCAAAATTCACTAGGTACAAATGACCTTATCAAGCAAGGTGCAAAGCTAGTAATGAGCAGCAAGGATATTTTAGAAGAACTTCGGATATAACATTTATTGTCTAAAACTATATTTTATGAATTATTTGTTTTTTGCAGGTTTTTTCCCTATTCTTGGAGAATGATGCTAAAAAAGCTTGAAATTATTTCTAATATGTTATACATTTTCCAACAGATATTCGAAAAAAAGAATGTGTAAATAGGAATATTTTGGCGTATTATTATCATTAACTAGTTGTAAACGGTTTCGATATCATTGACATCAATAGTTATTTGATTAAAAATAAGAGGTATTCATGAAGATACACTATCCACTTTTCTTAGGAATAATTATATAAAAGGATAAATTTAGGGATAAGTCATTTTTGTAAAGTATTTTCACAGGTCCGAATTGAGAAATTTGGAATTTAGGAAAACTTCTCAAATTGTAAGCAGGTCTGGTCATTTTCAGATTGCTTTCACATTTCTTATATCCCCTTGAGGAGGATTATTTGCATGTCAGAGTTTCTTGTAATTGTAGAGTCACCTGCAAAAGCGAAAACAATTGAACGCTATTTAGGAAATAAATATAAAGTAAAAGCATCCATGGGGCACGTACGTGATTTGCCTAGAAGTCAAATGGGTGTAAATGTTGAAAACAGTTATGAACCCAAATACATTACGATTCGCGGTAAAGGCCCGGTATTAAAGGAATTAAAGACAGCAGCTAAAAAAGCAAAGAAAGTTTTTCTCGCGGCTGACCCGGATCGTGAAGGAGAAGCTATTGCATGGCACTTGGCACATAGCTTGGATGTAGATATTAATTCGGACTGCCGCGTTGTATTCAATGAGATAACAAAGGAAGCAATTAAAGAGTCTTTCAAGCACCCACGCCCGATCAATATGGATTTAGTGGATGCCCAGCAAGCAAGAAGGATTTTAGATCGTCTTGTTGGTTATAACATAAGCCCGCTTCTTTGGAAAAAAGTCAAAAAAGGGTTAAGTGCAGGACGAGTTCAATCTACTGCAGTCCGCTTAATCATCGAACGAGAGAAGGAAATAAAAGCATTTATTCCTGAAGAGTATTGGACGATTGAAGGAGAGTTGGTTAAGGGGAAAGATCATTTTAGTGCTCTTTATTTCTCCCTTGCTAACAAGGAAAAGACAGAACTGAAATCAGAACAGGATGTAGAAGAAATTTTAAAACAAATGGAAGGCGATAAATTCAAAGTGGTTTCGGTAACTAAAAAAGAGCGTAAACGAAATCCTTCACCTCCATTTATCACCTCTTCGCTCCAGCAGGAAGCGGCAAGGAAACTTAATTTTCGTGCTAAGAAAACAATGATGCTGGCACAGCAGTTATACGAGGGAATTGAACTTGGCTCAGCTGGAACAGTTGGTCTTATCACCTATATGAGAACAGACTCAACCAGGATATCTGAAAGTGCCCAAAAAGAGGCCGCAGATTATATTCGCAATGAATATGGCGAGGAATACTTAAAAGAAGAACAAAGAAAAGAGAAAAAACAATCGAATGCACAAGATGCTCACGAAGCCATTCGCCCGACAAGCACCCTGCGAGATCCAAACAGTTTAAAGCAATTTTTATCTAGAGACCAATTTCGTTTGTATAAGTTAATTTGGGAGCGATTTTTAGCCAGTCAAATGGCTCAGGCTGTAATGGATACCATGAGTGTCGACTTACAAAATGGTAATGTCCTTTTCCGTGCTAATGGTTCAAAAATCAAGTTTCCAGGATTTATGAAGCTATATGTGGAAGGCTCAGATGATCAAGTTGAGGAACGGGACAAAATGCTACCAAACTTACAAGAAGGCGATGTTGTTTTTAAGAAGGATATTGAACCAAAACAACATTTTACGCAGCCGCCGCCTAGGTACACAGAGGCTAGATTGGTTAAAACCCTTGAGGAACTAGGTATTGGACGTCCATCTACCTATGCACCAACCTTAGATACAATCCAAAAGCGAGGGTATGTCGCACTTGATAATAAAAGATTTGTACCTACTGAGTTAGGTGAAATTGTAGATGAATTAATTCTAGAATTCTTCCCGGATATTATCAATGTTGACTTTACCGCCAAAATGGAGCAGGATTTAGACAATGTTGAGGATGGTAAAGTACGATGGGTTGAAATCATTGATGGTTTTTATCAGCAATTTGAAAAACATTTGGAAATAGCCGAAAAGGAAATGCAGTCTGTCGAGATTAAAGATGAACCGGCTGGTGAGGATTGTGAGTTATGCTCAAATCCAATGGTGTTTAAAATGGGCAGATACGGTAAATTTATGGCGTGCAGTAATTTCCCTGATTGCCGAAATACGAAAGCCATCGTTAAAGAAATCGGAGTTACCTGTCCAAACTGTAAACAAGGTAATATCATTGAGCGTAAAAGCAAGAAAAAAAGGATTTTTTACGGCTGTGATCGGTTTCCAGAATGTGATTTTATCTCTTGGGATAAACCATTACCAAGACCTTGTCCTAAATGTGAAGGTCCACTTGTAGAAAAGAAATTGAAAAAAGGTGTTCAAGTTCAATGTACAAAGTGTGATTACAAGGAAGAACCACAAAGTTAAGGGTGAGCATAGGCTCACTCTTTTCATCTTTTCTAATCTAGCTCCAGCGCATAGGGGCTCGGGGTCATAAGCCGATCAGTCAAGAAGGTTAAAGAGCGCAACCTTCATGCCGGCTCGTCTTATGCCTGTCGCCCCTGGTCAAGGCGCTTCCGCTTTTTATTCGAAACATAAAACTTTTTTGTTTTTGATTCGTATAGTACAATGCAAGATGGACTAAAAAGAGGGAAAAGTAATCATAGTAAAGAAGTAAAGCTTGATTCATGGTGCTCAAGCTTTGAAAATCAGGAGGTAAACACATGAACGATGTAACAATAAATGTAATTGGTGCTGGTTTGGCTGGAAGTGAAGCCGCGTGGCAGATTGCTAAACGTGGTGTTAAAGTCCGCCTTTATGAAATGAGACCAGTTAAACAAACACCTGCTCACCATACCGATAAGTTCGCGGAGCTGGTTTGCAGTAATTCCTTAAGGGCAAATACCTTAACAAATGCAGTCGGTGTTTTAAAGGAAGAAATGAGATTGCTTGATTCCGTTATCATTGCTGCTGCGGATGCATGCTCTGTCCCTGCAGGAGGTGCCTTGGCAGTAGATCGTCATGAGTTTGCAGCTAAAGTAACAGAAATGGTAAGAAATCATGAAAATGTTACGGTAATCAATGAAGAAGTAACAGAAATTCCTGAGGGAATAACGATAATAGCAACAGGTCCATTAACGAGTCCGGAATTATCAGCACAACTAAAATCATTAACCGGTGAGGATTACCTTTATTTTTATGATGCCGCAGCACCAATCCTTGAAAAAGACAGCATTAATATGGATAAGGTTTATTTAAAATCACGATATGATAAAGGTGAAGCTGCCTATCTAAACTGTCCAATGACGGAAGAAGAGTTCAACACCTTTTATGAAGCGCTGGTTGCAGCAGAAACAGTTCCTTTAAAAGAATTTGAAAAGGAAATCTTTTTTGAAGGCTGTATGCCAATCGAAGTTATGGCACAAAGAGGAAAGAAAACCATGTTATTTGGGCCGCTAAAGCCAGTTGGTTTAGAAGATCCAAAAACAGGGAAAAGACCTTATGCTGTTGTACAATTACGTCAAGACGATGCCGCAGGAACCCTTTATAATATTGTAGGTTTCCAAACTCATTTAAAATGGGGTCCGCAAAAAGAGGTAATTCAGTTAATTCCAGGGCTTGAAAATGCAGAAATTGTTCGTTACGGGGTTATGCACCGTAATACTTTTATCAATTCACCAAAGGTACTTAAAGCTTCCTATCAATTTAGGGAACGTGAAAATCTGTTTTTTGCAGGGCAGATGACAGGTGTAGAAGGATATGTAGAATCGGCTGCAAGTGGACTAGCTGCTGGAATAAATGCGGCTAGATTAGCTTTGGGAAATGAACCTGTAGAGTTTCCTGTAGAAACAGCAATTGGAAGCATGGCACGATATATTACTACAGCTAATGCAAAGAATTTCCAGCCGATGAATGCTAATTTTGGACTATTTCCAGATTTACCTGAAAAAATCAAGGGAAAACAGGAACGAAATATGCAGCATGCAAACAGAGCGTTAGAAACAATTCAGAACTTTGTGAAAGTTTTGTAAAATTTATTGCAAGGGATTAAGAAGTGTGTTACGCTTTAGTAGCCTTTGTGAGGTTGACATATTAATAAATGTGACTGTTTTATTAACGTTAGGTAGCAGCCATTTACAATTGGAGCAAACTTAATCACAATATACAATTGGACAACCCCAATATGCTCAGCGTAATTTCCTTTTGTTCATGGGTGAACAAGTGAGGATTGAATGGAATCAATTGAAACGTATATGCCCATACATAAAAGGGAATAAATGAATAAAGTTTTCATACTATTCTAGTGTAATGCACTTGTCTGCTTAAGACAATCTCTTGTTACATAGATTTGCTAGTTTAAAATGCAAGAGGAGGAGAAATGATGAACGAATTTCATGCCACGACGATATTTGCAATCCATCATAACGGTCAATGTTCTATGTCGGGTGATGGTCAAGTCACCTTTGGTAATGCAGTAGTGATGAAGCACACAGCAAAAAAGGTGAGAAAGATATTTAATGGAAGAGTATTAGCTGGTTTTGCCGGTTCTGTAGCTGATGCTTTCACTCTTTTTGAAATGTTTGAAGGCAAATTAGAAGAATATAATGGCAACCTCCAACGAGCTGCTGTTGAACTTGCTAAACAGTGGAGAAGTGATAAGGTACTTAGAAAGCTAGAAGCAATGTTAATCGTCATGAATAAAGAAGATTTACTCCTTGTATCAGGAACAGGAGAAGTAATTGAGCCTGATGATGGAATTCTAGCAATCGGTTCAGGTGGGAATTATGCGCTTGCAGCTGGACGTTCTCTAAAGAAATATGCAGGTGACCATCTTACTGCAAAAGAAATTGCAAAGGCTTCTTTAGAAATAGCGGCTGAAATTTGTGTATATACAAACCACAACATTATCGTGGAAGAGCTCTAACGGGAGGGAACCTACAATGGCTAAAACAGATAACCTAACACCGCGTCAAATTGTTGAGAGACTTGATCAATATATAATAGGTCAGAAGGACGCAAAAAAAGCAGTCGCGGTTGCGCTGAGAAATCGATATAGACGTGGGTTGTTAAATGAACAACTCCGCGAAGAAATTATTCCTAAAAATATTTTAATGATAGGTCCAACGGGTGTTGGTAAAACAGAAATTGCCCGCAGAATTGCAAAGCTGGTTGGTGCGCCATTCGTTAAAGTAGAAGCTACGAAATTTACAGAAGTCGGCTATGTTGGACGAGATGTTGAATCTATGGTCCGGGATCTTGTTGAAACATCTGTCCGTTTGGTTAAAGAGGACAGAATGTTAGCTGTGAAGGAACGTGCTGAGGAAAATGCAAATGCCAGGCTGGTTGACTTACTAGTACCATCAGCAAAAAAAGCGCAAAATTATAAAAACCCGCTTGAAATGTTATTTGGCGGCGGCAATACCACTCCTGAGCAGGATACCCATCAAGAGGATTACTCAGTAACGGAAAAACGTAAAATTGTTAGGGAAAAACTAGCACTTGGTCAATTAGAAGAAGAAATCGTGACAGTAGAAGTTGAAGAACAAACACCATCCATGTTTGATATGCTTCAAGGATCTGGGATGGAACAAATGGGTATGAATATGCAAGACGCACTAAGCAGCTTTATGCCGAAAAAACGGAAGAAAAGAAAATTAACAGTCCGTGAGGCGAGGAAAGTATTAACGAATGAAGAAGCTGCAAGATTGATTGATATGGATGAGGTCACTACGGAAGCAGTTTACCGTGCTGAACAAACAGGTATCATCTTTATCGATGAAATCGATAAAATAGCGAGCAGAAATTCAGGCGGTTCTTCTGCAGATGTGTCTCGTGAAGGTGTACAGCGAGATATTTTACCAATCGTTGAAGGTTCAACAATTGTTACGAAATATGGATCAATTAGAACCGATTATATTTTATTTATTGCTGCTGGTGCTTTTCATATGTCAAAACCATCAGATTTAATCCCGGAATTACAGGGGCGGTTACCGATTCGAGTTGAATTAACGAAGTTAACCGTTGATGATTTCTTTAGGATTTTAATTGAACCTGATAATGCTTTAATTAAACAATATCAAGCATTATTAGAAACAGAAGGTATACAAATTGAATTTTCTGACGATGCTATTCGTAGAATAGCTGAAGTTGCTTTTGAAGTGAATCAAAATACAGATAATATTGGGGCTAGAAGACTTCATACCATTTTAGAAAAACTACTAGAAGACTTGTCGTTTGAGGCACCTGATATTTTAATGGAGAAGATTACGATTACTCCACAATATGTAGATGATAAACTTGGAGCGATATCGAAAAACAAAGATTTAAGCCAATTTATCTTGTAATGATATAACAATAAAACTTAATAATGGTTCCAGTTAATTAGGAGGAAGAAACAGATGGATTTACTTACAAAAACGAGAAAAATTAATGTATTATTACAAAAAGCAGCAGGAAAACCAGTTAACTTTAAGGAAATGTCAGAGACCCTAAGTGAAGTAATTGAAGCAAATATTTTCGTTGTCAGCCGCCGTGGTAAGCTACTAGGCTTTGCTATTAATCAGCAAATCGAAAATGACCGTATGAAAAAGATGTTAGAGGATCGTCAATTTCCTGAAGAATATATAAATGGTCTTTTTAATATTCAAGAGACATCTTCAAACCTTGATGTGGAAAGCCAATACACCGCATTCCCAGTTGAGAATAGAGATCTATTCCGTGAGGGGTTAACAACAATTGTCCCAATTATTGGCGGCGGTGAACGTCTTGGAACATTAATTCTTGCAAGATTGCAAGAAAAGTTCCATGATGATGACCTTATTCTTGCTGAGTACGGTGCAACGGTTGTCGGTATGGAAATTTTGCGTGAAAAGTCTGAAGAAATTGAAGAAGAAGCGAGAAGCAAGGCAGTTGTTCAAATGGCGATCAGTTCATTATCATATAGTGAACTTGAAGCTATCGAACATATTTTTGAAGAGTTAAATGGCCATGAAGGCTTACTAGTAGCTTCAAAAATTGCAGATCGTGTTGGTATTACACGTTCCGTTATCGTTAACGCTTTAAGAAAGCTTGAAAGTGCTGGAGTAATCGAATCTCGTTCTTTAGGTATGAAAGGAACGTATATCAAAGTTCTAAACGACAAATTCCTAGTAGAACTTGATAAACTAAGATCTAACTAAGACGAAAAGCGGAAGCGCCTGGTTCAAGGAAAAAAGCAGTTCATTTTTTCCCAGCCCCGACAAGCAGAAGACGAGCGCTGACAGAAGGCGGTTTTTGCCTTCCGAAGCGATTGGCTTCTGACCTCGAGGGGCTAGGCGCTGGAGCTAGACAATGTCAGCAGTCCCCAGTCCAACTGGGGATTTTTTTGTAGGCTGTGTTAAAGCTAATTGTTGATTATGCACCTTGTTGATTGGAGCGGAAGGCATGAAGACTCCTGCGGGAGGCTCCCCGGACCGCCCGCGGAAAGCGAAGTGCCTCGTGACAGGCAGAGACCGCCTGTCCCTGCGGAGATTATTCGAAGAAGCTTTCCTTAGTGGAGCGGAAATCAACAGGCAAATTTATCACAGCCTTTTTGAAAGTAAAACTTGATTGTTATTTGGACATATGCTATATTATTTAACGGTGTTATTACACACGCTTGTTGATTTAAACAGCCGGTGCTGTAAATGTTACAGTTGCTGTTTAAAAATGAGACTAGCGGAGGAAAACGAAACCATAGGAGGAAAATAACATGTCAGTAATTTCAATGAAGCAATTGCTTGAAGCTGGTGTACACTTCGGACACCAAACTCGCCGTTGGAACCCTAAGATGAAGAAATATATCTTCACAGAGCGTAACGGTATCTACATCATCGACCTACAAAAAACAGTTAAGAAAGTTGAAGAAGCTTATAACTGGGTGAAAGATCTTGCTGCTAACGGCGGAACGATCCTTTTTGTTGGTACTAAGAAACAAGCTCAAGATTCTGTTAAAGAAGAAGCAGCTCGTTCAGGTATGTACTTTGTTAACCAACGTTGGTTGGGTGGTACTTTAACAAACTTTGAAACAATCCAAAAGCGTATTGGTCGCTTAAAAGATATTGAAAGAATGTCAGAAGACGGTACTTTCGAAGTATTACCTAAAAAAGAAGTAGTTCAATTAAAGAAAGAACAAGAACGCCTTGAAAAATTCTTAGGCGGAATTAAAGATATGAAACAGCTTCCAGATGCACTTTTCATTATCGATCCTCGTAAAGAGCGTATCGCAGTAGCAGAAGCTAAAAAGTTAAACATTCCTATCGTAGGTATTGTTGATACTAACTGTGATCCGGATGAAATCGATGTTGTAATTCCAGCTAACGATGATGCAATCCGCGCTGTTAAACTATTAACTGGTAAAATGGCGGATGCGATTCTTGAAGCTAAACAAGGTGAAGAAGTAGCACAAGAAGCGTAAGATATCGACTTATTCAAAGGTGATAAGAGGGAGACCCTTTATCACCTTTTTTTAAGAAATGTTTATCTTAAGTTGGAATGGCTAAGATAGTATTATAGTACATAGTTTAAGGAGGAATTTAAAATGGCAGTTACTGCTCAAATGGTAAAAGAACTACGCGAAAAAACAGGCGCAGGCATGATGGATTGTAAAAAAGCATTAACAGAAACAAATGGTGATATGGAAAAAGCAATCGACTTCTTACGTGAAAAAGGGATTGCTTCAGCTGCGAAAAAAGGCGACCGCATTGCTGCAGAAGGTTTAACATATGTTGTTGCTGAAGGAAACAATGCTGTTATTTTAGAAGTAAACTCTGAAACAGATTTCGTTGCAAAGAACGAAGCATTCCAAACCCTTGTAAAAGAATTAGCTGCTCACTTGCTTGCTAACAAGCCAGCAACAGTTGAAGAAGCTTCTGCTCAAACTATCAATGGTGTGACTGTTGCAGACTATATCAATGCAGCTATTGCTAAAATTGGTGAAAAATTATCACTTCGCCGCTTTACAGTAGTATCAAAAACTGACAATGATTCTTTTGGTGCTTACCTTCACATGGGTGGACGTATTAGTGTATTAACAGTTCTTGAAGGTACTACTGATGCGGATGCAGCGAAAGATGTTTCAATGCACATTGCTGCTCTAAGACCTTTATATGTTTCTCGTGACCAAGTTTCTCAAGAAGAAGTTGAACGTGAGCGTCAAGTGTTAACTACACAAGCACTTAACGAAGGAAAGCCAGAAAATATCGTAGCAAAAATGGTTGAAGGCCGTCTTGGAAAGTATTTCGAAGATGTATGTCTTCTTGACCAAACTTTCGTTAAAAACCCAGACCAAAAAGTTCGCCAGTTTGTTGAATCAAAAGGCGCAACTGTTCGTGAATTCGTTCGTTACGAAGTAGGCGAAGGTATCGAAAAGCGTGAAGACAACTTCGCTGAAGAAGTTATGAACCAAATTAATAAAAAGTAATGTTTTGAAAGCATGGTACGCAAAATATGTTTTGAATAGGGAACACATTGTGTTCCCTATTTTTAAAGTTTTTTTTAATAATTAATATACATAATAAGGAGGTTCATATGAGCGGTCCTAAGTACAAACGTGTCGTTCTAAAACTAAGCGGGGAAGCACTTGCTGGAGAATCAAGCTTCGGTATTAAACCATCCGTTATTAAATCAATCGCTGGTCAAGTAAAGGAAATAGCTGAACTTGGTGTTGAGGTGGCCGTTGTTGTTGGCGGCGGTAATATTTGGCGTGGTAAAATAGGCAGTGAGATGGGAATGGACAGGGCAACTGCTGATTACATGGGTATGCTTGCTACGGTCATGAACTCATTAGCACTTCAAGATAGTTTAGAACACCTGGGGATTGAATCTCGCGTTCAAACCTCCATTGAAATGCGTCAAGTAGCAGAACCATATATTAGACGTCGTGCAATGAGACATTTAGAAAAAAAGCGCGTAGTTATTTTTGCTGCTGGTACGGGAAATCCTTATTTCTCAACCGATACAACTGCTGCACTCCGAGCTGCTGAAATCGATGCAGAAGTGATATTAATGGCAAAGAATAATGTAGATGGAGTATATTCTGCTGATCCGCGTATTGACCCGAATGCAACAAAATATGATGACCTCTCTTTCTTAGATGTAATTAAAGAAGGATTGGCTGTTATGGATTCAACGGCTTCTTCATTATGTATGGATAATGATATTCCACTTATTGTTTTCTCTATTATGGAACAGGGTAATATTAAACGTGCTGTTATGGGTGAAAAAATTGGAACGATTGTTAGGGGGAAAAAATAATGCCAAAACAAGTGATTTCAACAATAAAAGATAGAATGTCAAAAGCAATACAAGCTTACACTCGTGAGCTTGCAAGTATTCGTGCAGGGAGAGCGAGTGCTTCTTTATTAGATAGAATTACAATTGACTATTATGGAGCACCAACGCCAGTGAATCAAATGGCTGGAATCTCAACACCAGAAGCTAGACTTCTTGTCATTCAACCTTATGATAAGTCTATTTTAGGTGATATTGAAAAAGCCATTCTTAAATCCGACTTAGGTTTGAACCCGTCAAATGATGGTCAGGTGATTCGCCTTGCTATTCCTCAATTAACAGAAGAGCGCCGCAAAGAGCTTGTGAAATTGGTTAAGAAAGAATCAGAAGAGGCTAAAGTAGCTATCCGTAATATCCGCCGTGACGGTAACGATGATTTGAAAAAGCTGGAGAAAAACGGAGAAATAACCGAAGATGCACTTCGCGGTTATTCTGATGATATTCAAAAACTAACAGATGAGCATATCAATAAGATTGATCAAATAACAAAAGACAAAGAAAAAGAAATCTTGGAAGTTTAATTATTTTGAAGAACCCTCTTTTCAGGGGGTTTTTTCACTATTTTCACTTTAAAATATTTTAGATTGGAAAGTAAACGTCATTCTTATTTCTTGTCCTAATACATAAATTAATTAGAGGAAGATATATTTTTACTTTTTTGGTATGATAAAAGCATGCGAAAATCAGCATTCTTCATATATATCAACACAGGCTCTGTGGGCATGATCTATTATCGGAGGAAATGATTATCTTAATTTGGAGGAGCAATGTTATGTTTAATAAAATTAGGCTTTGGAAGAATCAAAATAATAACTCTTCCACACTCCGAGAAAATATAGAAAAGGTTAAAAATTTGCCGGTACCGGAACATGTAGCGATTATTATGGATGGCAATGGGCGTTGGGCAAAGAAGAGAGCATTGCCGCGAATTGCCGGCCATCATGAAGGTATGAAGGTCGTGCGTAAAATAACGAAGTTAGCAAACACCCTTGGAATAAAAACGCTGACGTTATATGCTTTTTCAACAGAAAATTGGAAGCGGCCAAAAAATGAAGTCGACTATTTAATGAAGCTTCCGGAGGAATTTTTAGGAACCTTCCTGCCTGAATTAATTGAAGAAAATGTTCAAGTAGCGATGATGGGCTATAAAGACCAGCTTCCGGTACATACATTACATGCAATTGAAAAAGCAATAGAAGATACAAAAGACAATGATGGTCTGGTATTAAACTTCGCGCTTAATTATGGAAGCAGATCCGAAATTATTGATGCGACCAAAAAAGTCTTAAATGATTATAAAAGTGGAATACTAAAAGAGAGCGATTTAAACGAAGAGGTTTTCTCCTCCTATCTGATGACTTCAGGCCACAAAGACCCGGATTTACTGATCCGGACTAGTGGAGAAATTCGGCTAAGTAATTTTATGCTTTGGCAATTAGCCTATACGGAGTTTTGGTTTACGGATGTTTTATGGCCAGATTTTAGAGAGAAACATCTAATCGAAGCAATTGAAGCATTTCAGAATCGTCAACGACGGTTTGGCGGTATTTAAGAATCTCTCTCAAGTCCTATAAAGGTGTTGAAATCTTAGATGAAGCAAAGAATTATTACAGGAGTCGTAGCAGCGGCTTTATTTCTGCCTATTGTTTTTTACGGTGGACTTCCTTTTGTATTATTAACGTACTTCCTCGCTACAGTAGGTTTGTATGAATTATTAAGAATGAAAAACCTTAGTATTTTTTCTGTTCATGGACTGTTAACACTTTTATTTCTCTGGGTTATTCTTTATCCAGAGCAGTATGGTGATATATTAAATACTTTTTATTATACAAAAACAGAACTAGGTATTGCTTTTATCCTTTTGTTATTGGCATATACGGTGATAACAAAAAATCGATTTACCTTTGAAGATGTTGGATTTTCAATATTGTCAGCCATTTATGTAGGAATTGGTTTTTATTTCTTTATTGAAACGCGCGATGCTGGTCTAGTTTATATTTTTTACTCTTTATTTATGATTTGGGCAACGGATTCAGGTGCCTATTTCGTAGGGAAAGCTACAGGCAAAAACAAGCTTTGGCCTGAAATTAGTCCGAACAAAACGGTAGAAGGTTCTGTTGGTGGAGTTGTTTGTGCATTAATTGTCGCTGTCCTATTTTCCCTATTAACGGATATCAACGCAAACCTAGTTGCCTTATTAGCTATAACCGCAGTCCTTTCAATCTTTGGACAAATTGGGGATTTAGTCCAATCTGCGTTTAAACGTCACTTTGGCGTAAAGGATTCGGGAAATATACTGCCAGGACATGGTGGAATCCTTGACCGTTTTGATAGTCTTTTATTCGTTCTGCCATTATTACACTTTTTCCACTTATGGTAGAATTCAGGAGTTGAATCATAGTTGAAAAAAATTAGTATTTTGGGTGCTACTGGCTCAATTGGGACCCAAACTTTAGATATTCTGCGTGAACACCCATCAGAATTTAAATTAGTGGCAATCTCTGTCGGAAAAAATCTAGAATTAGCAAGAAAAATGATTACTGAATTTCAACCAGAGCTTGTTTCTGTACAAGAGTACCATGATTGTAATACATTAAAATCAGAATTTCCCAAAACTAAATTTACCTTTGGTGATGAGGGTCTGGTAGAAGTGGCTGTCTTTCCTTCGGCTGATATCCTTGTAAATGCCGTGATCGGAAGTGTTGGCTTAAATCCAACCTTACAAGCGATTGAAAGTGGAAAAACAATTGCAATTGCTAATAAAGAGACATTGGTAACTGCTGGACATCTTGTCATGGAGGCTGCCGAAAGAAATGGAGTAGCACTACTTCCAGTAGATAGTGAACATTCGGCTATTTTTCAATGCCTGCAGGGTGAAAAGGAAAAGACCATAGAAAGATTGATTTTGACTGCATCTGGTGGCAGTTTCCGAGATCGTACACGAAACGAACTGGAAGGTGTCACGGTAAAAGAAGCTTTAAATCACCCAAATTGGTCAATGGGAGCAAAAATAACGATAGATTCAGCTACAATGATGAATAAAGGGCTTGAAGTGATTGAAGCACATTGGCTGTACAATATGCCATATGAAAAAATTGATATCCTCCTTCACAAAGAAAGCATTATTCATTCGATGGTAGAATTTCATGATAGCAGCATAATCGCACAGTTAGGAACACCAGACATGCGGGTCCCTATTCAATATGCGCTTTCATACCCTGACCGTTTACCGCTGACTGCATCCCAACGATTAAATTTAGCGCAAATAGGTACATTGCATTTTAAAGAAATGGATGTAAATCGTTTTCGCTGTATGCAATTCGCTTATGAGGCAGGAAAAGTGGGAGGAACACTTCCAACCGTTTTGAATGCAGCAAATGAAGTGGCAGTAGCTGCTTTTTTAGATGAAAAGATTACTTTCTTACAAATTGAGGACATGATCGAGAAGGCTTTAAGCAAGCATGATGTAATCTTAAATCCTGACTTATCCATTATTCATGAGGTGGACAAAGAAACAAGACAATATGTATATTCACTTCTATAAAAAAGGTGGTTTTTTAGTTTGAGTACAGTTATTGCCTTTATTGTTATCTTTGGAGCTCTAGTCTTCTTCCATGAATTAGGGCATTTGATCTTTGCAAAACGAGCAGGTATTTTATGCCGCGAATTTGCAATTGGATTTGGTCCTAAGGTTTTCTCACATAAAAAAGGGGAAACAACATATACCATTAGGTTACTGCCAATAGGTGGTTTTGTCCGCATGGCAGGTGAAGATCCAGAAGTTGTCGAAATAAAACCAGGATACAGAATCGGGCTTTTATTTGACAAAGATAATACCGTTACTAAAATCATATTAAACAATAAAGAAAAGTATCCTGATTGCCGAATTGTTGAAGTGGAATATGCAGATATTGAACACAAGCTATTCATTAAGGGCTATCCAGAGGATGAAGAAGAAAGTTTGCAAACTTTCCCTGTAAGTCCGACTGCAGTTACGATTGAAAATGGGATAGAAACACAATTAGCTCCATATGATCGTCAATTTGCATCCAAAACGCTGCCACAAAGAACAATGGCAATTTTTGCTGGCCCAATGATGAATTTTGTCCTCGCTTTCTTTTTGTTTATAATCATTGCGTTCTTACAAGGTGTTCCAACAAACGAACCAAAATTAGGGGAAATCACGTCTGATGGTGCTGCAAATGCTGCAGGTCTCCTGCAAGGAGACATTGTCAACAGTATTAACGGCGCTGAAATTTCAAGCTGGTCTGATGTTGTTGAAATTATCAGGGAAAATCCAAATGAGGAACTTGATTTTTCAATTACTCGTGATGGAAAAGATCAGGAAATCACCGTTACTCCAAAGGAGCAAACCGTTGAGGGTGAAACAATTGGTCTCATTGGTGTATATAGCCCTATTGAGAAATCACCATTAAAAGCGATTACGTCTGGTTTTACTGAGACATACTTTTGGACAAAGCAGATTTTTGTCATGTTGGGTCAGTTAGTTACAGGTCAGTTCTCCATCGACATGCTTTCAGGACCGGTTGGAATATATGCCTCAACGGATACAGTTGTTCAATCAGGTATTTATTACGTCATGAAGTGGGCGGCTATTTTGAGCATTAACCTGGGGATTATGAACCTCTTGCCTATTCCTGCACTTGACGGCGGAAGGCTAATGTTTTTTGCTGTAGAAGCGGTAAGAGGAAAGCCGATTGACCGCCACAAGGAAGGCATGGTCCACTTTATTGGATTTGCACTTCTAATGCTCCTGATGCTCGTTGTAACATGGAATGATATCCAGAGATTTTTCTTATAAGATTGAAAAAAGGTTCCCTAGTGAACCTTTTTTTTATTTACTAATTTGGTTTTATTTTTCTGTCGAAATAAGCCGAATGATTTTGTATCATATGATATAATTACATTTTGATAAAAGAATAAATAGAGAGATTTAACGAAAAGCGAAAGCGCCTTGTTCAGCCCCGACAAGCATAAGACAAGCACTGACGGAAGGCGTTCTTTGCCTTCCCGAAGTGATTGGCTTATGACCTCGAGGGGCTAGGCGCTGAAGCTAGACAATATATAGATGGGAGAGGGAATGATGAGCGAAAATGCCTCTGGCAAAAAAGAGCGATTCTTACTCTTGCTCCAGCAACTAGAATTAATCGAGGACGCTGTTGTAGCACAATTTCAAAATGCACAAATTGAGAGATTTATTGTTGAAAAAAAGGCAAGAAAATGGCATTTTCAATTTTTACTAGAAAAAATTCTTCCTTATAGTTTGTATCTTCGTTTTACGACTCAACTAGAAAGAAAATTCTCAAATATAGCAAATATTACCTATGATTTAAAAGTAGAAGATCAAAGCTTTCAGCCAGAATTACTTCTAGAGTATTGGAATCATAGTATTCAACAAATCGATGGTATCTCGCCGCCGATGCTAAAATTATTAAATGAACAAGTACCGGTCGTTAGTGGTAATAAGTTAACGATTTCAGTACGCAATGACACAGAAGGCATGGCCTTAAAAAAGAAATATGGTTCAATGATTACCACTTCATATCAATCATACGGATTTCCGAGTTTAACACTTGAAACCGACATCAAGAGTGAAGAAAAAAATGACGAATATCAACAATTTTTATTAGCAAAACAGAAAGAGGATCAAGAACGCGGACTCATGGCCTTAGCTGATTTACAAAAGAAAGAAGCAGAGAAGGATGCAGGAGGGTCAGTTTCTGAGGGGCCGCTTTCAATTGGTCTTACAATCAAAGATGATTCAGACCTGCGAAACATGATTGATATTGTCGATGAAGAAAGAAGAGTTACAGTCGAAGGGTATATATTTGATGCGGAGACAAGAGAATTGCGAAGCGGCCGTACGCTGCTAACCTTTAAGATTACCGATTACACAAGCTCGCTTATGGTTAAAATGTTTTCGCGGGATAAAGAAGACGCAGCTCTTTACCAGCTCGTCAAAAAAGGTATGTGGGTTAGAGTACGAGGCAGCATACAAAATGACACCTTTGTACGTGATTTAGTCATGATTGGAAATGACATAAACGAAATCAAGCCAGAGGGCCGTAAAGATACAGCACCTGAAGATCAAAAACGTGTAGAGCTCCATCTTCATACTCCTATGAGCTCAATGGATGCAGTGACTCCTGTAGGGGTGCTTATTGCTCAAGCTAAGAAGTGGGGTCATAAGGCAATTGCTGTTACGGATCATGCTGTTGCCCAATCCTTCCCGGAGGCTTATGGTGCAGGAAAGAAAAACGATATTAAAATCCTTTATGGTGTAGAAGTAAATCTGGTGGATGATGGTGTGCCGATTGCCTATAATGACGCCCATCGTTTATTAGCAGAAGATACATTTATTGTTTTTGACGTTGAAACAACTGGGCTGTCAGCTGTTTACGATACGATAATTGAATTAGCTGCAGTAAAAATTCGCAATGGCGAAATTATTGACCGCTTTGAGTCATTCGCGAATCCACACCATCGATTATCGGCAACGACCATTAACTTAACGGGAATTACCGATGATATGGTGCAAAATGCTCCCGAAGTCGGAGAAGTAATCCAAAGATTTCATGAGTGGGCAGAAGACGGAGTCCTTGTTGCTCATAATGCTTCTTTCGATATGGGTTTCCTTAATGTTGGGTATAAAAATATAGGCCTTGAAAAGGCAAAAAATCCTGTTATTGATACTCTAGAGCTAGGTAGATTCCTTTATCCAGAAATGAAAAATCATCGTTTAAATACCTTAGCCAAAAAATTTGATATCGAATTAACACAGCACCATAGAGCGATTTATGACGCTGAAGCAACTGGATATTTACTTTTAAAAATGCTGAAGGATGCGTCAGAAAAAGGAATTGAGTACCATGACCAATTTAACGATAACATGGGGAAAGGAAATGCCTATCAACGGGCACGTCCTTATCATTGTACGCTGCTTGCGCAAACAGAAGTGGGTTTAAAGAACTTATTTAAACTCGTATCGATTTCGCATATTGAATATTTTTATAGAGTTCCGAGACTGCCACGGTCCGTACTTCAAAAATACAGAGAAGGAATTCTTGTTGGTTCCGGCTGTAATAAAGGGGAAGTTTTTGAAGGTATGATGCAAAAATCTCCTGATGAAGTGGAAGCGGCCGCACAATTCTATGACTACCTTGAGGTTATGCCGAAGGAAGTCAATGCTCCATTGATTGAAATGGAACTTGTTCGTGATGAAAAGGCACTTGAAGATATCATTGGTAATATTGTAAAGCTTGGCGATAAATTAGGCATTCCGGTCGTTGCAACTGGTAATGTACATTATTTAAATGAGAATGATAAAATTTACCGTAAGATATTGGTGAACTCACAAGGTGGAGCAAACCCGCTAAATCGTCACAAACTGCCTGATGTCCATTTCAGGACAACCAATGAAATGCTTGCTGCGTTTTCTTTCCTTGGGGGAGAAAAGGCTAAAGAGATTGTTATAACTAACACAAACAAAATAGCGGATATGATTGATGCTATTAAGCCAATTAAAGACGACTTATACACACCGCGAATTGAAGGCGCAGATGAAGAAATGCGCGAAATGAGTTATTCGATGGCAAAGAAGATTTACGGAGAGCCGCTTCCAGAAATCGTGGAAGCACGCCTTGAAAAAGAATTGAAGAGTATTATTGGCCATGGTTTCGCCGTAATCTACTTGATTTCTCATAAGCTAGTGAAAAAATCCTTGGATGATGGATATCTTGTTGGGTCACGTGGATCGGTAGGTTCATCTTTAGTAGCAACGATGACGGAAATTACCGAAGTGAATCCATTGCCGCCTCATTACGTATGTCCAAACTGTAAGCATTCAGAATTCTTCAATGATGGTTCTGTTGGTTCAGGCTTTGATTTACCGGATAAGGATTGCCCGCAATGTGGCGGTAAATACCGTAAAGACGGACATGACATTCCGTTTGAAACCTTCCTAGGCTTTAAAGGAGACAAGGTTCCCGATATCGATTTGAACTTCTCTGGAGAGTATCAGCCTCGCGCTCATAACTACACGAAGGTTCTTTTTGGAGAGGACAATGTATTTCGTGCGGGTACAATTGGTACGGTAGCAGATAAAACAGCTTTCGGTTATGTAAAGGCGTATCAGCAGGATAATAACTTACAATTACGCGGGGCCGAAGTAGAAAGACTTGCTTCCGGCTGTACAGGTGTAAAAAGGACAACTGGTCAGCATCCAGGCGGTATTATCGTTATTCCTGATTACATGGATGTCTATGACTTTACACCAATCCAGTTTCCTGCGGATGATCGAAATTCAGAATGGAAGACAACTCATTTTGATTTCCATTCCATTCACGATAACGTCTTAAAGCTTGATATACTTGGACACGACGATCCAACCGTAATAAGAATGCTGCAAGACCTTAGTGGTATGGACCCAAAAACGATTCCAACTGATGATCCAGAAGTAATGAAAATTTTTAGTGGAACTGAATCTTTAGGTGTAACGGAACAGCAAATTATGTGTAAAACCGGTACCCTTGGGATTCCTGAATTCGGTACACGTTTTGTCCGTCAAATGCTAGAAGATACAAAACCAACAACTTTTTCGGAACTTGTCCAAATTTCCGGTCTGTCACATGGAACAGATGTATGGCTGGGAAATGCACAAGAATTAATTCATAACAACATCTGTAATCTTAGTGAAGTTATTGGCTGTCGTGATGATATCATGGTCTATCTTATTTATCAGGGATTAGAACCATCGTTTGCCTTTAAAATCATGGAGTCGGTCCGTAAGGGGAAAGGGCTCACGGAAGAAATGGAAGCAGAAATGCGTCGTAATGAGGTACCGGAATGGTATATTGATTCTTGTAAAAAGATTAAATATATGTTCCCTAAGGCGCACGCAGCTGCTTATGTTTTAATGGCAGTTAGAATTGCCTATTTCAAGGTCCATCTTCCGCTCTTATACTATGCAGCCTATTTTACCGTTCGTGCAGAAGACTTTGATATTGAAGCAATGTCACGCGGTTCTGAATCGATCCGTGCGAAAATCGAAGAAATTAATGCAAAGGGACTTGAAGCGTCAAACAAGGAAAAAAACTTGCTGACAGTACTCGAACTTGCACTTGAAATGACAGAAAGAGGCTTTACTTTCCAAAACTATGATCTATATAAATCCGACGCGTCTGAGTTTATCATTGAAGGAAACTCGTTAATTCCTCCATTTAATTCAATACCAGGGCTTGGTACTAATGCCGCTTATAATATTGTCAAGGCGAGACAAGATGGAGAGTTTCTTTCTAAAGAGGACTTACAGCAGCGTGGTAAAGTGTCAAAAACTATTCTAGAATATTTAGATAAGCAAGGCTGCTTAGGCGCATTACCAGATCAAAATCAGCTTTCCCTATTCTAAATAGTATGTCTAGCGCAAGCAGCCTAGGGGCTCGGGTCATAAGCCAATCGCTTCGGAAGGCAAGAAGCACGCCTTCTGTCAGCGCTCGTCTTATGCCTGTCGCCCCTGGACAAGGCGCTTCCGCTTTCCCCAAAACCCTTGTATCATGCGTTTCGGTTTGCATATAAAATTTGGTTATGGTATAGTTTTATTGGAAATACTAAGAAATACTCTCGTGTTAAAGAGTGGGGAAACCCGCTCTTTCGTTTTTGTATTGGATAATTTTACAGAGTTATTGATAAAACTTTCCGTGAAATACGTATAATATGGGTGAAAATGTCGGTAAAGGAGGTTAAACATGAGCAAAGTAACGGAAGTAGTAGAAGAGCTAACGCAGCCAATTTTGCAAGAATTAGAATTAGAATTGGTGGAAATTGAGTTTGTCAAAGAAGGGAAAAACTGGTTTCTCCGCGTATATATTGATAAAGAAAACGGTGTTGATATTGAGGACTGTGGCATTGTCAGTGAACGGCTTAGTGAAAAACTCGATGAGCTTGACCCGATAACCCAAAATTATTTTCTTGAGGTTTCCTCTCCTGGTGCAGAAAGACCGCTGAAAAAGGCGAAGGACTTCGAAAAAGCAATCGGTAAAAATGTGTTTATTAAAACATACGAGCCCATCGACGGTGAAAAAGGATTCGAAGGAAAGTTACTTGATTATGATGGGCAGACAGTAAAAGTTGAAATCAAAATCAAAACCCGTAAAAAAGTCATCGAGATTCCTTTTGAGAAAGTGGCTAGTGCAAGGCTGGCAGTTATTTTTTCTTAATAAAAGATATATATGAAAGATAGGGGGATATGATCAAATGAGCAGCGAATTATTAGATGCTCTTACAATACTAGAAAGAGAAAAGGGCATTTCTAGAGATGTATTAATCGATGCGATTGAAGCCGCACTGATCTCGGCATATCGACGCAATTTCAATCAAGCCCAAAATGTTCGAATTGACTTGAATCTGGGAACAGGCTCAATGCGTGTTTTTGCCAGAAAAGAAGTAGTGGATGAAGTTTTTGACCCTCGTCTTGAAATATCATTAGCAGATGCCAGAAACATTAACCCTAATTATACGGTTGAAGATGTAGTTGAAATGGAAGTAACACCAAAGGACTTCGGAAGGATTGCAGCTCAAACAGCCAAACAAGTTGTTACACAAAGAGTTAGGGAAGCTGAAAGAGGGATCATTTATTCCGAGTTTATTGATCGTGAAGAAGATATCATGACTGGAATTGTTCAACGACTTGATTCAAAGTTTATTTACGTGAGTCTTGGAAAAATCGAAGCTTTGCTTCCTGTTAATGAACAAATGCCAAATGAGCGGTATAAGCCGCATGACCGGATCAAAGTTTTTATAACGAAGGTTGAGAAAACAACGAAAGGTCCACAAATTTTCGTATCTCGTACCCATCCTGGATTGCTTAAAAGATTGTTCGAGATTGAAGTGCCAGAAATATATGATGGTACAGTTGAGATAAAATCTGTTGCTCGTGAAGCAGGCGACCGTTCAAAAATTTCTGTTCATTCGGATAACAATGAAGTGGACCCCGTTGGTTCTTGCGTAGGTCCAAAAGGTACAAGGGTTCAAGCCGTTGTCAATGAATTAAAGGGTGAAAAAATCGATATTGTTAAATGGTCCGACGATCCTGTCGTCTTTGTTGCAAATTCTTTAAGCCCATCTAAAGTATTAGATGTCATGGTGAATGAATCTGAAAAGGCAACCACAGTAGTGGTACCAGATTATCAGCTTTCACTGGCAATTGGAAAGCGTGGACAAAATGCCCGTCTGGCTGCAAAGTTAACAGGCTGGAAAATAGATATCAAATCAGAAACAGAAGCACGTGAACTAGGAATCTACCCACGTGAAGAAATGATTCGACTTTTTGATGATCAAGTAGATGTAGACTTTACCAATGAAGAAGAAAAGGAATAAGAAGTGAGGTGAATGATCGTGAACAATCGTAAAAAAGTTCCTATGCGGAAGTGTGTCGCAACCGGTGAAATGAAGCCGAAAAAAGAACTCGTTCGCATCGTTCGCTCAAAAGAAGGAGATGTATCTATCGACTTAACAGGGAAAAAGTCGGGTAGAGGTGCATATCTTTCAAAGGACAAGGAAGCGGTCCTACTAGCCAAGAAAAAAAACATCCTATCTAATCATTTAGAAGTTTCGATAAGTGAAACCTTATACGAGGAACTTTTGGAATTGATAGAAAAGGATAACAGTCAGTCCATATGAATACAAATCAATGGATGTCGTTACTTGGCTTAGCAAATCGAGCACGGAAAATCATATCGGGTGAGGAGCTTTCTGTTAAGGAGATACGAAGCGGAAAAGCAAAGCTCGTACTTTTATCGGCAGATGCATCTGCAAATACGACGAAGAAAATTACAGATAAATGTAAGTCATACGAAGTTCCATATAAACTAGTGGAAGATCGCCACCTTCTGGGCCAAGCGATTGGCAAAGAAGCCCGCGTTGTTGTAGCTGTACTGGATGATGGATTTGCAAAGAAATTGATGACGTTGCTCGATTAATTTTAGCGGGGGTGAAAATATGAGTAAAATACGTGTTTATGAGTATGCAAAAAAACACAATATTTCAAGTAAAGATGTAATTACCAAATTAAAAGAAATGAATATAGAGGTTTCCAATCATATGGCAACAATTGAGGACGCAGCAGTTGTAAAGCTAGACGCAACCTTTAATAAAAACGAGAGTAAACCTCAACAAAAGCAAGCTAGACCGCAACAGCAAAATCGCCAGAATCAAAGACCACAGCAGCAGGGAGTTAAACCACAAGTGCAAATTAAAACAAGCCCAAAAGCTTTTGAGGATGACGACTCAAAGACCACAACTCCTAGCAAGGTAAAAGTGGTATCACCACCAAAAACGGTCGAAAGTAAAAAGCATAATCAACAATTCCAATCTAAGGAAAATAAAGTTTTCAGTGCTGGAAAAGGTAATAAAAAACCTTTTAATAATAATAATCAAAATCGCAATAATAATAACAACCGGAAAAAGAACCATACACCGGTTCAGCAAGCACAGCCTCAGGTAAAGAAAGTAAAAGAGCTTCCAGCTAAAATTACTTTTAGTGAATCTCTGACTGTTGGCGAACTTGCTAAAAAAATCTACCGTGAACCTTCCGAAATCATCAAGAAGCTCTTTTTACTAGGAGTTATGGCAACAATTAATCAGGTTTTAGATAAAGATGCGATTGAATTAATTGCCAGTGAATACGGGGTTGAGGTCGAAGAAGAAGTTAAGATTGATACAACAGATCTTGAAGTTTATTTCACTGAAGACACACCAGAAGACCTAGTGGAAAGACCATCCGTTGTAACGATTATGGGTCACGTTGACCATGGTAAAACAACTTTGCTTGATTCCATTCGTAACACAAAGGTAACTGAAGGTGAAGCAGGTGGAATTACCCAGCATATTGGTGCTTACCAAGTTGTTGAAAATGGAAAGAAGATAACATTCCTTGATACACCGGGACACGCTGCTTTTACAACGATGCGTGCTCGTGGTGCGAAGATCACAGATATCACAATCCTTGTAGTAGCTGCTGATGACGGTGTTATGCCGCAAACCGTTGAAGCCATTAACCATGCAAAGGCTGCAGAAGTTCCAATTATCGTTGCTGTTAATAAAATGGATAAAGAGGCTGCTAACGCCGATCGTGTTATGCAGGAACTTACCGAGCATGGATTAGTTTCTGAAGCTTGGGGCGGAGATACAATCTTTGTTCCACTTTCCGCGAAAACAGGAGAAGGAATCGATAATCTGTTGGAAATGATTCTTCTTGTTAGTGAAGTGGAAGAATGGAAAGCAAACCCTAATCGTAAAGCAGTTGGAACAGTAATTGAAGCACAATTAGATAAAGGCCGCGGGTCAGTTGCTACGTTGCTCGTTCAGAACGGTACACTGAAGATCGGTGATCCTATTGTTGTAGGAAACACATATGGTCGTGTTCGTGCAATGGTAAATGACCTAGGACGCCGTGTGAAAGAAGCAGGACCGTCTACACCTGTTGAAATCACAGGTTTAAGTGATGTTCCACAAGCTGGTGACCGTTTTGTCGTATTTGACGATGAGAAAACAGCTCGTCAAGTTGGTGAAGCACGTGCGCAACAAGCACTTGCAGCTCAACGTGGCGAAAAATCGATTGTCAGCCTAGATAATTTATTTGAACAGTTAAAGCAAGGCGAGATGAAGGATTTAAATATCATCCTCAAAGCTGATGTTCAAGGTTCGGCTGAAGCCGTTGCAGCATCCCTGCAAAAAATTGACGTTGAAGGTGTAAATATCAGAATTATTCATAGTGGTGCAGGTGCCATCAATGAATCGGATATTACACTTGCCTCAGCTTCTAATGCGATAGTGATTGGCTTTAACGTTCGCCCTGATGTCAATGCGAAGCGCGCAGCTGAACAAGAAAAGGTAGATGTTCGTCTACACAGTATTATTTATAAAGTAATTGAAGAAATTGAAGCAGCTATGAAAGGTATGCTCGACCCTGAATTTAAAGAAAAAGTCATTGGTCAGGCAGAAATTCGCCAAACCTTTAAAGTATCTAAGGTTGGAACGATTGCTGGTTCTTATGTAACAGACGGGAAAATTACTCGTGATAGCGGAATTCGTTTAATTCGTAATGGTGTTGTCATCTTTGAAGGAAATATCGATGCATTAAAACGATTTAAAGATGATGCAAAAGAGGTTTCACAAGGTTATGAATGTGGTATTACCATTAAAAACTTCAATGATGTTAAAGAAGGAGATATTATTGAAGCATACGTAATGGAAGAAATAGAGCGTAAATGATTGTAGGTATAGCTGTTTGTGAATGTATCATATACGATGCACATTCATTAAAAGAAAAACGTGCGGTTTTGCAGCGAATTCTTACCAGGTTAAAACAAAAATTTAATGTATCGGTTTCAGAAGTTGGTTATCAGGATGTGTGGCAGCGGACTAAAATAGCCATCGCTGCGGTAACATCCAACAAGGTAATGACTGAACGGGAACTGCAAAATGCACTTAAATTAATTGATTCTTTTCCTGAAATAGAAAGAACAATCACCGATATAGAATGGCTTTAAGTTAAGAGGTGAAGTGATGAGCCACAGAGCAAATCGTGTTGGAGAACAAATGAAGAAAGAACTAAGTGACATCATCGGCCGTAAAATTAAAGATCCCCGGATCGGCTTCGTGACGGTTACAGATGTTCAAGTAACAGGAGATCTACAACAAGCAAAAGTATATATTTCTGTTTTGGGCGATGAAGAGCAAAAGGAAAACACTCTTAAAGGTCTTGCAAAGGCGAAAGGATTTATCCGAACTGAAATTGGACATCGTATCCGCTTACGCAAAACACCTGAGATCCTTTTTGAATGGGATGAATCGATGGATTACGGAAATCGTATTAATTCTCTCATTCATCAATTGCACCATGAAGAAAGAAGCATGGAAAAAAATGAAGAAGAATAAATGGATAGACAATAGTCTATCCTTTTTTTTCGAAACAAAATAGAAACGGAGTGACCCGCGATGGAGGGAATTTTACCTTTATATAAACCCGCAGGGCTAACGTCGCATGATTGTGTGTTTAGACTGAGGAAAATATTAAAAACGAAAAAAGTAGGTCATACAGGTACACTAGATCCTGACGTAACCGGAGTTCTTCCTATTTGTATAGGTAGGGCAACTAAAGTTGCAGAATACATAACGGATGCAGGAAAAAGTTATGAGGGCGAAGTAACGATTGGCTTTTCCACAACAACAGAGGATGCTTCTGGAGAAAAAGTGGAGGAAAAGAAAATCGAAGGTACCATCAGCAGGAAAGAAATTCTGCAGGTCCTTGAATCGTTAACAGGTGAAATAGAACAAACTCCTCCGATGTATTCTGCTGTAAAGGTAGGGGGCACTCGTTTATATGAGTATGCCCGTAAAGGGATTGAAGTAGAACGGCCAACTAGAAAGGTCAATATTTATTCGATAGAGCTGCTTGATGATCGTGAAGAGTTTTCAGGAGAAACCATATCCTTTCGTTTTAGAGTTAGCTGTAGTAAAGGTACCTATATCAGGACTTTAGCGGTTATGATTGGCGAAAGTCTCGGTTACCCAGCACATATGTCAAATTTAATCAGGATCCAATCAGCTGCATTTACGATAGATGATTGTCTGACGTTTGAGCAAATAGAAAAGTTGATGGAGATGGGGACTATTTCATCATGTTTACGGCCTTTAGAAATGGCACTTTCTCATTTGCCGAAATACATAATTAATGATAAAGTAGCAGAGAAAGTGAAAAATGGCGCACTTTTACCCATACCAGAACATTTAAAAAATAGTAACGGACCTATTAGCGCTGAAACGGAAGAAGGAAAAGCTCTTGCCATTTACTCGGTACACCCGAACAAACCAGGGCTTTTAAAACCGGTTAAAGTTTTGCGTAATGATCAAGGTTAAAAAGGTTACGGTCAAGAAAAGGTGAGTTTCATTGGAAGTAATAAAGCTAGGGTTTCCATTAAATATAGATAAATCTGAAATACCTCCATTATCGATGGCACTTGGTTATTTTGACGGAGTTCATCTTGGTCACCAAAAGGTTATTCTTGAAGCTAAAAAACAAGCCAATCAAAAAGGACTCCGGTCCGCAGTAATGACCTTTGATCCTCATCCATCGGTCGTTTTAGGCAAGAATGAAAAGCATGTTCAATATATCACACCCTTAGCCGATAAAATTAATCTAATTGAGGAACTAGGCATCGATTATCTTTTTATCGTTCATTTCACGGCAGCATTTGCAAACCTTCTTCCCCAAGAATTTATCGATCAGTATGTTATTGACCTAAATGTCAAACATGTGGTTGCCGGATTTGATTTCTCATATGGCCGTTTGGGGAAAGGAACTATGGAAATTTTACCCTTTCATTCAAGAGAGAAATTCACGTTTACCATCGTTGATAAATTCACCAGTGGGGATGAAAAAGTAAGTTCAACGCGAATCCGTCAATATATAAGAAACGGAAGAACCACCGAACTGCCAGAATTACTCGGAAGATTCTATATAACAGCCGGCACAGTCGTCCATGGAGATAAAAGAGGCAGGACAATTGGATTTCCAACTGCAAATGTGGATACAAAGGATGAATATATTTTACCCCCGCTGGGTGTGTATGCGGTAAAAATCAAAATCGGTGAAGACTGGTATGAGGGTGTATGCAATGTCGGCTACAAACCGACATTCAATAATGACGCTTTAAAGGTCTCAGTCGAAGTCCATATCTTTAACTTCCAAAAAGATATATATGGTGAGGAAGTAAACATCGAATGGCACCAATACCTAAGAAAAGAACAAAAATTCTCCGGAATCGAAGAACTAGTAGCCCAAATTGAAAAAGACAAACAGAATGCGATAAAATACTTTAATAAATAGCTTTTCTATCGATAGAACTTGCAATTTGTCGTAAAACGTTGTATTCTTATTAACGTATTAAAAATAACCTTTGCTTGGCAAGTCGAGTCACCGACGCTTGCTCAGTAACAGGGGATAGTATATTTAGGAGGTGAATAGGATGGCAATCACTCAAGAACGTAAAAACGAACTTATCAATGAGTACAAAACTCATGAAGCCGATACTGGATCTGCAGAGGTTCAAATCGCTGTCCTTACTGAATCAATCAACAATTTGAATGAGCACTTACGTACTCATAAGAAGGACCACCACTCACGTCGCGGTCTGTTGAAAATGGTTGGTAAGCGTCGTAATCTTTTAACGTACCTGCGTAATAAAGATGTTCAACGTTACCGTGAACTAATCAATAAGCTAGGACTTCGTCGATAATCAAAAGAAGCGGGATTTTTCCCGCTTTTTTGTTAGGTTAAAAAAAGATATCCCATAGTGCAAGATAAATATATTATATACATATTTTAAGACGCAAAATTTTGAGCATACTATAAGTATATTTGTATTGATAACATAAGCTATAAACGCTTTTTTTATATTAGACGATTAGAGCGATATTATTTCGCATTATCCTCTAAAGTGATTTGGATAGAGAGGGGTAACAATATGGAACAAACGAAACATGAATATTCCATGGATTGGGCTGGACGTAAATTAACCGTCGAAATCGGCCAGCTCGCCAAACAGGCAAATGGAGCCGTAATGGTCCGTTATGGAGATACTGCAGTTCTAAGTACTGCTACAGCTTCAAAAGAACCTAAAAACTTAGACTTTTTTCCGTTAACATGTAACTATGAAGAGCGATTATATGCGGTAGGTAAAATACCTGGCGGATTTATTAAACGTGAAGGTCGTCCTAGTGAGAAGGCAATTTTAGCCAGCCGATTAATTGATCGTCCTATTCGTCCACTTTTTGCAGAAGGTTTCCGTAATGATGTGCAAGTAATCAGCATTGTTATGAGTGTGGATCAAGATTGCTCATCAGAAATGGCAGCAATGTTTGGGTCATCATTAGCTCTATGTACATCAGACATTCCATTTGAGGGACCAATTGCTGGTGTTATTGTTGGCAGAGTCGGTGGAGAGTTTGTGATTAATCCAACAGTTGAACAAGCTGAAAAGAGCGACATTCATTTAACTGTTGCAGGGACTAAAGATGCGATTAACATGGTTGAAGCTGGTGCTGATGAAGTTTCAGAGGAAGTAATGCTTGAAGCCATCATGTTTGGACATGAAGAGATTAAACGCCTTATTGAATTCCAAGAAAAGATAATGGCTGAAGCTGGCAAGGCAAAAAGAGAAATTATTCTTTATGAACTTGATAAAGATTTAGAAGCTGAAGTAAGAGACATGTGCGAAGCAGATATGGTCACAGCTATTCAGGTTCAAGAAAAGCATGCCCGTGAGGATGCGATTAAAGAAGTAAAGAATCGTGTTATCGCTAAGTTCGAGGAGAACGAGGCAACAGACGATGACATGAAACAAGTAAAACAAATCTTAGATAAAATTGTAAAAGGTGAAGTTCGTCGTTTAATAACGGTTGAAAAGATTCGTCCAGATGGCCGGAAAATTGATGAAATACGTCCACTATCTTCACAGATAGGTATTTTACCAAGAACACATGGATCAGGATTGTTTACTCGTGGACAAACTCAAGCATTAAGTATTTGTACATTAGGAGCAATGGGTGATGTGCAAATTCTAGATGGTTTAGGAATTGAAGAAGAAAAGCGTTTTATGCATCATTACAATTTCCCTCAATTTAGTGTTGGGGAAACTGGACCAATCCGTGGACCTGGCCGTCGTGAAATCGGACATGGTGCACTTGGTGAACGGGCTTTAGAACCAATTGTACCTTCTGAAAAGGATTTTCCATATACGATTCGCCTTGTTTCTGAAGTTCTTGAATCAAATGGGTCTACTTCTCAAGCGAGTATCTGTGCAAGTACACTTGCGATGATGGATGCTGGTGTTCCTATTAAAGCCCCGGTTGCTGGGATTGCGATGGGACTAGTAAAATCTGGTGAGCACTATACGGTTTTATCTGATATTCAAGGTATGGAAGACCACTTAGGTGATATGGATTTCAAGGTTGCAGGAACCTCTAAGGGTGTAACTGCACTGCAAATGGATATTAAAATTAAAGGACTTTCTCGTGAAATCCTTGAAGAAGCACTTCAGCAGGCTAAAAAGGGAAGAATGCATATTCTTGATTCTATGCTGGCAACGATTTCTGAGCCGCGAAGTGAGCTTTCAAAATTTGCACCAAAAATCTTAACAATGAAAATTAATCCAGATAAAATTCGTGACGTTATTGGACCAAGTGGTAAGCAAATCAATAAAATCATTGAAGAAACTGGTGTTAAGATTGATATCGAACAAGATGGAACAGTATTTATTGCCTCAACTGACCAAGCAATGAATCAAAAGGCAAAGAAAATTATTGAAGACATCGTACGCGAGGTTGAAGTTGGTCAAATGTACCTTGGTAAGGTTAAACGAATTGAAAAGTTCGGTGCTTTTGTTGAAATCTTTGCCGGTAAAGACGGACTTGTCCATATTTCTGAATTGGCTGAGGAAAGAGTTGGGAAGGTCGAAGACGTAATTGCAATCGGTGATGAAATTTTAGTTAAAGTTACTGAAATCGATAAACAAGGACGTGTAAACTTATCACGTAAGGCGATATTAAAGGAACAACGTGAGAAGGCTGAGAAAGCAGCGGAAAAACAATAAGACTGCTTCACTAGGTTTAAATAGAAGGTCAGGGGGAACCCTGACTTTTTCCATGCTAAATGTTATAGCCCCTAGGCGCTTCTGCTTTAAGTTCTATCTAGCTCCAGCGCCTAGGGGCTCGGGTCATAAGCCAATCCGTCAAGAAGGTTAAAAAGCAACCTTCATGCCGGCTCGTCTTATGCCGGTCGCCCCTGATCAAGGCGCTTCCGCTTTTAGTTCTACCTTGTCCCTCAGATTCATATATTCTGTATGAAGGGGGAAGGTAAATGAAGAAGTTAAGTTTGATCGCTTGCATATTAATTATAGCGTGGTTTTCTGTTAACAATCCTCTTGTAAATACATATGTAGCGTCACTTAAAGGAAACGTGGTTACCGTAGGAAAACAAGAAAATCCGCTATATCAAAGTATTGTAAAAAATGCTTCTACATATGAAATACCGCCTTCCAATGCTAAAATTGATGAAGTGTGGAAAGCAATCCCAGGCTATAATGGGTTAACTGTCGATATTGAAGCTTCATATAAGAATATGAAGAAAAGCGGCACTTTTGATGAAAAAAAATTAGTATATAAACAAACGAAACCATCGGTCCATCTAGAGGATTTGTCCCCATCTCCCATTTATCGCGGGCATCCCGACAAACCAATGGTCAGCTTCCTTATAAATGTAGCTTGGGGAAATGAATACTTGCCTGAAATGCTTGCAGCACTTAAGAAACACCAAGTCAAAGCAAGCTTTTTCCTCGAGGGAAGATGGGTAAAAAATAATCCTGACTTGGCAAAAATGATTGTAAGTGCAGGTCATGAAGTTGGAAATCATTCCTATACACATCCTGACATGAGAAGAATTACTGCTGCTCAGACCAGAGAGCAATTGGTGAAAACAAATGAAGTAATTGAAGCTGCTACAGGTCATAAAATCAGTTGGTTTGCACCTCCCAGCGGCAGTTACCGGGAAGAAACCGTTAAAATAGCAGCCGAATTCAAGATGAAGACGGTCATGTGGACAGTAGATACGATAGATTGGCAAAAACCATCACCTGATCAACTAATCAATCGTGTTATTTCTAAAATTGATAATGGCTCAATGGTCCTCATGCATCCAACAGAATCTACGGCAAAATCATTAGATCGCTTAATCACACTCATTGAAGAAAAGGATTTAAAAATTAGCACTGTAAGCGATTTAATGAGTGAAGAAAGAATTATGAAATAAATTAACCGAAGAATCCAGATAATAAAGGAAAATAGCACAGTTTCCGCTTTTCTATCGATAGGAGGATTTTGATGATTAACAAATATTCTTGCAAAAATGGAGTAAGAATTGTATTAGAAAATATTCCAACAGTGAGATCTGTAGCAATTGGAGTATGGATTGGCACTGGCTCAAGAAATGAAAATCCCCAAACAAATGGAATCTCGCACTTTTTAGAGCATATGTTTTTTAAAGGAACTACAACAAGATCTGCGAAAGAAATAGCTGAGTCCTTTGATAGCATTGGAGGGCAGGTAAATGCCTTCACCTCAAAGGAGTACACTTGTTACTACGCAAAAGTTCTAGATACTCATGCCCAATTCGCTTTAGATGTGTTAGCTGATATGTTCTTCAATTCAACCTTTGTTGAAGAAGAATTAAATAAAGAAAGAAATGTCGTTCTTGAAGAAATTAAAATGTATGATGATACTCCAGATGACATTGTCCATGATTTACTTAGCAGGGCTATTTATGGCGACCACCCTCTTGGATACCCTATATTAGGTACAGAAGAAACGCTAAAAACGTTCACGGGTGATACACTTAAAGAATATATTCACAATCATTACACACCAGAAAATGTTGTAATTTCCATAGCTGGAAATGTTTCTGAGAGTTTTATTAAGGAAGTGGAAAAGTATTTTGGGTCATATGAAGGCGGGAAAAGTGCCATCACTGAAAACATTCCTACGTTCCATTCCAATCGATTGTCACGCAAGAAAGAAACAGAACAAGCCCATCTTTGTATTGGTTTCGAAGGTTTAAAGATAGGTCATGAAGATGTTTACAGCTTAATTATTTTAAACAATATTCTAGGCGGCAGTATGAGCAGCAGATTGTTCCAAGAAGTTCGTGAACAGCGAGGGTTAGCATATTCTGTATTCTCTTACCATTCGGCTTACCAGGATAACGGAGTTGTAACCGTCTATGGCGGAACTGGTGCAAAGCAGCTTGATGTATTATTTGAAACCATTCAAGAAACGCTGGATAAATTAAAACAAGATGGTATTACTGAAAAAGAATTAATTAATAGTAAAGAGCAATTAAAAGGAAGTTTAATGTTAAGCTTAGAAAGTACAAATAGCAGGATGAGCCGAAACGGCAAAAATGAGCTATTATTGAAGCGCCATCGTTCACTGGATGAAATTATTGAGCAAATTGACCAAGTAACAAAGCAAAGTGTTGATGGAATGGCGACATCTGTTTTTACAAACAACTACTCCGTTTCCTTGATCAGTCCAGACGGCGAATTACCGAAAGGTTTACGGTAAAAGAAAAAACAGTTCCCACCAGAACTGTTTTTCTTTTTGGCTGTGTTAAAGGAAATTGTTGATTTTACACCCTGTTGCTTGGAGCGGAAGGCACGAAGACTCCTCGAAAATCCAAGGTCCCAAAATTACGGTAACAATCAGACCGGGATAGTGCCGATAACCCAAGGCTCCCCCAATTATCGTAACAATCACCCGACCACGGATAGTGCCGATAACCCAGGGCTCCCCAAATTATCGTAACAATCAGTCGGGGATAGTGCCGATAACCCAAGGCTCCCCCAATTATCGTAACAATCAGTCGGGGATAGTGCCGATAACCCAAGGCTCCCCCAATTATCGTAACAATCAGACCGGGATAGTGCCGATAACCCAGGGCTCCCCAAATTATCGTAACAATCATGCGGGGATAGTGCCGATAAACCAGGGCTCCCCAAATTATCGTAACAATCAGACCGGGATAGTGCCGATAAACCGGGGCTCCCCAAATTATCGTAACAATCATGCGGGGATAGTGCCGATAACCCAGGGCTCCCCAAATTATGGTAACAATCAGTCGGGGATAGTGCCGATAACCCAAGGCTCCCCCAATTATCGTAACAATCAGACCGGGATAGTGCCGATAAACCAGGGCTCCCCCAATTATCGTAACAATCATGCGGGGATAGTGCCGATAACCCAAGGCTCCCCCAATTATCGTAACAATCAGTCGGGCTAGTGCCGATAACCCAAAGCTCCCCCAATTATCGTAACAATCAGGCGGGGATAATGCCGATAACCCAAGGCTCCTCCAATTATCGTAACAATCAGTCGGGGATAGTGCCGATAACCCAAGGCTCCCCAAATTATCGTAACAATCAGACCGGGATAGTGCCGATAACCCAAGGCTTCCCCAATTATCGTAACAATCAGACCGGGATAGTGCCGATAACCCAGGGCTCCCCCAATTATCGTAACAATCCGACTGGGATAGTGCCGATAACCCAAGGCTCCCCCAATTATCGTAACAATCAGTCGGGGATAGTGCCGATAACCCAAGGCTCCCCAAATTATCGTAACAATCAGGCGGGGATAGTGCCTCGTGACAGGCAAAGACAGCCTGTCACTGCGGTGATTATTGAACGAAGATTTCCTTAGTGGAGCGGAAAGCGACAGTCAAATTTAACACAGCCTTCTTTTTAGTGTCTAGCTCCAGCCCCTGTACAAGCCACTTCCGTTTTTCTTATTCTAAATTTGGACTTCCATCGATAAACATATAGTAAAGAGTGTTTAGAAAGGAGTTCATTGATATGAGGTTAAGTGAATTAAGCGGAAAGGAAATTGTGGATGTCAAAAAGGCAGAGCGTTTGGGAGTTCTTGGCCAAACAGACCTTGAAATCAATGAAAACACTGGACAAATCCAAGCATTGTTGATTCCATCATCATTAAAATGGTTTGGATTTAGAAAACAAGGCGGAGAAATTAGAGTCCCATGGAAGCATATAAAAAAGATAGGCTCCGATATGATCATTATTGATGTTCAAGAAGAATAGCAGAAAATATGAGAAACGGCCTCAAAGCCCAAGCAAAGTAAATTTTGCTTGGGCTTTTTTATTTATCTGTTAATGGAGAACTCACAGATTCATTCACTCTTACATAAGATGTTGAAGTGATAAGAGTAAAAAGACTTCCTGCTTGGATTTTTTGAAAAGAAGGTGAATGATTTCATGCTGACAGGGATGCAGATAGCCGTGATCGGTGGAGATGCAAGACAGCTGGAAATTATCCGGAAGTTAACCGAGTTAGATGCCAGATTATCATTAATTGGTTTCGAGCAGCTTGACCATGCGTTCACAGGCGCTGTGAAGGAAAAGTTGGATGAAGTCGATTTTTCAAATATGGATGCCTTAATCTTACCGGTACCCGGTACAAATTTAGAAGGCCACGTCGAAACGATCTTTTCGAATGAAAAGGTAATTTTGACAGCCGAAATGCTTATGAAAACACCTGATCATTGTACCATTTACTCCGGAATTAGTAATGCTTATTTAAACGGGATAACCAAAGAAGCAAAGCGTCAACTTGTGCAGCTTTTTGAGAGGGATGATGTGGCTATATACAATTCTATTCCGACAGTAGAAGGAACCATTATGATGGCCATCCAGCATACCGATTTCACGATTCATGGTTCAAATATTACGGTGTTAGGTCTAGGAAGAGTCGGGATGAGTGTAGCTAGAACCTTCCAAGCCCTAGGAGCTAAAGTGAAGGTAGGAGCAAGGAAAAGTGAACACCTAGCCAGAATTACGGAGATGGCTTTAACGCCTTTTCATTTAAATGAATTAGAAAAAGAGGTTAAAGATACAGATATTTTAATCAATACAATACCGTTACTAATTGTAAGTGCTTCTGTTATTTCCAAAATGCCTGCTCATACTCTGATTATTGATCTAGCCTCAAAACCTGGTGGAACTGATTTTAGATATGCAGAAAAAAGAGGTATAAAAGCACTTCTTGCACCAGGATTACCTGGAATTGTCGCGCCAAAAACAGCTGGTCAAATACTAGCGAATGTTCTGGCCCAATTGCTTCAAGATGATTTAAGCGAGCGAAAGGGGAAAATAAAATGAGTTTAAAAGGGAAAAAAATAGGCTTTGGGTTAACGGGATCTCATTGTACGTATGACGCTGTATTCCCAGAAATTGAAAAATTAGTTCAAGCTGGTGCAGAAGTTTTGCCGGTGGTTACATTTACAGTGAAAAATACAGAAACTCGTTTTGGAAAAGGGGAGGACTGGATTCAAAGGATTGAGGATTTAACAGGAAACAGAGTGATAGACTCAATCGTTAAAGCAGAGCCATTAGGTCCGAAAATTCCTTTAGATTGTATGGTTATTGCCCCGCTGACAGGTGTATCAATGAGCAAATTCGCAAATGCAATGAATGACAGCCCAGTTTTAATGGCTGCAAAAGCGACATTGAGAAATTTAAAACCAGTGGTCCTCGGGATTTCAACGAATGATGCTCTGGGTTTAAATGGAGTAAACCTAATGAGATTGATGGCAACAAAAAATATTTATTTTATCCCATACGGGCAAGACGATCCTATCAAGAAACCAAACTCTATGGTAGCAAGGATGCCTATGTTAATGCAAACAGTGGAAGCAGCCATTGAAGGCCGGCAAATACAACCTGTGTTAGTGGAAAGATATAAGGATACAGACTAATTCTTACTCCTTTCATCAAATATGGTTATTTCTTTGAAGGAATATGTTAATATAATTATAAATCAATCATCAGTGAGACCATTTATCTCACTGATGAGAATTTATATTAACCTTTTCTGATTCATTTTCCGTGAAACAGAATGGACCAATAAATAGTAGATGAAAGATTGAAAGGGGTACTAGAAAATGAATCAAAGTAATGGTTATCATGTTGCTGTAGTAGGTGCAACAGGAGCGGTGGGTCAGCAAATGATCCAAACGTTAGTGAAAGAAAAATTCCCAATTAGACAACTAACTCTATTATCTTCCGCACGTTCTGCAGGTAAGAAAGTGACGGTTGATGGTGTTGAGCATACGGTTCAGGAAGCTAAACCAGAAAGCTTTGCCGGTGTGGATATCGCTTTGTTCTCAGCTGGAGGCAATATATCAAAAGAGCTTGCTCCTGAAGCAGTAAAACACGGAGCTATTGTAGTAGATAATACAAGTGCTTTCCGAATGGACCAAGATATTCCGTTAGTTGTACCTGAGGTAAACGAACATGATTTGCACCAGAATAATGGGATAATTGCTAACCCAAATTGTTCTACTATCCAAATGGTAGTAGCGTTAGAACCTATTAGGCAAAAATTTGGACTTAAAAAGGTTATTGTTTCAACCTATCAGGCAGTTTCAGGTGCAGGAGCAGTTGCAATTGAAGAATTACAGAATCAAACAAAAGCTATTATAAATGGTGAAACAGTAGAACCGAAGATTTTACCTGTAAAAGGTGACAAGAACCACTATCAAATCGCCTTTAATGCTATTCCACAAATCGATAAGTTCCAAGAAAATGGCTATACCTATGAAGAAATGAAAATGATCAATGAAACAAAGAAAATTATGCACCTGCCGGATCTGCATGTTGCTGCGACTTGCGTTCGTTTACCTGTGGCAGTAGGACACTCGGAATCTGTTTATTTTGAAATCGAGGCAGATGGCGTAAGTGCAAATGAAATAAAAGAGTTATTAAAAACAGCTCCAGGCGTGGTGTTACAAGATGACCCAGAGAATCAAGTATATCCAATGCCTGCAAATTGTGTAGGAAGTAATGATGTTTTTGTAGGTCGAATCCGTAATGACCTAAACGAAGGTCGTGGTTTCCATATGTGGGTTGTTTCTGACAATTTACTCAAAGGTGCTGCCTGGAATTCAGTTCAAATCGCTGAGAGCTTAATAAAGCTGGGTTTAATCAAAGAAAAAAAATAAAGTTTTGATTTAAAGGCAGGTTTAAAGGTTATATGAAAATCATAGTACAAAAATTTGGCGGAACTTCTGTCAAGGATGAAGAAAGCAGGCAACATGCGAAGAGACATATCAATAATGCATTAGCCGATGGATATAAAGTAGTAGTTGTAGTATCTGCAATGGGAAGAAAGGGTGATCCCTATGCAACGGATACACTTCTCTCTTTAATTGGAAGTAATGAAAGTAAGGTTAGTAAACGTGAGCAGGATCTTCTTGTCTCCTGTGGTGAAATTATTTCAAGCATCGTCTTTGCCAATATGCTCCAAGAAAATGGCATAAATGCGATTGCTTTGACTGGAGCTCAAGCAGGCTTTCGAACCAACAGCGATCATTCACAGGCAAAGATTGTAGAAATGAAATGTGACAGATTGCTGCGAGATTTAGAACACCATGATGTTGTAGTGGTTGCTGGTTTTCAAGGTGCAGCAAAGAACGGTGACATTACAACAATTGGACGAGGCGGCAGTGATACTTCGGCTGCAGCATTAGGAGCGGCTCTCAATGCAGAATGGATTGATATTTTTACGGACGTAGAAGGCATCATGACAGCAGACCCACGAATTGCTGATAATGCTAGACGCCTTTCTGTTGTTACCTATACAGAGCTATGTAACATGGCCTATCAGGGTGCGAAGGTTATCCACCCAAGAGCCGTTGAAATAGCCATGCAGGCAAAAGTTCCAATTCGAATCCGCTCCACTTATTCCGATGATTTAGGCACATTAGTAACATCTATCTCAAAAGAGTCTCGAGGCAGTGATATTAAAGAAAGAACTGTTACGGGAATAGCACATGTTTCAAATGTGACTCAAATCAAGGTATTTGCTAAAAAAGACCAATACTACTTACAAGCCGAAGTTTTTAAAGCGATGGCCAATGAACAAATTAGTGTAGACTTCATAAACATTTCACCTAATGGTGTTGTCTATACGGTTACGGATGAAATGACGGACAGAGCCATTAGGGTCTTAAAGGAAATAGGACATGAACCTGTTGTAGAACGCCATTGTGCAAAGGTTTCTGTTGTTGGAGCCGGTATTGCCGGTGTTCCGGGTGTTACTTCTAAAATCGTTACAGCTCTATCTGAGAATGGAATCCGCATCTTACAATCTGCTGATAGCCACACTACGATTTGGGTACTTGTAAAACAAGACGATTTGGCTAAATCAGTTAATGCATTACATGACGCCTTTCATCTAGAAGAAGAAACCATGGATATAAAGCTTACGGATATCTAATCTATTTAGACGGCATAATGTCGTCTAGATTTCCTAATATGCCATTGTCACAACGGGATTTTCGTAATTGAAAGGAGTAGTAATATGGTTCATTTTGGTCGAGTTTCGACAGCCATGGTCACACCTTTTGATAAAAAAGGTCATATCGATTTTTCTAAGACCACTCAACTAGTAAATTATCTAATTGATAATGGAACAGATTCTCTTGTGGTTGCAGGAACAACGGGTGAATCTCCCACCTTGTCGAAGGAAGAAAAGCTGGCATTATTTGATCATGTTGTAAAGGCGGCTGCAAAAAGAATACCTGTAATTGCTGGCACAGGCAGTAATAATACCTACGCTTCAGTGGAACTGACGAAAAGAGCAGAACAACTTGGCGTCGATGGTATCATGTTAGTAGCACCTTATTATAATAAACCGAATCAAGAAGGTTTGTATCAGCACTTTAAAACGATTGCAGAAGCCACTGCTTTACCGGTAATGGTATACAATATCCCATCAAGGGCATCTGTAAATATTCATCCTGAAACGATTATAAGGCTGTCAAAAATACCGAATATTGTAGCTGTTAAGGAAGCAAGCGGCGATTTAAATGCGATGACAAAAATTATTGCAAATACGGATCGTGACTTCGATTTGTATAGCGGTGATGACGCTATAGCAATACCTGTTCTTTCCATTGGAGGGGCAGGGATAGTTTCTGTAGCCTCACATGTGATTGGGAAAGAAATGCAACAGATGGTAAAGTCTTTTTTAGATGGGGATCATGAACAAGCAGCAAAACTACACCAAAAGCTTCTGCCAATTATGCAGGGACTTTTTGCTGCTCCTAGTCCTGCACCTGTAAAGACGGCACTTCAAATAAAAGGGCTTGATGTTGGTTCAGTAAGGCTTCCACTGGTGCCATTAACGGAACAAGAGCGGGCTGCTTTAAGTAAATTATTATTATAATGATATAAATGCCAATCGAATTTTATTCGATTGGCATTTGTTTTTTATCACTGGTAAATAGGCATAACGTTCACTTGAAAATCCCTAGATGGTAAAAACAACTAAATTTGGTTGTAAAGGTTTTCAACTATCAAGTATAATAATTATAACTGATTTCGATCGGGCAATTTTGAAATGTCGAAGACCTCTAGTGAAAAGTGCTTGAGCTAGACAATCAACATAGGAGGAAACGGAAATTGATAAATAGAAAAAATAGTTCCATTAAGATTATTACGCTTGGTGGTATTGGAGAAATCGGGAAAAACATGTATCTTGTAGAAGTGGACAAGGACATCTTTATCATTGACGCTGGGCTAATGTTCCCCGAGGATGAAATGCTCGGCATTGATATCGTAATTCCAGACATCGCTTATTTAGCAGAAAACAAAGAAAGGGTTAAGGCTGTATTCTTAACACACGGTCATGAAGATCATATCGGTGCTCTTTCCTATCTTCTCCGCCAAATGGACGTACCTGTATATGGAACTAAACTTACCTTAGCTCTTGCAAATGCTAAGTTAAAAGAACAGGAATATAGCGGGAAGACTAATTTTATTGAAATAACATCCGATTCTATTATTAATATGGATTCCGTGGAAGTAAGTTTCTTCCGGACCAATCACAGTATTCCTGATTCAGTTGGTGTTTGTGTCCAAACATCAGAGGGCAGTATCGTTTATACAGGTGATTTCAAATTTGATCAGGCAGCAACAAAGCTCTATAAACCTGATATTGGGAAAATGGCTGCTATTGGAGAAAAGGGTGTATTGTGTTTACTGTCAGACAGTACGAATGCAGAGAAACCAGGATACACTACATCGGAGGCAATCGTTGAACGAGAATTATCTACAGCGTTTTATAATACTCGAGGCAGAATTATTGCTGCTTGCTTTGCGTCCGATATAAACAGAATTCAGCATATCTTTGATGCTGCAAGAGATAATGGCCGTAAAGTAGCGGTTGTTGGAAAAAGCCTTGAAAGAATTTATCATATCGCACTAGATTTGGGCTACTTAGAAGTAGAAGAAGATCTGATTGTCCCTGTAAATGAAATAAACAACTACGAAGATAGGGAAATAGTTGTTTTGATGACAGGCAGTCAAGGTGAACCGATTGAAGCACTTCAAAAAATGGCAAAGCAAGCTGCTAAACATGTAAATATCCAGCCAGGAGATACAGTATTAATTGCAGCTTCCCCGCTTAGAGGCAGTGAATTATTAATATCCAGAACAGTGGACATGCTCTTTAGAGCTGGAGCGAATGTTATCTCAGGTAAAAGAACCATTCATGTATCCAGTCACGGCAGTCAAGAAGAACTAAAATTTATGATTAATCTAATGAAACCACAGTTTTTTATCCCAGTGCATGGGGAATATCGCATGTTAAAGGCGCATAGGAAACTGGCATTAGATTGTGGAATAACGGATGAAAATATTATTATTCCTGACCGCGGGGATATCGTTGAATTTAAGGATGGTAAGTTAAACATAGGCGGTAAGGTACCATCAGGGAATGTTCTAATTGACGGTATTGGTGTTGGAGATGTTGGAAATATCGTATTACGAGATCGAAGACTACTATCTCAAGATGGTATATTAATTGTAGTCGTAACATTAACACGCCAGGATAAGAAAATAGCTGCTGGACCTGAAATTATCTCGCGTGGTTTTGTCTATGTTCGCGAATCCGAAAAGTTAATGGATGAATCAACAAAATTAGTACGAGACATCGTCCAAAAGAACATTTCAAAGGAATCTTTTGAATGGTCAAGTCTAAAGCAGGACATAAGAGATGGATTAAACCGATACTTATTTGAAAAAACAAAAAGAAGACCGATGATACTTCCTATTATTATGGAAGTATAAATAGAAGGGAGGCATTGGATAATCCAATGTCTTTCTTTATTGGCATACTGCTGCTTGGAGCGGAAATCAACAGACCATTTTAAATGATTCCTCCTATCTAAGAATGAAATTGTTTCATAGGTTAATACTAACGTTATCATGCGTGAAGGGAGACTTATGATGAATAAGGATTTACAAAAAAGTGAAGCGGGCAATCAAGAAGGGCAAGAACCTCAAAAAGAGGATAAGCCTTCTTCTTTAATGGAAAAAATTCAACAGCTTGGGCAAACGAATGTCCCACAGCTATCGACCGATTCAAGCATTCATTGTTTAACGATTATCGGACAAATTGAGGGTCATTTAGCACTGCCTCCACAAAATAAAACTACAAAGTATGAACATTTGATTCCTCAATTAGTAGCGATTGAGCAAAATCCAAAAATAGAAGGAGTACTTATTATATTAAATACTGTAGGAGGAGATGTAGAGGCCGGACTTGCCATCTCTGAAATGCTGGCTACACTCTCGAAACCAACTGTTTCGATTGTCTTAGGAGGAGGCCATTCCATTGGAGTGCCGATAGCAGTCTCATGTGATCACAGTTTTATTGCTGAAACCGCAACGATGACCATCCATCCTATCCGATTAACAGGTCTCGTAATTGGAGTTCCCGCAACCTTTGAATATTTAGATAAGATGCAGGATAGAGTGGTTAACTTTGTAACAAAGCACTCGAATATCACCGAAGAGAAATTTAAAGACTTAATGTTTGCTAAAGGTAATCTTACTCGCGACATAGGTACCAATGTAGTTGGTCCAGATGCAGTGGAATATGGATTAATTGATGAAGTTGGCGGACTAGGTCAAGCGATGAAAAAGCTAAACGAATTAATAGATCAAAGGAAAGCGTCTACTGAGGGGCTGATTCAATGATTCTTTATACCACGATGCCACAGGAATTTATTTTTCCGCCTGAAGCAGAATCTTTTACTAAACAACAAACTGTAACCTATCAAGGTGTATCGCTAATTGTCGAACAAACGGATTCACAAAATGTGCAGGTCGTTCGCATATTAAGCAGTGATCCGCAGCATTATCTTGACGAGCGTATATGTCCTGGTGCTAAAATTTCTTGTGCCAGCATTGAAGGATTGTCCGCAAACTATTAGGATAATATGGTATAATTGTGGTAAGAAGCTTAAGCAGCCATTCAGGCTGCTTTCTTCATTTGCGGTTATTGTATTTATACATATGTTTGATAATGCGATAGGATGATAATGATAGTATTACACTTATATAGACAGGTGATTAGATGGCTAAGAAAAAAAGAAGATCAAAAAAGAGAGATAATCATTTAAAACAAACCGTTCAATTTGAACTTTCCGCGCTTGTCTTATTAGCACTTGCGATTATATCGATAGCAAAATTGGGAGCTGTTGGTGAGGCTGCAGTACTATTTTTCCGATTTTGGATGGGTGAATGGTATATGCTCAGCCTGATTGGCCTCGTTGTCCTCAGTGTATATCTCATGTGGAAACGGACTATTCCGTTTATCTTTCATATTAAATTAGTTGGCATATATTTAATTGTTTCCTCCATACTCCTTTTAAGCCATGTCACACTTTTTCATCTGCTTACAAACGATGGGAACTTTAAAAACCCAAGTGTGATTAGTAACACATGGGAGATTTTCATGATGGAAGTCAAAGGAGAAACGAGCACAATTGACCTTGGCGGGGGAATGATTGGTGCAGTTCTTTTTGCTATGTTTCATTATCTTTTTGCTGAAACGGGTACTAAAATTATTGCATTTATCTTTATTCTAATTGGATTTATTTTACTTACAGGTAAATCGTTCGGTGAATTTGTTGCAAAAATAGGTATTACTCTGATTGAATTTTCAAAGGGGCAATGGAGTGCCTTTCAATTGGATATGGAAGAATGGAAGCAGAAAAAACAAGAAAGACGGGAAGAAAAACGGATACAACAGCAGCGTGAACGGGAAAACCGTGCTGCTTCCGCGCGGCCTGAAATCATGACTCCGCTCCAAAATACACAAGAAGAAGTGGTCACACCTGAACCCCTAATCTCTAGTTTTGCAGAACGTGCTTATCCAGACGAGGAACCAACAAAATCTAAGCGCCAAAAAGAGGATTCTAAAAATAAGGGAAATGACCAGAAAATAGACGAAGAAGATTCCACTCCGCCGATTACCTTCACGGAAGTGGAGAATGCAGCCTATGAATTACCTCCTTTGAGACTCCTAAAGCTTCCGAAGAAGACAGACCAAAGCGGGGAATACGAATTAATCCATGCAAATGCAGCTAAACTGGAACGGACTTTTCAGAGTTTTGGGGTAAAAGCGCGAGTAACCCAAGTTCATCTAGGACCGGCCGTTACGAAATATGAAGTGCACCCTGATGTAGGGGTTAAGGTTAGTAAAATTGTTAGTTTAAGTGATGACCTAGCATTAGCACTTGCTGCTAAAGATATTCGAATAGAAGCTCCTATTCCTGGGAAATCTGCAATTGGCATCGAAGTACCAAATTCAGAGGTTGCCATGGTGTCCCTAAGGGAGGTTTTAGAAGCAACCCAAAATAATAAACCGGAGTCAAAGCTTCTGATTGGTCTTGGCAGAGATATTACTGGGGAAGCAGTACTTGCTGAATTAAATAAAATGCCCCATCTGCTGGTAGCCGGTTCAACCGGAAGCGGGAAGAGTGTTTGTATTAATGGTATTATCACCAGCATATTAATGAGGGCTAAGCCTCACGAAGTCAAGTTAATGATGATTGATCCGAAGATGGTTGAGTTAAATGTCTATAATGGTGTTCCTCACTTATTAGCGCCTGTTGTTACAGATGCCAAAAAAGCATCTCAAGCGTTAAAAAAGGTAGTAAGTGAGATGGAGAGACGATATGAACTGTTCTCTCATACAGGAACTCGTAATATTGAAGGTTATAATGACCATGTTAAAAGGCATAACATCGAGGAAAATGACAAGCAGCCGCTGTTGCCATATATCGTTGTCATTGTGGACGAGCTAGCTGACTTAATGATGGTAGCCTCTTCAGATGTTGAGGACTCTATTACTAGATTGGCACAAATGGCTCGTGCTGCGGGTATTCACTTAATAATAGCAACCCAGCGTCCATCTGTTGATGTTATAACAGGAGTTATTAAAGCGAATATCCCTTCAAGAATTGCTTTTGCTGTCTCCAGTGCTACGGATTCGAGAACGATTTTGGATATGGGTGGTGCAGAAAAACTGCTAGGTAGAGGGGATATGTTATTTCTGCCTGTAGGAGCTTCAAAACCTGTTCGTGTACAAGGAGCATTTTTATCGGACAATGAAGTGGAAGAAACCGTTAATTTTGTCATTGGACAGCAAAAAGCACAATATCAAGAAGAGATGATACCAGATGATACACCAGAGGCAGTTGGAGAAGTAGACGATGATTTATATGCCGAAGCAGTTGATTTAGTAATAGAAATGCAAACTGCCTCAGTTTCAATGCTGCAACGTCGTTTTCGAATTGGATACACAAGAGCTGCGCGTTTAATTGACGAAATGGAAGCTCGTGGTATTGTAGGAGCATATGAAGGCAGTAAACCAAGAACCGTTTTACAATCGAAACCAAACGAAGAAGTGAACTAACAAAAAAAGAGCCATTCGGCTCTTTTTTTACATATTATCCCTATCGATTGTAGACAACTATAAATTATAGCAGATTTAAGAGTAAAAAGTCCTATTCATTATGACAATTTTCGACATTATCGCTTTTTTCGACAAAAATTACAAATTCTATTTCCATATGCCTAAAAAAATGGTATATTATTTTCGATTAGTAGGAATGATTATACATCAGATGTCTGATGTCTTAGGAAGGAGTTGGAGGTACCTGCATGTCTATTAAGCTAGATAACCGACATTTATACCTGCAAGTTATCGATCGGTTAAAACAAGATATCGAACTTGGAGTTTACAAGGAAAAAGAAAAATTACCTTCTGAATTCGATCTTGCCAAACAACTGGGTGTAAGTAGAGCTACACTTCGTGAAGCACTGCGGATACTTGAAGAGGAGAATGTTATCATTCGCCGTCATGGTGTCGGAACGTTCGTTAACGCAAAACCACTGTTTACCTCAGGGATTGAACAACTTAATAGTGTTACGGACATGATCTTTCAAGCTGGGATGAAGCCAGGCACCATTTTCTTAAGTTCATCAACTATTGGAGCCACTGAAGAGGATATTCGTCGCTTCTCATGTTCTACAAATGAGGAAATTGTTGTCATGGAGAGGGTTAGAACTGCAAACGGGGAACCTGTTGTCTATTGTATAGACAAAGTACCTGAAAAAATCTTACCTGAGACATTTTCACATGGAGAGGAATCAATTTTTTCCATTTTGGAAGAGGAGGCAAACCGAAAAATTACATACGCGGTTGCCCAAATTGAACCAATCGGTTATCATGAGAAAATTTCCCCCATTTTGGAATGTGAACCAGAAACGGCTTTACTTGTTTTAAAGCAAATGCATTTTGATGAAATGGATGAACCAGTCCTTTTCTCGGTAAACTACTTTAAAGCAGACAAATTTAGTTTTCAAGTTTTGCGAAAAAGGTTTTAATTTTTTGTGGATTATGAAAACGCAATCAAACTGCTTTCTGAAAGTTCCTACTAAATCAAACAAAAATATAGGGGGTCAATTGCCTTGAAGAAACGTAAATTTGGCTTAGCTATGTCACTGATTTTAGCTGCAGGCACAATGTTAGCAGCATGTGGCGGCGGAGATGACAAGGGTACTGGTAAGGATAATGGTAAAGACGCTGTAAAAATCGGGATGGTTACCGATGCTGGTACAATTGATGACAAATCATTTAACCAAGGTACTTGGGAAGGAATTAAAAAAGCTGAAGAAGAACTTGGAATTCAGTCAAAATATCTTAAACCAGCTGGTACAACAGAGGCGGAATACCTAAAGGAAATGGGTAATTTGTATGATGCGGGTTATAAATTAATTGTAACACCTGGTTTCAAATTCGAAACTGCCATATTCAAAGCCCAAGATAAATATAAAGACGCTAAATTCGTCATTCTTGATGGTAACCCACATTCTGGTGACTTTAAACCAGTTGTTAAAGACAACACTGTTGCCGTTTTCTTTGCTGAGCATGAGTCTGGCTTCCTAGCTGGTGTTGCTGCTGCACTTGAATTAAAAGAAGGTGAAGCTGGTTTCATCGGCGGTATGGAAATTCCTGCTGTTCAAAAGTTTAACTGGGGCTTCCAGCAAGGTGTTAAATATGCAAACGATAACCTGGGTACAAACTTAACAATCAAAGCTGAAAACGTAGTTTACCAAGGTTCATTTGATAACGTAGCTGCAGGTGGACAAATTGCTGCACAAATGTATGATCGTGGCGTAGATGTAATCTTTACTGCTGCTGGCGGTGTTGGTGTGGGTGCAATTAACGAAGCAAAAACACGTGGAAAAGCAGGCGAAAAAGTTTGGATCGTTGGTGTCGACTCTGACCAATACGAAGATGGTAAGTACGATGGAGATAAATCAATTATCTTGACTTCTGCTATGAAGAAATTAGACAATGTTACATTTGATATCATTAAGCGCGAGTTAGATGGTGATTTCCCTGGTGGTGAGACATTAGTATTCGACGCTAAAAACGATGGTGTTGGCTTACCGGCAGAAAATCCAAACTTAAGCGATGATACAGTAACAAAAGCCAAAGAAGTATTTGAACAAATTAAGTCTGGCGAAATCAAAGTTGCTTCTGAACAAGGAAGCTTATTCAAGTAAAAAGATCATAAAGAGACGGTTTTTTCCGTCTCTTTTATGTCCTTTATGTATGATTGATCTGTCAAGTATGCATATTACTAGAGTAATCATATATAACTGTTTCAATATCCTTCAGTTTTCGATGTTGTAATAGGGGACTCCCTATTTTCAAAGAATTTGAGTCTAAATAAAAAAGGTGAGTGCTACTATGAGTTATGTGGTTGAAATGCTGAATATTAGGAAGGAATTCCCTGGTATTGTAGCAAATGATAACATTACCCTAACTTTAAAAAAAGGCGAAATACATGCCTTACTAGGGGAAAACGGTGCCGGTAAATCAACACTAATGGGTGTATTATTTGGTATGTATCAACCTGAAAAAGGGATCATTAAAATACGGGAAAAGGAAGTAAAAATTACTAATCCTAATGTGGCCAATCAACTTGGTATTGGTATGGTCCATCAGCATTTTAAATTAGTAGAAAATTTTACAGTAACTGAAAATATTATCCTAGGCAGTGAACCATTAAAAGGAATGGTTCTAGATATTAATAAGGCTGCTAAAAGAATTGCAGAGTTATCAAAACATTACGGTTTAAATGTTGACCCTCATGCAAAGATCGAAGATATTTCAGTAGGTATGCAGCAAAGAGTAGAAATAATGAAAATGCTTTATCGTGAAGCGGAGGTTCTTATTTTTGATGAACCAACTGCAGTTTTAACCCCTCATGAAATCGAAGAATTAATGAAGATCATGCGTAACCTAATCAATGAAGGTAAATCGATTATCATCATTACACATAAGTTAAAAGAAATTAAAGCGGTTGCAGACCGTTGTACTGTTATTCGACGTGGAAAAGGAATTGGAACGGTTAACGTAAAAGAAACAAGCGAAGCACAGATGGCAGAAATGATGGTTGGCCGCCAAGTTAACTTTAAAGTGGATAAGAAAGCTAGTACACCTGGTGAGGTTGTACTTCAAATAGATTCTCTTTCTGTAAGAAATAACAGAAAAGTATTAGGACTGAAAAATTTCTCTGTTGAAGTCAAACGAGGAGAAATAGTAGGTATCGCTGGGGTCGAAGGGAATGGACAATCAGAGATCGTTGAAGCGATTACCGGACTTAGAAAAGTAGAATCTGGAAAAATTCTATTAAAAGGTAAAGAGATTACAAATATTCCAATTCGCCAAAGAATCGAAAGCGGAATTGGCCATATCCCTGAAGATAGACATAGAAGGGGGCTTGTTCTTGATTATACACTAGAAAATAACATGGTTTTAGAGGTTTATAATAAACCACCGTTTGCAAAGGCTGGATTACTAAATGGTGCCGCAATTAGGAAATATGCTAAAAGTATCTTAGAAAACTTTGACGTTCGTTCAGGTGAAGGCGGAGCTTCCATTGCAAGAACGCTATCTGGAGGGAATCAGCAAAAGGCTATCATCGGCCGTGAAATGGAACTAGATCCTGATTTACTCATTGCTGTACAGCCTACTCGTGGATTGGATGTAGGATCGATTGAGTATATCCACAAAAGATTAATCGAGCATCGTGATAAAGGGAAGGCAGTTCTTCTAGTTTCTTTAGAGCTGGACGAAGTACTGCAGCTTTCAGACCGTATTGCCATCGTTAATAATGGAGAGTTGATCGGAACCGTTAATGCTGCTGAAACAAACGAGAATGAGGTAGGACTGATGATGGCAGGAGTGAGCAAGGAGGCAAGCGTATGAGAAACACCATTGTATCATTAATATCAATTATTTTAGGATTAATAGCAGGTGGTCTGCTAATGCTCTTCATAGGGTCCAGCCCAATTGAAGGTTACACATATTTATTTCAAGGTGCTTTAAAGAATATATCACGTATTGGTGATACTCTTGCAACTGCAACACCACTCGTTTTTACTGGACTTGCTGTCGCTTTTGCTTTCCGTACAGGTCTATTTAATATCGGTGCTGCTGGTCAAATGTTAATTGGCGGTCTCGCAGCTACTGCTGTTGGATTAACGTTTGATTTTTCACGACCTATATTAATCCTTCTAATGGTACTAGCTGGTATTGTCGGCGGAGCCTTATGGGCATTTATTCCAGGTTATTTTAAAGCAAGATTCAATGTACATGAAGTAGTATCAACTATCATGATGAACTGGATTGCTTATTGGACAGTTTATTATATTGTTCCTGCGTATTTTAAAGGTGGAACCGAAACAGAATCAAAACTAATCCCAGAAACTGCTTCATTAAAAATGCCTGTGTTGTCTGAAATGTTTCAAGGATCGTATATAAACATGGGAATTTTCTTTGCGATAATTGCTGTAATTGTTATTGCATTTATTATTAATAAAACAACTTTAGGATTTGAATTAAAAGCTGTAGGATTCAATCGACATGCTGCAGAATATGCAGGTATGAAAGTTAATCGCAATATTATCTTATCGATGTTAATATCAGGTGCTCTTGCAGGTCTGGGTGGGGTAGCATTATACACTGGTAATGCTTCCAGTATCCAAATCGGTATTTTACCGACACAGGGCTATGATGGAATTGCCGTAGCATTACTTGGAGCAAACTCTCCGGTTGGAGTATTCTTTGCAGCACTCCTTTTTGGGATTCTTTATTCTGGAACAGGCTTTATGAACGCGATGATCGAGATCCCGCCAGAACTTGCAAATACAATCATTGCGATTATTATTTACTTTGCTGCTACTAGCGTTCTGATTCACCGTTTATTAAATAAATTCCGTAAGACTCGTTCAAATGCAAATGATGTAAATGGACCTGTTGGCAAGAAGGGAGAAGCATAATATGTGGGCCATAATTGAACAAATATTCCCTTACGCAATTGTTTTTACAATTCCTCTTCTTATTACAGCATTAGGTGGTCTTTTTAGTGAAAGAAGCGGTATTGTTAATATCGGATTGGAAGGTTTAATGATTTCAGGAGCATTTGCGAGTGCAATAACTGTTAACTTTCTGCAAGATAGTATGTCTGGATCAGCGGTATTATGGATTGGATTATTAGTAGCGGTGATAGTAGGGATTTTGTTTTCCTTATTACATGCATTTGCCAGCATCAACTTAAGTGCTGACCAAGTAATCAGTGGTACAGCGATTAACATGATTGCAACGGCTCTAACAGTTTTCTTAGCTAGAAATATAACTGGTAGTGGTAACATTCGTATCACCAGCGGTTTTACACCATTTGATGTGCCAATTTTATCTCAAATCCCAATTATCGGGGATTTATTGTTTTCAAAAACGTATGCGACAACTTGGTTTATTTTATTAGTATTACTTGTTAGTGCGTTTATTCTAAATAAAACCAAATTTGGCTTGCGTTTAAAGTCTTGTGGTGAGTTTCCACAGGCTGCTCAAGCAGCAGGGATTAATGTTGTAAGAATCCGTTATATCGGTGTTATGATTTCTGGTGCATTATCAGGATTAGGCGGCGCAATCATTATTTTAACTTACGCAGGCGAATTTACTGGTTCCGTTTCAGGACTTGGATTCTTAGCGCTTGCTTCCTTAATCTTTGGTCAATGGAGACCGCTTGGTATCTTAGGAGCAACGTTATTCTTCGGATTTGCCAGTACAATCGCGAACGTATCTCAGGTTATTCCTGAACTGGCTGTTATTCCGCCAGTCATTCTAAAGATTTTCCCATATGTGGTAACGTTAATTGCTTTAGTTATCTTCTCTAAGTCTTCACAAGCACCTAAAGCAGCTGGAGAACCATTTGATCCAGGAAAACGATAATCATAGTAAGGTAAAAGGCTGGCTATTTTGTCAGCCTTTTTTCTTTTGTCGTCAGTGGTTTTAGCTTGTAAAAACCAAGCCTGGCAAATTATAGTAAGAATAAGCGATAAAAACAATGGAAAAGATGTAAAATAACACGATGAATGTTTACATATATAATAAGAAGGATTTTGAAATCTGAAGGAGGTTTTGAGATGGATTCAACTGCCGAAAAAATAACCACTATGCAGGGATACAAACTCCATGTCATTGAAACAGATAAATACAAAACGAATACATTTGTATGGAAAATGAAAGCACCTTTAACAAAGGAAGATGTAACAAAAAGAGCATTGCTTCCTCATGTTTTACAAAGCAGCTCCGCGAAATATCCAACAACAACCGCATTACGTTCTTATTTAGATGAATTATATGGCGCCACGCTATTTGTTGATTTAGCGAAAAAAGGTGAATATCATATCATTAGTTTCACACTTGAGATAGCAAATGAGAAATTCTTAAGTGATCCTGCGCCACTATTGGAAAAAGGTTTCGAACTTCTTTCGGAGGTTTTGACAAAACCAAAAGCGTCAGGCAACGCATTTGATCAAGAGACAGTGAACAAAGAAAAGAGAACATTAAAACAGCGAATTCAATCTGTTTATGATGATAAAATGCGTTATTCCAATGTACGCCTGCTGCAAGAAATGTGTAAGGGCGAACCCTACGCTCTACAAGTTAACGGTGAAGCAGAGGATGTAGATACTATTACTCAAGAAAATTTATACGATTATTTTAAAAAGGCGTTTTCCGAAGATGAAATGGACCTTTATGTCATTGGTGACGTAAAGGAAGATGAAGTAAAAAGCCTTGCAGAGAGTTTATTGAAATTTGAAAACCGTACACCGAAAAAGGTAGTATCCACTGAGATACAAAAAAAGGAACAGGTAAATGAAATTAAAGAAGAACAGGATGTCAAGCAAGGAAAATTAAATGTCGGGTACCGTACAAATATTGTCTATGGCGACTCCGATTATTTCGCACTTCAATTGTTCAATGGCATTTTTGGAGGATTTTCACATTCAAAATTGTTTATCAATGTCCGTGAAAAGGCAAGCCTCGCTTATTATGTATCCAGCAGGCTGGAGAGCCATAAGGGACTGATGATGGTCATGTCAGGGATAGACTTGAAGAACTATGACCAGGCAGTGGGAATCATTCGCGATCAGTTAGAAGCGATGCAAAAAGGCGACTTTTCTGATCAAGAATTAATCCAAACAAAAGCAGTGATTCGAAATCAAATTCTTGAAACCATTGATACCTCCCGAGGATTAACAGAAATTCTTTATCATAATGTTGTGGCTGCCAAGGATATAAAACTTGAGCAGTGGATCAATGATATGGAAAAGACGACAAGGGAAGAAATTGTCGCTGTTGCAAATAAAATTGAACTTGATACCATCTACTTCTTAACTGGAACGGAGGCGGTAAAATAATGGAGAAAATCAATTTTGACCAGCTCCAAGAAGAACTTTACCATGAAAAGTTACCCAATGGGTTAAATGTCTATATTCTGCCAAAAAAAGGTTTTAACAAGACGTTTGCTACTTTTACGACAAAGTATGGTTCCATTGATAATAATTTTGTGCCATTAGGAAAAGAAGAATATGTGAAAGTACCCGATGGTATTGCCCATTTTCTTGAGCATAAGCTTTTTGAAAAGGAAGATGGAGACGTTTTTCAACAGTTTAGCAGACAGGGTGCTTCAGCCAATGCCTTTACTTCTTTTACCCGTACAGCCTATTTGTTTTCCAGCACTTCGGATGTAGAGAAAAACCTAGAAACGTTAGTTGATTTCGTTCAGGATCCTTATTTTTCGGAAAAAACGGTTGAAAAGGAAAAAGGGATTATCGGTCAGGAAATAACCATGTATGATGATAATCCAGACTGGCGTTTATATTTTGGACTGATACAAAATTTGTATCAAAACCATCCTGTAAAAATTGATATTGCCGGTACCATTGAATCGATTTCTCATATTACAAAAGATTTGCTTTATGAGTGCTATAATACCTTCTACCATCCGAGCAATATGTTATTGTTCATTGTTGGGCCAGTTGACCCTAATAAGTTTATGGATCAAGTACGTGAAAACCAAGCGAAAAAGGATTACAAAGAGATGCCAGAGATTAAGCGTAAATTTGAAGATGAGCCGCTTCAGACTGCTGAGCCAAAACAAGTGCTGGAAATGAATGTGCAAACATCTAAATGTTTAATTGGGATGAAAGCACTGCATGTAGATCAAACGGGACCAGAGTTATTAAAAAATGAATTAACCATGAATGTACTCTTGGATTTGTTGTTTGGTAAGAGCTCTGAAAATTATAATCAACTTTATAATCAAGGTCTGATTGATGAAACATTCTCTTATGATTACACACAGGAACAAGGCTTTGGCTTCGCGATGGTCGGCGGTGATACCGAAAATCCGGATAAACTTGCTGAGGAGCTTAAAAACATGCTGTTTCAAGCTAAGAATGGAACCACATTTGCAGAAGAGCAATTAGAACGAGCTAAAAAGAAAAAAATTGGGGCATTTTTACGTGCTGTGAATTCACCAGAATATATTGCTAACCAGTTCACAAGATATGCCTTTAACGATATGAATTTGTTCGATGTGGTTCCTACACTAGAAAAAATAACGATGGATGATATTAAAACAATGGCATCAGAAGTTATTTCAGAAGAACGTTTCTCAGTCTGCCAAGTGATACCTAAGAAATAACAAAGAAGCGTCGCTAGCCGGCGCTTTTCTTTTCGTTTATTATGAGGAGTAGTTATAATAGAAAGAGTGAAGCATGTGGAAGTGGAAAAATACGCATTAATTACGGGAGCAAGCGGCGGAATTGGACAAGCGGTGGCTTTAAAATTAGCCTCTCTAGGCTATAATTTGTATCTGCATTTTAATCAAAATGAAGCATCAATAAGGGATTTGCTAAATCAACTTAAACCCTTTGGCGGTGTATATACTTCTATTCAAGCCAATTTAGAAGAGCCGGATGGTTATAAAAAGATTTGTTCTCAAATCTTCTCCCTCGATGCAATTGTTCATTGCAGCGGTAATACGCACTATGGCCTTCTGGTTGATGTTAAACAGGAAGATGTAGAATCATTAATGAGGGTTCATGTGATGAATCCTTTAATGATAACAAAAGAACTGCTGCCAAAACTAATTCAAAAACGTTCAGGAAATGTAATTCTTATTTCCTCCATCTGGGGTCAAACAGGTGCTGCCTGCGAAGTAGTTTATTCGACTGCCAAGGGAGCACAAATTTCGTTTGTAAAAGCATTAAGTAAAGAAGTGGCATTAAATGGGGTGCGGGTGAATGCTATTGCTCCTGGAGCCGTTGAAACACCAATGTTGAGCCAGTTCTCTGAGGAGGATAAACAAATTCTTCAATACGAAATTCCCATGGGCAGGTTAGGTGTTCCTGAGGAAATTGCGAATGGTGTTAAATTTTTACTATCTAATGAATCTTCCTATATTACAGGACAAGTTTTATCGATAAATGGCGGATGGTATGCATAAATTATACATATTTTTTCATGAATAAATTCCTCCCTATCATTGCAAAATAACAATGTACAACTATAAAGGAGGGTTGAATATGTCTGTTTTAGATAACTGGAAGCAATGGGAAGATTTTCTTGCTGACCGCCTTCACCAAGCACAAAATGAAGGCATGAGCGAGGGTGCTATAAGTGCACTTGCATTACAAATTGGTGATTACCTTGCAGAGCAGGTAGAACCGAAAAACGAGCAAGAAAGAATCCTTGCAGATCTTTGGTCTGTTGCCGATAAAGAAGAGCAGCAAGCCATTGCAAACATTATGCTTAAATTAGTTCAAAATAATGGAAGTCGTTAAGAGAGAGGGCAACCTCTCTTTTTTTCTTTTTTGGAGTGATACATACTTAATTATGGGATTGAACTTGTTTTTGCTTTCATCTTCTATCAAAATCATATATTATATTGGATAGATGAGGAAATGAAAAATTTGTCGTACGCCTAAGGAGGTTTTTATGGAGAAGAAAGAGTGGTATTTAGAATATGAGATTCAAAAAAACCGTCCTGGTTTATTGGGCGACATTTCATCACTGCTCGGAATGCTGTCAATTAATATTGTAACCATTAATGGAGTAGATGAAGGGCGACGCGGTTTATTAATCTTAGCAAAAGATGATAACCAAATTAAACGGTTAGAGTCAATTTTAAATACAATGGACACAATAAAAGTAATAAAGATTAGAGAACCAAAACTACGTGACCGCCTGGCTGTCCGTCATGGCCGATACATACAACGTGATGCGGATGATAAAAAGACATTCCGGTTTGTTCGAAGTGAACTCGGTGTATTGGTTGATTTTATGGCAGAGTTATTCAAGCAGGAAGGACACAAACTGATAGGTATTCGTGGAATGCCGAGGGTAGGTAAAACTGAGTCAGTAGTGGCAGCGAGTGTTTGTGCCAACAAGCGATGGTTGTTTGTATCTTCCACTCTTCTAAAACAAACGATACGTAACCAGCTGATTCAAGACGAATACAACGAAAACAATTTGTTTATACTTGATGGAATTGTTTCAACCAAACGTGCTAGTGAACGACATTGGCAGCTCGTTCGTGAAATCATGCGTTTACCGGCGGTTAAAGTGGTCGAACACCCTGATATCTTTGTCCAAAATTCCGAGTATACGCTTGATGATTTTGATTATATTATTGAGCTGCGAAACCATACGGACGAAGAAATTACATATGATATTGTCGACCAAAATAACTTATTCTCTGGATCTGATTTTGGAGATTTTGGATTTTAATTAATTGGAAGGTGTTAATAAGTGACTGAATTAGGTAATCGACTAAAAGAAGCGCGATTAGCCAAAGGATTAAGCTTAGAGGATTTACAGTCAATCACAAAAATTCAAAAACGGTATTTGATAGGGATTGAAGAAGGCAATTATTCTAGTATGCCCGGAAATTTTTATGTTCGTGCTTTTGTAAAACAATACGCTGAAGCACTGCAGCTTAACCCAGAAGAAATATTTGAAACATATAAGAACGAAATTCCAGCAACTCACAATGAGGATTTACCTGAGAAATTATCCAGGGTCAAAACGCGAAAGACGGTATCAGAAGGCTCCTCGAAAATTTTCGATATCATCCCAAAGGTCTTAATAGGGGTCTTTATTATTGGGGCTGCTGGGTTACTGTATTATTTCTTTGTTAATAACGTTGGAGACAAGGCCAATGACCAGATTAATAAGGAAAATGAACCTGTGAAATTTGTACGCTCTGAAAATCTGGACAAAGCAGATGAAACAGAAAAAGAAGATACAGAAGAAAATGACGCTACAAAAGAAAATGAAGAAGAAAAGAACGATGAACAAAAGACTGTTGAGGAAAATCCGGTTGTAGAAACTCCAAAACAAGAATTATCTGCTGTTCAAAATAGCGGGAAAAACTCTACCTATGATTTGAAAAATGCAGATAAATTTGTTGTGAAATTGGTTTCAACTGGGCAAACATGGGTAAATGTTAAAAATAGCAGTGGTCAATCCAAGTTTCAGGGTTTATTATCAACCACTGGTACGCAAAGCACAGAAGTAGATTTAACGGGCGACACCAAAGCAGTCATTGTCGTTGGCAGAACCGTCGATACTGAGATTTACGTAAATGACCAAAAGCTTGAGTATGCAATCGCACCTGCTGATGTGGTTCAACAGAACATTACGATTCAATATGTTCCGAAGAACGAATAGTCATCTAGTGATGACTATTTTTCGTTCTTACTATTACCTGGAGGAAAAACAATGAATGTACCAAATCAAATAACGATATCAAGGATTCTTTTAATTCCTATTTTCTTGATAATTATGCTTTTCCCCTTTGATTGGGGAAACATGCATTTACTGGGAGCTGACCTTCCGGTAACCCATTTTGTTGGAGCGTTAATCTTTATTTTTGCATCTGCTACAGATTGGGTAGATGGCTATTATGCACGAAAATATAATCTTGTTACAAATATGGGGAAATTCCTCGATCCGCTGGCAGATAAACTTCTTGTCTCTGCAGCGCTGGTTGTCCTTGTTGATCTTGGATATGCAGCCTCTTGGATTGTTATTGTAATCATAAGCAGGGAATTTGCTGTCACCGGCCTTCGTCTCTTGCTCGTGGAGGGCGGCGAAGTGGTAGCTGCTAATAATCTCGGTAAAATTAAAACCTGGGCACAAATTATCGCAATATCTGCACTTTTATTACATAATATTATTTTTGAAATGATTGGATTTCCATTTGATGATGTAGCATTATGGGTTGCGTTAATTTTTACGATCTGGTCGGGCTGGGATTATTTTTCGAAGAATATGCATGTTTTCAAAAATTCTAAATAGAACTTGGGGTAACGGATGATGAATGCAGAAATTATTGCTGTTGGTTCTGAATTACTACTGGGTCAAATCGTTAATAGTAATGCACGGTTTATTTCACAGCAACTTGCAGGACTAGGAATTAATGTTTTTTTTCATACGGTGGTTGGTGATAATCCTGACCGATTAAAGTCTGTAATAGAAATTGCAGAAAAACGGTCAAATTTAATCATTTTTACTGGAGGGCTGGGACCCACAAAAGATGATTTAACGAAGGAAACAATTGCCCGGCATTTAGGAAAAAATCTAGTAATGGATCAAGAAGCATTAGAATCTATTGAACTTTATTTTAAAAAGGGAAATAGGGTAATGACTGAAAATAATAAGAAGCAGGCCCTCGTTTTAGAGGATTCTACTATCCTTCCAAATCATCATGGGATGGCACCAGGCATGATGGTCGAGAATGGTAATTGCGTATATATGCTGCTGCCAGGACCGCCGAAAGAAATGGAGCCAATGTTTTTACACTTTGGTACTGCAGCTTTATCCAAACAAGTAAAAACGGATGAGAAAATAGTTTCTAGAGTTTTAAGGTTCTTTGGAATTGGTGAGGCAGCGTTAGAAACGGAAATCATTGATTTAATAGAACAACAGACAAATCCAACGATTGCCCCGCTCGCTGCAGAAGGAGAATGCACGTTACGGCTAACCGCGAAGCACCAAGATTTGCAAACGGCAGAGTTAATGCTTGATGAAGTAGAGGGTAACATTAGAGCTCGTGTTGGGCAGTTTTTATATGGGTATGACAATACTTCTCTAGTAGCTGAACTTATGAGAGTTTTAAAAGACAAGAAATTAACAATCTCGGCTGCAGAGAGCTTAACAGGAGGATTGTTTCAGCAGGAACTAACGAGTGTACCCGGTGTTAGTTCAGTCCTCAAGGGCGGAGTGGTTTGTTATACGAATGAGGTTAAGGAGAAAGTCTTAGGAGTTAAAAAGGAAACGATTGAAAAATTTGGGGTAGTAAGTCATGAGTGTGCGAAAGAGCTGGCTGAAAATGTTGCGGCATTAGTCTCTGCTGATATTGGGATTAGTTTCACTGGTGTTGCAGGTCCCGATGATATGGAGGGTAAACCTGTAGGAACAGTCTACATTGGGATATCGATTAGAGGAAAGCAAACAGTGGTTGAAAAACTGGAACTTGGCGGTTCAAGAGAAGCAAACCGGAGCCGTTCAGTAAAATATGGCTGCTATTATTTAATAAAGCATTTGCAAGAATCACAGAAAGCTAACTAAGCTCTCTGTGATTTTTTATTTTATAGTTTATTTTCTGACAATAGAAGAGTAAGTAAAAATCAATAAAAAAGGTAATTGAAAATAAATAAATGGCTGGCGGAATTACCTGTTTTTACATGACTATTAGATTCAAATTAATCGAATGAATGTTCGTCTTTTTGCTCGACAAATATCCTAAAAGAGGTTATATTATTAATAGGTTTTAAATTAAAAATTTTTAGCAGTAAAACTTAGGTTTTTAGATATAAAGGAGGAACTAGTAGTGAGTGATCGTAAAGCGGCCTTAGAAATGGCGCTAAAACAGATAGAAAAGCAATTTGGTAAAGGTTCCATCATGAAAATGGGAGAGAAGACAGACACAAGGATTTTAACAAGTCCAAGTGGCTCATTAGCCGTAGATTCAGCACTTGGTGTTGGCGGATATCCTAGAGGAAGAATTATCGAAATTTACGGACCCGAAAGCTCTGGTAAAACAACTGTTGCTTTACATGCAATTGCAGAAGTACAAGCAGCAGGCGGACAAGCAGCATTTATCGACGCTGAGCACGCACTTGACCCAGCATATGCACAAAAACTAGGGGTAAACATCGATGAGTTATTGTTATCCCAGCCTGATACAGGGGAACAGGCGCTAGAGATCGCAGAGGCACTTGTACGAAGCGGTGCAATTGATATTCTAGTAGTCGATTCCGTTGCAGCACTAGTTCCAAAAGCAGAAATTGAAGGAGAAATGGGAGATTCTCACATGGGTCTTCAAGCCCGTTTGATGTCTCAAGCACTCCGTAAACTTTCTGGTGTCATTAACAAATCGAAGACAATTGCAATCTTTATCAACCAGGTTCGTGAAAAAATTGGAGTTATGTTTGGAAACCCTGAGACAACTCCTGGTGGTCGTGCGTTAAAATTCTACTCAACGATTCGTGTGGAAGTACGTCGTGGAGAAGCTATTAAACAAGGTACGGACGTGGTTGGAAACAAAACCAAAATTAAGGTTGTTAAAAATAAAGTTGCGCCTCCATTCCGTACAGCTGAAGTGGATATTATGTATGGTGAAGGAATTTCTAAAGAGGGCGAGATCATTGATATTGGCTCTGAATTAGATATCGTTCAAAAGAGCGGTTCTTGGTATTCATACAATGAAGAAAGAATCGGTCAAGGCCGTGAAAATGCAAAGACTTTCTTAAGAGAAAATCCAAGTGTTCGTCTTGAAATTCAACAAAAGATTCGTGAACACTTCGGATTAGACGGGGAAAAAATAGTCACTGAAGCCGATGACGATGAACAGTTCGAATTAATAGACTAACAAAAAGAGCAAAGCCGATTAGGTTTTGCTCTTTTTAATAAAACGGATAATTATAAATATGTATGCATATTTATTCATTTGATAATACTTTTTATATTGTTAAAATATGAACAAAGTCTAAATATTTCAAAAAGCTGTCAGGAGTTACCCTTGACAATGAATATACACACATTTACAATTAACATGTATATTTTACATTTTTGTTAATATTACAATGAAAAGCCTGGTGCTTGCTGTATGTTGAACCTAACCAATGTACATGCCGACACTTAAAAAGTGTAACAAAAGTTCATAGCAAGAGGAGGTGTAACGATGGAACCTATTACTATCATCTCCATTTTGCTTGGCATTATCGTCGGTGCCGTTGTTGGCTATTTTGTTCGTAAATCCATTGCTGAAGCAAAAATAGCAGGTGCAAAGAATGCTGCTGAGCAGATTCTTGAAGATGCGAAGCGTGATGCTGATACATTGAAAAAAGAAGCATTGCTAGAGGCAAAGGATGAAATTCACAAGCTTCGTACAGAAGCCGAACGTGAGGTTCGTGAACGAAGAAATGAACTGCAAAAACAAGAAAACCGTTTACTGCAAAGAGAAGAGAATTTAGATCGAAAGGATGAATCGTTAAATAAACGAGAAATTCTGTTAGAAAAGAAGGATGATTCTCTAAACCAAAGACAACAGCATATTGAACAGATGGAAAGCAAAGTGGACGAGTTGGTACGAACACAACAAACTGAACTTGAACGTATTTCGAGTTTGACTCGTGAGGAAGCGAAGAACATCATTATCGATAAAATGGAGCAGGAATTAACCTACGACACTGCGATAATGATTAAGGAAAGTGAAAACCGCGCGAAAGAGGAAGCAGATAAGAAAGCGAAGGAAATTCTTTCGCTAGCAATCCAGCGTTGCGCTGCTGACCATGTTGCGGAAACGACTGTATCTGTAGTCAACCTTCCAAATGATGAGATGAAAGGCCGTATTATTGGCCGTGAAGGAAGAAATATCCGTACACTAGAGACACTTACAGGAATTGACTTGATTATCGATGATACTCCAGAAGCTGTAATTCTATCAGGATTCGACCCGATTCGTCGAGAAACAGCGCGATTAGCGCTTGAAAAGTTAGTCCAAGATGGAAGAATCCATCCTGCACGAATTGAGGAAATGGTCGAAAAATCTCGTCGTGAAGTGGATGAGTACATCCGTGAAGTCGGTGAACAAACGACTTTTGAAGTCGGAGTTCATGGATTACATCCGGATCTGATTAAAATCCTAGGACGATTAAAGTTCCGTACAAGTTACGGTCAAAATGTCTTAAAGCACTCAATGGAGGTTGCACAGCTCTCGGGCTTGCTTGCAGCTGAACTTGGTGAGGATGAAACACTGGCACGACGTGCAGGTCTATTACACGATATCGGAAAAGCAATTGACCATGAAGTAGAAGGAAGCCATGTTGAAATTGGGGTTGAACTTGCAACTAAATACAAGGAACACCCAGTGGTTATCAATAGTATTGCTTCACACCATGGTGACACGGAACCAACATCAACCATTGCAGTTCTAGTGGCTGCTGCTGACGCATTATCAGCTGCGAGACCTGGTGCACGCAGTGAGACTCTAGAAAACTATATCCGCCGTTTAGAAAAGCTGGAGGAAATTTCTGAGTCTTATGAGGGTGTTGAGAAATCCTTTGCAATCCAAGCTGGCCGAGAGGTACGTATCATTGTAAGACCAGATGCGGTTGATGATCTAGCTGCACATCGTCTGGCTCGCGATATTCGAAAACGAATCGAAGAAGAACTGGATTATCCAGGACACATTAAAGTGACAGTCATCCGTGAAACACGGGCTGTAGAATACGCAAAATAAAGCGGTGCTTTCGCACCGCTTTATTTTTTTTGTAATCCCACTTAAGGTTAAATAAAATAAAAGTGTGATACAATTTATAGTAAATAAATGCTTTCGAAAGGAAAACAAATGAACTTATTATTTATTGGAGATGTTGTAGGATCACCAGGTCGAGATATGGTAAAAGAGTATGTGCCGAAAATCAAGGAAAAATATCGACCAAATTTTACAATTATTAATGGTGAAAACGCCGCGGGAGGCAGAGGTATTACAGAAAAAATCTACCGAGAGTTTTTAGGTGCGGGCGCTCAGGCTGTAACCCTTGGAAATCACTCGTGGGATAACAAGGAGATTTTTGAATTTATCGAATCAGCAAAGAATATGGTACGTCCTGCAAACTTTCCAGAAGGGACTCCAGGAAAAGGGTTAGCGTTTTTTAAGGTGAATGACATAGAAGTAGCTGTCATCAATTTGCAGGGGCGAACCTTTATGCCTCCGTTAGATTGTCCTTTTAAAAAGGCAGATGAATTAGTGGAAATCGCTCAAGAGCGTACACCCTTTATCTTTGTGGATTTTCATGCAGAAGCTACCAGTGAAAAACAAGCAATGGGCTGGTATTTAGATGGGAGGGTTTCCGCAGTTGTAGGTACCCATACACATGTGCAAACAGCGGATAGCCGCGTCCTGCCAAACGGGACAGGCTATTTGACAGATGTAGGGATGACAGGTCCATATGATGGAATTCTTGGTATGGAGAGGGAAGCGGTCATCACAAAATTTCTTACAAGCCTTCCTGTAAGATTTGAAGTCCCTAAATCGGGCAGAACCCAGCTTAGCGGCGTCTACATGGAACTTGACAGAAAAACTGGAAAGTGCAAAAAAATGGAAAGAATTTTAATAAATGAAGATAATCCTTGGTTTTCTTAGCCTTCCACTTATGGAAGGTTATTTCTTTTTACTGATAAAAAAGCACTTTTTTTGTCCAAGCCGGAATATGTCTTTTGCAGAATGAATATAGTAGCAGTGGAATCTTATATACCTGATTTGCTCATGAAACTGCTCATGCCAGGATCGGGATTATACAAGGGGGAGCTAGGAATGGAAATATTAAAAGTTTCAGCAAAATCTAATCCTAATTCTGTAGCTGGTGCACTTGCTGGAGTTCTGCGTGAAAGAGGTGCAGCAGAAATACAGGCGATTGGTGCAGGTGCATTGAATCAAGCTGTTAAGGCAGTAGCGATTGCAAGAGGATTTGTAGCACCTAGCGGAGTTGATTTGATTTGCATCCCTGCGTTCACTGATATTCAGATTGATGGTGAAGAACGCACGGCTATAAAGCTTATTGTTGAACCAAGATGAAAGAGATAGAATCAATGATGTGAAACAGGATGAATAAAACAAACTTGTACCTGCTTAATTTATAAGCAGGTATTTTTATGTACAAATTATTATTATAATGTTATTCTAATATAAATGAAAACGTTTTCCATGATAGAGTATTAATGTAATATATTTTATTAAATTTAGTAATAAATCGCATAACAACAACGTTTTATAACAATTTTAAAGTGAGATATTCAGATTTACTAAAAGTCAATTTTTATAATATAAAAAAATATTCATATTTTAGACAATATTTCGTCTGAAAGGGTTGCAATTTTTGGATTAGAGGTCTAGAATTGTAAGCGTTTAGTACATATTCTGAATTCATATTATTTAGTTTTTAGTGCTTTAAAAGGCTAAATTCTAGTGATTTACTCGGAAAAGTGCTACACTATTAGTGATTTTAAAATATATTTTTTACATATCCAAAGGGGTGTAAGTCATGATCAATCAACTTTCGTGGAAAGTTGGCGGACAACAAGGGGAAGGTATTGAAAGTACAGGGGAAATATTTGCAATTGCATTGAATCGCCTCGGTTATTACTTGTATGGTTATCGTCACTTTTCATCTCGTATTAAAGGCGGTCATACAAACAACAAGATCAGAGTAAGTACGACTGAAGTTCGTTCAATCTCTGATGATCTTGATATTCTTGTCGCTTTTGACCAAGAGACAATCGATTTAAACTACAAAGAGTTACACAGCAAAGGTGTAATCCTTGCAGATGCAAAATTCACGCCAAAGAAACCAGAAGATACAGAAGCATCATTGTATGCGGTTCCATTTACAGAAATTGCTACTGAATTAGGAACTTCCCTAATGAAAAACATGGTAGCTATTGGTGCTACATCGGCTGTCTTGAATCTTGATATTCATGTTTTTGAAGAAGTAGTTCAAGAGATTTTTGGTAAAAAAGGTGCACAAGTAGTTGCGAAAAACATGGATGCCATTCAAGCTGGATATGATTATATGAAGAAACAGCTTGTAGACGGGATTGAAATAATGGAGCTTGAAAAAGCTGATGGCAAGAAGCGTATGTTCATGATTGGTAATGACGCGATTGCATTGGGAGCAGTTGCAGCTGGCTGCCGTTTCATGGCTGCTTATCCAATTACACCAGCTTCTGAAATAATGGAATATTTAATTAAAAAATTACCTGCGCTAGGCGGTTCGGTTATTCAAACAGAGGATGAAATTGCTGCTTGTACAATGGCAATTGGTGCAAACTATGCTGGTGTTCGTACGATTACCGCTTCTGCTGGTCCAGGACTATCTTTAAAAATGGAAGCAATTGGTCTATCTGGTATTACAGAAACTCCACTTGTTATTGTTGATACACAGCGTGGAGGTCCATCTACAGGATTACCAACAAAACAAGAACAGTCAGATTTAATGGCGATGATCTATGGAACTCATGGAGAAATCCCTAAAATCGTTATGGCTCCAAGTACTGTAGAAGAAGCATTCTATGATACTGCTGAGGCATTTAACCTTGCTGAAGAATATCAATGTCCTGTTATCATTCTTTCTGATCTTCAATTATCTCTAGGTAAACAGACTGTTGAACCATTAAGTATGGATAAAGTTGAAATTAGACGTGGTAAACTGGTAACAGATGAGATTCCTGAAATTGAAAACAAAGGATATTTCAAACGTTACGAAGTGACAGCTGATGGAGTTTCACCGCGTGTGATCCCTGGTATGAAAAATGGTATCCACCATGTAACAGGCGTTGAACATGATGAAACTGGTAAACCATCTGAGTCTGCAGCAAACAGAATTGCCCAAATGGACAAGCGATTCCGTAAAGTAGAAAATATTCGTTTCAACACACCAGTGTATAAAAATGTAAAACATGAAGATGCTGATGTCTTATTTGTTGGATTCAATTCAACCCGTGGTGTAATTGAAGAAGCAATGGTTCGTTTAGAAAACGATGGCTTAAAAGTAAACCATGCACAAATTCGTTTGATTCACCCATTCCCAACTGACGAAGTATTACCACTTGTTCGTTCAGCTAAAAAAGTAGTAGTTGTTGAGAACAACGCTACGGGACAATTGGCAAACATTATGAAAATGAATGTTGGTCATGCTGAGAAAATAGTTAAACATTTAAAATATGACGGGAATCCGTTCCTACCACACGAAGTATATACAAAATGTAAGGAGTTGTTCTAAGCATGGCCACTTTTAAAGACTTTAGAAATAATGTAAAACCGAACTGGTGCCCTGGCTGTGGCGACTTCTCTGTACAAGCGGCAATGCAACGTGCAGCAGCAAATGTAGGTCTAGAGCCTGAAAACTTAGCTGTTATTTCTGGTATCGGATGTTCTGGTCGTATCTCCGGATACATTAATTCATATGGCTTCCATGGAATTCATGGCCGTTCATTACCAATCGCACAAGGTGTAAAAATGGCAAACCGTGATTTAACAGTTATCGCTTCCGGTGGTGACGGAGACGGTTTTGCAATTGGTATGGGTCATACAATCCATGCAATCCGAAGAAATATTGATATTACTTACGTTGTAATGGATAACCAAATCTATGGCTTAACAAAGGGACAAACGTCTCCACGCTCCGCTGCTGGATTTAAAACAAAATCAACTCCGATGGGTTCGGTTGAACAAGCTATTTCTCCAATGGAGATGGCTCTAACTGCTGGAGCGACGTTTGTTGCACAAAGTTTTTCAACTGATTTAAAGGATTTAACTGCTTTAATTGAAGCAGGTATTAAGCATAAAGGGTTCTCTTTAATTAACGTATACAGCCCATGTGTAACGTACAATAAAGTCAACACATATGACTGGTTTAAAGAAAATCTAACTAAATTAAGCGATATTGAAGGTTATGATCCTTCCAACCGTGAAGAAGCTATGCAGACATTGATGAAGCATAATGGCTTGGTTACTGGTTTAATTTATCAAAACACAGAACGTCAATCTTATCAGGAATTAATCAATGGTTACTCTGAAACTCCTTTATCACAGGCTGATTTAAACCTTGACCAACAATATTTTGATAAATTAGTTGGCGAATTTATGTAATAGCAATTTGAAAAGTCCCGTAGTGTGCTGCTACGGGATTTTCTATTGTTTTCAAGCCTATTAACCTTTATACTATAATAATGTGCAGAAGTATGTTAGGTGCGCTCTAACACTATGTACAGGTAAAAATTTACTTTATTAATATTAATAGACACATCAATTAAAACGACTGAAAGGAGATTTAATACAAATGAATGAAAAACAACGTTTAGAATCTAAACAAATTGAAGCTGCTAATTCTTCGGACAAAAAATCCGCCAAGGATTATAGTAAGTACTTTGAACAAGTCATTACTGCACCATCTCTAAAAGACGCTAAAAAGCGTGGTAAAGAAGAAGTAAAATACCACAATGATTTCTCCATTCCTGAAGAGTTTCGCGGCATGGGTGAAGGCAGGAAGTTTTATATTCGTACGTACGGATGCCAGATGAACGAACACGATACGGAAGTAATGGCTGGAATCTTTTTGGCTTTAGGCTATGAACCGACTGACAAAACAGAAGACGCGAATGTTATCCTATTAAATACATGTGCTATTCGTGAAAATGCTGAAAATAAAGTGTTCGGTGAACTTGGACATTTAAAACATTTGAAGACAGAAAAGCCTGATTTACTCATAGGAGTATGTGGATGCATGTCACAGGAAGAATCTGTGGTCAATAAAATCTTAAAAACCTATAATCAAGTAGACATGATCTTCGGTACACATAACATTCATCGTCTGCCTAATATTTTACATGAAGCGTACATGTCAAAAGAAATGGTTGTTGAAGTATGGTCTAAAGAAGGTGACGTGATTGAAAACCTTCCAAAAGTAAGACGGGGAAATATTAAGGCATGGGTTAACATTATGTATGGCTGTGACAAATTCTGTACCTATTGTATCGTACCTTATACACGTGGTAAGGAACGAAGCCGCCGTCCGGAAGAGATTATCCAGGAAGTACGTCATTTAGCTGCGCAGGGTTATCAGGAAGTTACTCTGTTGGGCCAAAACGTAAATGCATATGGAAAAGATCTAGAGGGTTTGAACTATGGTCTAGGTGACCTTATGGATGAATTAAGGAAGATTGATATTCCGCGTATTCGTTTCACAACAAGTCACCCGCGTGATTTTGATGATCACTTGATTGAAGTCCTTGCAAAAGGCGGTAATCTAATGGATCATATTCACCTGCCTGTTCAATCAGGATCAACAGATGTATTAAAAATTATGGCTCGTAAATATACGAGAGAACAATATTTAGAGCTAGTTCGCAAGATTAAAGCGGCTATTCCAAATGTTGCATTAACAACTGACATTATCGTTGGGTATCCAAATGAAACGGATGAACAATTTGAAGAAACGTTATCTTTATATCGTGAAGTGGGCTATGAACTAGCTTATACGTTCATTTATTCTCCACGTGAAGGCACACCGGCAGCAAAAATGCAGGATAATGTCCCAATGGAGGTAAAGAAAGACCGTCTGCAAAGATTGAATGCTTTAGTAAACGAACTTTCAGCTGAAGCAATGAAAAAGTACAAAGGTCAAATTGTTGAAGTTCTTGTTGAAGGGGAAAGCAAGAACAATCCTGATGTCCTTGCAGGATACACTTCTAGAAACAAGCTTGTGAATTTTGCTGCTCCTAAATCAGCAATAGGTAAAATTGTTAAGGTGAAAATCACTGACACAAAAACATGGTCATTAAACGGAGAAATGGTGGAAGAATTAGAACCAGTCGAGGTGGAGTAAAGTGGCGAAGTATACAAAAGATGATATCGTTGCTCGTGCACAAGAATTGGCACGTATGATTGCAGAAACAGAGGAAGTTGATTTCTTTAAACGTGCAGAAGCACAGATACACGTAAACCCAAAGGTTAGTACGTTAATTTCAGATATCAAGGGTTTGCAAAAACAAGCAGTTAATTTACAGCATTACGGAAAGCCTGAGGCATTGAAAAAAGTAGAAGACAAAATTGCTTCGATTGAACAGGAACTAGATGAAATTCCAGTTGTTCAAGAATTTAAGCAGTCCCAATTGGAAGTAAATGAATTGCTTCAGTTGATTGCTACTACAATCTCTAATAAGGTAACAGATGTTATTATTGAGTCAACTGGCGGAGATGTCTTAAAAGGTGAAACAGGTGCAAGTATAAATAACGGTGGATCTTGCGGAAACCATGACCATGACCACGAACATTAAGTAAACCAAACCAGGCTTTTCTAAAGCCTGGTTTTTTTTGCGGTAAATAGCCCTAATAGAAAAATACCCCCTTTACGTAAAGTACATGCCTAAAAAGGAACCTACCTAAAGCTCCCGCATAAAATGAACTATGACTAAACTTTTAACCAGTATTCGCAGAAATATATCGCACACTAGTCTAATATCTTGCATAGGATGAAATGAAAATGAATGAGGAGGGTTCGCGCGAAATGGGAGAATACAGAGAGATAATTACGAAGGCCGTAGTAGCGAAAGGGCGTAAATTCACCCAGTCCAATCATACGATTAGCCCGGCACATAGTCCAACAAGCATTCTTGGATGTTGGATTATCAACCATAAATACAACGCGAAAAAAGTCGGCAAAACTGTAGAGATACACGGCTCGTATGACATCAACGTTTGGTATTCATTTAATGATAATACCAGAACAGAAGTAGTCACTGAGAAGGTTCAGTATACAGATGTCATTAAGTTACGATACCGTGACCATGATTGCTTGGATGACAATGAAATTTGTGCTCGAGTCTTGCAGCAGCCAAATTGTTGTGAAGCCGTTATCTCCCCAAATGGCAATCGAATCATTGTTCATGTTGAAAGGGAATTCCTCGTGGAAGTGATTGGCGAAACGAAAGTATGTGTCGCCATTAATCCAAAGGGATGCCATGATGATGACGATGATTGGGGAATGGAAGTTGACGACGAAGAATTTGAAGAACTAAATCCAGATTTCTTACTCGGCGTCGAAGAAGAATAAACAAACTAGGAAGTCTCTACTTCCTAGTTTTTTCTTTTTTATTATTTTATAATAAAAGAAAGAAGGTATGATAAAAAAGAAAAATCAGCAACCTATTTTTAGGAGGTGTCACAGATATGGAGCCTAGACAGCCTGGAAATAACAAACTGCCTGATTTCGACCAATTAAACGACAGAATCATTGTGGAGCAGCCATCAGGACCACACCTGGTTATTAAGACAAATCTCGACCCGCAGGATTCTACAGAAAATAACCCCTATTATCAGGGAAAAGAAACCAATAATCCAAAAGCATTTAGGGATTACTTTGAAGAATAAAAGCCAGGATCTCCTGGCTTTTTTATGTGCGCTTGGCAGCGCATCGCTCTTATGGGTGAAAGTCCCTAACATGCCGTTGTGGCGGAAATGTATAGCTGACAGGTAGTGCGAGT
>NZ_JBIVOI010000014.1:0-206568 GCF_044754045.1 Neobacillus sp. NPDC093182
CTTGCGGTACTAAATCATCAATAAAAACAAATTCAGCTTCGTTTTGAATTTCTCTATTTGGCTTGTACATTCTATACACCGTCCTGTTATTTATAAGAATATTATAACATATTAACGCGGTGAATCATTAAAGTTATTGTGAAAAATAATAGCTGTCGAGATTTTCTCGACAGCCTGACCGCTCATTTGAGCGGTTTTATTTACTCATCAGAAGATAATCGTAAATAATTTTCTATTTTCAAATGATGATCGATCCACACTTCAAACGGTAACTTGTTATATTCCTACATTAACTGCTTTAAACCCAAATCTGTGTGAGTTAAGGTGGGCTTTTAGTGGATGATACCTTAGGAAACGAAAAAAAGCGAGACGACTAAAGGATCAGATTAGAAGAAAGTATATTTTGTATAAATAGGGGATAACTAAATTAACATAGTCGTGAAGGTAGGACAAATGATGGGGTTGTTTGGAAACACACAACAAAATAACGAAGGTAAAACCAATTTAAATCTTTCTGCCGAAAATATGGATAAAAATATTGGAAAAAATATTCTAGAAAATGTGGAAACGTTTAAAAAGATATTTAATCGTAGTTCGGATATTATGTTTCGCGAAATTAAAATTCAAGGCAAAACGAAGCTTTTCTTGATTTATGTTGACGGGATGGTAAATACAGATATTGTTATTTCTAACATTTTAGAACCGTTGATGTACGCTGGCCTGCCGCAAGGTCTAGGGGCGGTTGATAGTGTTTCTGAGATGTTAGAGCAGGATAGATTCACTGTGTTACAAACGAAAAAGGTTTCGAGCGTAAATGATATATCTGAATCTATTTTAAAAGGGAATCTTGCTTTATTTATCGACGGGGAAAGTATTGCTTTACTAGCTGATGTTAAAAAAATTGAGGCCCGAAGTATACAAGAGTCTGCCTTAGAGCCAGCACTTCGCGGATCAAGAGAAAGTTTTACCGAGAATCTGCGAACGAATACGACGTTGATCCGCCGGATTATTGCATCCCCTAACCTGAAAGTTGAAGAATTAAAAATCGGAAAATTAACGAGAACCGATGTAGCTGTTGTCTATATTGAGGGAGTTGCTTCAATATCAGTCCTCGATAAAGTCCTTAATCGAATTAAAAAAATTCAAATGGATGGGGTACTTGAATCAGGAATTATCGAGGAATCCATTGAAGAAAACCATTTTTCTCCCTTTCCCCAAATCATGAACAGTGAGCGTCCAGACGTTGTCGCTGCTGGATTGCTTGAGGGTAGAGTGGCAATATTAACCAACGGAACCCCAGTGGCACTTATCGCTCCTATGACGTTTTGGGCTGGAGTTCAGGCACCAGACGATTACCATCAACGATTCTTGTTTGTAACGATGATTCGATGGGTTCGCTATATCTTTACCATCTTATCGGTTCTTTTTCCATCCTTGTATATTGCATTAACCAACTTTCATCCTGAAATGGTTCCGCCCAATCTAATGTTGAATATTGCTGCACTGCGGGAAAGAGCACCGTTTCCGACAGTGATTGAACTCTTATTAATGGAGTTCATGTTTGAAGGCTTACAGGAAGCCGGAATTCGTTTGCCAAAACAAATAGGTCCGCTTGTAAGCATAGTTGGGGCATTGGTCATAGGGGAAGCAGCTGTCAGTGCCGGAATCATTTCCGCACCTATTGTCATTGTCGTATCGGGAGCCGGAATTGCATCGTTTATTATTCCTCGATATAGCTTCGGTTTCCCCTTGCGTATGTTAAGATTCCCTTTACTCATCCTTTCTGGAATTTTTGGCCTTTTTGGAACAGCGGTTGGGATTTGTACGATTTTCATTCACCTGCTCCATCTTCATTCATTTGGAACTCCTTACCTTTCCCCGGTGGCTCCGCTTAACAAGCGTGGGCTTAAGGATGTGTTAATACGATGGCCACGAAGGCTTGCAAAAAATGAGAGGTATCAACCATGATGCGTGCTGCTAAACTTTGTTTACTATTTCTCTTACTTCTTTGCATCACAACCGGCTGCTGGAACCTTAAGGAACCGGATCAACTCTCATTTGTCTCTGGAAATGGGCTAGATTTGACAGAAGACGGGAAATTGGAAGCGAGTACACTTGTAGTTGTACCAACGGGGATTGCGGGTGGCGGACAAATCAGTGGGGGAGAAAAGAAAGAAAGCTTTCAAGTGATAAGTGCTACTGGTACTAACGTTTCAGAGGCGATTGTGAACATTCAGGCAAAACTATCGCGAGTTGTTTTCCAAGGGCAACGAGAAATCGTCCTTGTCGGACAAAGATTGGCAGAACAGGGAATGGGTGAAACATTCGATCCGTTCCTTCGAAATGCCCAATCACATATAGCGTCATTAATATTTGTGGTAAAAAATGGGAGCCCAAAAGACGTTTTTTCAAATGAGCCAATGTTTGAGCCATACATTTCAATAGCACTTGAGAAGGAGCAAAAAGCATTAGGTTTCAAACCGTATCTATCTCGTGAGTTTGTTGCGGATGTAATGAGTGATGGAATACAGCCTCTATTACCGACAGTTAGTTTAACTTCCACAAAACACTTTAGCTATTCTGGGTCTGCCATTCTAAACAAAGACAATGGTGTTAAATTGGTGGGATTCTTGAATAGAAAAGATACATATTATGCAAGTTGGATGACTGACAGACTAACAAGTCTCACACTCACTTCATTTATTCCCAAAGGGGATGGAAACCTTAGTTTAAGGTTAGAAAAATTGGGCCGGCGGATTCGGGTGAAAAAAGTCGATGAGCGAATTCAAATTGACGTCCATCTCATAGGAGAAGGAACCATTATCGAAAACAATACAAACCTAGACCCATCTAAACGAAAGGATCTTTTGCTCATACAAGATGAACTTAGTCATAAGACACAGAAATCTGTACAACTACTTGTCAAAAAAGTTCAAAAGAAATACAAAATGGACATCTTCGGGTTTGGTGAAAGTGTACATCAACAATATCCTCAAAAGTGGAAAACGTTAAAGAAAAATTGGACCAAGATATTTCCTACTGTTGATGTTTCGGTCAAAGTAGACCTTCAAATCAATGATCCGGGTATAACCAATTCGTCTTTGAATAGGCCATAAATTTCCATCAGGCTGCTAGTTGTTGATTTTCTAAAAGGAGTGGGCAAAAAATCTATGAAGCTTTCAGGAACGCAACTGGTTTGGATCATGGTGACGACTGAAATCGCGGTAATGCTCGGAGTAAGAATTACACCAGCAATCCAAGTAGCGAAACAGGATGCATGGCTTTCTATGATAGTTGGGGGCATTATAGGTGTAGCTTTAACCTTTTTGGTTGTTCATCTATGTATTCTCCACCCCAACCAAACATTGTTTCAATTTAGCCAAGCACTGTTAGGTAAATGGTTAGGAAGATTAATTGTCCTTCCGTATTTGGTTTCCTGGTATATTCTAACTGCTATGTTACTGCGTGCCTTTGCAGATTTTATCCATCTTATCCTTCTTAACAAAACTCCACTGTGGATAATCATACTGCTTTTAATAGGTTTAGTGACTTATTTGTCCTATTCCTCAGGCATAACGGGAATTGGGCGATTTTGTGAACTGGTAGGGCCCATAATTATTTTAACGATGATTGTTAGTTTCATTTTAATTGTACAAAACTTAGAATTACATTATCTATTACCTTTCTATGCTGATTCCGAATGGATGAACATATTAAAGGGATCGATTGCTCCTGCTTATTGGTTCTCAGGTCCGTTCGTCTTATTGGTTATCGTTTCTTTTGTACAAAACACCAAAAAAGTGCTTTCAAAATCTATCTTAGGCGTAGGAATTACCATTTTCATGATCTTAATTGCCACCCTTATTGTCCTGTTGGTCTTCGGGCCGAATTTTTCAGCTAAATTAAGATTTCCTTATTTTTCAGCTGTTAGAACGATTGATATTTTAAATTTTATTCAAAATGCAGATATCATTTTGATGGTTGTTTTGGTCTTTGGAGTAATTGCCCAAGCTTCCCTTTATTTTTTTATTGCAAGCTATGAAATGGCAAATTGGATTAATGTGAAAGATTGGCGAAAAATTATATGGTTCGGTGCGCCGGTGATCGCTATTATCACTATTTTGATTCCTGGTGTATCAGCATTTACTTTATTCGACGAATTTTGGACAGCTGTGGTATTCCCTGTTTGTGGTATTGGTATCCCTCTTTTCTTATGGACGGTTTCAACGGTCAAAAGGAAAGCATACGAAAGGAAGGTTTGAAGAAGCTTATTTCATTGAGCTTCTTTTTGGTTTTGTATGTAAAAATAACTATCTAATTCTCATTGACTGCTTGTCACAGAATGGGACACTTATTCGTTATATATTTGAAGGCAAATGAAGGTGAAGATGACAGCGGATAAGGTACTTTTCATTCGGGAATAATCTTTACTGTTTGATCTTCTAGTTGTGTATTTACAATTACATGTTTATACATTGATTACAATTAATAAGGAAAAGAGAGGTATACGAATTATGACTGAACGTATTAATTATATGAAAGAATCACCAGAATTTTTTAAAAAGTTGATGGAACTTAGCATGCAAGAGAAGGAAAGTTCAATTGAAGAATCAACCCGTCATTTAGTTCACATCAGAGCTTCACAAATGAATGGATGTGGCTTTTGCTTAGATATGCACGTTAAAGAAGCTAAAATCCATGGTGAGAGAGAGCTTCGTCTCTACCACATCCCAATTTGGCGTGAATCAACACTTTTTAGTCCACGTGAGCGTGCGGCACTAGCATGGACAGAGATTTTGACAAAGATGCCTGAGCATGGTGTACCCGATGACATTTATGACCGTGTTCGTGGTCAGTTTTCAGAAAAAGAGCTATCAGATCTTACCTTCTCAGTTATGACAATTAATGCTTGGAACCGTATTAATGTTGCTTTCCAAACGGTACCAGGATCAGCTGACAAAGCGTATGGATTAACCAAAGCTGGCCTAAGCTAAGAGTTATAGGATCATTGTGATATGGACCATGAGGTAGTGGCATCACCGACTTCTCTAGGTGTCAACTCGATTTTCTGATGAGGGGTTAAACTAAGAGATTTTCATAAATCAATAAAACAGGAAAACCGCTATCTTTAGGAATATCGGTTTTTCTGTTTTCTAATATTTGCTCCGGATTTTGGGAGTATAGCCGCTTCCTTAAGGTTGGAAACTCGGACCTATTAGTCCCAAAGAAAGGTTTCCCCCTTTCCGGCATAACCGGAAACTAAGCTGTATAAACTAAGGTTGTCAATGTGCAGAATTTCAATCCGACCATTCCCCGCTATGTAACAACCAGTGCTTAATAATCCGCAAGCTGAGATCCGCATAGTAATCAGGGCGTACGATGACGGTGTGCTTGTTCATCCTTAGCTTCGGGTTATCCGAGTTGACTGGCTTCAAGAATTGGAAGCTTATAGTTTGTCTAATGATTTCATTTCAAATTTAGAATTCACTTCGTTTTATCTTCTTAGAAAATTGGTCAATATACTTCAGTAAAGAGAGGTACAGTTATGACACAACGTGTAAATTTCGCTCAACAATCACCAGAACTATTCAAAAAGTTCTTGGCTTTCACCAACGCCTTAAGTGAAAGCTCAATTGAAGAGAAAACAATCGATCTGGTATCAATCAGGGCTTCACAAATGAATGGGTGCGGATTTTGCGTAGATATGCACGTCAAGCAGGCCAAGATCCATGGCGAGAGCGAGCTTCGCATCTCTCACATCTCAACTTGGCGGGAATCGACTCTGTTTACTCCTCGGGAAAGGGCCGCTCTGACATGGACCGAAATCCTGACCAATCTATCTAATCAAGGCGTGCCTGACGACGTTTATGACAGTGTTTGTGCTCAGTTATCTGAAAAAGAAATCTCGGACCTTAGTTTCTTGGTCGTTTCAGTCAATGGATGGGACCGCATAAACATCGGCTTCAAGACTGAAACGGGACGTCAGAAGCGGCATTTGAATTAAAGAATATTAGTTTTTGTTATTCAACTATAGGGAATGGTTAGTGGAAGAAGGCTTAGATAACGAGCCTTCTTTAGTTCTCCTATTAGTTATTAATGGCACCATTAACATTAATTATTTAATCAGCATTCTTATATTCGACTTTCTTGAACAGTCTTCTATTTACCTAGGAAGTGGAGGATGAAATATTATCCATAACAAAATTATATTTAAAATAGATGAAAGCCATGCTACCCATGGTTTCCATTTATGAACGGCTAATACTGAAAAGGTAACTAAGTTGAAAATAAAAGACCAGGCAAGTGTCCATCCGTGATGATAAATTATACTTTTATTTAGATAAGCTATTACTTCAATACCTTGGAAAATCAAAGCCCATAAAACAATCCAACATATTTTATTAAAACTTGATTCAGGGAATCTTCCTAAGAAAACAACAATGACAGATGGATAAACTAAAAATGCTATTGAAGTAGCAATTATCGTATGGGTAGGAAGAATAAAGTGGTCAATCCAAGCAGGATGAAATTCCCATACCCTAAAATCGTGAAGTATCGAAGCGTAAAGCAGGTCACCTATAATCCAAAATAATAAAGTTGAGTAAAATTCATTTAAGCGTCTCCAAACACCAAAGAATAAACCAATTATGATAAAAAAAACAGCAAACATTGTATGCATAGAATCCTCTAAATAAATGTATTTTGTTAATTATTATTTCCTTTTTACTAATAAAAATTATACATACTTCTTATTAAGCTCATATGAACGAAACTGTTAGCCCACCATACCCAATTGTTTTTATCCTCATATGGAGGGTTTCCAGATTGCAGCTTAAATTTCTCTTGATTGAAATTATTTAGTAGGTTAATTGTTTTAAACCTATAAGTTGTTGCTCCCTATAATGGGAATCGTAATAGTGAATATTAACTAAGAATGTAGTAGGAATGTTGGTTCAAATTTTAAGGTGTTAATTTGTCACAAAATTGCTCTTCAACCCGTTTTATTTGTTGACCCTCTTCGAGTTAACCTCTTAGAGAAGAATGGGAGTGGAAAAATTGCAAGACTAGACAAACAATATAAAGGAACAAGATGGAGGATTTTCTCTTCAGGTTGAAAAGTATCTTTAGCCATTTTCCATTAAAAAGGAGTGTTAGAAATGAGTAAAAAAACAATGGGTATTCACCATATTACGGCGATTGTTGGACAGCCGCAAGAGAACGTAGATTTTTACGCAGGAGTTTTAGGTTTACGTTTAGTCAAGCAAACTGTCAATTTTGATGATCCAAATACTTATCACCTATATTTTGGTAATGAAGGTGGTAAACCAGGAACCATAATTACTTTCTTTCCATGGGCAGGAGCTCGCCCGGGACTCATTGGTGATGGTCAGGTAGGAGTAACATCTTATGTTGTGCCAAAAGGTGCTATGGAATTTTGGAAAAAAAGACTAGAAAAGTTCAATGTGCCATTTACAATCATGGAACGATTTGGAGAGCAGTATTTGGAATTTGATGATTCTCACGGTCTTCACTTAGAAATTGTTGAAAGAGAAGATGGGGCAATCAATACTTGGACCTTCGGTGAGGTAACACCTGAAGTGGCTATCAAAGGTTTTGGCGGAGCTACTCTATTATCGGCCCAGCCAGACAAAACGGCTGAGCTGTTAAAAAAAGTAATGGGGCTTGAATTAGTTGGTAAAGAAGGAGATTTCGCTCGTTATCGTTCCAGTGCAGAAATCGGAAATATTATCGACCTTAAATTAGCTCCTATTGGACGAGGGCAAATGGGTGTTGGCACTGTTCACCACATTGCATGGCGGGCAATAGACGACGAAGATCAATTGGATTGGCAAAAATACGTGGCATCCAAAGGATATGGAGTTACTCCTGTTCAAGATAGGAACTACTTTAATGCCATTTACTTCAGAGAACATGGAGAGATACTGTTTGAAATTGCAACTGATCCACCAGGGTTCGCACATGATGAATCATATGAGACAATGGGTGAAAAATTGATGTTGCCATCACAGTATGAACCTCATAGAGAACAAATTGAACGTGCGTTATTACCGTTTGAAGTAAGAGAACTAGACTGATTTCACGAGAAGGGAAGATTTCGTTGCTTTCAATTGATCCAGCATCATTGTCTGAGAGAGAAAATTATAAATTTCTAATAGGTAGTATCATACCTAGACCGATTGCTTTTGTCACAACGAATTCAAAAGACGGCGTTTTAAATGGGGCTCCATTTAGCTATTTTAATATTGTTTCATCTAATCCCCCGATGATTTCATTATCTATCCAACGTCGATCGGGGAGACAAAAGGATACAGCGAGAAACATCATCGAGTCCAAAGAATTTGTGGTTCATATTGTCGATGAACAAAATGTTGAAAAGATAAATAAAACTGCTGCAAACCTTTCACCTGAAGAAAGTGAGATAGAGTTAGCTAGATTAACTCCAACAGTAAGTGTGAAAATTTCAGTTCCAGGTGTTAAGGAAGCGAAGATTCGAATGGAATGTTCATTAGAGCATTCCATTGAATTGGGAGGCACGGAGACTGGAGGATGTGATTTTATTATAGGAAAAGTGGTACAATTTCATATCGCAGAAGACATTTATGAGAATAGAAGAATTAATCCTAAAGGTTTAGCTGCTGTAAGTCGGTTAGCAGGTAATTATTACGCGAAAATCGGTGAGATTTTTGAAATCGACAGACCTCAATAATTCGTTATTAAATCTTATTGTTGAAATGGAGAGGAAGAAGTGCAAAAAACAGCAGGTATCCATCATATCACAGCCATGGTTAACGGTGCTCAAAGAAATATAGATTTTTATGCCGGTGTCCTTGGGCTAAGACTTGTAAAAAAAACCATAAATTTTGACCGACCAGAGGTGTACCATCTTTATTTTGGGAATGAAACGGGGCAGCCAGGTACTGTCATTACTTTTTTTCCTTGGGCAAAACAGTTAAAAGGGCGAATTGGGCTAGGCCAAGTTGGTGTGACCAGCTATATTATTCCGAAGGGTTCAGCTCCATTTTGGGAGAATCGATTTCGGAAATTTGGGGTTGAGTTTACTTCAACCATACGCTTTGGTGAAAAATACTTAATATTTAACGATCCTGACGGACTCCAACTTGAACTGACAGAGCGCGATGAAGGAATAACAAATACTTGGAACTTCGGTGGAGTTCATGCAGAAAACGCGATTAAAGGATTTGGCGGAGCTGTTTTGTATTCTGCACAACCACATAAAACCACTGACGTTCTAGAAAATATATTAGGGTTAGATTGCATTGGTCAAGAAAATGAATTCCTAAGATTTAAATCTGAATCAAATATTGGAAACACTATTGATATTCACTTAAATCCTTCCGTTCGAGGGCTGATGGGAGCAGGAACGGTTCACCATATAGCATGGAGAGCTAAGGATGAAGAAGCTCTTCTCAAATGGCGTTCACTTCTCCAAGATCAGGGCTATTATCCAACTGAAGTTCGTGATCGTAACTACTTTAAAGCCGTGTATTTTCATGAAGAAGGGGGTATCCTCTTCGAAATAGCGACAGACCCACCAGGGTTTTCAGTGGATGAACCTGTCGATGAACTAGGAAAAAAACTCATGCTGCCATCTTGGTTAGAGTCACAACGAGAAGAATTAGAAGAAACCTTACCTCCTGTGGTGGTGCGTGTTCTGGAGGGAGATAAAGAATGAAACATATATTCAATAAAGGACAAGATCAAGATTAACCTTGTGTAGTATAGGGGTAGGAATTTCATATAGGCCAAATTAGGTTTAATGGGGAAAGTTTTATTCTGATGAATGCCGAAGCATTAGGAACTGGAAGGGGCAACACATTGAAAAAGTTGATTATGAAAATGATCTTCATTTTGATTACATTATTACTAATTAATGGTTGTTCAAATAATAATACGGATAAACAAAAAGAGATGAATAACAACCAAACTGAAGATACCCCAAAGAACACTAAACCACCTAAGAAAGATCCCATTCAAGAACAACTAAAAAAGATGGCTTTAACTGAGAAAATCGGGCAAATGATAATCGCAGGATTTGATGGTATAACTGTTAACACAAATACGCAAACGCTTATTAATGAATACAAGCTGGGCGGGTTAATCCTATATCAAACGAATGTTAAGGATGCTGCTCAATTAGTAAACTTAACAAATGAAATTAAAACTACAAACACCAAGAATAAGATACCATTATTTATATCCGTCGACCAGGAAGGCGGGAGGGTAAACCGAATGCCAACATCAATCATAAACACACCAAGTGCAAGAATCATTGGAAATAAAAATGATGAAAAATATGCATATAGTATCGGCAGGGTGATCGCCAATGAATTGAAGGCTTTTGGATTTAACACAGATTTCGCTCCCGTTCTAGACATCCAAAGTAATCCTAATAATGCAGTTATTGGGGACCGTTCATTTGGATCTGATTCCAGTGTTGTTTCAAAACTGGGAGTTAGCATGATGAAGGGTATTAGTTCAGGGAATATCATTCCGGTTGTAAAACATTTCCCTGGTCACGGTGACACTTCCGTTGATTCTCATTTAGAACTTCCATTAGTTCAGAATGATCTTACAAGACTAAAAAAGGTTGAATTAGTTCCTTTTGACAACGCTTTCAAAAATCACGCCGATATGGTGATGGTTGCTCATATATTAGTTCAAAAAATTGATCCTAATTTTCCGGCATCTATGTCCAAAACCATTATTACAGATCTATTGCGTAATCAATATGGATTTGGGGGGGTTGTCATTTCAGATGATATAACAATGGGCGCGATTGCAAAGCATTACAAATTGAAAGACGCAGCCGTAAGGGCAATAAACGCGGGGAGCGACATTATTTTAGTTGGTCATGGTATGGATAATGTGGCTACAGTCTACAACAGTATTTATTCAGCAGTGACAAATCATACTATTTCAGAAGAAACTATAAATAAGAGTGTATACAGGATTTTAACTTTGAAACATAAATATCATTTAAATAATAATAAAATTTCACCTGTAAATGTAAGTAATTTAAATAATCAAATAACAAAAACGATATCAAATGCTCCCGTGCCTACGGCAGATAATCCAAAGTATAAATTACTATTAAATATAGCGACTAAAGCAAAAGAAGGTTCCATTATAAACTCTGATTTTCATCTAAAAAGCACTACGATTGATGAAGTAAGAGAAAGCTGGGGAAAGGAAGATAAAAGAGAGTATGTTGATGCTGCTAAAGGTACCTATTGCACATATAGTAAAAAAAATGTAGTTGTGGCTTATAACGAAGGGCAGCAGTTGTTTGAGATTCGATCCTACGATCCTAATTTAAAGGTCTTAACCATTGACGATATAAAGAATTATTTTGGTTCCCCCAAAGCAGATGTTAAAACAAGTAACAAGGAAGAAATTATCAGTTATACAGTTGGAACCAATACCTTAAAGTTTGTGTTTCCTTTAGGGACTCAAAACTTGTATCTTGATCATTACTCTATATATAAAGAATAATTGCAAGGTAAATAAAAGACCATTTCTTCTGCAGCTAGTTAATTTGCAATTTCCTCTAATTTTTATCTATTAAAAAAAGCCTCCAAACTCGAGGCTTTTATCTATGACTTGATTTCATTTTATCTATAGTCTCATTTGTAGACCATGAGGCACTAGCAATCATACGAAAATTTATTTTTGCGGCCATGTCTCCATCTAAATTATTTACTATTGCGGACCCTGTTGCGTCGTGAACCACTGACACTTCAAATCCTTGTTCAATTAGTTCACGCATATGGGATTCAACGCACAGGTTCCCAGACATACCTGCAAGTATGATGTGGGTAATTCCTTGTTTTCGCAGTTGCAAACCCAAGTCATTGGCCTCGGGTCCATAAATTTTGTGCGGACTTGTGATTATGGTTTTCCCATCTTCAATATATGGCTTATATCTATCAAGAAAGTCCGCACCAGAACCTTTAAAGCCTTCAAGCGATAAAGGCCCTTTACGTTGATACATATTAAGTTCGTGCATTGCATGTTCCAAAACTCCCCCAAACTTCCATTTTTGGTCATATGGATAATAGTAATGAGGGGAAACAAACACTTTGAAATTATTTGCCTTTGCTGTTTTTAATAATGATTCAATGTTCTCAATCGTATGATTTTTAGCAACACTTTCTTTTACTAAATTCCATGCTACACCATTTGGACTTAAAAAGTCATTTTGTGGATCTGTAAGCACCAAAGCAGTATTCTTTGGATCTACCTTCATTCCAGGTGCTGGAAGGGGTTTAGTTTGTGCTGCAATTACGTTTTGATTAAAACCATAAAGATTGAGATTGACAATAAAAGAAAGCAGGAAGAACCATTGTAGAAATTTTCTCATCGAAATTCTCCTTTAATAAATAAATATCTGTAGATTTATTCTGTGATTTTTAATCTGGTAAAATTCATGTTGATAAAGATTCTTTTCTTTTTAAGAGATCTCCTCAATATAGCTAATGCAAAGTGTACAGATTTAGTTTGCATACTAAGTTGAAAGTTATTTTCGTTTTCTTTTGTAATAAAAGTTGTGATAGTTGGTTAAGTTCTTTTACATAGGATTTCATCCATCCACCCTTCTATCTGGATTGGAGAAATATTATAAAATTGGATGGTCCGTAAAAATTTGTTTTTTCTTATAATCACATTAGGAGGTTTAGGAGTGCGAATTACGAATTATTAGAATCAAATTTAAATTAAATTTTTTATAAAATTCTAGGAGGTATATTAATGGAGTTAACTATTACAAATAGCGCCAAAGATGCACTTAAGCAGGTAAGTAATGATAAAATGGTTCAATTATCATTTGATAAAGGTAGTTGTGATATAGTCAATACTATTTATGAAATCCTTGTGATTCCAAGAAGAACTGTTTCTCCTGGAGAAAAAACTATTAAGGTAAATAATATTGATTTTTTATTTGATGAAAGCTTTGAGGAAGTATATGACCATCAGTTGGTAATTGACTATGTAGGAGGATTTTTTGTATTTAAAAACAAAAATCAAACTTTCAATAATAGAATTGGAATAAAATTCGTATAAGCTTTTAATTCAGACATTAAATCATTCAATGAGTTTATATGTAGGTGTAAGCTCTGAGATTACTAACTATTATAAAGAATGTCTTACATAAGATTTGCAAAGTCATACATTTCTAATTTTGAACATTTTTTCAGTAGGATATAGACAAAAAGCACCTGAAGTTGAACATTTCAAGTGCTTTTTTCATATTTTTTCAAGTGTTATCTAGGAAGTTTCCATTATAAGTATTATAAATAGCCCCAAATCATGCAAAGTAATGTACCAAAGATAGTTACAAGGGCGATGATTAGTGCGTAATAAATATTTGTATAAATGGCCTCTTTATCCTCTGTTTCCCTTGCGTGCATAAATACTATTAACTGAAGACCCGCCTGTACAAACGCTGTAATAAGTAGAATAGTCATTGCAACGGAGAATGGCAAGTGAAATAAGTAAACGCAAAGTGCCATTAACGTTAGAACTATAGAAAATATAAAGCCCATCACTTGTTCAAGAGGGAATAAAGCTTTCATATTAGATCATTCCTTTCAAGTAGATGAAGCTAAAGATAAAAATCCAAACGACGTCCAGAAAGTGCCAATATAGAGAGAAAATGAATGACTTGTTAGCTGTTTCTGGTGTTAACCCGCGAGTTTTAAGTTGGAAAATGATAAAGAATCCCCAGAAAATACCAAATGTAACATGCGCTCCATGTGTTCCTAATGTAGTTAATAGGGCAGCTGTAAATGCACTAGTTTGTAGTCCAGCACCAATATGAACATAGTGTATAAACTCATAGACTTCAAGACTCAAGAATCCAAGACCGAGAAGAAGAGTAATTGCGAAAAAGACCTGCATAGCTTTTTGGTTACCTAATCGCATTGCGTGAATTCCTAGCCCAATCGTAAAGCTGCTTGTTAAGAGTATCATTGTTTCAAGTAACACAGGAGTAATTTCGAAAATTTCTGTACCAGTCGGGCCGTTACCAGTGCGATTAACCAAGGTAAAATATCCTGCAAAAAGCGTAGCAAAAAGCATAATTTCGGCCCCAAGAAAAATCCAAAAACCTAAAATATTTATTTGATTTTGATGTGTACGATACTCGAGTGGCAGCGTGTGATTGATTTTCATGATTAAGCACCTCGCAATTTCGTTTCAGTTTCTTCAATTTCTTTAACCGAGATGTAATGTCCGTGATCCTTTTCTAATGAACGGTGCCCCATACAGACAAAGATTCCAATGGTTGTAATAATTGCGGGAATCCACATACCAAATACGAATGAAAAACCCCATGCAAAGAAAATGCATCCCAGGATAAACGGAATACCGCTATTATTTGGCATATGAATATTTTCATATTTGCCAGGGAATAAAATATGATTATTATACTTAGCTTCCCAAAGCGCATCAACTGACTTAACATTTGGCACTATTGCAAAATTATATTCCGGGACGGGACTAGGAGTGGCCCATTCAAGTGAACGTGCATCCCATGGGTCCGAACTAATATCCCTAGATGCATAACGTGTACTGTAGTAAACGTTGTAGACAATCAAAATAAATCCAATTGCTAAACCAATCGCTCCAATAAACGAAAGCATATTCCAAATACCAAACCCAGTAGATTCAGAATATGTGTACATTCGGCGGGCTTGGCCGTCCAAACCAGAGAAAAACATTGGCATGAATGCTAATAAAGTGCTCATAGAGATAATCCAAGCAGTCCATTTTCCGATTTTTTCATTAAGAATGAAACCAAACATCTTTGGCCAATAGTAATGGAAACCAGCAAGCATTGCGAATACCACACCTGGAATAATAACCATGTGGAAATGAGCTACTAGAAACATAGTATTATGATATTGGTAGTCCGCAGCCGACATACCAAGCATTACCCCAGTAACTCCCCCGATTGTAAAAATTGGAATGAAGAGCAAGGAATAAAGCATTGGCGTAGTAATGATAATTTTTCCTTCCCAAAGCGTAAATAGCCAATTAAAAATCTTAACTCCGGTCGGCACTGCAATTGCCATTGTGGTAATCGAGAAGATACTGTTAGTTAGCGCTCCTTGTCCCATTGTAAAGAAATGGTGTGTCCATACCAGGAATGAAAGGAGAGAGATGATCACCATGGAGCCAACCATAGATTTATATCCGTATAGGTTTCTGCCAGAAAAGGTAGAGATAATTTCACTATAAATTCCAAAGGCTGGTAACACTAAGATATATACTTCAGGGTGTCCCCAAACCCAGAAGAAATTAGCCCAAAGCATATCCATACCGCCATTTGTTGACGTGAAAAAATTAGTTGCAAAAAGTCGGTCCATTGTTCCCATAATAAGTGCCACTGTTAATACTGGAAAAGCAAAAACAATGATAATATTAGCTACTAGGGAAGACCAAGTAAACATTGGCATTTTCATTAAAGTCATACCTGGTGCTCTCATTTTAAGTATGGTAGTAATCATGTTAATGCCAGTCATTAAAGTACCCATACCTGAAATCTGGAGAGCAAACATATAATAATTCGTTCCTACAGATTCACTAAATTCGTTATTGGCAAGAGGGAAATAAGAAGTCCATCCTGCATCTGGAGATCCACCTATAACAAAAGAGATATTGAGTAACATAGCCCCCATAAAGAAAAGCCAAAAGCTTAGTGCATTTAATCGTGGAAAGGCAACATCACGGGCTCCAATTTGCAATGGAACGATATAGTTCATAAACGCCATGATAAAAGGCATTGCCATAAATATAATCATAACCGTCCCATGAGTGGTGAAAATTTCGTTATAATGCTGGGCATCCAACATCTTGCTTTCGGGTATAGCCAGTTGGGCACGCATCATAATCGCGTCTGCTCCACCACGGAAAAGCATGAGGAGCGCAGATATTAAATACATGATTCCAATACGTTTATGGTCTACAGTGGTTAACCATTCACGCCAGAGATAACCCCACTTTTTAAAATAAGTTAAGCCGGCAATAATCGCGATAACGGTTAGGCCGATTGCAACCATTGATGCATAAATAGCAGGACTTGGATGAGGGACTGCAAAACGTTCAAAGATATCCATCTATTATGACTCCTTTCGAGTTTGTTTAATATATATAACAATCAATTTTTCCGACCAGCTTAATGGCTGTTATGGGCAGAATGACTATCTTCAGAGCTAGAATGTACCTCAGAAGAGTGGTTGTCAGAATCATCAGATTGAGAAGACCCATGTTGGTGCCCGCCATTTTCACCTTCCGGTGGCGGCAGGAAAGTCAAATGTGTTCCAGTGTAGGTGGACTGACCAACATGCCCATGTTCCAACAATTTATCAAATTTTGGCTCAGTTAATGGTTCTGCTGTATCTTTCACTTCATTTACCCATTCATCAAATTCTTCTTGGGATATCGCTGTGACATTGAATGTATTCTCAGCGAACCCTTTACCATTAAAATTTGCATTCCGCCCCATAAATTCACCAGGAACGTCAGCAGCTAAGTGCAACGTATTAACCATGTCCGCCATTGCGTATTTTTGCCCTCCAAGTTGTGGAATCCAAAAACTTGTGATTGGTCCGTATGAATACAATTTAAACTCAATTGGACGTTCAACTGGTATATATAAGTAGTTAACCGTTTCAATATTTTCTTCTGGATAGCTAAAATGCCACTTCCAATTTGAAGTAGAAGCGTAAATTATTAGTGGTTCTTTATCTTTGTATATCGCCGGTGCTGATTCTACCTTATAGTTGCTTTGAACAGAAACAATTGACAGAAATACAACAATAATAACCGGAATTCCGACACAAATGGCCTCGACCAGAATGCTGCCCTCAATGTTCGGCGGACGATAATCTGGCTCTTGTTTTGAAGCTCGATATTTGATTAACATATAAGCCAATATTCCGAAAACAATGATCACGATGAAAGACATAATCCAAATGGATAGAATGATATCCTTGGCTTGTGTTTGAGCCTGTGGGCCTTTTGGATCCAAAACTAAAAAAGATTCACACCCTGTTAACATTGTGGCAATAGCAAAAATCGCTGTCAAAATAGCCCATTTTTTTTTCATAGATAAACCCCTTTCTATTTAAAAGATTCATAGGGAAATATTCAGTTTAATTATGTTGCTTGATTCACAATTGGTTATTATATTAGAGGCGGAATATTAAAAAATCAAGAAAATGTGAAGTATGTCACAAAGTGTTCAAAAACGAAAAACTAAATTTTCGATGATAAATTTGTATTATTATTTGACTAAAACCCGTGATATTTAAGGGTTTATAATCGGAGGAAGAGTTCGAAAAAGAAAAGTGGATGGTTGGATTTATTTTCAATTGGATGATTAATTACTTATTCAAAATAGAATATAATTAAGAAATTTGGAGGATTTACCTATTGAGGTAGGAATCATGCTTTTCATCATGGTTCTTTCTTACATTGAGTAATAATGGATGGTAAAAAAAGAATAAGATTGGATGGTTATAAAATTGCTAAATCCTATATTATGGAGTAGTGGATTGTATGAAATGGTCCACTCAGAAAATTTATAGGGAATTAAGATTCATTAATGTGTGAATTGATTCACAATTATTCTACATGCATTAACTGAACAATCACAGGAGTAAAACACAAGTTACGTGTGATTTAAGAGTGTAGTTATTATTTAATAGTCCTTAGAGAAACACTCCCAAAGCATTATCTCTAAATTAATAAAATTATATAGGAGAAAAAGGATATGAAAAAAAGAATATTTGTGGCCAGTATTCTGGGATTAATCTTGGTTATGGCTGGATATAATAAAAAAAACTCAAAGGAGGTTAAGAAAAATCCTCAAGAAGTGCAGGGTTTGGGTTGAGAACATGACAATCCAGCATCTAGATAGCGGAGGAAATAATTGAGGGTATAAAGGATGACCGTGCACCTCTGTTTTACCACGAACAGAATTTAGGAAAATTGAACACTCATCTTTATTATAAGAATAGAGAGCATTTGACTTATAAAATTTTATTATTGCTCAAAAATATAACTTCTAAGGTGGCGAACTTATTTGGACTATTCTAACTTAATTGACCATACATTACTTTCAGCTGACACTAAAGAAAAAGATATCATTAATTTATGCCAAGAAGCAAAACAATATGGCTTTGCATCAGCAGTTGTAAATCCTGCATGGGTAAGCTTATCAGCAGAACTTTTGCGCGATTCCGATGTAAATGTCTGTACGGTTATAGGATTTCCATTAGGTGCGAACACGCCTGAAACAAAGGCGTTTGAAACTATTAATGCCATTGAAAATGGGGCTACAGAAGTAGATACAGTTATTAATATAGGGGCATTAAAAGATAAGAACGATGAACTCGTTGAAAAAGATATACGTTCTGTTGTGGAGGCTGCAAAAGGAAAGGCTTTAGTAAAAGTTATCATTGAGTCATGCCTATTGACAGATGAAGAAAAAGTACGTGCATGCCAAATTTCTGTACAAGCAGGTGCAGATTATGTGAAGACTTCAACGGGATTTTCTAAATACGGAGCGACAGTTGAAGATGTAGCGATCATGAGAAAAGCAGTTGGACCAAATATTGGGGTTAAGGCATCAGGGGGGGTCCGCAATATAGAAGATATTCAAGCAATGATAGATGCCGGAGCAACAAGAATTGGGACCAGCTCTGCTATAAAAATACTAGGATAATGGAATGATAAAATCTTCTGCATAAAATTAGCTATCAAATTTCATAAATCATAATCAAAACCCGGTTCCACTAGTGGAACCGGGTTTTTGTCAGGATTTAGTCAGGAAATGACCATACTATGGTGCGAACTGAAAATAGATTGCTACTTATTTTTTTTCTTATAATAAACACGATTTTATCGTAGTTCTTTTTTATTTTGAAGTAAAACTGGATGGTTAAAAAATTGTTAAATTGGCGGGTAATAAAATTTATAAATCCTTTATTATGAGAAGTAGATTTTCAGAATGTTAGAACTTGAATAGTAAAATAATGTAAAAAGTGTTTTGTGAATGGATTAACCATTATCTATTCATCTTTAATAGCTTACATGTTAATAACTAATGATCGCTTGGAGGAAAGGGCTGTGAATAAAATCAATCATATTAAGCATCGAAAAGCATTAGATCTTGTTAAACCTTATTTACCAGGAAAACCCTTGTGGGAAGTACAAAAGGAATTACGATTGGCGAGAGTGATAAAATTAGCCTCAAATGAGAATCCCATCGGAGCGTCACCTAATGCCCTTGAGGTAATTTCTAATAGTCTTACCACGCTAAATCGTTATCCTGATGCACATGCAGTTGAGTTGAAGGCGGCTATTGCTTCCAGCCTATCACTGACCAATGAGCAATTGATTATTACAAATGGAGCAGATGAATTAATTACCTTAATTTCAGAAACCTATCTTGAAGCAGAAGATGAAATTATCGTCCCTTCCCCATCTTTTAGTGAATATGATTTCGGTGCCCATTTGATGGGGGCAAAAGTTGTACCTGTTCCTCTGGACAATGAGTACCAATTTAATATTGATTTGATTTTATCGGCGGTAACAGATCATACCAAATTGGTATATATCTGTTCTCCCAATAATCCCACTGGCACTTATTTACCTAAATCAAAGTTAGAAGAACTGCTTCAATCTCTGCCTAATCATATTTTAGTAGTTTTTGATAGTGCATATAGTCATTTTGCAACCAATGAAGATTACACAAATGGCCTGGAATATGTTCGTTCTGGTTATCCAATTATTGTTTTACAAACTTTTTCTAAAATTTTTGGACTTGCTGGTTTAAGGGTAGGATTTGGTGTAGCACCAGAAAATATTATTCAAAGCATCGTTCGTGTAAAAGAGCCTTTTAATGTCAATAGTTTGGCACAGGTCGCTGCAGCTGCAGCAATCATGGACGAGGAACATGTGGAAAAATCAAAACAGGTTAATACCGCAGGACGTGAACAATTATATAAAGCCTTTCGAGAATTAGGATTAGAATTTATAGTGAGCATGAGTAATTTCATTCTGGTTAAATTTGGGTCTAATGCAAATCAAATCTATCAACATCTTCTATCTCAAGGAGTAATTGTCCGTTATGGCGATACATGGGGAATGCCCCAGCATCTCCGAATATCTGTTGGAACAGCGGATGAGAATACTATATTAATAGAAGAAATAGGTTCAATCATGAAACGCCAGCTAGTTCACTTTAAAGGTGAGATAAAATGAACGAACTTGCATTGAATTTAAACGAGATGATTAAGAAAAATAATCCACATGTATTTAACTTATTATCTAATTTGGGTAAGGAGTTATATTACCCAAAAGGAATCTTAAGTCAAAGTGCTGAAGCAGCCAAAAAAGCTACCCGTTTTAATGCAACAATTGGAATTGCTACTGAAAAAGAGGTTCCAATGCATTTTGAACATATACAGGAAACATTATCCGAGTATTCCCCGGATGATGTCTATCCATATGCACCGCCCTCTGGGAAATTAACGTTACGGAATGAATGGAAACGAAAATTATTGCGGGATAATCCATCCTTACATGAAAGCTGGATGGGGCTCCCGATTACAACAAATGCTCTTACCCACGGATTAAGTCTCGCTGCAGATCTTTTTGTCGATGAAAATGATACCATCATTCTACCAGATAAATATTGGGGGAACTATCAAACCATATTTCATGTACGTAGAGGCGGTAATCTTAAGACTTTTAGGCTTTTTGATGACAGTGACGCATTTAATGTTCCCTTATTCAGAAAATGCTTACTACAGCAAAAGGATGAAGGTAAGGCAATCGTCTTGCTTAACTTCCCGAACAACCCGACGGGCTACACGCCAAAGGAAAGTGAAGTCCAAGGAATTATCTCAGTCTTAATGGAAGCGGCAGAAGCTGGTATTAATCTAGCTGTAATTCTTGACGATGCCTATTTCGGCTTGTTTTTTGAAGACTCTGTAAAAGAGTCATTGTTTGGCAGGTTGGCAGGAATCCATCCAAGGATTTTACCGATTAAGGTGGATGGGGCAACAAAAGAAAATTATGTTTGGGGACTTAGAGTAGGTTTTTTAACCTTTGGGGTTGATAGTCCTATTATATTGGATGCTCTTGAACAAAAAACAAACGGCCTTATTAGAGGAACGATTTCTAGCAGTTCCCATTTGTCTCAGACGGTTATTTTACGTTCCTTGCAATCTAGCAAGTTTGAAGAGGAAAAATGTAAAAAACATAATATAATGAAGCGGCGGGCGACGAGGGTAAAGGAGATTATTACTCGAGAAAAATATAAGGAAGCTTGGGGTTATTATCCTTTTAATTCTGGATATTTTATGTGCTTAAAGCTTAATCGGGTTGATGCAGAGGAATTGAGAGTTCATTTATTAAATGAATATGGAGTAGGAACTATAGCCATAAATTCATCTGACTTACGAATCGCCTTTTCGTGTGTCGAAGAAGAAGATTTAGAAGAACTTTTTGAACTCATTTACTGTGGTATCAATGATTTAGTATCAAAGGGAGTAAGCATTGATGTTCAAAAAACACTTTAATCATCTAGTACAACTATGATTATGACTTCAATAGGCAGATGAGAAAGTTGTGTAAAAATTGGTATATAGGGGGGAAATTGAAATGAAAAAATCACTATTCGTTATTAGTATTTTCGGATTAATTTTGCTGATGGCTGGATGTAATAAAGAGAACTTAAAAGCGGATACCCAAAAAGAAGAACAACCAAAAGAAGTACAGGGGTTGGGTTGGGAACATGACGATCCCGCTTCTCCTGCAGCAGGTGAATGGAAACCAGTTGATTTACCAGATGGAAGGAAGTATACATTAGACCCACCACCAGCGAATAACTCTGATATAACGAAAGCCGATTTGGAAGAATTACGAAAATTGGCAGAAAATCGAACAGAAGAAGAAATTAAAATCATTCAACGGTGGGCAAGTGAAATTAATGGTCCAAATACGAGGTGGATGGCAATAACAGAAGAAATGTTAAAGAAATATAATCTATCACCACCGGAAGCTGCCAGGGTTCACCAAATTGTTAGTGGTACGATTTATACAGCTTCAGTTGCTGCCTTTCATGAGAAATATCGTTATCTGCGACCAAGACCAACACATCTTGATCCTAGCATAACATTAATTGATAATTTTGAAGTTCCTGCACATCCTGCCTATCCTTCCGCTCATGCGACAACAGGTTCGGCGGCCAGTACGGTTCTTTCCTATATCTTTCCTAATGACAAAGAAATATTCATTGAAATGTCAAAAGAATCCGACCTTTCGAGGAAGCTCGCAGGTGTACATTATGAAAGTGATAATATAGCTGGCAGGAAACTAGGTACACAAATTGCTGAGGATATAATTGAGGGTTTAAAGGATGACCGGGCACCACTATTTTACGACGAACAGCATTCAGGAAATTCTGGACACTAATCATTTTTTTAGATTAGAGAGCTGTTAAAAATATTTATTATTGAATGCCAAAATTACTAGGATAATAGAATGTTGAATCCTTATATAAAAATTTTACCTGTAATATAATTGGAGGAGATCCAGGTGTATACAAATCAGAATGTCAGGGTGGCTGTTATTCAAGCTGCCTCCGTTATTATGGATCGCGATGCGTCGATTGAAAAAGCAGTTAGCTTAATAAAACAATCGGGAGAAAAGGGTGCTAAAATTGTTGTTTTTCCGGAGGCTTTTATTCCTGCCTATCCTAGAGGGTTATCCTTTGGAACCATCATTGGAAGCCGAACGGAAGATGGAAGAAAGGATTGGTACAGGTATTGGGAAAACTCGATTCCTGTTCCTGGTGAAGCAACAGAACAACTCGGGGCAGCCGCACGTGAAGCTGGCGTTTATGTTGTTATAGGCGTAATCGAGCGAGATAGTGAATTTAGTGGTGGTACTCTGTACTGTTCTGTTATTTTTATCGGACCTGATGGCTCCCTTTTAGGAAAACATCGCAAATTAAAACCAACTGCAGCTGAACGAATCGTTTGGGGGGAGGGTGATGGCAGTACGTTACCAGTATTTGAAACTTCATACGGGAAAATTGGAGCACTGATTTGCTGGGAGAACTATATGCCTCTAGCTAGGGCAGCAATGTATGCACAAGGTGTCCAACTGTATATTGCACCTACTGCAGATGCGAGGGAATCCTGGCAGTCGACCATTCGTCACATCGCAATGGAAGGTAGATGCTTTGTATTGTCCTCTAATCAATATGTAACCAAAGATATGTACCCTAAGGATTTAGCTAGTTATGATGACCTTGTTTCATCTCCAGATGTGATGAGTAACGGTGGAAGTGCCATCGTTGGACCACTTGGTGATTATGTTGCGGAGCCTGTATGGGGTAAAGAAGATATCCTCATTGCAGATCTGGATTTGAAACAGATAGCCTATAGCCAATTTGACTTTGATTCTGTTGGTCATTATTCAAGACCGGATGTTTTTAAATTGTTAGTAAACAAAGAAAGGCAGGAAAGTACAATTTGGATGTAATGACAAAATTTTTATCTGATATTAGGCCGTTTTCTATATAAAGGAATTCGGCTTTTTTACATATTGAATTCAGGTGTTAAACTAATGTAGAAATTAGTATTTTTTCTCTTTATTTTACTAACCAGCTGCCAGGAAGGAGTAAGAGATACACTAAATTGGCAGTTAGAGTATTAAATCAATTTATTAAGCTAGCTAACAATGTTTAATTAATTATCCTATAAATAGAAAGAGGGTAGCGGAATGTCAAAAGGATTAACGGGAAAACGGGTTGCTATCGGTGCATCCCGGAAAACAGATGAGATAAGTGTACTTATTGAAAAACAGGGCGGGATTCCAATTGTCCGGTCGCTGCAAGGGACTGTATTCTTGGCGGAAGAAGAGGTCGGACCGAATCTGAATAAAATCGTAAAGGAGGGTACAGATTGGGCTATTTTCACAACCGGAATAGGTATGGAAACGATGTTGGATATAGCTGAGAAACTAGGGATTAAACAGCAGTTTATAAACATAATTCAACAAGCCAAGATTGCTTCGAGAGGATATAAAACACTTTCGGCTATAAAAAAACTTGGGATTAATCCGGAAGCAGTAGATGAAGATGGTACAACCAGTAGTTTAATAAGATCCATGGAGAAATTTGACTTTACCGGAAAAAGAGTCATGGTTCAGCTTCATGGTGAAAAAGCGCCGTCCTTAATTAAATTCCTTGAAGAAAAAGGTGCAGATGTAACATTGATTCTCCCATACCAGCACATTCCCCCAGCAACAGAAACTGTTGCAACACTATGTGAAGAGCTGTTGGAGGAAAAGTTAGACGCAATTTGTTTTACTACTGCCATTCAAGTCCGTTCCCTTTTTAATTTTGCAAGGGATAAGGATTGTGTAGAAAGACTTTTAACTTCTTTTTATAGGCATATACTTGCGGTTGCAGTCGGAAAAGTTACAGCGGAGGCTTTAAGAGAAGAGGGAGTTGAGAAAATGCTTGTCCCTAAACAGGAAAGAATGGGAGCAATGATTATGGAGCTATCCCGATACTATCGTAATCATTAGGAATTGAGGTTCTTTAGAATGACAGCTTGGATTTTTAGTTTACAACCAAAATAAAAGCCAAAAAAACGCAAGGGCATAAGCTCTTGCGTTTTTTTAAAATTATTCTTTATTATTGCCATCTTGCAGATTTTGCTAATTCAGTTATCGCCAGTATAAGGTGAAACATAAACATGGATATACAAATGGGTATAAAGATTAATAGATTTTTACCGTACCGTTCTTTTAACATTCCTGCAAAATACCCACAAAAAAATAAAACGACCATAGCAGCAACTAGTACTAGCATGAGGACTAACTTCATGTTTATCACCCTTAAGTGAAAAATATAAAAATATAAAAATATATAAAGATATATTTATACAAACAAATCATTACGAGTTTCTGGAAGAAGCAAAGGTTAATTATTGTATATCAAGCTTGTCTTATATTACATCTTTCGTCGTTACCTTGGCAGATAAGGTGAGTTTTTGTAGATGATCAGACCTAAGATCATAAGCTACTACTTTCTTATTTGACTGCTTGACTACATAAACGTAATCAGCAAAACAATAAACAAAGATCTTACTATCTTTTTTCCCTCTTTTTACGTTAATAACAAATGGAGTAACATTTGTCTCTGGATGTAGAAATAATTTTTCTTTGCCTGGAAAGATATCATATTGTTTTAAAAAAGTCGCTTCATTGAAATAGTCAATCAATCGAATTTTTTCTTCCTCTTCTAAGTGCTTTCCAATATAAGTTACAGTAACCTCTTTTGAATTAAGTTTTGGATGCAGTGCAAATTTACTAAAAATCCATTCCACAACCGCACTTGGAGGACTCGTTATCATTTTAATCACAATTCCAAGCAATACCGTAAGTGCAATAGTCCATGTCATATCTGATCCACTCCTTTAGTCATAATCTCTGGGTACGAATTTAGCTGTAGGTCCTCGTTTTAATCTTTTACATTTAGATTACCACAACTATCATAAGGTAATTTCTCATGTAACGAACCATCCAATTCTTGTGAGTTTTAGTCAACCACTTAGTTTGTAGATACATCTCCCTTTCCCTTCCGACAATAACCACACAAACTTCCTACTTCCAAGTTAAACGGGTGTTTCTGTCAATACACGGAGGAATAAAATAGCTAGTATACGATACGTGGACAAAAAGAAAAAGAAAAAGAAAAAGAAAAAGAAAAAGAAAAACAACAACAAGAAGATCTTTACCCAAATATAGAGAAAAATCCAGATTAGTAGAAGAAGTTGTCGTATCTTTCACACAAGGGTTCCAGAGCTTAAAAGAGCAGTCATAGGAACCTAATAATGTACTGTCACAAACTATTCACATCTAGATGAAAATCACCCTGTCCGTTTTCTTCCTTTTTCTATATATAAAGGGTGAAAGTACTCTTAAGTGAAGAAAGGTTAGTGATCGAAGATGGCAAAGTATAGAATGGTACGTACTGATTTTTGGAAGAATCCGATTGTTCTGGAAGAGATGACCCCGGAGGACAAGTATTTTTACCTTTATCTCCTTACGAATTCAAATACGACTCAAATTGGAATCTATAAGATTACCAAAAAACAAATTGCATTTGATCTAGGCTATTCGATTGAGGGTGTTAATTCGTTAATGGAACGATTCATCCACCATCACAAGGTGATTCGTTACAATCCAGAGACAAGAGAACTCGCGATTAAAAACTGGGGGAAAGATAACCTGCAAAAAGCAGGAAAACCAGTCATGGATTGTATCTTTAGTGAATTAAAGGAAGTCGAGGATACCTCACTGATTCAATATGTGTCGGAACCGATTCAGAAACAGGAAATTCGTAGTTTGTATATATCTTTTTGTGAGCAAGTAACAATGGTTATCGACCAGGAAGATATCGATCAAGAGGAAGACCATACATATTTGGACACTGATTCTGAAGAGCTTGAAGATGTAATTCCTACTGGGCACTTAGAAAACCAACATCAAAAGGCTCTTTATCTAGATATAGAGAATCATTCAGACATGGGGAATCCCTTACAGAAAAATCAAAAAGATGTGAAAGAAATTATCGAGTTTTGGGATGCGAATGGATTTGGTTTTACGAACGTGAATGCGAAACAGCAGCTATTATCTTGGTTGGATGATTCTAGTTTTTTACAGCCGAAAGAGATGATTTTAAAAGCCATGAATATTGCGTGTGCCAATAACAAGCGAAGGCTGACCTATGTGGTTGGGATTCTGAAAAACTGGGAAAATGAATCTTTACTGACTATTGAAGAAATTGAATCCTACCATGAGAACCAAAGGCCCGTTCTAAAACATAAGCAATCAACACAAACATTTCCTGCAGGAAGAGCGATACCAGCTGGATTTGAGCTTGATCTTACGGCGGGTGAAGAGTGATGAGTATAGCAGAAAAAGCATTTTTAGGAAGCTTGATGAAGGCGGAATATTTGCTTAAGGATACGGTAATCCAGCCTGAACAGCTAGAGAGTACACGGCATAAAGAAATCATGCGAAGAATGCTAGAGTTAACCCATGCCGGTAAAAATATTGATTTGATCACGTTTACCACTTTACCCGACCTTAATTCATTAGGTGGAATGTCTTACCTTTCGGAGCTGTTATCGTATGCAGATCTGGAGAAATTTGACGGGATGGAGAAGCTCATTCTTGATCTGTGGAAGGAACGGGAAAAGAGAAATATATTAACTCTTGCAGCCATGAATGATTGGGAGATTGCTAAGGTTATTGGTGAATTGGATAAAATTAACCAAGCAAAGATGGATGATCACACGTCCTTAAAGGAGGCGTTATCAGATATCTATGAGGCACCATGGGAGGATCAACTAACGCTGAGAAGTGCAACAACCGGCATTAAAAAGCTCGACGAAGTGACAGGGGGCTTTCAGGATGGGGAAGTGACAATTTTAGCAGCTAGACCTTCAATGGGAAAAACCGACGTCATGCTTCATTTTGCAAAAATGTCGGGTTGGGCGGGTTATTTGCCACTTGTATTCTCCCTGGAAATGCCTGAAAAGCTGATAACCTTCCGATTAATTGCTTCGACAGGGGGATTTAACCGTGGAAAAATGCGGGATCCAAAAAGAATGCTGAATGAAAAGCAAAAGAATAAATGGTCGGATGTGATTGGAGATCTCAATGAAACGCATATGCAAATTTTTGATGGGTCTGGACAAACAATAGCGGAAATGAGAGCGAAAACGAGAAAAATGATGAATCAATTTCCACAGAAGAAACCAATCCTTTTTATCGATTACCTAACACTAATCCATTCTGGTCAATTTTACGGAGGGAATTCCCATCTACAAGTAACAGAAATATCCAAATCTCTTAAAGCAATGGCGAAGGATTTTGATTGCCCTGTTATTTGTTTGGCGCAGCTGAATCGATCGGTTGAATCAAGAGCTAATAAACGACCGATGATGTCTGATATTCGGGAATCGGGCAGTGTAGAACAGGATGCAGATGTCATCTTGTTCTTGTATCGAGAATCGTATTATGAAAAGGAAGCTCAGAATCATAGCCTTGAAATCATTGTTTCGAAAAACCGAAATGGTCCAGTCGGAACCATCGCTGTAAATTACAACGAGCATACGGGAAGGATTGAGGACCACAAGGAATAGAGTCATCCCCTAGGAAACTTTCAATAGCCATTAAAAAATCAATTACCGAGGTGTATCCACATGATTGTAAAAGACGCTTACCTTGATAGTTTACGTTTTGAAGAAACTGCATTGGCCCATTACATCCATCACTTACTCTTAGAGAAGAAGATTTCATTGGATGACGATATGTCCAAAATAGACTTAGAACAGGCGAATCATCTGAAAGTAAGGGAAATGATACAAAACAATGTATTAGGGATACATAAAATTCGCATCTACTCTTTGAAAATGAACCAGAAGGATTTTGTTTTTATCTATGCAGCCAGCCAGCAAGAGGCCATCCAGTTCTATACCAAAGCATTTCATCAAACCCCATTGAACTGTCACGAATATCCACTAGATTTTCAGTTTGCTAGAGGGAATGAAGTAATTTCGTTTCGGGATATGAGGAAGGAATGCAAGTCTATTCCTGCTATAGCGGGGTTTTATGTCAAGCCATATGCTAGGTAGTAACTTGAAAGGGCAAGGGGGAAGATTTATGAGGAAACGAACGGGAGCTATCGCCATGATCGCAGCAACTACCTCTATAGCATTCTATTCCATGCCATCGCAGATAGAAGAAATTGCACAAGAGATCACTCTTCAGGTGACTGAAAATCAAGCAAGTGATGTACCTGTTACGTTAGTATATATCATCGATGGCGATACCATTAAAGTGAATGTAAACGGAAAAATGGAAACGGTTCGCTATTTGTTGATGGATACACCAGAGTCAAAAAATCCAAAAACATGTGTCCAACTCTATGCAAAGGAAGCATTTTTACGGAATAGCGAGCTCGTAAAAAGCGGAACGTTAACCTTGGAGTTTGAACAGGGAAACACAAGAGATGCCTACGGACGACTGTTAGCCTATGTTTTTATCGATGGAAAATTGATTCAAGGAACGCTGCTAAGAGAGGGGTACGCACGAGTGGCGTATATCATGAATCCACCCTATAAATACCTCGAAACATTTAGGAAGGAGGAAAATCTAGCAAAAAGGGAGAAGATTAACATTTGGACCAGGTTGCATTATGTGACAAACTGGGGATTTAATGGGTGCTTGCATGACAAATAAATAATGGGTAGATTTTTAGATTGAATTTATAATAGAGAATGAATGTTTTAGCAAGGCAATTTCAGATGTTCATAAAGCAGTATCTTTAAAAATACCTTTCCCAATCATGCCAGGTATAGATTAGTGCAATTAAAAAAAGCTCTCTTTTATAGGACTTATCCCTTATAATTAAATATGTTAATAAATTTTGACAAAGGATATCAAATATGGACTTCATTTATATTAATCAAAATGTTCTAGATAACTTGTTTTACATTTTAGTAAGTATTTTTGTTTTCTTCGTTTTAATTGATAATTTTAAAACGCTTAAAAATTATCAAAAAACCCTTATTACAGCATGCATGAGTTTACCAAGTATTTTATGTATGAAATTTCCTATTTATATTGATGAATATTGTGTACATGACTTAAGGCAAATTCCTTTTTTAATTGGTATACTTTATGGCGGATGGCCTGTCGGGGCTGCCTTGTTGATAATTTCGTTGGCGATTAGATTTTTTATTTATGGATTCAATTCTCTAACTCTTATTGTTTATATCGTGATCTTTATTATAACGGCACTTTTCTCAAAAAAGTTCATCATGTTCAATAGAAAAAATAAGCTTATTTTCTCAGTTCTGTTATCTTTGTGTCTTGGAATACTAACAACTTCTATAGCTGTTATCATATCTGATTCATTTAGGGTGACTGAAGCGTATATGTTTTATTTTATTTTCCTTCCTCCAGTAGTCATGTTTTTCGTTGTATATATAATAGAAATATTAAGTGACGCAATTAGTATAAAGTCAAAAATAGCAAAGCTAGAAAAGATGGAAGTTGTTAGCCAGTTAGCAGCGAGTATTTCCCACGAAGTTAGAAATCCTTTAACAGTTGTAAAGGGGTTTATTGATCTCCTAAAAGCCCCTAACCTTTCTCAAGAAGTTAGAGAACAGTACTTTCAACATGTGGTTAGAGAGCTTAATTCTGCAGAGACAATTATTAGTGATTATTTAGCATATGCAAAACCTGCAACCGAAGATATAGGTATTATTTTAATAGATCGTGAAATAAGAAGTATTATTGAAATGACGAAACCATTGGCCAATATGAATTCGGTGAAGATATCAGAAGAGTTAGTGCCAGGATTTACACGCGGAAATATTCAACATTTCAAGCAATGTTTTTTAAACCTGATTAAAAATAGTATAGAGGCTATGCCAAACGGTGGGGAGCTTAGTTTAGTTACACTCGTGAGTAAATTCGATATCATTATCGAGATAAGCGATAACGGTGTTGGAATGAGCAAAGAACAAATAAACCGTTTTGGCGAACCTTATTACAGCACCAAAGAAAAGGGGACTGGATTAGGTTCAATGGTTGTTGTAAAAACAATAGAGACAATGAATGGGAAAATTAAGATAAATAGTGTTTTAAATAAAGGAACAACGATAAGAATAACACTTCCTATTTATACTTCATGAACAAGGTGCTAGGTGCCATCCACATATTGGATGGATTCTAGCACCTTTAATATCATAACGCTTAACACAAATCAGCTATTAAAGGGTATTGATAGAGCTTGTCTTTTTGCAGGTGAGGGGAAAATAATAATGTAAAATTAGAAATTAAGGATACAAAAATAAAAATTTCCTCTCAGGCTTCTGAAATAGGGAAAATAGAAGAAACCCAAATGATAAAGGAGATTACAGGAGAGAGTGAACTAAGTATTTCACTTGATGGAAGATATTTAATGGATGCCTTAAAAGTAATAAAAGAAGAAGAGATAAAATTAAGTTTTGGCGGTCCAATGAGACCAGTCTTAATTGAACCTATAGACAATTCTTCTTATCTTCATCTTATTTCACCAGTGCGTACATAGCTGGTCTTTAATTTAAATTCACTATTAAAAATACTCGAAATCTTCAATAATTTTATTTTGTGAAAAGAAAAAGTCCTTTATAATGGATAAGTCAGGTGGTAACCCGTCCAAATCCACTAATAAAGGACCAATCTCATGGATAAAGCCAGCCCTTGATAAGCAAAATGTCGTCGTTGCATGTATTGGCAACTAGATGGAGAATGGAAGTGAAATTTATGCTTGAAATAATGAAGAATCAATATACAGAATTTCCTTTGGAAAAACAGATAGAATGGTGGAAGGCTATTGTCCATTCAATTAATGATGGAGTCCTAGTCATCGATCATGAGGGTTTTGTAAGACTTATCAACCCTGAGTATACACAAATTACAGGTGTGACCCCTAATATCATTGGAAAAAAGTTGAGAGAATATAGACCAGGTGCACAGCTACCTGAGATATTAATAGATAGAAAGTGCAGGGTGGGAGTTTATCGGAAAACTGATAAACGGGAATATATTGTTGATATGGCGCCAATTATTATAAACGATAAAGTCATAGGAGCTGTATCAGTCTGCAAAAGTCTGACTGAAGTACATAAACTATCCATAGAGTTGAAGAAAAACAGGGAAAAAATAAATCAACTAAAAAATAAAATAGATTCTCTTTATCAAGCAAAGTACACACTTAACCAAATTATTGGAAGAAATGGTGGTCTAAAAGAAGCCGTTTATGTGGCAGAAAGGGTAGCGAGTTCGATTTTGCCCATCCTCATAACAGGTGAAAGTGGTACTGGAAAGGAGTTATTTGCTCAAGCTATTCATAATGAAAGTAGCAGGAAAAATCGACCTTTTATCCCTGTCAATTGTGCTGCGATACCATCGGCTCTTTTAGAGAGCGAGCTATTCGGTTATGGGGACGGGGCATTCACCAATGCTAAAAAGGGCGGTAAAATCGGGCTATTTGAGATGGCGAATAACGGAACTATTTTTCTCGATGAAATAGGTGATATGTCCTATGATCTTCAGGCAAAACTGTTAAGGGTACTGCAAGAAAGAAAAATTCGTAGAGTGGGAGAAACAAATGAAAGGAGCATAGATGTAAGGATTATCGCTGCAACCCATCGTGACTTGCAGCAGTTGGTCAAAAAGACTCACTTCAGAGAAGACTTATTCTACAGACTAAATGTTATCACTCTCCAAATACCTCCTTTACGGGAGCGTAAGGAAGATATATCTGACCTTATCCATTCGATGCTTCGTTCATCCCAAGAGAACCTATCAATCGAAAACTCCCCAAATGAGTATACCATTAGCAGAGAAACCATGAATTTCTTGGAAAAGTATGAATGGCCGGGGAATGTACGCGAATTAAAAAATGTTATTGATTATGCCTCCTGTATGGCAGAGGGAACGGAGATAAAGATTGAACACCTGCCTGAACGTATTACAAAAAAGCATTTCAACATATATGATTCAAAGAATAGTTCGACTATACAATCATTAAAAGAAGCAATGGAGGAAACGGAAAGAAATTTTATTATTGAAACATTAAAGAGATTTGGCAGCGACATTGAGGAAAAGAAAAAGGCAGCAAAATCGTTAGGGATTTCACTCGCTACCTTATACAACAAACTCAAACGATATAAGATAGATTTCTAATGTTTTAGAATCTTGTTCATTCTAATTCTAAAATATTAGAAATCAGGAATATTACTGTAACAGTGGATAACAAGTTAAATCAGTTATTGATATTCTTTTCTAAAAATTTAGAAATTTCAATAAGATACAAAGTGAGAGAGTGCCTAGTTTGATAGCGCTCTCTATTTTTTATTTTTTTACCTATCAAGTAAAACGCGTAAAAATAAGGGGATTTTGAATATATAATGGCACATTAAGTGATATAATCACATTTTTTGGCACGCTAATTGCAAGTATTAAAGATAAGTAGCTTAATAGTTTTTGAAAAGGGGGTATCATTAGGAGGTTTATTATTAGCAGGAGTTTTGGACAAAGGGGTAGGTCAGTAATCAAAAGGAAATTGGGGGGGATTTGATGTTAGCTTTATTAGGCTTTCTAACGATTGGGACATTTCTTTTCTTAATTATGACGAAGCGGATGTCTGTCATTATAGCTCTTGTACTTGTACCGATTGTTTTTGGTCTGATTAGTGGATTTGGTGCCGAACTTGGACCTATGATGCTTGAAGGAATTCAAAAAGTTGCACCTACGGGAATTATGGTAGCATTTGCTGTTTTGTATTTTGGACTGATGATGGATGCAGGACTTTTTGATCCAATTATTTCTCGAATGATTCGTATTGTTAAAGGAGATCCACTGAAGATTGTCATAGGTACAGCCATTGTTACCATGCTTGTTGCATTGGATGGCGATGGTGCATCTACATTTATGATAACCATTACGGCATTTCTTCCCCTTTATAAGAGGCTAAATATGAATCCTCTCGTATTATCTGGTGTCGTCGCGTTAGGGGCAGGTGTTATGAATATTGCACCATGGGGTGGTCCTACGGCACGAGCAATGTCAATGCTTAATACAGATTCTGCACATTTATTTAATCCTGTCCTTCCTGCGATGATTGGAGGCATTGTATGGGTATTGTTTTCAGCGTTTTGGCTTGGGAAAAAAGAGCGTGCGAGGCTCGGAATTAGTGATACAAAGGGCAATTATGAGGATTTTATGTCCGAACATGCCGCTGCAATTGAAGGCAGGAAACCACAACTATTTTGGTTCAATTTAATGTTAACCATTTTACTTCTTGTTGCTTTGGTAATGGCATGGCTACCGATGCCTGTCCTATTTATTGTTGCATTTGTTATTGCATTACTTATAAACTACCCAAAGTTAGAAGAACAGCAAGAACGACTGTCTAACCATGCAGGTAGTGTTGTAATGGTTTCAACAATGATTTTTGCTGCAGGTATTTTCACGGGTATCTTTACAGGAACGAAAATGATTGATGCAATGGCATCGTCGATGGTTTCCGTTATACCTGAACAAATTGCAGGGTTTTTACCGTTAATTGTAGCAATTACGAGTATGCCTCTCAGTCTTGTATTTACTCCAGATGCTTATTATTTTGGTGTTCTGCCAGTCATTAGTGAAGCGGCTATTAGTTTTGGAATTGACCCTATTGAAATTGGACGGGCAGCGATACTTGGCCAAATGACAACAGGATTTCCATTAAGCCCTCTAACTGCGTCCACTTTTATTCTTGTTGGATTATCAGGAGTGAATTTAGGAGAGCATCAGCGTTTTATATTTAAATGGGCTTTTGCAACAACAATCGTAATGACAATAATTGCTCTATTAACTGGAGCTATATCTATTTGAGGTGATATGTATGATAAGAATCGGTTCTGGAGCAGGATTTTCAGGAGATCGATTGGAACCGGCAGTTGTTTTAGCAGAAAACGGAGAGCTAGATTATCTAGTATTGGAATGTCTAGCTGAACGAACCATTGCTTTGGCCCAAAAACGGAAACTTCAAAATCCTTCGTTGGGGTATGATCCCTTATTGGAAAAGAGAATGGAGCTCCTTTTGCCTGTCATCAGTAAAAATAAAGTTCGTCTTATAACGAATATGGGGGCAGCCAATCCTATTGGGGCAGCTGAAAAGATTGTAGAATTGGCAAGAAAACTCGGAGTTTCAGTCAAAGTGGCGGCAGTTACAGGAGATGATGTCTTCCACTCTATTAATCTCGAGGAAAACGCACTAGAAGTCGATAAACCATTATCTTCATTTGGACCGCTAATTTCGGCAAACGCATACCTGGGTGTTAAGGCGATATTGCCTGCTTTGGAATCAGGTGCAGATGTCATCATCACAGGACGAGTTGCCGACCCTTCTTTATTTGTCGCACCAATGCTTCATTATTATGGTTGGTCTTTGGATGATGCAAATCGTATTGCACAAGGGACAGTAGTGGGTCACTTGTTAGAATGTGGCAGTCAAATTTGTGGAGGATATTTTGCTGATCCTGGGAAAAAAGACGTTCCAAACTTTGCTCATATAGGATTTCCGTATGCTGATGTTGATTGTGATGGAACCGCTATCATCAGTAAAGTACAGGGAACTGGAGGAATCATCTCGTTAGCGACCGCTAAAGAACAACTCCTTTATGAAGTAACGAATCCGAATGAATATATGACACCAGATGTAATTGCAGATTTTACAACGGTCCGTTTGAGAGAGATAGCTCCTGACACCATAGAGGTTTCTGGTTGTACTGGTAAAAAGAAATCGGACACTCTGAAGGTTAGTGTGGGTTACCATGCCGGATACATCGGGGAGGGTGAAATTTCTTACGCTGGAATGAATGCGTTGGGTAGAGCAAAACTGGCCGGTGAGGTTATGTATGAAAGACTAAAGGATGATTTTTCTGATCTTCGAATTGATTACATAGGAAGTACTTCAGTTCATCGAACATCGTTTAGTCATAATGTAGTTCCTTATGAGATAAGGCTAAGAGTCGCCGGGAAAGCCCAAACGATAGAAAATGTGGCAAAAATTGGGGAAGAAGTTGAAGCACTCTATACGAACGGACCTGCAGGGGGAGGAGGGGCAAGTAAGTATACGAATGAGGTAATTGGCATTGTGTCTACTTTGATCTCACGTGACAAAATAAATACGTCTGTTGTTATTAGGGAGAGTGTAAAGAATGAAGAAAAAATTGTATGAAGTAGCTCACAGCCGTGCTGGGGACAAAGGAAATACTTTAATGTTGTCGCTTATTCCTTATAATGAACAAGATTATCAAGCACTGTGTGAAAAAGTTACCGCCGAAAAAGTGAAAGAGCATTTAAGGGAAATTGTTGAAGGAAATGTAATCCGTTATGAGGTTCCAAATATTGCTGCACTACAATTCGTATGTCATCAGGCTTTACTGGGAGGAGTAACGACTTCATTAAGCGCGGATACTCATGGGAAAAGCTTAAGTTATGCTTTATTGGAGATGGAAATAGAATTTTAAATTCTAAAGCTGGTTCCCAAAAAACGTAATAGGAGGAAATGATTCGATGAGTAAAATTCAACTGAAAAAAATAATAGGTGCTGTTCTGCTTGCTTTTCTGATTCTACCTGGATTATCGATAACAGCCTTTGCAAAAGACACTAAAAGCAAGGGAGAAGTTGCTCCACCAGTTTCTTCTTTAGCAGAAGGTTCTTATTTTATGGAGCAAAAAGTAGAACTAAGTTCTTCCACACCGGGTGTAAGCATTTACTATAACTCGATGGAAGTATGCCTACAAAAGAAAGTATTCTATTCACTAAGCCTATTACAATAAAAAATGATACAACGATTAAAGCGATTGCAATTAGAGGAGATATTAGCAGTCAAGCTTTAGAAGTTAGTAATGGGAATACGAAAAGTGATATAGCTACGTTCTCATATACCTTTGTGACAAGAGAAGCACTTGCTTCTAAATTTTTGAGTTTTGAATACGAGTCTATGCCTTATCGTCTTTATGTGCCAGAGAATTATAATCCAACTAAATCTTATCCACTTGTATTATTCCTACATGGTGGGGGAGAACGTGGTGATGATAATATTAGGCACATAACAGCTAATGATGGTGCGGTCGTTTGGGCAGCACCTGAGAACCAAGCAAAGCATCCAGCATTTGTACTGGCACCTCAAGCAAGGAATGTTCCTGATGGTGGATTTACGGTTACGCGGGATTCTAATAATATCGTAAACTTAAGCCGGGTTTTTGAGTTTTCAAGTGATTTGCATAAGGCGTACGAAATACTCCAGAAGATTAGAGATAATTATAATATTGATAGCAACCGCCTATACTCAACAGGTTTATCTCAAGGTGGATTTGGTACCTTTAATCTGAATATCGCTTATCCTGATTTATTTGCTGCAATGGTCCCAATTGCTGGGGGTGCGGATCCAAATAAGGTACATTCCATTACAAATAAACCGATTTGGGCTTTTCACGCAGAAGATGATGCAGTAATCCCTGTTTCCTTCTCACGAAATGCAATAGAAGCTTTGAGGAATACCGGAGGAAACCCGATTTACACTGAGTATCCTTCTGAGCTGAATTATAACCATGCATCCTGGATTCCTGCATATGAAAATAAAGAAATGATTGAATGGGTATATAAACAATCTAAGTCTTCTAATTAATTCTCAAAGAGACGTACAAAGGTTAACCTATGGCAAGAAGGTCTAGCGTGCGAAAAAGTTTTGCAGAAGTCGAAAAAGTGTACCGCAAGAAGGTCACATGAACCAAAAATCTTCGTAGAAGTCAAAAAGATGGTTAGCAAGAAAAATGGACAAAGCTATCATGAAGGCTTTGTCCGCAACTCTATATGATCCTTTTCTATCAGGATTAAACTTTTTAAAATGATGTTTTAGTCGTAATTTCTAAAGACTTGGAAACTCATCAATATCAAGTCGAGAAAAGTAATTGAGATATCGATAAAAATATAGTACTTGTATTATTTGTACGTAATGGAAAATTTGAGTTTATTTGAAGCAGATGCTTTGAAAAAAACTCAAATTGAGGTTGAAGCTGGTAAATTAGTAGATAACTTTCAAATTTTAAAGGACTTATTTCAAGCAGCAATTATGCATGATGTAGAGTATTTGTGTATTGCAGTTAGAACTTATTATCGTAAACAAAAGGATTTTGAGAAAGTTTGGCAATTTTTAATACAAATTAAGCAAGTAGTAGATTAAAATCACCTTTTAATGGAATTCTTATTATTGATAATTAAAAGGGGGGATAGTTTATATTGAAATAATAAAAGATGGTCAAACATTAGGAAATATTCTACATTATGAAAACTCATATGATTGTACTAAGAGGTTGATTGGTGCCGCAACCTATTAGAGGAAAAGGTGGAGAATAAGACTCCACCTTTTTTGTCCTCTAATTTTCCTGTGCTCCAACACTTTAAAGGTCTATGCTGATTTCTTAATCATCGTACATTTGCTGTAAGGCATGATTGCTTGGTTGTTCGTTTATAAAACTTTCTAAACACGACATTATTATGAGATAAAAACCTACGGTGAAATTTCCATTAATACTGGTAAATGTAGTAACTCCGTTGGCGGACTCAGGACGAAAACGGTAATCATGCCCCCCAGTGGTAAATAGAGCACTTTTTTGCACAACCGGTGTATCTTTCTCCATACTACTGCTAGGAAAGATAAAAGTGGTATAGGTTATCGCAAAAGCATTCCCCCAAAGTGTTCGTTGCCACGTCATTTTCCCGCTTCCTGCAGCGATAATTCTTGAAGCAAGTATGGAACCAATCACCAGAATAGCTATTGAAACAACCTTCCCCATTGTGGATTTCTTTTTATAAAAAACAAAATCAAATAAGCTGCCAATCCAGAGGAATTGAAATAAAAAAGATGATCGCAAGCGAAGCGTTAAGGGATTGCAGCGGTTGGTAGTAAAATCCCCCGGTGGCTGAAAACCTAAATTACATATAAATACTGATCCTCTTATTTCCAAAACGTTGTAAGAAATTTATGACCAATAAACTCTTCAGCATAGGTAGAATAATGATTCCTCTGATTATATTTTTTTCGAATCATTTCCATTAATCTGAGTGGAATGGGTTTCCCCTCAATTAAATGGTAATACTGATCATATGCATTTTTTAAATGCTCCCATCTTAAATCATTTCCGGGTTGAACATATTCGGAAACATCAATTATTTTTGCTCTCCCATTTTGTAGAAAAACATTTTTCAAATGAATGTCACGAGGATTTAATCCTTTTTGAAGCGCATACTCCCTTGCATGGTCAACATCTTTAATAATCTGTTTTGGAATCGGTATACCTTGAAGTAAACAATCATATAAAGTGATGCCTTCCTCGAAATTTAGAACAAGGTAATTATCTTTGAAACCAAAACATGTTGAAAAATAGGGAGAGTCACCTAATATTTCATAGACTTTCTTTTCTAATTGAATTTTAGCGATTTTATCATCCGCATACATTTTAAATGCATAGTTTTGATTTTCAAGGGATTGAAATACAGCTGCATCTGTCCCTATACCAATACATCTTAAATGATCAGAGGATCCATGGATCGAAACAGGCTCGTTGTTTGGGTTTGATGAAATCGAGATTTTTGATAAATCTTTATCCGCAATTATCCAATCCTCTTTCATGATTATTCACTCCTTTGAAGGTTTATCGATACTTGCTAGTGGAGCCTATCTACCACTTCAAATGCTTATATAATCGATAGTCTATATACCTTGTGTACTCCACTACGTTTTCCTGCTGCCTAGATGGCGCCAAAACCTTTTACAATCAATATCGTTCATTTCATCCGTTATCTAATTGAGATAGTTCCGTTTTCTCATTTATTCCTTTGGTAAGTTTATGTCTGTTTTGTTTATATAAATAGATGATTTCTAGTAAAGAAATACATACTACCAGCCAAACACTTCCAGCTATAAATCCTGCCAGCACATCAGAAGGATAATGCACTCCCAGGTAAATTCGACTGATACCAATTAGTAAAATAACGAGACAGAGAAAAATTCCCAAGCCTAACTTAGAAAGAGGCTTTCGTTTGCTTCGCAAAACTAAATAGCCTAAAAACCCGTAATAAGTCATACTGCCCATGGAATGCCCGCTTGGAAAACTGAATCCATCCGCCTCGATGATTCGATTGATGTTGGGACGTTCTCTCTTAAAAAAGTTCTTTAACAAAAGATTTAATAGACCTCCGCCTGCTACAGTAATGAAGTACAATCGCATTCCCCAAATATCTTTACGTTTCACGAATAGCCAAATCATACTAATTACGAGAAGAAGACCAAGCATAAACTTGGAGCCCATTTCCGTCATAGACAGCATGAATCCATCCATTGCTGGTGAAGAATAAGAGCTAATCGTATCAATAACGTGCTGATCAAATAGGAATGGCTTCTTTTCTATAAAATCAGTTGATAAACTACTAAACATGTATAAACAAATAGTAGAAAATAACAGGCCAGTAATTGCCCACATAGCTACATAGGGGGGGGAAGACATAGCCTCTTTACGTTTTTGAAACAATATACTTCACTCCTATCTATGAATATGTTTTTTTAAAATATAAATGAATAACGTTCCCGAAAGTGAAAAAACCTTTACTGTTGTAGTAAAGGTCTAAAAATAAAAAGAGACCTTTACCAACTATACTGGTAAAGGTCTCGCTAGCAATTGACATTGCCAACAAAGCCGGGGACTCTCATCCCGGAATGACGACTTTGTTATTAAAGCTACTCCCCTTTGGAGAATCACGTTCATTTAAATTATAACTATTGTAACGTTAAAACAGTTGAAAGTCAAAAGATCTGTATTAACTCCTAATTACCGACGAAGCAGAAATTCCGTAAAAAAGGCTTTTTTTACGATTAAATACCGCAAAAAAATACCAATTTATAAGGTAGATTCTCTTTCCAAATACAATGACTTTATTTTAGTTTTTTAAATATCCTCAGATTTCCCGCTTTCATTCCACCTAATATTAAAACAACTCCAAGCCATTGGCAATGAAAAACCTTCCCCAGAGTAATAGTTCTATCCGAAGACGCTCCTTATTATTATTCTTTACTTTTTCTCTCGAATATTTTTAGGATAGCTGGGTCAAAATACCATATGTTATTAATTTTGATGGAATGAGGACAGATAATGAAGCAAATTTTACAGCAAGTGAAAGAGGAATTAGAAAAGGCATATGATAATCCACAATCCAACAATTTAGATCAATGCCTCCTGCAGCTTCAGGCTGCTAGAGAACAGTATGGTGATAAAGGTAATATGATTGAGAACTGTATTACAGCAGTAACGCAGGCAAGAAATTCGATTGTGGCCTTGGAAAATGCAGGAGATGTTTCTTCTGCCGCATCCTTCGGTCAAGCTTACAATGCTCTTCAAAATGCGATAGAGTCTTACTCTGGTACAGATGATAATCAGTTTGAATGAGGATGTCCAAAAGCATTGCTTTTGGACATCCTTTTTTAGTTTTCTTGGCTTAATGAAAGAATATTTTAATTTGTATAACTAACAAAGACCCCGTGACTCTCCATTGGGTCATTTTTTTGACTTAAAAGGATTAGTTGGTTAATTTATTTAATATTAAAATTAACTTTTTAAATAAAAATATAAATTTTTATAAATATTATTAAGTTTTTTGTTTGAAAATTAAAAGTAATGTTGTATGATATGATTAAATAAAAGAAAGGAGAACAGTATGGCGTATCCTTTACTCACTAGTTGTCCTGTTTGCAGCAAGGCGCTTAAAATTACTAAGCTACAGTGTAATCATTGCCAGACAACGGTAGAAAATGAATTTGAAGTTTCAAGACTGGCAGCTCTCGGTCAGGAACAGCTGCAGTTTATTGAGATTTTTCTTAAATGCCGTGGAAATATCAAAGAGGTCGAGAAGGAGCTCGGCATTTCCTATCCGACTGTCAGAGGAAAATTAGATGAAATCATCTCTGCTCTGGGATATTCCTCTCAAAAGAAACCAGAAGTCGATAAGAAAAAAATTGTATCGTTATTGGAAAAAGGAGAAATTACGGCTGAGAAAGCCATTCAGTTATTAAAAGAGGGGGAAGAATCATGAAGGACGAAATTTCAAGAGTCTTAACGCTGGTCGAGGAAGGTAAGATTGATAAGGAAAAGGCAAGTGAATTAATTACAATCTTACAAGGTAAAGATCAACCAGGGCCAGTGACAATAAAGAAAGAAGCCCCATATGGAACTAAAATGCTAAAGATTCGTGTGACCTCTCAAGAAGGTGATAATGTAAATGTGAATTTACCGATTAATCTGGTAAAGGCTGTTCTAAAAGTGGGTACCAATATTGCAGAAAAGATACCTGAGGCTGAAAAATATGTAAAAGATATTAACGTTGACCTGCTCATTGAAGCCATTGAAAATGAATTGGACGGAGAGATTGTTAACATCACCTCTGCAAATGGGGATAAAGTTTTTGTGGTGATTGAGTAGATTATGTTAAAGGTCAAGGTGAAAGTAAAAGATAAACGATTCTCCATTCCCGTTCCCTATGGTGTTTTAAATTTGGTTAGTTTGATTATTACATCAAAAAAGATTAATCGCTTAATAAATAAAGCAATTGAAAAGGATGGCAGCAAATTCATCTTCCCGGAAATTGAAAGAAAAGATTTGAAGCCGGTGTTGCAGGAATTATCTAAGTACAGTGGAGTGGTCCTTGTTGAAACGATTTTAAAGGATGGAACTGAGGTAGAAGTAAAGCTTTAAATAAAACTTCAAATAAATTCTTTAATGGCGCTTTCACGAATAAGAAGGCGTCTTTTTCTAATCAATCAGATTCTGCGTGGGATTGTAGGCGTAACTGCAGGAAAAAGAAGTGTTCCAGTCTAGTAGAACACTTCAAATCGGTGCTGCTTAATATACATCGAATAAACTGTTGTAATAATCATTGATCTTGTTATAAGATTTCTTTTTTAAAGGATGTTTATTTTTGTACTGAGAAATTGGAAATGATGATAATATCAGAACAGAACTACATAAGAATAGTAAGCACAAAATACCTATTATAATGGACATCTTAGGACCCTCCTTTATTCATTACGAAATCAGTGTAAAGTATGAAACGCGTATCATAGCAAGAAAAAGTTTTTTAAGGAGTTATCACATTGGCAAATATTAAAGATATTGCAAAAGTAGCAGGAGTATCGGTTACAACCGTTTCTCGTGTATTAAATAATCATCCATATGTAAGTAAAGAAAAAAAGGAAGCGGTTCTTCGGGCTGTGGAGGAATACAATTACCAGCGAAATATAAATGCGGTTCATCTAAGCAAAGGACAGACTTTCCTTATAGGGGTTGTCATTCCATTTACCAATCATCCTTATTTTGGCTTGCTTGTTGAAGGGATTGCAAAAGAAGCTGTGAAAAACAATTACAAGTTGGTTCTATTTCAAACCAATTACGAAGAAAATAGAGAAATTGAAGCGTTAGAGATGTTACAGCATAAGCAAATAGATGCACTTATTATCTGTTCAAGAAGTTGCGGATGGGATGTTATAGATGCATATGTGGAATACGGTCCCATCATTTTTTGCGAAGATTCGAGAGGTAGAAATGTATCTTCAACATTCATTGACCATTATAAATGTTTTTTCCATGCATTAGAGTATCTGTATAATAAAGGTTATCAAAAAATTGGCTATTGTGTGGGAAGAAAATCAGGAACCAATAGTAAACAAAGGGAGAAGGCTTACAGAGATTTTTTGAATAAGGTCAACCTGTCATTTGACCCTGATTATATCTTTTATGAATGTCTCAAATTTGAAGATGGGGTAAAAGTGGTACAACAATTAACGAGAATGGACAACCCGCCAACAGCCCTGCTGGTTACCAGTGACATCGTTGCTGCTGGAATGATAACCTACTGCAAGGAAAAAGAAATATTAATACCTGATGACCTTGCTATAATGGGATTCGATAACCATCCGATTGCAAAAATTATGCATATCACAACACTCGAAATTCCTTTGGTTGAAATAGGGGAAAAATTATTTCTTCAAGCAATAGACAGCAGAAATAATTCTCACGAAGAGATAGATGTAAAATTAATTGAACGACAAACTGTATAATATTACTGGGGATTTAATGGTGACTATGATTATGAGTAATAAGCAAAATCCTTGTTGAGCTAGGGCAGTCTAATTAGATATCGTAAGAATAAATAAGAAGCTGAAATATACTTTTCCAGCTTCTTATTTATTCTTACATGATTTTTATACTAATTGGATAAAGGTAAGGTGTTTCAGGTTCATTGATTTTCTTCCAGCCTGTAATTTTAATAAGCGGCAGTTCAGTCCCGTTGTAGGTTGTCACATCTAACACACCTTCTGCTTCAATCCATGTATCATTATCAAGGGATGGAGCCTCAGAAAATTCGGAAAGGAATCCGATTATGCTGGCATCAGCAACACAATGGGTGATTAAAAACCTGGAAATGACAAGCTGGTTTTGGGATAATTCCTTTTCTTTATAAACGAATCCTTTTAATTTAATTTTTTTCCCTTTATATTTACCAACATCCATTCCTATCTCATCGTAAAAAGCGGCATAAACGTAATCGTTCATCTCGATCGTGTTTTTTAGTTCCAACTGTATAACCAGCTCATTATATTCTTCCTCTGAAATTATCCTTTCATCTTCCAAATTAATAGGATCTGAAGGACCATCATCTCCAGAGATTTCTTCCTGACTGTTTATATTTTTTTCGTCCATTTGTGGTGACGTTTCGCCGCCTACCGTGTTTTTTTGTTGTAGAGATGTTTGTTTTTGGTTAGACAAAATCAACATGGCCCCTTTTTTATCGGCTATCGAGGCGTCTAGCACCTTGGGAGAAAGGAAAAATCCGGTTGCCAAGGGGAACATGATGACTAAATAGGCGATTACTTTTTTTGTATTTAAAGGAGTGTCCCCGTGATCGTGGTGACAAGAATGGTCATCGTGATAACAATCATGGTGCCTTTTTTTCTGAGTGGACCATACTCTAGTAATTTGGATAAAAAATAAAATCAAAAAAATGATCGAAGCTATTTGGCTTAATACTTCATATTTTGGATTAATAAACTTGGAAATATCCCCGGTATGATGAAGTTTGAAGAGCAGGGTTGAAAAAGCTAGTAAAATAAATGCTCTAAACGCCTGCTGAAAATGCAATTGCATGCCTTGACCTCCTTAAATAAAGTTCTGTACCAGCATTAATGTAAAAAATACAGTTGAAATGATTAATGCCAACACAACCATAACAAATCTCATTCGAAATACGCTGAGCATCATAATCGTATTTTTTAAGTCCATCATTGGTCCGAAAATTAAAAAGCCAAGGATGGAGGTGAGGGGAAATATACTGCTGAATGAAGCACCTATAAAGGCGTCTGCCTCAGAACAAAGTGATAAAATATAAGCCAGCCCCATCATGACAAGTAATGAGGATGCGGGACCATTTCCGGTTTCTAATAAAGCTTTAGCCGGCATATAGGTTAAATGCTCCTATTACAAGATATTTTCCCATATCAAAAAATTCATCAATCGAATGTGTCAGCATGGACCAAAAACGGTTGGTGAAGGATTGATGTTTCGTTTGTGTAAGGGAGGAGTGTAACGCTATAGGTGCTTTTAGTTGGTTTCCTTTAAATAGCCCGCTTACGGCAAAAGCCACCAAAAGGGCTGTAAGAAAACCTAAACCCATTCGCAATCCAGCCATTTTCACACTGTTTCCAAATGCCATGTAGGTAGAGGCAATGACAACAGGGTTGATAAGGGGACCTGTTAACATAAAGCCAATAGCTGCATGAATCGGGACTCCTTTCGCGATAAGCCTTCGTACGATTGGAACGATTCCACATTCACAGGCAGGAAAAAGCGCCCCAACAATACAACTTACAATGACAGCCATTACTTTGTTTTTAGGAATCCATCTTTGGATATGATCCTCGGTAACAAAGATTTGAATAAAACCTGCAATGAGAACCCCTATTAATACAAAAGGAAGGGCTTCTATTAAAAGACTGAGAAATATGGTGTTTAGATTTAATAGGGACGATGGAAGAGTCAATGGAAGTTTAAATTGGGTACTGAAAGAAAGAAGTAATAGAGCAAGTCCAATCATGAAAAAACCTGTAATATCGATAATATTACTCCGAAGAATGCGAATCATGGTAACCTCCCGATTATATTTAAGTCATTTGTTTCTACATAAATATATTTCGCAGTTAATAGAGTATGAGTAAAATAAATAATAGTTTTTACTAGAAAATCCCTGCCGTAGGAAAGCAGGCAGGGATGTAAGTGGACAAAGGTGTAGTTGATTTTGTTATTGTTAATCGTTCAATGCAGTCTTGATGGTTGCTAAGTTTTGTCTCATAATGCTGAAGTAATCTTCTTTTTGCTTGATATCGTCCTCTGTTAAAGCCTCCAGATTATGAAGAGTAAGAGATTCTGCCCCTATTTCCTTTTGGATGACTTCTGCTACCTTTGGAGATACATTCTGCTCAAAAATGACATACCGAATGCCGTGTTCTGTTGACTCAGTAATGATTTCCTGCAATTCTTTTTGGGAAGGCTCCTGTGTTGGTGATAAGCCTGTTATAGGAATTTCTAGTATGCCATACCGCTTTTCCCAATAGCCATAGGCAGCATGAGCTACTAATATATGTTTCGTTTTCGAGCCCTCGACTGTTTGCTCAAATTCTTGATCCAATTTTTCGAGATCGCTTTTTAATTGATTGAAATTTGCTTCAAACTCTGATGCATGTTCAGGCATTACCTCACTCAATGAATTTTTAATGTTGTTTGCCAGGTCAATAGAAAGTAAGGGATCTAACCATACATGAGGATCCACGTCTCCATGTTCATGTTCTTCTTCCGTATGAGCAGGCTCGCCGGTTTCACCTTCGTCAGCATGTTCCTCCGTATGTGTACTTTCCTCTTCATGGTGTTCCTCTTCAGAATGAGTGGCTTCAATGAGGTCTATTCCTTCCGCCGCTTGAAGAATTTCAACATTTTCCTTTTTCAAGGCTTCAGCAGCTTCCTCTGTAAATCCTTCAATTCCAACTCCTGTATAGATAAATAAATCCGAATTGGCAAGTGCAACCATGTCTTTAGTAGAAGGCTCAAAGGAATGGGCGTCTACATTTGGAGGATAAATACTTTTTACTTTGACGTAACTTCCGCCAATTTTTTTAGTGAAATCTTCAAGCGGATAAATGGTTGTATAGACTGTTAGAGAGTTTTTTTCTTTATTTTCTTCAGTTGTTACAACTTCTTTGGATCCACAACCAGTTAACAAAAGGCTTAAAGTTAGAGCAGAGGTAGATATAAGTGAAGATATTTTCATAGAATTACTCCTTTAATATATTTAAATTTTTATAGAATGCAATAAAACGAAATTGTTACGTTTTACATTCTAAAATAAAACTATGCGTTTGTAAATGAATTTAGGAATCATTTCGATTTATTTTTTTGGGCAAGAAGTTATCGTTCTGCCGCTTGACATTAAAGCGAAATTGGGGTAAAGTGCAAATCGTAATCATTTTGATTTGAGGTTGAAAAATTAGGAGGAAAGTAAAATGCGTGTAAAAATTACTTTGCAATGTACAGAAACTGGCGACAGAAATTATATTACAACGAAGAACAAGCGGAATAATCCGGATAGACTCGAACTAAAGAAATATTCTCCTCGGTTGAAACGCTATACGATACATAGAGAAACAAAGTAAGAAAATGGCGTAGTATAAATGTCCTTTACTGCCTGAGTCATTTCAAGTTAATTAAAATATGTATAAAGTTTAAATCGTAATGATTATTGTTTGTGAATAACAGAAGGGAGATTGATCATGAAAGATACAAGAATTCCGGTAACTGTTTTAAGCGGCTATTTAGGAGCAGGGAAGACCACTTTACTAAATCATATTCTTCAGAACCGAGATGGATTAAGAGTTGCTGTAATTGTCAATGACATGAGTGAAATTAATGTGGATGCAGAATTGGTAAAACAGGGAGGGGGGTTAAACAGAACGGAAGAAAAGCTTGTGGAACTATCAAATGGATGTATATGCTGTACGTTAAGAGAAGACCTTTTAAAAGAAGTGGAAAGACTGGTCGAGATTGGAAATATAAGATTATATTGTGATTGAATCAACAGGTATAAGTGAACCAGTACCTGTTGCACAAACTTTTTCTTACATAGATGAAGAGTTGGGGATTGATCTTACAAAACATTGAAAACTCGATACAATGGTTACAATTGTTGACGCAAACAGGTTTTGGCATGACTTTGCCTCAGGAGATCTCCTTCTGGAAAGAAACCAGGCTGTAGGTGAAGAGGATGAAAGAAGTGTTGCGGACTTATTAATAGACCAAATTGAGTTTTGTGATGTCTTAATCCTTAATAAATGCGATTTGCTTGAAGAGGAACAATTAATTCAACTGGAGGTTTTTTTAAGAAAGTTACAGACTGCAGCGAAGTTTCATCGTTCCATTAGGGGGAATATTCATCCATCAGAGATTTTAAATACCGGTTTGTTTAATTTTCAAGCCGCAAGCGAATCTGCCGGCTGGGTTAAAGAATTGGAAGCGCCTGAGCATACTCCGGAAACGGAAGAGTATGGAATCAGCTCCTTCGTTTATAGAAGTTCGGTCCCATTTCATTCTGCAAGGTTCAATCGCTGGGTGGAAGAAATGCCAGAAGAAATTGTGCGGGCAAAAGGAATCGTATGGTGCGCAACCAAGGAATGACGTAGCTTTATTATTTTCCCAAGCAGGTCCATCGGTGCAATTAGATCCGGTAGCTTATTGGATCGCATCCTTGTCCCCAGAGCAACAAGCCCAATATTTTGAAGAAGACCCGACAGTGAAAGAAGATTGGGATGAAAAGTTTGGAGATCGGAAAAATGAAATCGTTGTGATCGGAATCCACATGGATAAAGAAGTTGTGAAAGCTTCTTTAGATCGCTGTTTATTGACAGAAGAAGAGATGTTACAAGATTGGAATAAAATGGGTGACCCCTTCGTATGGAATATTACTACAGCAGTTAAATAAAATGAACGAGCCTACAATATTTAAATGTAGGCTCATTGATTTTATTTTAGAGCCCGCCCTTTCCATTTTATTCTTGATAAAGAATGCCTACATCTAGCCAATCAAAACATCTCAGGGAGGGATCGAATTGTATAAAGTAAAATTAAGAAAAACTGGAGAATTATACATTCCTAAAACTCTTACTAAAATATTAAATATTAAAGTAGGTGACATGATCAATATATTTATAGATGGTGAAAAAATCGTATTAACAAGTAAAGCAGGGTTTGAAAAAGAAAATAAGTGTACTTATAATCAAAAAGGAACCATTCATATACCGGCAGAAATAAGAAGATTAAATAAAATCAACACAGATGTAGTTTTTACTTTTACAATCGATGAAAAGGAAAAACGGGTAAGCCTTATTCCTGATTTAACAGGTTAAATGAGATTGTAAAGAATGCAATTAAACTATAGGGTGCGAAAAAGTAAAATTTTAAAATCATTGAAATTGGGGGTACCTGAAAATGACTGGAATTGCAAAAACTCCTGAACCACCTTATTATGCAGTAATTTTTTCGTCACAGAGAACTAATGGTGATAACGGTTACGAAAAAATGGCGGAAAAAATGGTAGAGTTAGCTTCTCAGCAAAAAGGATTCTTAGGCGTGGAAAGTGCTCGTGATGAAGGGGTAGGAATTACAGTTTCATATTGGGATTCCTTGGATGCTATTAAGAATTGGAAGGAACACTCAGCCCATCAAATTGCCCAAGATAGAGGTAAAAATGAATGGTACAAGAGCTTCGCGCTAAGAGTTTGTAAGGTTGAAAGGGATAAGTATTACGAAATGTAATCATTCTGGTCTTATCCAACTAAAGTGCTTTTTAAGAAGGTGAAGCGCCCTTTTTTATTGAAGTTAAAGTAGGAATGGGCAGTAATAACCGAGATGAAAATACGGTAACTCACAAATTAAGGGAGACAAAGTATGAAAATCAAAATGATCATTTTTCTAACATCTTCAAAAGAATCAAAAGAAAATAATAGAGCTGGAATAGTAATGAAAACATTTGAATCAACGATTCGCCCTGTTAAAGGCGATATTATTGATGATCCCGGATTTGACTCTAGAATTCATAATGGATATGAGGTTGTAAAAGTTACGATAAATTATGAGAAAAATGAATGCTTTGTATCTCTACATCCACTTGCAATCGAATTAGAGGAAATTAGTATCAATGACTATATAGATAAACTTATAGGAAATGGATGGCGTATTGTTACAAAAGAAAAATTATTAACTTGCTAAATGAGAAAGATATACCGCATTTCAACTATACATATGCCAATGGGTGCGGTTCTAATCAACACAACAAATAGTAATAGTAAAATGATAATATTTATCATAAAACTATACATAAAATGCCATGAGTCTATCTACTTTTAAAAAGACCAGAATAGATTACTAAGAAAACTTGGGAGATGAAAATTGTAATGAAATTAAGTACATTTCCGGTCCTTGAAACAGATAGATTGATTTTAAGGCAAGTAAATACAGATGATGCGGAAAGTGTTTTGAAGTATTTATCTGATAAAGAAGTTATGGAGTACTATGGGTTAGAACCATTTGACTCAATCAATGAAGCTTTAGATGAAATTTCATGGTATAAATCAATATTTGAAAAGAATACAGGAATTCGATGGGGGATTACCATAAAAAATCAAAACGAGGTAATTGGCAGTTGTGGATTTCTTAATAGGGTTCCAAAGCATGATCGTTCTGAAATTGGCTTTGAACTGAGTAAGGATTATTGGGGACAAGGGATTGCAAGTGAGGGTCTTAAAGCTGTATACCAATACGGTTTTGAACAATTGAACTTACAACGGATAGAAGCATTAATTGAACCACCTAATCTATCATCACAGAGGTTGGTAGAAAAGCAAGGATTTGTGAGAGAAGGACTTTTAAGAAATTATGAGTTTACCTGTGGTAAATTTGATGATTTATATATGTATTCATTGTTAAGGAAAGAATTTGATTTAAAAGTAAATACTTAATACATCCTGGTTCGAAAAATATATGTAAATTAAAAAGGGAGGGGAGACCCGCAAAGGCATCTCCCCACCCCCGTAATACAATTCTTATAAGGTAGATTCCCTTTCCAAATAAGAAGACTTTATTTTCGTTTTAGATATCTTCAGATTACCCGCTATAATTCCGCCTAATATTAAAACAACTCCGAGCCATTGGGACATACTTACGTGTTCGGTTAAGACTAGCGCTGATAGAATAACAGCAATCGGAAGTTCAGCGGATGTTAAAATGGTCCCAAGACCTGGTCCGATATGTGGCATACCGATGGTAAATAGGATTGGTGGCAAGACCACCCCTAATAAACCAAGATAAAAACCGTACGGTGCAATTTCCATCAAGACCGATAATTGTAGTAACTCCGTTGGCGGACTTAGTAGGAAAACGGTAATCATGCCCCCAGTGGTAAATAGAGCACTTTTTTGCACAACCGGTGTATCTTTCTCCACACTACTGCTAAGAAAGATAAAAGTGGTATAGGTTAGTGCGGAAAGCATTCCCCACACCGTACCTTGCCATGTCATGCCTCCGCTGCCTTCGGCAATAATTCCTGAAGCAAATATGGAACCAATCACCAAAATAGCTATCGAAACAACCTTCCCCATGCTGGGTTTCCTTTTATAAAAAACCCATTCAAATACGCTGCCAATCCAGACAAATTGAAATAAAAAGATAATCGCAAGCGAAGCGTTAAGTGATTGTAGTGATTGATAATAAAATAGACTCGTTAAACCAAGCGGAATTCCCGATAAAAGTAATTTGCCTATTTTCGGCAGTGTCAGTTTTTTCTTTTTCGAAAAGAGAGCGACGATCCAGATTAAAAGAGTCCCCATTAAGAATTGACTTCCTGTTACCGCTGCGCTAGTAAAACCAGCAGAATAAGCTAACTTTACAAACGTGGATAATGCACCGTAACTGCATCCCCCGAGTAAAACAAGTAGTGCGTAATGCCAAGTTTTCATTTTTATACCCCTTTCATTCTATAAAACATAAAAAGCCACACAGCTATAGTAGCTGTGTGGCGAAAATAGAGATGTCTCTAGAAAAGTCCACTAACAAAAATTTTTTTGTTTTGATTCAATTTACTTTGTTTATTGTAAAATGATTCATCATGAATGTCAATCAATAACTTTTCATGGCAGGATTTCTTCCGTGAAATAATCCAGGACCATACATCCAGCACCCTGTGATACGATGTTGTAGGCAGCAGTTGATTTGATAATCTGAACATGACTTTTTGGATAGTGCATGAGTCGATTCTGTGCAGTTTCAGAGACCTCTTCGTAAAAAAGAGGTTTCGGCACCAGTGTTCCTCCACAGACAACAATATCCGGTCGCAAAAGGAAAATCAGGTTGCTAAGGCCGATGCCAAAATAATAAGCTGCATCCTTCACTACCTCAAGACAAAGAGGGTCTTCTTGCTCTAGAGCATGTAAAATATGATGAAAATCGATATCTTCCACATCATTAACCTTATCTTGAAGGTAGGAAACATGTCCACGCTTCAGCCGACGGACCACTTCGTTACGGATTGCTGGTAAGCTGCTATAAGCTTGTAGACAACCATACGATCCGCATGAGCAACGCCGTCCGTGTAGATCCACTACCATATGTCCCATGGCATCATCCATCTCCATGTTAGTACGAACCAATCTACCTTGTAAGATGGTACCGCAACGAATTCCCATATCACTTGAGACAAAAACTAAATTATCTGTTTGTTTCCAATAGTTTTTACGGTATTCAGCTAATGCTGCCAGATTTGTTCCGTTTTCTATGAATACATGTGTATGATTTTTTTGTTGTAAATAATCAACGATGTTAAGATTATCCCAGCCCCCTGCAGGAAAAAGGTTTGGCTTTCTGATAGCCCCAGTTACTATATCAATGGGATCAAGAACCCCAATTCCCATTCCCAGCAATTTCTCTCTTTGTATGTTGTGTTTAGATATTAGCTCCTCGGCACATCGGGATACAAAATTTAATGTGTACTCTCCTGTGCATTGTGAATCCATTCTTAATTTTTCTACGTCTACGATATCTAAGTTTAAATCCAGGAGCAGTACGGTGGTGTATAAGTTGGTGATTTCTACACCAATTACATAATAAGGGTCAGGCTTGATGACATACATCAGTGGTTTACGTCCTCCGCTAGATTCCCCAATACCACTATCGTAGATCAGTCCTCCCTGAACAAGCTCGTCCAGTAAACGTGTACATGTCACATGTTTGTATCCGGTTATTTCTGTCAGTGTATTAATCCTGACTGGTCCTAACTTACGAACTAGGCTATATAAAAGTTTTAGGCTTTTTATTTTAGGTGATGGTAAGCCTTCAAATTGCTTTAACATATACTTCCTCCAAAATGAATAAGGGTTATTTTATATTTTAGCTGATTCATTCATAAAGGAGAAGGTAATATAACGAACTTTCTTCTGTTTTTGAAAAAAAGAAGCCTAATAAAAAGTGATTAATAATTTATTAGAAGATAATTTTTATAACCTTTTTTTCAAAATGATTTTTAGTGATTTACATTTGTATCAAAATCTATTAAACTTTCTTTATAAATTGTTATGAAAAAAGGAGATTTTTCTTATGCATAAAATGCAAGATATATTAGAAGCTAGAGATTTCATCATGAGTAAGACTGGCAATCATCCAACAATTGGGATGATTTTAGGATCAGGATTAGGAAAGCTTGCAGATGAAATCACGAACCCTGTCACCATTCCTTATAGCGAGATTCCTCACTTTGCAAAATCTGAAGCAATCGGCCATGCAAACGAATTAGTAATTGGGGAATTAATGGGAAAAACCGTAGTGGCGATGAAGGGACGTTTTCATTATTATGAAGGATTTACGTTAGATGAAGTTACTTTTCCAGTACGGGTAATGAAGGCACTGGGTGTAGAGAATCTACTCATCACCAATGCATGTGGTGCAATCAATACAAGCTTCAACCCAGGAGATTTAATGTTAATCACGGATCATATCAATTTAGTCGGTACAAATCCATTGATTGGGCCAAATAATAATGAATTAGGAACCCGTTTCCCTGATGTTTCTCAAGTATATAATCGTGAATTACGAAATATTGCGGCTAATGTTGCAAAAGAACAAAACATCACCTTACAACAGGGAGTTTATGCTTGGTGGAGCGGACCAGCTTACGAAACTCCAGCTGAGATCCGTATGATTCGCACATTAGGAGCGGATGCTGTTGGGATGTCAACTGTCCCAGAGGCGATTGTAGCGATTCATGGAGGTATGAAAGTTCTTGGTATTTCCTGTTTAACCAATATGGCATGTGGGATTCTCGATCAACCATTAAGTCATGATGAAGTCATTGAAGTGGCTGCTATGGTAAGAGAGAAATTTATTAAACTAGTTAAGGAAACCATTATAAGAATGTAATAACATATATTTTCATGCTGACTTTTTATTATCATGATAAAAAGTCAGCTGAAGATATACACGATAGGTACTTGGTAAAAATCTATCAGGAATTTAAGCAACAAGTTTTAGCCCAATGGCTGCACCTAAAATTAAGGCAATACATCCAATCCTTCTCCAATCTTTTGATTCGCCGTAAATCAAAATTCCTAATAGTGCACCACCGGCTGAGCCAATTCCTGTCCATATTGCATAAGCCGTCCCCATTGGCAGAGTGTTCATTGCGTAGGCAAGAAAAAGAAAACTAGCTCCAAACCCGAGAATTAATAGTAATAAGGATTGCCAATTACGCCTGTTATTCAATTTATTTATTGTTACAACACCAAATGCTTCAAATAATCCTGCTAAGATTAATGATATCCACGCCATTAGGACTCAGCTCCTTCTTGAGTATCATCTTTTGTTAATAATTTCAATCCAAGAACACCGGCTAGTAAAAGTAAAATTAACATAATCTTTTCCACCTTGATGGATTCTCCAAAGAATATGATTTCTGACAGGACGGTTCCTGCTGTCCCCAATCCTACAAAAACGGCATATACCGTACCGACGGGAAGTTTCCGGCCAGCCATTATAATTAAATAGAAACTTACAATAATTGAGACCACGGTTCCTGTCCAAGACCAAAAGCCATTTGCATGTTTTAGACCAATCACCCAAAATACTTCAAAAAATGCCCCAATAAACACTTTCATCCAATTCGCATTCATTATCTATTACCTCCATTAATAATTAATTAAATACAAAAAAAGCCTGAGAGATCACTGTTAAACAGTATCTCCCAGGCTTTTATCCTTCCGTGACACAGCAGAGCTGTGAGTTTTCTCTCGGACCAGACCAGCCCAATGGCTGCGGAACCCTAGAAAACATTTACGTATATACAATTACCCTAGATTATATACATATTTAAATATTTTTCAAGCGTAAAATATGGAAGACGAGCGCATAGGCAGCGTGTTTCTGGTACTAAATGATTTATGTTTTCGGTAACAGAATATCCACAGACTTTAGAAAAATAATCCATTAAACTTAGGTAAAGTAATATCGTATAAAAATAAAACAGGGAGGGTTTTTATATGCATTTTAAAAACTTAGAAAATGCAGAAGTCTGTTCAGTGATTTTTATTAGAGATTATTTACAGTTTTATTTTGAAGGAGAACAGACCACTGGAACCCTAACTTTTTATACATTTCCACTTTTACAAGTCGATGGCAATGTCTATGAAAGTGAGACTGTAGGGTACAGAGATGCTTTGTGTTCTTTTATTAATCACCAAGTAAAAAAATTTAATGTAAACAGTGGCCAAAATATCATCCTTACATTTGATAACGATAATTCGTTAGAGATTTCATTAAAAAAGGAAAGCTTAAATGGACAAGAGGCTGCGATGCTTCGGATTGAAAACCAGATAAATGTTTGGTGAAAGAGGGTAACAAAGAGTCGGAACTGCGGCTCTTTTTTCCTTTTCACTACTAGGCAGGATGGTTTAACTGCAGTCTAAACGATGCTTTTAATAGAGCAAATAGTGGCGGACTTGCAGATTTAGCAGGCAGTTTAGGTTGGAAAGGTACGGGTATTCTGATTCTAGTAATCATAATTGGAGTGATAATTGCTTCAATCTTCTAAAAGTAGCGGATGTAAAAAAGCATCCTTTTCTTATTCGAATTACGGGCAAGTTAGTTTAAAAAAAGTACGAATAATCTTTTGTAAAAAGGAAAATCATTATGCTGGCAAATGTAGTGAGAACAAATGAGGAGCTGTTCTAAACTAGTGGGGTTATTTCGATTTATTTTTGTATGTGTGAGTTTTACGATTATTGGTTTTATTGCAGTTTTAATAGTAGGAATTACATTTTCTGTGTGGGGACTAACATTAAATTCGTTTGCAGAGTATTTATTACAATTTCTCATTTTGTTTTTTGGGATAAGTGAGTTCGGTGTGAAAAAAGGCTTCAAAAATATAAATAATGATTTTCCTAATTAAAACACCTTTATCTAAATCAAAAGGCATTATTTTATTATTGGGAAGTTTAGCTATTATTTTCCAATTAATAACGCTTGGGTTTAGATCCAAGCGTTGATAGGAAGTATTAATTTGTTATTTAGTATGCTATCTGTTTGCATAATATACTTACTGTTAAAGATTATCTGTATTGATTCTTGGGATATTCGATTCAAGTTCCGCTGCTGCCCTAGCATTATCATTATGTCGATCGTTTTCGTATTTATCTAATTTACTATCTGTTTCTATAGGTTTGGAAGTTTTCTTTTTGTCAGCCACCTTATCACCTCCTACGGATAATATGTCCAACTAAAAAAAGCTTACTCAAAGAGTAAGCTTAACCTCTATAAACACTATCACATGTTCCAGATATTGGTTCATAAAAACAATGTTCTTTAAATTGACCAGTATGAGGTTGATCGTACCATGTAGGAGGACACCCTGGCGCCGTTGGATTAAAATACCAAAGAGCATATTTCGCAGGATGATCTCTCCAACTATTTATATTTTGTTGTGCTAATCTTCTTTCAGAAGCTCTTGATCTTTGATAAAATACATTCCCTTTTTGCACTGCTTCAAAAGAATAATTTCCTCCTTGTATTTGAAATATTACATCATGAATAGTGGTTACATCTTTGAAATCTAAGCATTGTGCTACAACACGATTTATTATTACATTTCCAACATATAACATTCCTTGCTGTCCTTCGCCTTCTGCTTCCGCTCTCATCATTCTTGCCATTTCATCTACTTCATGACTTCTAGCCCTTACTCTTGGCATTTCATCACCTCCCCAAAATATAGTATGAAAAAAAGCCTACATTCATGTCATTGTTTATATAATAAGAATACTGCCAAAACAGACATCCAATTAATTGCCAGAAACACTATGGGTAAGATTCATCTTGAAAGGCTGAAGCAGTTGTTTTATCAGGCAGACAAGCCTATCATCCCCACAGACCCAGAAAGGACTATGTTTGTTAACGTTAATGACTATAAATACTTACTGTAGATAATGCTTCTACAAAGATAGTAAACTGACATTTTTCGTATCTTTGCTTGTTGTGCAAACGGGCCGGTTTTTAACGAAGTTATGAAGGAATTCTGTATTTATAAAATTTTGGAAATGTTATAATAAAAATGTAACTAATTGGAATTTTACAAAAAACACATAGGGACGTGTTAATTATGAAGAATTTAATTATCGGACTTAGTATCGTGGTGATCGCTTTTTTAATTTCTATGTTTTCAAGCAATTACACTTTATTTTATAAAATAACAGGGGCTGTCGGAATTATCTCACTGATATTAGGTGCTTTGTTATCTGGAGCATTCTTGGATGGGGATAGGTTAGGTAGAAATCTACAATCTGAATCAAAAGAAGATAGAAAACAAAGATTTTCACAAACTAATTCTATATTGTTAATAGGATTACCTAATTTATTAATTGCAGCGGTTTGCTTTTTTCTAATGAAATAGATTAATGAAAAACAGTTAAATAAATCTTTCGTTATGGACCAAGAGTTAATTGTATATTAATCGTAAAGGGAGTGGAGAAATATAAAAAAGAATTTTACAGTAATGTTTTTGTTCCTATTTATGGCATTTATTGCTGGTGGATTAGCATTAAAGAATACTTTTGACTATTCAATGATAGTTGGAGTTGGGTTAGGAACCATCTTTCTATTATCCTCCGCATTTTTTGCAGGAAAAAGTAAAAGCCAATTAAAGGCACAGTAATTCAAATCGCTGTGTCTTTTAGTTTGTTGTGATCCACTCTGTAAAATTTTTACGTGTGTATAAATAAATTCCCTAAAGCCTGGAAATAAAGAGAAGGAGCTTTAACTAATCAAGAAGGTTAATGGAATAATAATATTTCAAGTCAATTAAAGATAATTCAATTTAAGGAATTCAATAGGGAGATTAATATATGATTGATTTCGGTTGGCTTAACATAGGCAGTCTCGTGCTTGGACTAATTGCTTGGGTACTTCCTGTTGTGAATCTTCTGCGAAACAAAAAGCAGGAGAATAAGAAATGGGTTGTTCTTTCCTTCATAAGCAGCAGTGCTTGCGCTATTGCGATATGTTTTCAGATTTTCTACAACTATTATTTGGTGAAAATTGAGGATTGGTCTGCTCTTATGGACACAATAGGTGCTGTGGCATTCGCCTCAGCAGTGCTTATTATCGTAACAATCTTTTTAAATGCACTTACTTTTACTTTAAATCGTGAAAGAACTGCAAAGTAAGTTCTCATACATGTGAATGCAGGCTATTGTTGATTTCACTCCTTCATCTATTTAGGGTAATACTAAATATACATTTGGGTTTGGAGTAACCTCTTCCAATTTAGGCAAAAGTCTGATGAATATTCAGTAATGGGGAAAAATGACAGAGAGGATTGAAAAAATTAAAAATCATATTCTTGACTGTCAATTGGTTGGAAATGAAAAGAGAGGGGTCCCTATTTGATAAATAGTAGAATAAATCTAAAGGTTGATGAATTTTTAAGTAATGCAAAAAAGTGGCAGGAAGAAATGGAAAAATTGAGGACGATCATTCTTGACTGTGGGCTGACAGAAGAATTGAAATGGCGCAAACCATGTTATACGTTTCAGGAAAGTAACATTGTTATCATCCAAGATTTTAAAGAATATTGTGCGCTTATGTTTTTCAAAGGTGTCTTATTAAAGGACACAAAAGCGATTTTAACCAAACCTGGGGAGAATTCGCAGACGCAACGCCAGATTCGGTTCACCAATGTTCGAGATATAGATGAGATGGAACCCATTTTGAAAGACTATATTTATGAAGCCATTGAAGTGGAAAAAGCCGGTTTGGATGTGAATGTTAAAAAGAGCACAGAATTAATAATTCCTGACGAACTTCAACATAAATTCGCTGAAATCCCTGCCTTGAAAACTGCTTTTGAAGCATTAACACCTGGACGGAAAAGAGCATACATTCTTTATTTTTCGCAAGCCAAACAATCCAAAACTCGAGAGTCCAGGGTAGAAAAATATATGCAGCAGATTCTCGATGGAAAGGGATTAAATGATTAGTAACGCGTTCGGTTATTATCGGGAAAATATTAAATAACTACATAATCGTGGGCAAGTGTTGTGATTCTAAGGTAGTTTGCAATATAGCTAGTTACCTATTTAAGCGAAGGGAATTGGAAAATTTATGCTATAACATTTTAAGGGGGAGAGTTATTTTGAAAAAAAGAATGTATACATTTTTAGCAGCAGTTTTATTCGCTTCGCTTTTTTTAGTTAGCTGTACGGAAAAAACAGGAACGAAAACTCAAGATGAAAATATACGGACCATTGAAGCTGTATTACAGAATAGTCTAAACGGCCCAAGTGATGAATTGAATCGAATGTTGGAAGGTGAGGGGTTTGGAGATTTAATAAAATATGAGGAAGACCTGTATAAAGATTATTTTGCAAATGAGGCGTCTTACCTGGAGTTCGTAAATAATTACGCTTCAACATTAATGATTGAACCGAGGAGAAATGATTACAAACTAAAGGTCAAAAACATCGAATATGAGAAAACGGAATCAAAAGAAATCATTTATAATTTCTCAGTAGTATTACAGTACAAAAAAGAAGGCAGTGAAAAATCACAAGTTGAAATAGTGACTGGGCAAGCGAATTTAAATGAAGAACATAAAATAGAAGATATGTTAATTCGGATTAACGACTTTTTGGGTTCTTTGGATAATTAGGTAAATTCTAAAGTCAGTCAAAAAACGCTCAGATTCAATTCTGAGCGTTTTTATATTAGATTGATAATTCGCTGTTGAAATATTGTTTTTGAGGAATTATTGCCGGCTTGACCAAATCAAAAACCACGAAATTTTTATTCGTTATATACATATACCTCTTCCTGGAATCTTTTTTTTTATAATTTAATAGGTAATTGTGCTGAAATATACTGGATAAATTCACGTACTGCAGGTGAAGCATGTTTTCTTTTTTTTGATATAAATCCTAAATTCCAAGGGATGCTAGGATTTTTAATGGAAATCACTTTGATCAAATCTTGATTCATTTTTTTTGCGATGGGTTTTGGACAAATCGAAATGCCTATGTTTTCGCCAATCATTTCACTAATAAAACCCCACTCTGCAATTTCATAGGCAATTTTCGGACGAAAACCTGCTTGCAGGCACTCTTGAATAATGAGGTTATAAATAAGTTCTTGGTTAAATAATATAAAATTTTCATTTTTTAATTCTCTCAATTCAACTTTTTCCCTTTGTGCGAATGGATGGGTAGTATGGACGAAAAGCGACAGTTCTTCATAAACAAAGGGAGTCACATCAAACTCCTTTTCATCCACCGGCAGCATGACCACACCAAAATCCTATATTCCGTCTCTGACATCCCGTTTAACACTATTTGAATCATCTTCAAAGATATTTAGTTTTATATCAGGGTACAGATTATTGAACCCTTTAATGAACAAGAGATATTAAACTTATTAAAAGTAAGTACTGGTGATAGCTGGGTAGTTAGAAATTGGAGTGATGTTTCTGAGTGGACCGTAGACACTGCCTTGGCTGTTTTACTTAAAGACTTAAAAGCAGCTTACAACGAAGGGCTTAAACACAATGTAAACTTACCATTCAATGCCTTATCATCTACACAATTATTTGACTCTATGGGTAAAGAGAAACCAAAAGCCTGGTAATGGAATAAAAATTCATTATACAATCTCTCTAATAGGAAAGTGTTCTGTGTTGAACAGAATGCTTTCCTTGTTTATTTTGCGTGAACTTTCATGAAGGGAGAGGTGATATTGACGTCCTCTCTTCAGATTGTGAAAATAACTAAAATGAAAGAACAGTAAAAAACTCCAACTTCACATAAGTTCATTTTGTTGAAGCATACTGAAATAGAAAGGAGGCGACATGGATAAGTTTCAAGAAATAGAAAAGCACTATGTACAGTTACGAAAGTTGTGGTTAGATTACTGGACTCAAGAAGTTGTTTTTACTTATCAATGGTGGATTATGATTTTTACTGTAATTATTCCTTTTTTCCTGTGGTGGAAATTGGTAGATAAAACTCGAATAAGAGAAATAAGTTTGGTTGGACTCATTGTATCTTGTATTGCATTCACATTAGACCAAGTTGGTTCCTCACTAGGTTTTTGGACTTATCCATTCACCTTAACACCTTTAGAAAGAGACTTATGGGCAGTTGCTGATTTTTCTGTGATGCCATTTTTTTATATGATGCTTTATCAGTGGTTCCCAAAGTGGAAAACATACATAGTAGGGTTGATCATATTTTCATTTTTCGCTGCATTTGTCGGGGAAACAATTTTCCAATGGCTGGGGATTTATGAATTGTTAAAGTGGAAGCACATATACTCTGTGCCACCCTATATTTTACTGGGCGTTTTTGTAAAAGCCATACTACAAAAGCTCAAAACCATTGAGACAATTTCGAAAGGTAAAGAATAACATCCTTGTTTGAATAAAGGGCAGCTATAATACGTTAAGGGATATAATGAATGAGCCGAAACTATGCAAGTATTTTTTGCATAGTTTCGGTTTTGAAATTCATTTAATGGCCAATTATAGACAATAGAAGAGGGAAGTAATTTTGAAAAATTTAGAGGCAATAATACTGAAAAAGACATGATTAGATATAAAGATATGGTACTACAGAGATAAATATCATCTCTATTCGCAAAAAGACCAAAGCCGTGTAAGCCTTGGTCTCTTTAAGTTTGTTTAATTAGCAAATTGGCATATCCAAACTTTCCGTTATGATGCACGTTGATGTAAATATGTTTGAAAATGATGATTAGATTCTTTCCTTTGTAACATCCGTACAAAAATATTATTAGCCAAAAGTGAAACGATGATAAATACCGTACCAAAGAGATCAAACATGGTGACAGGATTCCCTTGAAAAATCGAAATTAAAAGTGTTGTAACGGGAACAAAGTTAATGAACAACAGTCCATTTAATGGTGATAATATACTCACACCGATATTCCAACCAAGCAGCGCAATGACGCCAGGGAATATAATCATAAACAATAAATGCGGGCTTACTGCTTTAATGTTACTTTCTAATGGAAGTGATATATATCCGAAGAGCGTTGCCCCTACTACAAGAACAACGGCAGTAATTGTTCCAAGTAAACAGCTTAATGTAGAATACCGTAAAACGGACCAACCGCTAAACTCACTACCACCCATCGTGTAAATCACCCATCCAATAACTGCCATTAATATGAGTATGAAAGGTATAATATGATCTGTTGCACCAAGAAATGCTTGAATATTACCCTTCGTAATCACTAACATGGCACCTATAAATGACACGAGCACACAGATTAATGTGAATAAATGGGGGCGTTTTTTTAAAATCGCCCATACAATCACAATGGAAATCATAGGCATAAGTGACTCCATTATGGAGGCCACCATCACTCCTGATTCACCTAATAAATCTTCTCCCCAGAAGATGAATAGATTATAGACTGTAAACGCCATTGTACCAAAAAACCACAACTTAAGACCTTTTCCTTCCAATCGAAAAGCCTTCTTTCCTTCTTTCCAAAGCAGTATTGGCAGTAAGATAAGTGTTACAGCTCCATAACGAATGATTGTAAAATAAAAAGGATCAATATATTTAAAAGCTGCATGTGCGACAGGAAACATTGCTCCCCATGAAGCTGCAGCAATAAAACATAATATAGCTCCTACTAATACATTGTTTTTCAATTTCTATTACCTCTCCTTCGCCAAAAATAACTTATTTATCATCTATCTTTTTGGTAATCTTGTAAAATGAATGTTTATAATGATTTCCATCATTTTTTTTGATATCATAATAATGAGTATGAATACGTTAAAGGCGTTGAGGAATAGTGGAATTTAAGGACTTAGAGATTTTTCAGATGGTGGCGGAAAAAGGAACAATCACAGAAGTGGCAAAAGAGTTTAGATATGTGCAATCCAATATTACCTCGAGAATTCAAAAACTCGAAACTGAGTTAAATACCCCGTTGTTTAACCGGCATCGCCGTGGTATGAGTTTGACACCTGAAGGAAAGAAACTCCTAACTTATAGTAAAAAAATATTATTGTTAACAGATGAAATGAAAAAAGCCGTTCAAAATAAAGAGGAACCGCATGGGAAATTAGAAATTGGAACGATTGAAACAGTCATTCATTTACCTGATATATTATCCAGGTACATTAAGAAATATAAGAATGTTGATTTATCACTATTTACTGGAGTCACCGAAACATTAGAGGAAGAAGTATTAAATCATAAGTTGGACGGAGCGTTTGTGACAGAATCAGAGTTTCATCCCGATCTTGTATCGCATGAAGTGTTTCAAGAGGAGCTTGTCTTAATCTCCGATATGCGCGCCTCCACATTAGAAGAGTTAAATGGGCAGCCTATTTTATGTTTTAGCGAGGGTTGTGGATACCGTGCACGTCTTAAAGCGTGGTATAAAGACCAAAACATAACACCTCAAAAAATAATGGAGTTCGGTACATTAGAAACTATCTTGCGTAGTGTTGCGATGGGTCTTGGTATTACATTTGTTCCAAAGTCAACTGTCACCCATATGGAACAAAGTGGACTCATCCAATGTCATTCACTTCCGGATCAATACAGTAAGATTAAAACCGTTTTTATAAGAAGAGCCGATACGTACTTAACTTCAACCATTGAAAAATTCATCGAAACAATTGAAACGAATAAATAAGCATTGAATAACTGAAAAAATAGGAATGTTTAATAAATCCCTAAATTTTCCACACACATACGAATGGTATCATTTAACAACGATTAAGGTGACAGGCACCGTCCAGCAAAATGGATGGTGCCTGTCACTTTTTATGCTAAATGGTGGATAATCGGGGGGGTTTTTCCAGGTGTTTAAAAAGATATGGACCATTATTTTTAAATACTATTAAGTTGGACGTGTTCAGCGAATCTGTCAACAAATAACCATTACGATATCGCTTTCATTCAAAATACGAATAATAAATAAATATTTATATAAATTGTTCGTATTTTGGTGAAAATATTTGCTTGTCACCGGTAAAAATATAGGATATTATAATCAAAAGACAAACGATAGGGGTTGTGTTAGGTGTTTGGTACCCAGACAAAAAAGATTATGTTACTTGGTTCAGGAGAACTTGGAAAAGAAACGATTATTGAGGCTCAGCGTCTTGGACTTGAGACGATTGCTGTTGACCGTTATGAAAATGCTCCGGCCATGCAGGTGGCCCATCGTTTTTATGTGGTGGACATGCTTGATGGCGAAAAACTTCGTAGAGTGATAGAACAAGAGAAACCAGATTTGGTGGTTCCTGAAATTGAGGCGATTGCAACAGAAACACTAGTGGAACTCGAAAAAGAAGGTTTCCGTATCGTTCCGACAGCGAATGCCGTGAACTTAACGATGGATAGGGAAGGCATCCGCCGATTGGCTAGCGAGGAACTGGGGCTTCCAACCGCGAAGTACGCTTTTGCGGACACACTTTACGACCTAAGGAATGCCGTACAGAAAATTGGGACTCCCTGCGTTATAAAACCCATTATGAGTTCTTCTGGAAAAGGGCAAACGATTTGCCGTTCCATGGAGGATGTAGAATGGTCTTGGAATGAGGCGATGGCAGGTGGAAGAGGTAAGAAAGCCCGTATGATTGTGGAGGAATTTATCCATTTTGAATCTGAAATCACGCTGTTAACTGTACGCTCCGCTTCCGGCACAACCTTTTGTGCACCTATTGGACACGTGCAAAAAGATGGTGACTATATTGAATCCTGGCAGCCGCATGACATGTCAGAGGCACAAATCCTAGAGGCGCAGGATATCGCCAAAAAAATCACCGATGCGCTTGGCGGCTACGGAGTTTTTGGAGTGGAATTATTCCTTTCGGCTCAAGGTGTCTATTTTAGTGAAGTGTCCCCACGGCCGCATGACACGGGGATGGTTACAATGGTAACCCAAGATTTATCGGAGTTTGCCTTACATGTAAGGGCGATTTTAGGCTATCCGATTCCAGATGTTCAGCTAGTGAAACCAGGTGCAAGTCATACGATTAAGGCCACACAAGAAAGTAAGACGTACCAACTAACTGGAATCGCGAACAGCTTAGCTGTTCCACATACTCAGGTTCGGGTATTTGGAAAACCAGAAACAAAAGTGGGACGACGGATGGCGGTTGTGTTAAGCAACGGAGAATCTCCAAATGAGGCTAGAGAACGAGCGCAGATAGCAGCTTCTAAATTGATGTTAACCTATGAAGAATAACTTTTTAGAATCAACAAGACAATACAATATGGAAAGAGGGATGGTTGATGCATACAAAAAATCGTTGGTTAATCGCTCTTTCAGCGGTTGGCATACATATTTCGATTGGTTCGGTTTATGCATGGAGTGTTTTCACAAAACCACTTCAACAAGAAATGGGCTGGGGATTAAAGCAAATATCCTTTACATTTAGCTTGGCTATTCTTTTCTTAGGATTATCTGCAGCCTTTTTAGGGCATTTTGTCGAGAAGTTTGGTCCAAGAGCAGCCGGAACACTAAGTGCTGTGTTTTTTGGAACTGGAGTAGCTGGGGCAGGTTTTGCGATACAAGTAGAATCATTGCTATTACTGTATTTATTTTATGGAATGATCGCAGGTATTGGGTTGGGAGTTGGATACATTACACCGGTTTCTACGCTGGTAAAATGGTTCCCAGATAGAAGAGGTCTTGCTACTGGACTAGCGATTATGGGATTTGGATTTGCTGCCTTACTCAGCAGTCCGATTATGAATCATTTAATCGTACAATATGGAATTTCTAACACCTTCTATTTACTAGGAGCGGCTTACTTCATTATTATATTTTGTTCTGCCCAATATCTTGCACCTCCGAAAGCGGGCTGGGTACCTAAAGGGATGGAGGCAGCTCAAAAATCAGGTGGTATGAAAGTAAAAGAGGATTTGCGTCAGTTAACCGCCAATCAGGCAGTCAAAACAAGACAGTTTTGGGCTTTATGGTTGATGTTGTTTATCAATGTTACCTGTGGAATTGCGATTCTTTCTGTTGCATCGCCGATGGCTCAAGAACTAGTAGGAATGTCTGCAGCAGGGGCAGCAACAATGGTTGGGATTATGGGGTTATTTAATGGAGGCGGAAGGATTGTTTGGGCGACCATCTCTGATTATATCGGAAGACCAAATGTCTACACATTATTCTTTGCTTTTCAAATTGTTGCCTTTTTTATGCTTCCAAATATAACAGTGGGAATCCTGTTTTCAATAATTGTTTATATGATTATGACCTGTTACGGAGGAGGTTTTTCCTCGATACCTGCCTATATCGGCGATTTGTTTGGAACCAAGCAGCTTGGGGCGATTCATGGGTATATTTTGACTGCATGGGCAGCAGCCGGTTTAGCGGGACCGATCTTTGTATCCTGGGTCAGGGAAACAACCGGAAGCTATCAGGGGACATTGGTCATTTTTTCAGGAATCTTTATTGTCGCTCTAACGGTTTCGCTCCTTATCCGTCTTGATATCAGGAAAATAAGGGCTATGAGCGAAAATCAACTGATGAAAAATGCGGGGAATTTTTAGGAAGTGATGTTAGCAAAAAGCTGCCAATTAAGGCAGCTTTTTCTGTACAACTAGGAAATTTGAAGCGGCAGACTCTGAAGCATATTACGTGTAAAATACACGCATAACTCCTATACTATACGAGAAAACGAATTGGAGGGACTAGTATGCATATAGAAATGTGGACTGACTTTGCTTGACCATTTTGCTATATTGGCAAAAGGCGTCTGGAGGACGCCATTAAACAGGTTGACCATCCGATTGAAGTGACGTATCGATGCTACGAATTGGATCCTACAATGGGCCGTGATAGTAAAGAAAACATGTATGAATTATTAGCCAAGAAATATGGCATGAGTATTGCTCAAGCCAAAGCAAACACGGAAAGAGTTGTACAAATGGCAAAGGAAGTTGGATTGGATTATCAAATGGATACCGTAATCTTAACCAACACTTTCGATGCGCATCGCTTGACCATGTATGCGAAAACACAGGGGCTCATGAAAGAGATGACGGAAAGGATTTTACGTGCGTATTTTACCGAATCCAAACATATTGGGGACCACGAAACCTTAACGGAGCTTGCCGTAGAAGTAGGGTTGAATAGGGAAGAAGTGGAAAAAATGCTCGAAAGTGATGACATGAGTGACGTTGTTCGTACCGATGAGCAAACAGCCAAACAATATGGGGTAACAGGTGTCCCATTCTTCCTGATTAATAAAAAATATGCCCTTACGGGTGCCCAGCCTGCTGAGACGTTTGTTCAGGTATTGAAAAAAGTAATGGCTGAGAATGAAATCACCGTTTTAAACAGCGAAGATGGACTAAATTGTGATGAGGGTGGCTGTGAAATTCCTAAAAAGTAAATAGTCGATTGTGTGAGTTTTCGATAAACACTATCCTTATTTTTTCATGTTTTTTACAATCATCTTGATTTATATGAAAAGGTGAGGTAATATTTACCTTGGAAAAGGTAAACATAGTAATTAAATATTCCCTTTTGGAAGATGATTTAGACAATATTTTATTGAGCTCATACATAAGCCAAAATAGATTCACCCTTGCAATAGGGTTATTCTATTTTGGCTTTTTTTTATTATCGAACTAATGTTGAATCATATTCCACTTAAACTATATCAAAACATTGTGGAGCTGGGAATTGAACCGTACGAAAAAGCAGCTACAAAGGGTAAATTAAAACAGGCAATCCATGATGACAACCAGAAGCAATTCTGATAATAAAAAGGAGGATTAGTAATATGATAAAAATCGGAATAATTGATGATAATGTACAATTCACAGAAATACTGAAAGATTTTCTCTCGACGTTCAATGATATGGATGTGATTGGAGTTGCGCATAATGGCATGGAGGGGATGGAGTTAATAGAGAATCAGAAACCAGACCTTATCATATTAGATTTGATTATGCCATATTCCGATGGTCTGTCTTTATTAAAAAATATTTATGAGGAAAACATAACTACAAAAGTTATAATACTTACCGCTATAGGAACAGAGGATATCATAACACGAGCAAAGGAGTTAGGCGCATCCTACTTTTTGATGAAACCTATTGAACTAAGCAATTTATCAAACATGATCATGTCTATTTGTTCAGAAAGTGTTTCAATGAAAACAATTTTAGAAAAGAAAATACATAACACAAATAATGATGAAAAATTAGAATTAAAAATTTCCGATATTTTACGTTCTATGGGAATTCCGGCAAATCTAAAGGGATATTTTTTTTTAAGAGAAGCTATTCAAATGATAAATAATGGCTGTGAAAGTAGTTTTTCAAAAGTAATTTATCCGGCTATTGCATCCAAATATCATACCACACCAAGCCGCGTAGAAAGAGCTATAAGACATGCAATTGAAGTGGGATGGAATCGAGGGAATATTGAGCAGTTAGATTTTGTATTTGGAAACACAGTAAGTCCATTAAAAGGGAAACCAACTAACGGTGAATTCATAGTTTTAATTGCTGAGCATTTAAGGCTGCAAAAAGGGATGGAAATCGGAAGTTTCACCTCTGTATAATTCGTACAGATACATTTTGTCCTAACAATAGCTCAGTCCTATTTCGACTGAGCTACTTCAAGAATTTATTTAAAAGCTTCTTTCAAGCAATATAAAATCACCTTCTTTGATTTGATTCTTTTTAAACCATCCAAGATTGACTTCTAGAGCATAATGATAAGAAAGTTCCGGATCGTAAGTAGGGCAGATATCCTCTTTACAAGGCAACATATCTAGTATTTTTAGAATCTTACCATCTGAATCAAGAAAAGCAATCGATAAAGGAATTAACGTGTTTTTCATCCAAAAACCACCATATGTTTCTCCTGAAAACACAAATAGCATGCCCTCGTTTTCGGGTAAGTTTTCAACAAACATTAAGCCCTTGTCTCTTTTTTGGGGAGTATCCGCAACTTGCACGGTTAAGTGGATTGCCCTTTCTCCACTGAACACTTTAATCATTTTTGTTTGAAGACTGGTTTCTTTTTTTTGACGAAACAGAAAACCGATAAATTTTAATCCTTTTATCATTCTACTCACTCACCTTGTCTTTTCCCTTCAACACAATAAAAATGATTAGTAAATTAGTTTACTATTATATAGTCACTTTGGTTACATTTTTTATGTTTGCGATAGGGAAGGACTTCGTTGGTTGGTTCTGTTTATTTTGGTATCTGTACCGGTAACAACTAGTGTTTAATCATTTCCATAAGATTTTTGTCTTTCTAATTTTCATGATATCCTTATGAAGAATGTAGAAGGAGGAGGATATAAAATGGCAATTGTTGATATTACGGTGATTCCAGTTGGGACAGGGACACCTAGTGTAAGTGAGTATGTCGCTGAAATACATAAAGTACTGCAACAATATGAAGGTCAGGTGAAGTATCAATTAACCCCGATGAGCACGTTAATCGAAGGTGATTTAAAACTATTGCTGGAGATTGTTCACGAACTACATGAAGTTCCGTATAAGAAAGGATTACAGAGAGTATGTACGAACGTTCGAATTGATGACCGGCGCGACAAGGAAAACACCATGGAACGGAAGTTACAATCGGTGCAATCAAAATTATAGGCATACCAATCGTGTTGTATGTAATAATATTATGTTAACTAAAAACCAAAGTCAGGAACTATCCTAATAAAAATGGTTCCTGGCTTTTTTATGTCTTATTCTCTCATTTCTAGTAGAATGGTAAGAGGATGAGCATGAAAAAGGAGTAATTCAGCGTGAAAAATTATATCATTCGTACAATAATTATGTTTATTATTTGTGTAACGGTGGCCACATATTTTCTTGAAAAGCACCCAGAATTAACTACGCCAGGTCAGAGTCAACCCATTGAGAAGCAGGAAGCCCACGAACCAGAACCACCACTACCGAGTCCATTGCAGCCAATCTATGAAGACGATTCAATAGTATACTCGCTTCAAAACGACCAATTACAGGTTACCTTCAATAAAGGAAGAGATTGGATCCTGGTCCCGGTTGAAAAAGTGAAATTATTTGCAGGAGAATACAATGGGAACGAACAAGAACTTATAGAGAATAGCTATATCCTGACGCAAAATCGTGCTGCCTTTTTATATTCAGAAGGAGAGAGCATCAAATTGAAATATTCTCTAAATCAAGGAAAAACATGGGAAGATAGTGTAGTTAGTGCTCAATATCCGCCCATCCGTTTTCGTAAGGTTGAATTTTTAAATGACAGGTTTGGTTATGCGATCATCTCAGGTGATCGAACCATGTCACAAGAATGGACAACCGTTTATATTACCAATGATGGCGGTAAGCAATGGAAAGAGACAACTCATTCTGGTGTTACTCGATTAATTTATGAAGGAGGTTTTGTTGATGAAAACACAGGCTTCTTATCATTCGGAATCCTTAATCCTGTAGGACCTGATCTATACGTCACACAAGATGGAGGGAACTCCTGGAGTAAAGCAACTGTTGTGATTCCAGAGAAGTATCATGAAATCTTTGTGATGGCTGAAGTCCCTTTTAAAGAAGCAAATCACTTGGCTGTTTTTATCAATCAAGGACCTAATGGCGACTACGAAGGCGGGAAAGTGAAGGGGAAATTTATTTCAAATGATAACGGGAAGAATTGGGAGTTTTCCTTGGAGGTACGCTTCTGATTATTCTGTTCCTATTTAATAGTAGTTGAGAAATATGAGATTGTCAGCAGCCGAAATCGTATGTGGATTTCGGCTTTTTTTTATTAATTTATAAACTTATGTTCTTGAATAATTGAGTTAATAATATGCAAAGATTCCCATTCTCCTGAAGAAAGAAAGGTGATGGGATATTTTTTTGGAAAAAGGGCTTTGCTAATTTGACTAGGGGACAAGCCACCTTCGTAGAGCTTGATAATTTTTCCTTGGAGTTCTAACAAATAATTTAGCTTTCTCTGTAAAGCAGCACGTCCATCCTTTAAAAAGCCAGCATGGCAGCAAAATACATCTCCAAAATCATAGGTTAATACTCTTCTTAACGATTCGATAATGGTTGGAATGCTTTCTTCTCGTAAAATAACCTTTGTTTTTTCCTGGCAATACAAATCCCCAGTAAATAGCTGTCCCGTTTCACGATTTAAAAAAGCTACATGATCGATGGCATGACCTGGTGTGTCAATTACGTCCCAAGTGGCATTTCGGGATGTAAAAGTTTTTCCAATGGCGTTTGCTTGAAATGGCCGGCGCTTCCCCCAGAAAACCTTTCGATACATTGGATAATCAGGCTTCTTTTTACAATAATCCAGCTTCAAATCATTCATATAAATAGGAAGATTCAGCTCTTTTTGTAAAAAAGCTGCACACCCTGTATGATCTTCATGAAAATGTGTGATGACCACTTGATCGATATCTTGTTGTCTAAAAAATGGTTGAAACTCCTTTTCTAATGAAGCGGAACCCGTATCAATGAGAACACCGTCCACAACAAAGCAATGAACATTTAATTTTACCCCTTGAAATGCTACCGTACCGTTTCCAGCTTGAACACCATTTATCGTCTGCTGGCTGAAATTCTTCTTAAGCAACATAAAATAAAACCTCCCCAAACCTTCCTTTGTCAAATTTTAACACAAAATGAATAGTTATTCATTAAATTTAATAATTAAAAATAATAATATTATGTTAACTAAAAAACAAATAGGCGTTTTTCATTCAAAAGGCGGGGGTACAAATCCTCACGCTTCCATACGACTGTCCGAATAAATTGACATAGAAGTCAGTCGTATGGAGGCGAAAAAATGAAAACAGGAAAGTTGTTTTGGGTTATATTGTTAAGTGCTTTTCTAGTTCTTTCAATCCTCCTTGTTTTTATCCGTCACGATTCCACGCCAACAACTACAGAACCTGTGAAAGAACCACAAACTGTAACAGAGACCGGTAAAGATGGGGAGGCGTCAGATAAACCACCTCAGCCACAACCAGAACCAGAGCCTCAACCTGCACCGCCGCCACAAGAGCCGCCTCAAATCTTATGGGGAGTCGATACCGCTAGTCCTCTAGACCAAGCTTTTTTACAATGTGTAGTGGATAACTATGGGAAGCCTTCAGTCTTTGGAAGATATCTTGAGACCAAAGAAGGGGTATCGGCTGGTTTGACACCTGAAGAAGTGGAGCTTCTTCATCAACAAGGGATTAAGATTATCCCCATTTACAACCACTTCACAAACGCTACAACTTATGAAGCCGGGGCACAAGAGGCACAAGCGGCCATTGCATATGCACAACAGATAGGAATCCCGGAGGGGAAGGCGATTTTCGCAGATATCGAACCGACTTACCCAGTGGATGAAGCGTTTATCCGTGGTTGGGTAGACACTTTACTTGGTTCACCTTATAAGCCTGGTATCTACGGGGTGTTTACCAACGAAAGTGCCCTTACTGCCGCATACCAAGCCGCTATCTCTTCCAATCAGAATGTTCAATCCCAGACGATCATCTGGAGTAGTAACCCGGATCCTGGCGTAACTCCCCAGGCCGATGCCCCAGAATTCCAGCCAGGAGCACCCGAAAACGTACCAGTCTCGATTTGGCAATATGGAATTGATGGAGAAACCTGTAACATCGATACGAATCTTATACAATCCAATATCTTAGATTTTTTATGGTAGTGAATGGTGGTTAAAAGAGAGTCTTAGACCCAAAAGACAAATAGGAAATTTCATTAATGGTAAAAATAATTCCGGAGTTATTTTGGTCTTGAGGCAAATGTAGAATTTCGATTGGGAAAGATGGTTGGAGATACATTATTTCAACCAAATCTAAAAGGAGAATTGTTTGTCTCTATACGTACATGTAAGAGTTATTTCACATGCAAACGAAATAAGATTTGTAGTTAAACAAGACCGTAATGAGGTTTTAAGAACTACTTCTTTCGTATTAAAGCAAAAATAAACCTAAACATATACCAATCAAATATTGGGTGCCTTAATCCAGAAGGATTAGGGCACTTCTTGTTGAACTTCTTGAACTCCCTCAGTTTAATACGAATATCTCTCGAATGCTCACTTATTCGCAGGATTCCATAACCCTTGTAATTGGATTTACGGTTAATTGAAATGAGTTCTGATCATCTTGGCTTCGTGAAGGCATAGTTAAATAAAGGAGTCAGCTACCACTCCATATTTTACCATATAATGCACATCTCCACGCCGCCCCTGGAGGCTTTCCCTCCCATGTCTCAACGGGTCAATTGCCCTCTCATTCCTTCGTCATGCCTATCCAAGGGGTGGAGGCCAGTTATGCTAACCTGATGGGTCACAGTGCCCTTTTGTTCAAGAAACCTGGTACTCCGTACATATTTGAAATCCTACGAATAAGACAACATTCAAAATTTAAAGTTAACTATTTTAGATAGTACATCCATTTAACTAATGTTTTATTTCTATGCTGCTAAAGGGATCGATACTTGGATTTTACTTGGACAATAGGACTCATTTCGTCGTGCTATACCTACAAAAATCCTTGCTAGTTTACCGATCAGTTTCATTATTGATTTCATTTTCTTTATCTTTTTAACCTTCACATTATGGTAATGTAGGGCTTTAAATTCGGGGTTATTCATCACTAGGCTCATAGTTGCTAAGTAGAGGAAGCGTCGTAGTCTTGACCTTCCACGCTTTGAAATCACAATCTGACCTTTCCATTTTCCTGAACTTGCTTCAGCTAGATGTAATCCCGCATGTCGTAATAGAGAGTTTCCGTGAGAGAATCCACTTAGATCTCCTGACTCGCCTAGTATCCCAGCTAATGAAATTTCACTTATTCCTTTAATCATAAGTAGTTTTTTTGCAAAAGGTATTTTGTTGAGAACTTCTTTTACTTGTTGTTCAACTCTTTCGAGTTGTTTTACAGCGAGGTCATATTCTTCTAATAATTGCTCTAGGTGGAATTTATAAGCATCAAGTGCTTGTCCAGTTCCAATAGAAGATTTTGCTAGATTGATCAATAAATGAGCTTTTCTAGGTCCTGGTTGTCTTTTCATTAATGACTTCCATCCCCTCTGGACATCCAGTGAATCCAATAAAGATATTTCATCTGGAGTTGGAAACAAACGAAGGGTTGCGATGGCTCCTTTGCACGAAACATCGTTAAACACTTGTCGCAACTCAGGAAAGACAACATCCACCCATCGATTTATTTGATTTATTGACATTACGAGACGTTTTACAATAGCATCACGGTTAGACATTAGAACTCTAAGTTTTTCAAATGATTCTGAAGATGGACGAATATAAGAATAGTAGCCGTTTTTGACCATATCTGCGATAACTAGTGCATCTTTTTTATCACTCTTAGATTGAGTATTATCACGATTCTCTTTATTCCTTTTTACTAAGTAGGGATTGACTGTTACTACCTCAATGTTTTGGTTATATAACCAAGTTGATAGGTTAATCCAGTAATGGCCTGTAGGCTCCATACCTACTATTGCTTCATTTAAGTTTTTTAATCTTTTTAAACCTTGTATCCAGTTTAATAGTTTAAAGAACCCTTCTTCATTATTTTCAAATGAAATAGGATCTCCGACTACAATTCCACGAAAATTAACTGCTCTTGCAACATGTAGTTGTTGAGCAATATCTACACCCACAATTAGATGTGTATCGGAAATTCTTTCTATTAGTTGATTTTGTTTGTCTTGCATTTTAAAATTCATAGTAGGGTTCCTCCTAATGTTGTGAGTTAGAGTGGTGTCTATACTCATATCTTACTGAGGAGCCCTATTTTTTTCAAAGTTGAAATATAGCGATCTACAGGAATGCTAAAGGGGCAGGATAGTTTATTTATCTGGTTTTTTATTCACTGATTCCGGTTTGGATAACGTGTACCTTTACATCCAATTGAACAGGAACATTGGGATAGATGCCCTTCCATTTATCTGAGTCAAACGCTCTGTAATGTGCTTCATATTTGGCGCCAAGCCCTAAGGGATCAACCATTTCTTTCTGAAATTGGGTGATAAGTCTTAATCCGTCCCTTTTTAGTTGGGATTCCAATTGTTTTTCAATATTCTCTACAGAAAGAAGACGTGATCCGTGAGCATGAGAAGAATACTCCATAATTCTCACTTTCATATTTATGGAAATAGTAAATGTAGGATCTTTGCCATTCATTTTAATTTGATAAGCCGGTTTTGACTTGATGCTCTCAAGAGAAATTTTATCTCCATTTGCCATGGTTGCTTGGTGAAAACCGTTTTTCTGTTTTTCAACCAAACTTAGAAAGATAAAAGTGTCGGCTTTGCTTACTTCCATTACCAATTTGTCATCTTTCATAATCCCTAAGCTAGAAATGATAATTTCATCCCCTTTTACAGAGATGATGGGCAGATATGGGTCATAGCCGTCCTGATAATATTGATACATGAACGAATTAAAATCAATGTTCGGAATGGTCTCACTTCTAATGCTCTGTTCCACCATTTCCTGCAGATGTAACGCGATATTTTCTACTTCCTTAAATGGCTTATTGAACACTTCTTTCGTTTTACCATCCACGATGGCTAATTGAGAAATCCTCCCAATGGACGGGTCACGATTGTAGGTGTCAAGAATAGGAAATATCCCTTTTTCGGAAAGACTTTTGCTGAAAAGTATTATCCGGATTTGTCCGCTGACCAGATGAAAACGTGTTTTTCGGCTTGCATCCTGCCTAGATTCCTTGCTGCTATCTCCGATTCCCGAGATAGTCTTTGCTGTAGGAGGCTCTTTTCCGCCTTTGAAAATGGGAAAGACAAAATAGCTTTGAATTAAATCACCTTCGCCTTCATCATACCCTGCTCCCTGAATGATATCCAATTCATTCAGTTCTTTAGTCGGAAGAAGTGGTTCACATCCTCCAAGCAAGAACAATGTTATGACAAAGACGTATATTTTATGCCTTTTCATGCTACCTTGCTCCTTTTCCATATTAAAAAAATCAACCATAATATGGGGATATATACATAAAAGAGCCCTAAATGAACATAGCTCACCCATTTCTGATAGGCAGTAATACTCTCGCTATCTGTTAGAAATTGACACCCTGCAATGTTAAATAAAAGCAAAAACAAAAGCGGATACTTTTGTTTGACTCCGAATACCAATTTCAACCCCCTGCTGCCGCACCATAAAAATGTAGCAAGAATGGCTATTATGACGAGCATATACATTGAAATATATATATATTCAAAACGTTCAAGAAATGAATAATGGATGAGTTTCGATAGAGTCAGCTCCGGCCATATCAGCTTACGAATCTGATTTTCACTGAAAAACAGGAAATTGTTGAGAACAGACATTGTATACAACACTGTTGTCAGAAGAATACCTAAATGAGCATATCTTTGAGATACTTGATTTTTTCGTATAAAAGGATAAATCATTAAAATTACTTCAAACCCCGCCATCGTATAAATGCTCGCTTTTATTCCACTGATGATGTCCGAAAAGGAATGATCCAAGACCGGAAGCAGATTATCGATGTGGTAATAAGGAATTGGAAAAATAAACAGAGGTAATTGGCCAAGCATCGGAAAAATTACCGACAAGAAGCAGATCCCGACTACTACTCGAAAACCTCTTGAAATTATATAATAGACAAGTAGCATTAATATGCTGGAGATTATCCAGCTGGGAAGGGAGGGAAACATCCATACCTGAACAATTTCAATATACGAGCGTAAAACTGAAAGACTGATTAACGCGAAATAGAATATGATAATTAAACTAAACAATCCCCCCAAATATTTTCCCCATACTTTTTGATGAATATGAATGATATCCCCATCTGCAGCACTGACCAGTTTATACATTACAAACATCAATATTTGTATTCCCATACCGGCAAGCAGTACAGAAATCCATCCGTCGTAACCGGCTTCTTTTGCTACGTTGCGTTGAAAACTTAACATTCCTACTCCTACCTGAGATGCAATAATAATAAATAATAATAAATAAGGAGACACCTGAAATTTTGTATCTATTTGCATGGAATCCTCCTTACTATTCATTAAAATCAGTTATCTTTTTTGGGTAAGTGATATTTCGTGTTGACTTCTTTTTCTTTTCTGGCTTCAGGTTCTGAGGATTTTGCTGCTGTCTAGAAAAGGGGAGCCTAAACCATAAATCTTGAAAAGATGTTTTACGAATCGGGTACATTCCCGCAAACGGACTCCCGAAGGAAGATAAACTAATCACATGAACGAGCGTAAACAAAAAACCGATATAGACTCCAAAAAGTCCTAAAAACTGGGCTAATAACAAAAGGGGAAATTTGATAAAGCGAACACTGTTTCCTGTTTTGTAAATAGGTGTAATATAATTGGATAGAGTGCTAAAGCACACTAAGATAACGAGAATATTACTCGTTAAACCTGCCTCCACAATAGCCTGTCCAATGACAATCCCGCCTACAATCCCCAGTGTTTGTGCCACTCTGAAGGGTAGATGGGCTCCAGCTTCTTTAATTAATTCAATTATTATTTCCAACAGTAAGACTTCCAAAAATGGAGGAAATGGAACCGTAAACCTTGAGGAAGCCAAAGTTCCAAGAAGCCGTGAAGGAATTAGCTCATAATGGTAGGTTAATATCGCAACATATAAAGGCGTAATGAATATGGCTAGGTAAAATGTAAAAAAACGCAAAAAACGATAAACACTGGCAATAATCCATGGATAACTGTAATCCTCCATAGAAATAAAGGCTTCAATTAAAGTAACCGGCAGGATAATTACATCAGGTGAGCCATCTACAACCAGGACGATTTTACCCTCCGATAACCCTCCGACCACCCTGTCGCATCTTTCTGATATAATTGTTAATGGAAATATAGTGGCAGTATGATCACTAATCATACTCTCAATATAAGAGCTGTCAGATATATGATCGTATTTGATATTACTAACCCGTTCTATTATTTCATTTACTAATTCGGTATTAGCGGTTCCATCCATATATAAGATCGCAACCTTGGTTTTAGATAAGTCTCCAACCGTAATTTCCGTAGAGCACAATTCCGGTACGGGAAGACGTTTTCTAATTAGGTTGACATTAGTATCGAGTTCTTCCACAAATCCAACCTGTGGTCCTAATACCGAAGGCTCTTTTTGTGGAGGACCAACTGTTCGAAATTCCGCGTTAGCAACATTCACCAAAAGACATTGTTTGTCCTGTTTTTGCAATCGAATGGCAACATGACCATTTAGTATCTTTTCAATTATTTTTTTTTCATCGTCCGTTGATACAATTTCTTGAATTGGAATCTTAGTAACTAATTGTGCGAGAGATAGTGCAGTATCCAGATATGGAAGAACATCTCTGTTTAAAATCTCAGTCTTTATTAGTGTGCGATAATAAGCAATCCAGAATGGTTGGGATGACTTTAGCGATGAATGATAGTCAACAAAATCATTTGACTTAGATAGTTGGAAACTCCAGTGATGTTTATCAAGTAAATGACCTTTAGGTTCATCTTTATTTTTCATGCCAATTTTTAGCATAATTATATTCCTCAGTTACTTTTTTACATTATTTTTTTCGTTAATTGAAAATTTATTCATAGAAGAGATCAAAAAGGTAAATTATTAAACAACAACAGGATTAACTTTCTTGATAAGTCTCAGATAAAAACTATCGGTAAGAAATAATTGAATATAAGAGTGTAAATAAACTAAAGTGCATTACTCCAAGAAGGAGTAATGCACTTTAGTTTATTTTACAGATAACTTTGAAGAGTTGAGCAAGTTGAGCTTTCTAGGTTCAAGTTAACACAAAATCCTACCCGAGCCATATCGTAAATCAAACGCTTAAGTTGAATGAACATGGTGAGAATGAAAGAATTATTTTCTGGCCCAACCCTTTGTAGACTCTCCTTTCTAATAATCTGTTGAGACGGTTTGCAAATATTTAATAAATTCCTTTTCTAGATAGCTAAAATATTGATTATTTAATCGAATCCATCCGAATGGAATTGTTGTAATTCCACAATCTATTAATGGAATAAGAACAATGCTTCCATTCTTTACATAGATATCATCATTTAATGCCAAATCAATAATAAAGGTAATCGCTATGCCATCAACAACCGCTCTTTTTACGGTCTCTGAATTATTCGACATAAACAGAACTTCCATTTCCCCATAATCATTGAAAAACTGTTCAATAAATTTTTTCATATTAACCCCATTAAACATGGCAAGGGGTTGATCTAAGATTTCCTTTGGAGATAACGTGTGATGTAAAGATAAAGGGGAGTTTTTATTGACACAGACATTTAATTTTCCAGATACTAAGGTCCCATATTTTAAATCATTCGAGTTTTGAATATTTTCATTAATGTAGACTAAACCAATATCGATCCTATTATTTCTAATATCATCAATAATTTCATTTTCTGGTTGTTCCGTTATTTCCAGTTTAACCCCGGGATAATCTTTTTTAAAAAGCGGAATTACTTTTAATAATAGGGTCATTACACTCGGACTTGATGAGATTTTTAATTTCCCATGGATACTGGTCGTTATTTCTTGAGCCTCTTCTTTTAACAGTTGAAGCTTGGAAACAATTTCAAAAGCTATTTTTACAATTTTTTCACCATCTTCTGTGAGTAGGGTTCCTGATTTTGATCTGTTAAATAGTTTCATACCTAATTCATTTTCTAAATTACTAATGGATCGGCTAATTCCAGACTGTGATATCTTTAGATTTTCAGAAGCAATGGAGATGGATTTCGTTTTCGCAACTTCGACAACATACTCTAATTGCTCAATATTCATAGTAAACTCCTTTGTATGAGTTTTAATCAAGTATACATGACTAAGGGATGTTTTACATGCTATAGAATCAATAATAAAATATAAAAAGTTGAGTCAAAAGCTAGTTATTAGAAGGAGGCTATATAAAAAAACTAAGCTCATAATCAAATGATTGTCAAAGAAATAGATGAGACTACTCTTTTTCAGGTGAAAAGGAATCAAAAAATAATGAACTCATATATTTTTCATTTCTTGTTCTGAATTATTAATGATTATGTTTACTAACCCATGGTTTCATCTTCTAATGAAATAGTAATCAAATCATTAGAATATCCTCTCAGGTAAAAATTATTATGCATTTATTATTTACTTGTATGATAAATAGAAAAAGGAGTGTCTGTTCTGAGAAACCTATCAATGAAAAAATACACTATCATCGTTCTAGCATTATTAATCATTTCAGGTTGTCAGGGTCGATACTATGTTGTTGAAGAAAGTACAAAAATTTCAAATCAGCAAACTAAAAAAGATGATAAAGAAATGAACACCCATCATAATCTAGATGATCAAAAAACTTCAAGAGATAAAGTTTCAACTAACGAAAAGCAATCCAATACGAAAAAACCCGAACAAATTAAACAACCAAACATCGAGATTTCACAAAATCCATCTTCATCTGTAAAAGAATCACCAATTGTTGTTAAAAAGGAACCATCTAAATCAATCAAAAAACCAGTAGAAAAACCAGTCGAAAATAAAGATTCTATACAAGTAGTTGCTCAACCGAATAGTATTCCGGTAGTGGTTAATAAATCATTATCTTTGCCTGAAAATTTTGTGCCACAAAATCTCATGTACCTTAATGTTCCTTTTATCTTTTCAGGTAATAGTGAAAAACGAATGATGAGAAAAGAAGCAGCTATTGAGCTAGAACGTCTATTTGCAGGGGCAAAAAAAGATGGAGTGACTCTTTTAGGAGTTTCAGCATATCGCTCTTATCGAACTCAAAAAGCTCTTTTTGAACGTTATGTAGCAATTGATGGGTATGAAAAAGCAAGGACATACAGTGCAGTTCCTGGTACAAGTGAACATCAGACAGGACTAGCTATTGATGTAACAGGAGGAAATGGCAAGTGTCCTGCAGAAGATTGCTTTGCTGGAACGATAGAGGCTGCCTGGTTAGAGCAAAATGCAGCTAAGTACGGTTTTATTATCCGATATCCAAAAGGAAAAGATATGATTACAGGGTATAAATATGAACCCTGGCATTTGAGATATGTAGGTAAAGATGTTGCGGTAGATGTTTCAACTAAAGGGATTACTCTTGAAGAATATTTTAATACACTTCCAGTCTCTAAATAACGAAAAGTCCTGGATCACCAGGGCTTTTTTATATGTTTACTGATAGTAAGACAAAGGATTCGTATAGAAAAGGAGTTCTAAGCTATGAAGAATCATATTAAAGAACAAGCGCTTGTTCAATTAATCATAGAAAATAAGGAGAATTTTTATAGGTTAGCTTTTAGTTATGTGAAGAATAAAGATGATGCATTAGATATTGTACAGGAATCTATTCATAAGGCGCTTTTATCAATTGGCAATTTAAAAGAAGAACAGAAACTAAAAAGCTGGTTTTATAGGATTGTTGTAAATAAATCTTTAGACTTCTTAAGAAAACACAGAAGAGTCAATGTGATGGATGATACAATTCTGGAGCTTTATAGTAATGGAAATTATGATGACTATCAGAATATTGATCTTGAAAGATGTTTAGACGATTTACCAGAGAAGTTTCGAACAGTGATAGTACTTCGCTATTTTGAGGATTTAAAAATTGAGGAAATTGCTGAGATATTGAAGGAAAATCAAAATACTGTAAAAACTCGATTATATAAAGCATTATCTATGTTAAGAATTCAGCTGGAACAAACCAAGTTATTAAAGGAGAGATAGAATGGATAAAAATCTAGAAAGGTTAAAATCTAAATATATGGATATAGAAATTCCTTCAGATCTCGATGATGTAGTTAATAAAGCTTTAAATAGTCCTCGCAAAAAGAACAGAACACCAATAAAATTACTTGTCGGCTCAGGAGCTGCTGCACTACTATGGGTAGTATTAAATACCAATCCAGTACTAGCTAAAAGTTTATCAGATGTTCCAGTGATTGGGAATGTAATTAATGTCATGACTTTCGTAGAATTTAAGGTGGACGAAGAAAAACATCATGCAAACATAAAAGTGCCGATTATTTCGAATTTAAAGGATAAAGATTTAGAAATAAGCCTAAGTGAAAAATATTTAAAAGAGAACAAACAGCTTTATCAAGAATTTATGCAAGAAGTGGAACCCTTGAAGAAACAAGGAGATGGCCATATTGGAGTGGAAAGCGGCTATGTAGTAAAGACAGACAATGAAAAAATATTGTCTATAGGCAGATATGTCGTAAATACTGTAGGATCTTCTTCAACCACATTTAAATACGATACAATTGATAAGAAGAAACAAGTGATATTAACATTACCTATTTTATTTAAAAATCAAAATTACATTGAAACTATTAGCGAAAATATTAAAGATCAAATGAAACAGCAAATGAAGGAAGATAAAACTAAGGTATACTGGATCCTTGATGAAGGAGTGGAAAATCCTATAGACCCGTTTGAAAAAATAACAGCAAACCATAACTTTTATATAAACCAGGATAACAAATTAGTTATTTCCTTTGATAAATATGAGGTGGCACCAGGGTATATGGGGGTTGTAGAATTTATTATTCCTACTGAATTACTTTCTGATGATTTATTAGGTAGTGAGTATATAAAGTGAAAATATTGGTTTTTAAATTTATTTTAATAAGGGAAAAGGAAGGAAGTTAACTTTTCTTGTAATTTATCTTGTAAAGCAATCATGATTTCTTGAATGAAAAATAAGGATTTCCGAAACTGAGTTAAAGAATTGAAATATTACTCATTTATTGCAAACTTTTCTCATCCTTTAGTACGTCTTAGTATGGTGAGACAACAACAAAAGGGGAGAATTAGGGATGCAACAATTTAAAAAGAAGGTTTCTATATTATTCATTGTTTTTATTCTATCGTACGCCGGGTTTAGTGAAACGTCCTTTATTCAAAAAGCAATCGCAGGAGAAAACAACTATGTAACAACCGCTAATTTGAATGTACGAACAGGACCTTCCACGAAATACGTCATTTTAGGGGTTATCCAAAAAGGTGAACGAGTAGACGTAAAGAGTGCAGCAGGTACAGGATGGTACCAAATCCTTTATAAAGAGAAAATAGCGTATGTAAGCAGTCAGTACGTGAAAATCATGATAAACGAACAATCGGAAGAAAAAAACTATGAAACAACCGCTAATTTGAATGTAAGAACAGGACCTTCCACGAAATACGCCATTTTAGGAGTTATCAAGAAAGGTGAACGAGTAGACGTAGTGAGTGCAGCAGGAACAGGATGGTACCAAATCCTTTATAAGGAGAAAAAAGCGTATGTAAGCAGTCAGTACGTGAAAATCATGATTAACGAACAATCGGAAGAAAAAAACTATGCATCAACCGCTAATTTGAATGTACGAACAGGACCTTCCACGAAATTCGCCATCTTAGGGGTTATCCAAAAAGGCGAACGAGTTGACGTAAAAAGTGCAACAGGGACAGGATGGTATCAAATCCTCTATAAAGAGAAAAAAGCGTATGTAAGCGGTCAGTACGTGAAAATTATGAATAAGGAACAATGGAAAGAAGAAGTGATTCCTGTGGTGGCAAAACCGGATGATCTTGCCGTATTAATTAATAAACTGAACAAATTGCCGGAAAATTTTGTGCCGAAAAACTTAATTGATTCAGGAATCTCATTTCCGTTTACGAATAGCACAGAAAAACAGAAATTACGAAAAGAAGCGGCCCTTGCTATTCAAACATTAGTGCGTGATGCAAAAGAAGCAGGGTATACGATTGTTGGTGTTTCTGGTTACCGTTCGCACAAGACACAAGTCTCGGTATTTGAATCATACGTAAAACAAGATGGGTATGAAAAAGCTCGTATGTATAGTGCGATCCCTGGCACAAGTGAACATCAAACCGGACTCGCAATTGACGTGGGAAACAGTAGTGCAACATGTGCAGCAACATCTTGTTTTCAGAACACACAAGAAGCGAAATGGTTGCAACTTCATGTAGCTGAATATGGGTTCATTATTCGGTATCCAAAAGGAAAAGAATCCATAACTGGGTATCAATATGAACCATGGCATCTTCGATATGTCGGAAAAGTTGTCGCAACAGAAATTATGAAACAGGGAATCACATTAGAAGAGTTCCACAAGGGACTATTGGTAAAACAAGGTTCATAAAAAGTCCCTTCAATCGCTAAATAATATTGGAAAAAGCCGACTTTTTAATCAATTGTTAAGACGACAGACGTGCGAAACAGGTTTTCATTGAAATGAGTTGTTTCCATTCTTCTGCATAGCCAGGTGGTGAATGTGAATAATTAACTTAAACTACCGGGTGCTTTAGTTAAAATAAGTTTTAGGTATTCCTAATAAAAAAACTCGCCCAATTTGATCTGCCCCGTAAATGTTAGACACCATTCATGGCTAAATTTAGTACGGAGGATAAATTTGCGGCTGTTCAGTGCTATTTACAAGGCAATGATAGTTATCGTACGATAGGGGCTTCCATTGGAGCACACTCTTCACTAGTAAAAACTTGGGTGAAGCAATACGAGAAAAACGGTGTAGAAGCGTTTCAAAAATCCTATACAAGTTTGTCAACAGAGTTTAAACTAAACGTACTAAAATATATGAATGATTACGGGACGTCACCGAATGAAACAGGTGCTATTTTTAAGATAGCTGATCCTTCTACAATTCGAAAATGGAGAAGGCAGTTAGAAGAACATGGAATTGATGCCCTTAAATCAAAGAAAAAGGGGCGTCCATCCATGAAAAAAGATACAACGAAAACAGAAACACAAAAACCAAAAACCAACCAACCAATACCGGGCCAAGAATCTGTGGAGGCTTTACAATCAAAAGTTGAACGTTTAGAAATGGAGATTGCCTACTTAAAAAAGTTGAATGCTTTAGTTCAAATGCAGGAAAAATTACAAACAAAATCAAAGCGCAAGTAATTTTTGAACTAAAGCATAAGTATGAGATTGTGGACCTAGTTGAAGTCGCTGACATGAAACGCAGCACTTATTATTATTGGGAAAAACGATTAAATCAAGCTGATAAATATGACAAGGTAAAAGAGGCTATTAAAGAGATTTTCACCTTGTTACAATAATTTGATAAAAGAGGCATGTCTCTAAATGAGACATGCCATTTCTATTTATTGATTAATTAATGTATGTGCCATCTTTAATGCCCTACGAGTTTTTTTCTGATTAAAACAATAATTAAATAATTCTTTTTCGGAACGTTTAACTAAATAAACAAAACCAAATTTTTTAAACAAAGGTAATGAATATTCGGACAGGTATTGATGGTATTCCTGTTCTTTATTTTGAATTAAATAACGGAGTAAGGTAAATAAGTTTATATATAATAGTTCACTATTCTTTTGAGCTTTTTCAAGTCCTTCATTCGTAAGCTGCAATAATTCATCTTTTGGAAGTAAACTCCCATAGTATGCACTGCGTATATACCCTTCTAAAGAAAGTGAATAAGGGATTGAATCACTATTTTTCAGACTCATAGACTCTTTATAGTATTTATTGGCTAGTTCATAATTTTTTCTTCTAAAGTATTCAAAAGCCAAGTTGTGTAATACCTTAGCCTTTCGATCAGGTGAATGACAAATTTCACAGCTTTTAATTAAGCTTTTAAACCTCTGAATGGTTTCTTTAAAATCTCCATCATCTTTTACTTGAATCGCCATAAGCATTTCTGCATCGATAACTCTAAGATAGTTATTAATTTCTTTAAAAAATTGTCGCGATTTATCTGCAAAAAAATAAGCCATAACTGGTGATTCATTTAAATGATACGCGACAGCTAAATGATATGTATATTCCTTGTTATTGTAATCTGTATCATTTATTGATTTTAATACTTGAATGGCTTTGAGATTTTCATGTTTCGCTAAATAGTAAACTCCTAAAACATGTTTGAATAGATTAGTTTCATAGGATGATAATTTAGGTTCTTTCTTTTGGAGTTCATTGATGATTTGTAATGCTTCCTCGGTCAAATTATGCATAAGTAAATACCTAACCCGAAGTAATTTGTAAAGATTGATATAATCAGAGATTTGAATAAAATCTTCTTGCTCAAGTTCATGATTAATAAGATTCATTTCATCAAATAATTGCATAACAATAACATCATGCCAATGATTTAAACGATTTTTAATATTATTCAGCTTAATTAATTCAGTTTCGATATTTATCCCTAGTCTCTTGGATAAAAGAGTGATAATTTCAGGAGCATATTCAGTATGTAAACGCTCAATTTTACTAATATGTGTTCCAGAACAAATCCCTTTTCCTAATTGCTCCTGAGTCATTTTGTATTTTTCTCGATAAAACTTAATGATTTTCCCCTCATTCATATTGAATTTCTCCTTTTAGAATAATAGTTGGAAGTGATTGAGTATTAGGAAAACCAAGATTCCCCCAAGTACAAAATGATTTTTTCGATATAGTTTAACAAACATCATTTGCTAGAAATCTAACGGCTAAAGATTTTACAAAAAATCGTTCACATTCTTCTTGGTTTGACAATATTCTACAAGGATTTAGACGCATTCTGCAGTGGAAGTAGGACAACTTGGAGAACAATTCCCCCAATTTACCGCAAATAAAAGCTCCAGTACAATATGAATTAATAGAGTTGTCTAATTATTCATACTCTTATTTTACACTATCTATCTTTCGGGAGGAATGAGGTGCTCATAGGAATATGTAATCATTTTAAAAAGGGAAAATTTGCTGGATTATTATTGTTAAAAAGTAATAGATTTAAAATTTGCAGCAGAAATCAAATAGTAGAAGGAGCGTTACTTAATGAAAAATCGAAAGAAACAATGTCTAAATGTTATGGTATCAGGTGTAATAGCCTCTGGCCTTCTTACATCTTATTTAATGCCTCAGCAAAAATCTTATGCGATTTCAAATTCTGCTGAATCAATCTTAAAAGGACTATCTGAAGAGCAACGACAGTCTATAAAACGATTAACCCCACAAGAAGGATTCATCATTGATCCAAGTTTGTTGTCACTTAAAGATAAAACCGCCAATGTCATTGTTGAGTTCAAAACAACTCCGGTCGAAAATGCTCAGCAATCAAAAACAAAAGGTACATCAAAAAATAAAGCAGAAAAGATAAAAGGGGAACAAGAACATTTTAAACAACGATTAACGGAAATTTTTAAGAAGAAGGAGGAGTTAAACCAAACATTAAAAGAAAATTCGATTCAATATCAAATTAAACAAACTTATCAGAATGTATTTAATGGAATGGCTATGACGATTCCTACAAGTGAAATTAATACCTTGCTTGAGACTGGTGTAGTCAAAAGGATATGGAAAGACAATGTCGTAAGGTTACCGAAAAATGAATCGACTACTACACAAGAACCAACAACGGCAAAAGTAATTCCACCAGCGCTTCCTCATATAGGAGTTGATCGTTTACATAATGAGGGCTTAAAAGGACAAGGAATAAAAGTTGGAGTACTTGATACAGGGATTGACTATAATCACCCTGATTTAAAAGATGTTTATAAAGGCGGATATGATTTTGTTGAAAATGATTCTGACCCAATGGAAACAACTAGAGCCGAGTGGCTTGCATCTGGTCAACCTGAATCGATAAATGGAAGTGCATACTATACAGAACACGGAACTCATGTTGCTGGAACCATCGCAAGTAACCCTAAAAATGATGTTGAATATGCAATGACAGGTGTAGCTCCGAATGTTGACTTGTATGCATATCGAGTATTAGGAGAATATGGATCAGGATATGATTCATCGGTTATCGCAGGTATAGAAAGAGCGGTAGAAGATGGAATGGATGTGATTAATCTATCATTAGGTAATGGTAATAATCATTCCTTAGACGCTACATCTGTAGCAATCAATAATGCAGCATTAAAAGGGGTCATACCCGTTATAGCCGGAGGAAATGCAGGGCCAAATCCTGGTACGTTAGGTTCACCAGGTGCTTCTCCACTAGCGATCACTGTTGGTGCTAGTGATGTGCCGACTGATATTCCAACCGTAAAAGCAAGTTTAGCAGACGTTACAGTTCAAAATACATTAATGGGGCATGGACTTGGTAAGGATTATCTACAGTTAATAGATAAAGAGTATGATGTTGTTGAAGTAGGAATTGGTACAGAAGAGGATTATACGGACAAAGACGTTAAAGGGAAAGTAGCATTAATTTCTCGTGGCACGATTTCATTTGATGAAAAAATTCGACGTGCTCATGAAAAAGGTGCTTCAGCTGTTTTACTTTACAATAATGAAGATGGCGAAATTCCATTTTTCTTAGGTGAAAATCATGGTTATATCCCAACCTTTAAAATGTTACATGCCGACGGAGTAAAGATAGTAGAAAAATTAAATGCAGATACTACAGCGAAACTTAAATTAACAAACCTACAGTCAAATATGACAACAGGTGATGTGTTAGCTGATTTTAGCTCACGTGGTCCAGTTAGTAATAACTTTGATATTAAGCCAGATGTAGTAGCACCTGGGGTATCTACATTCTCTACTGTACCAGAATATATTAATAGTCCTGGAGATGGTGTCGATTATTCAAGTGGTTATGCGAGTTTAAGTGGAACATCCATGGCAACACCACATGTTGCTGGAATTGCAGCATTATTATTACAATCACATCCAGATTATACAGTTGCGGATGTAAAGGCAGCACTAATGAATACGGCCGATCCTTTAAAAGGTCGTACGTACAACGTGAATGAAGTTGGGGCAGGACGTGTTGATGCTTATGAGGCAGTCCATAATACAACTTTATTTGAAGTACAAAATAAGGCGACTTCCTTAGATGAAAATGGAATAAAAATAGAAATCGATGACATATCGGGATCTCTTCCTTTTGGTAGTATTGCAAAATCAAGTGAGACGCAAAATAGAGCAACCTCGATTTCTATTAAGAATTTAAGTAGTGAACTAGAAACATATTATACGAGAGTTGAATTTTTAACAATCAATGGTGTCTCAAAGGATGCTGCAAAGAGTGGTGTGACGCTTCAATTACCATCGACTTTTGAGGTGAATGGTAATGAGAGTAAAAATATTAATGCAGAAATATCCATTCCAGCTAATGCAGAATTTGGTGTATATGAGGGATATATTTATATAGAAAATGAGTCAAAAACTGCAGAATATCAAATTCCTTTCCATGTTCGTTATGCTAAACCTGGATTCGAAAAACTAACATTTTATAAACATGCAATAACAAATGACCTTAGTAACTTTCATCCATACATCGAGCCGTTTACACCAGTCGATTTCAAGTTAAATAGTCATATGAAAACGATTGATGTAGTGGTTAGCGATCTAGCTGGACAACCAATTGGTTTTTATGGCACGTTTAATTTAGAAAATGCGGCAGTTGATACGGATTACTTCATTTTCTTCGGATTTTCAGGTGAAGTAAAGCATTTTACAGGTGATCCAAATAAACCTTTAGCACTTGAATATGAACCACTTAAAGAAGGAAAATACATTGTTTCATATATTGGCACAGGGGTAGATGGTAAAACATATAAAATCGATAATGACATGGTGATCGATAATACAGCTCCAACACTGGAATTTGATAAGAAAACAGGTATCAAAGAACTTACAAGTTCAGATTTAACAACTGAAAGTTATGACGGGCAAGATTATACAGCCTATTGGGTGCATGGAAAATTGTATGATGATACAATTGATTATTTAAAAAGTAGAGGACATGACATCACTCAAGAAGCAAATACCGCCTACGCTTATCAAGATTCTTTTTGGCCAACAGCTGAATTTTTCCCCAATGCAAATGGTGAATTTAAATTTGGTGTCTTACCAGAAGAATATGCAAACTATCCAACAAATGTAAGAATCTATACGTATGATTACGCTACAGCAGGAAATCCGATTTTCCCAGACTTTACTTTTATTAATAAAGGGGATAAATATTCGACAATTAAACCAAATATAAAAGCTGTAAGTCTTGGATCGGAGTTTGTAAATACATTTACGGTTCAAAACGCGAAAGATTTAACAAGTGCATCTGTAACAATTGATGTCCCTAATTTCTATAAAGTTGTAGACGTTAAGCCATCAAAACAGCTAGAAGATCTTGCAAAGAAAAATAATTGGACTATTCGTGTTGCAAAGCCACAAATTACAGAAAGCATGTGGTCTAATCTTTCAGCATTTGCTGTAGATATTTCAGACAAAAAGACACAATTACCTGTTTCAATTAATGATGATATTGATTTATTGAATATCACATTTAAAGTAGTAGATGACCATAATTACATGGTAGAAAGTACATTCAATTATCAAGAATCTTCCTATCAAACAAGCTCTGGCAGTAAGTCTTCTTTACCAACATTTGCTGAAAAGTTTAAATTCACTTCCCAGCACTCATGGGTAGAAGGTTACTATCATGGTGAAGCAGTTAATTTTGACAACTATGATTTAGATTATTCAAAGATTGGGACAAAAGCTTATCTGGTTGATAAAAACGGTAAAAAGTACCCTGCGGATATTTCAGAAAATGGATATATGACGTATACGGATATTCCTGCAACGAAAGATGAATATACGTTAATCGTAGATATTCCTGGGCATTTCCTATATAGTAAAAAATTAACTTTAAGCAGAACAATTGATGGAAAAGTCCAAGGCAATTTCTATACTGTCTATACGGATACGGCAGCTGCTGGAGATGTCAACGGAGATCATGTAATCGATATTTATGACGCAAAGCTTGTTGCAAACAACGCTGGAGTTTCAGGGGAAAGATTGAAAGAAGATCTTAACAAAGATGGAGTCGTTGACATTATTGACTTCAATTATATCGAAAAGAATTTCATGTCCATCAATCCATACTTCCCAACGTCCAATAAACCAGTTGAAAAAACAGGAAAACTAACATTAGAAGGATTGAAAAAGAGTTTTAATTAAAAAATGAGGGTGCCTTTTTAACAAAGGCATCCTTTATACTAGAATCACTTAAACCTGTGTGTTTTTATTAATGGGGATTAACTAACGGGTAGCAATAGGTAAAAAGGCAGCGGAAAATATCCGTTGCCCAGAAACAAAAATCGCTGGGTCTTTATCTTGGCGAAGGTCTAAGTATCGCTTGAGCTAGATTTAACACCGTATATAAAAGTAGACCTCCCTTTCCTTATCACCTTTCCAAGCATATTTATTTACCGTTTAAAACTAAATGATGTGACTTTAACTTGTTATGATTGCATGATAGGGTTCCTTGTTCATGCAACCCTATGGTTACTTGTTCTTGACAAGCAACCGTAGGGTTGCGTATACTCGATATATGAATTGGGACAAAGACGCCATATTCAAAGCACTTAGTGACTCGACTCGGCGGCTCATTTTAGACGAACTAACCGAACGCAACGAGTTGACGTTGTATGAACTAACGGTACGGCTTATTATGAAGCACGACCTTGCCATTTCTAGACAAGCAATAGCTAAACATCTTTCTGTATTGGAAGATGCAGGTCTCGTAACATCAAAAAGAAAGGGAAAATATCGAGTAATTATATTTAACAATGAACCACTTAAAAATTTGCTAAAAGGATGGATCGAGTAATTTTAAAAATCGGAATAGGACTTTTGACTTTAGTACAGTAGCATGAGCTTATCAAAGGAGGCAAATACATTATGAAAATCGTTGTTACCAGTTTATTCGTTGAAGATCAAGAAAAGGCATTGAAGTTTTATACAGAAAAGCTGGGCTTTGTAAAAAAGCATGACGTTCCCACCGGAGAATATAGGTGGATCACACTTGTTTCTCCAGATGAACAAAACGGTACCGAACTTTTGCTCGAACCGAATGTCCATCCTGCCGCAAAGGAGTATCAAAAAAGGATAACTTCTGAAGGCATCCCAGCAACAATGTTTGGCGTTGCAGATATTCATAAGGAGTATAACCGATTATTGGAAAACGGCGTGAAGTTTACTATGGAACCGACAAAAATGGGCGATGTGACAATAGCTGTCTTCGACGATACTTGCGGCAACCTTATACAGATCATTCAACAGTAATTTTATGACGAAGAATCCTAGTCCTACCGACTTTATGGATATGTTTTAAGTTCGGTGAAGTGTATTTATAAAAAACACACTATGTAACCCTGTCCTATTTTATGGACGGGGTTTTGCATTTTTCGGTATATTACGAATAAATAAAGCTTGGGTTAGGTACATTAGGTGAAGAACACGAACAAAATATTAGTTTTTTTTAAAAACGTTCATGGTGATAGTAAAAGAAAAAGAACCCATTATTGAGTTCTTCCTCAAGACAATTTCACCCGTTAGCCACCCCATGTACAGTTCATCAACATCTGAGGTTAACGGAAAATTTATATTTCCTTGTTATATTAATTTGAATCCTTAGGAATATCGCTTCACTACTTATTTATACTGTTAATATTATTGCGCATCATGATTATTGGAATCTGTTTTGTCATCTGCTTCAGTCCCCTCCACCATCTGGTTACCAATAGCACCGCCTGTAACACCGCCTATAACTGTACCAATTAGTCCAAATGGAGAACCTATCATAGCACCTGCAATAGCTCCATTAAAAGCTCCTGCTGTTTCACCATAGTCATTGGTACCTTGAATATCATTACTACCATCTTGATTGTTGCCGTTTTCTTCTGTATTTCCACCAAAGTTATTGCGTTCGTTACTCTGATTCATTTATTCACTTCCTTGTTTATTAATGGGGAATATTAGCTAAGCACACCGTCCCAAACATATACTACCCAGTTGAAGCAGTTTTACTCGCTATCTGTTTAATAGGAGATTTCTAATTTCTATTATTAGGCTGTACCAATTCTGGTCTGTTATTAAAGAAAAATTATTAATGTGGGAAAATATGTATAGTAGTACAAGCTAGTTAAATATTTGAGAGGATGTCATAATTTTCACTTTTGAGTAAATTGCGAATAAAAAAAGCCAAACCAGAATTATTCTGATTGTTTCTCAGCGCTTTTCCTAATTGGTATCATCAGAAACCTAACAATTAAAAAAGTGGAGGCAATAGAAAAAAAACTATGTATAGTAGTCCATGACTTTTTATATTTAACTAATTTTGTGTTCTTTTCTATCCAATGTTCTGCAATGCTAGAGGGAATACTAAATAATAAACACTGTGCTAAAATGCCTTTTAAATTTGAATTTCTCGTTGTTTGGTTGAAATAAACACAGCTAATCGAAAATCAGATAACTATAACACTTATGTCAAAGTTTTTAATTAATTTATAAGGGTACTCTATATAACCTTTTTTTACAGTTAAGTTATCAAGAACCGAGGCAATATAGCTTTTTAATAAGAAAACAATTAACCAATCCTTAATTGGAGGCTTTCTAATTAAGTTAAAAAAAGAGGCAATACCTATGGTAATTAATAATATTAGAAAATTTTTTTCGAATTTTTTACCCATCTTCACTCCTCCTTCTAATTAAGCCTATTTACCCAAAGGGATAATTAATATTTTATAAATTATTACACAGTTCGATTCTAATGCAAAGCAACGCACTAAAGCTATCGGCTGAGTGGTTAGAAGGGGATGGATTGTTCATTCAACCATATGACTGTAATCCAAAAAAAGCCGTTCTTTGAAATTGAAGATTGGCTTTTTCTATAACTTATGCTTTGATTCTTTGGTCGAATTTCTCCTTCATGCGATTTAGATCATCTCTTGGCGGGCAACCAAACGTGCGGGAATATTCCCGACTGAATTGTGATTGACTTTCATAGCCTACTCGAAATGCGACATCAGCGATATCAGTTGAATCCGCTAGTAACATGCGCCTAGCTTCCTGGAGTCTCAATTGTTTTTGGAACTGAATGGGGCTCATAGCTGTAACCTCTTTAAAGTGCCGATGAAGAGAAGCAACACTCATATTCGCTATTTCTGCAAGCTCCTCGATTTTAAAAGCGACGTCAAAGTTTTTAATGATATGTTCTATAACCTCTCTTATTCGATCCCCGTTGCCGCCCTTTATGGCCATTTGTTCTAGAGACTCACCATGAGGGCCTTGTAAAATCCAATATAGAATTTCCTTCGTGATTAAAGGAGCTAGTACCGGTATATGTTTCGGATTTTCTAGCAGACGGGCTAACCTTATGACAGCATCCAATAGAGTTGGCTCTACTTTGCTGACAAACATCGCACGTTTGGCATTTTTTTTCTGTCCTGATCGAATTTCAGAATCACTTAAAACTTCTAAGATTTGATTCGGCGTAAACTCAAGTTTAAGAGCCAAATAAGGACTGTCAGCTGAGGCTTTTATCACTTGGCCGGTAACCGGCAAGTCAACAGACGCCACAATGTAATGAGCGGGACCGTACCTAAAGCATTCCTCTGCTAACCATACTTCCTTCTCCCCTTGGACGATTATGCAAAAGGATGTTTCGTTCACTCTTGCAATGGGTTCGGTAACAATCGATTCACGGATTAAAAATAAAGATGGTATAGCAGTAGGATGAACCCCGTCCTGCTCTGAATAACGTTCAATAAGTTTGGCAAGCTCAAGCTGCTGTTTGTTGATTTCTACTGACATATTGGTTTCTCCTGTATCAATGTAGTTACATTCTAACTCGTATTTGTCGATTATGTAAATGCCTTTGATAGGATTAGGCAAAAACTTGATAGGAATGAGCTAACGATTTCTCTTTAAATTGTTGCATAATTTACATAGTCCGATGTATTTCAAGAAATCTATAGGAGTATGTGCACATGATTGAAAAACAATATAACATTATGCCTAATACAGGATTTGCCCGTCCAGCACGTATGTTAGTAAGTATTTCTGCTAAATATTTATCGAAACTTGTTCTCGAATATGAGGGGATTGCTGTTAAATTAAATTACTCAGCACAGTCTATAATGGATGTTATGTCGTTGGGAATTAGACCTAGTGCTCCATTTTATATAAGGGCTGAAGGGATTGACGAGCATCAAGTATTACAATCAATAGAAGACCATTTTAGTAAAATGAAAGTAATTAGCAACGTTTAACTATATTACATTATTGGAAAAGGTGAGGTTGAATAGAATGGAATATGTAAAACTTGGAAACACAGGCTTAGATGTATCTCGATTATGTCTGGGTTGCATGGGTTTTGGGGACGCTAGTAAATGGATTCACCAATGGGTACTTAATGAACAGGACTCTCGCCCCGTTATAAAAAAAGCACTCGAGCTGGGAATTAACTTTTTTGATACAGCAAATGTGTACTCTCTAGGGACAAGTGAGGAATACCTTGGACGGGCTCTTAAGGAATATGCAAATCGTGATGATGTTGTCATCGCAACCAAAGTACACGGTCAAATGCATAAGGGTCCGAACGGTTCTGGTCTTTCCCGGAAAGCGATTATGAGTGAAATCGATAAAAGTCTTAAGAGGCTGGATACAGATTATGTGGACCTTTATATCATCCACCGCTGGGATTACCATACTCCAATTGAAGAGACAATGGAAGCATTGCATGATGTGGTGAAAGCTGGTAAAGCAAGATACATTGGTGCATCATCCATGTACGCATGGCAGTTCCAAAAGGCAATACATGTAGCTAATAAAAATGGATGGACTAAATTTGTATCGATGCAGAATCATTTAAACCTCATTTACCGTGAAGAGGAGAGAGAAATGCTGCCACTTTGCAGGGATGAAGGGATTGGGGTAACTCCATATAGTCCACTTGCTTCAGGAAGATTGACGCGTGATTGGTCTGAAACAACACATCGTTCAGAAACAGACCAAATTCAAAAATTTAAATATGATTCGACCGCTAATGCTGATCGAGTGGTTGTAGAACGAGTTGCAGCCCTAGCAGAAAAATATGGTGTTCCACGTACCCATATCGCACTTGCCTGGCTGCTGCAGAAAGAACCAGTAACATCTCCTATTATCGGAGCTACAAAACTATCTCATCTCGAAGACGCGGCAGGTGCTCTATCCATTAAGTTAACAACCGAAGAAGTCGCCTTTCTAGAAGAGCCATATGTACCACACCCAATAATTGGACATAACTAATCAAAGATTATACCTTTATCAAGGAGTTTGTTATACAGCTAAAGAATAGTAAATGTTCCACCTAAAGCAGTAAATTAGGGCGATTCTTCAACATGAAGGTCGCCATTTTTGCTATAACAAAAAAATACTAGATTTTACTTAAACAAAATGAAGGTACAGCTGTAGTCCAGCTGTTTTTTTCATTTCCAGTGAGCGCACGAGATTTATATAATTAAAATAGTTTGAATTTTACATAGAATTAAGTAGAATTATGTTAAAATCTAGTAAAATAGGAAAAGTGTTAACCCAGGATGATACATAGGAGGTTTTTTGTATGAACACGAAAGACAAATGGAATCTGAAACATCTCGATCGAATCACTCAGCTAAAGGAACCTCAACCCAATCCAAGATTAAAGAAGTTGGCCTCTTATTTTAAGGAAGGCGGTACGGCCTTGGATATAGCTTGTGGACTTGGTGGAAACAGTTTGTTCCTTGCAGGAATGAACAATCAAGTCGAGGCCATTGATATTTCAGACGTTGCTATCAACTATATCCAAGAACAGGCAGCCAAGGATAATCTAAGTGTTCAGCCTCGAGTAACGGATCTAACAGATTTGGATACGTTAAATTGGCCGAATAATCCCTTTGACTTTATTGTTATGTCCTATTACTTAGATCGCTCACTGTTTCCAATTGTAAAGAACGTTTTAAAAGATGGGGGATATTTCTTTATGGAGACCTATTATCAGTCACCTTACTCAGAGGAACAAGGAGTATCGGACCAATTTAAACTAAAGTCAAATGAGTTGTTAACAGAATTTGGAGATTGGAAGGTTCTTTATTTTGAAGAGAACGAACAAGAAGGATGGCAATCAATCTTTTGTCAGAAACGGTAATAGCTTGTTCGTTGATAAATAGGCGGAGAAATTACGCTTAATTCGTAATTAGTATTAAAAAAAGCTTCAATAGACGGAGATATTCCGCCTATTGACTTGAAAAATTCGAAAATGGGAGATTTTTCTTTGATTAAGCGGAAAACTTCCGCTTAATTTCCCCGTAACGCGCTCCATTCTGTATTTAACCGGAAAATCTCCGCTTATCTTACCTTTGCTTGTTAATCTATTACAAACCAGACAGCTCATTAGAAAATATATTAATCTGTGTCAATTAATTCTGTACCATATGAGTTATCAATGGCACACAGCCATTTGCCTTGGGAATTTTTCTTAAATACATATGTTGCCTTTCTATCCATGGAATATTCCGAATCCTCTTTATCAGCTTCAAGGAATGTATGTGATAAAACCAAAGCGGTATCACCTGCTTCTAAGATCATCATCTTTCCCTGTGTTGGTACGATACTGTTATTAAAGTATTTTGCAATTGCGATAAATGCTTTTTTAATTTCATCCTTACCTTTTGCAACCATTCCAGGTTTTACAACTAAAACCGCATCATCTGTATAGTAATCCATTAATGTATCAAAATCTTCGTTTTTTATTGCAAGGTCACACTTCTTGATTAACGCTTTTAATTCGTGTTCCATTTTCTGTCATCACCCGCCTATATTATGTGGATAAATTTTACATTATCACTATCTGTTTAACAACCTTTTTGGAACGATTATTCTAATGTTAACCTTCATATCCTAGGCTTATGTGTCGGCCATTTCTAATTAGGCTGACAAGGCAGGATTTTTAAAAAACGTAGTGGAATTAAGTACTATAAAAGGAGTTTCAAGGGAGTTTTACTATGGTAGATTGTATTTTTTGTAATCTAGATTTAGAGCCTAAACAACAAGTAATTTTTCGTAATGAATATTGTATGTTTTTACAGCTGGAACAATCGGATATAAAAGGTAGTCAACTAGAAGGTGCAGGTCTTATTGTTCCGATTAAACATAGAGAAACTGCATTTGATTTGACTCGTGAAGAATGGGATGCAACCTATACTCTTCTGAAAGATGTAAAGAAATATTTAGATGAAAAATACCAACCGCAAGGATATAACCTTGGTTGGAATTGTGGTGAAGTTGGCAGGCAGCATATTTTCCACGCACATTTTCACGTTTTACCAAGGTATGCAGACGAAGCCCTGGCAGGTAAAGGAATTCGTTATATGTTTAAAGGTAAAGAGAACAAAAGAAACAAAGCACTTTGAAATCGATAGTTAGGTTAGTAATGTAGTCACTACCAAGCAAAAACAAATTTCCAACGGGGTATGTCATAAATATAAAATAGGGTAGAGCGGAGGTAATGAAAAGTGGAAATGAGTACTCTCCCACAATTATTATCAGATCATATTATTGAACGAGCGGAGAAATTAAACACAACCCTATTAAGTGATGCCATGGGCGGTACAGGAGATATGGATTATCGCATCAATCGTGTTGCCAAAGGGATGAAAGTTGTCGGTACGGCGACGAAATTATCCCTTAAGCCTAGTGATAACGTGTCGTTACACGATGCGATTTACGCTGCAAAGGAAGATTACGTTCTCGTCATCGACGGAAAGGGTGAAACATCACGTGCTTATCTGGGAGAACTACTAACCAGAGCAGCTATAGCGATCGGTTTGAAAGGAATCGTGATTGATGGGGCTGTCAGGGATAGGGAAGAGCTGGAGGCATTAGGCTTCCCCGTTTTCGTAAAGGTATTTGTTCCCAATGGTCCATTGAAACTAGGCGGTGGAGAAATCAATGTAACCATAACATGTGGAAACGTCACGGTTAACCCAGGTGATTTGGTGGTAGGCGACGCAGATGGTGTCACAATCGTACCAAGAGAACAAATTGAAGAAGTATTTAGTAAGGCTGAAAAAAAGTTAGAATATGAGAAAAATAGAATTCTGGAATCTACATTTTACGAAGAAAAAAGAAAGCGAGGAGAAACTTAAGAGCCACTTAAAAGGAAATAAAAAGTAATAAATAAGAAAATGACGTGTGCAGCATCACGTCATTTTCTTTATTTATAAGGTTTGTTGAAGGGTAGAGGTCCACCAAATACTACAATTGCTTTCAAGTAGTTTTGGGAAAGCCCCCTAGTTAATTGCTCTAGTTATTTGAACCGTAACTAATTAAGTTTGTGAAAATTCGATATCCTCCTGGAACTTGTGCATTGATTTGACGGTAGAATACAAGGTTGGTGTAAAGGAAGGTTCCTTCACCGGATTTAGCCATTAGGATTCCGCTGTTGAAAGGCGCTTCGCCAGGGTCTGCCATGGAAACGAATGTCTCATAATTTGTATCCCATGCAGTCGGGAAGTAGAGAGCCCTCTCTTGGACCCAGCCATCCCAATCACTATCGGTAATCTTGTTTGGCTTGTTAAACAGTTCATGTTCTGGTTGAGTTACTGTCACCTTTGCATTTTCGTCTGTCACACGGACACGAATGGAAGGTGATCCGATGATTAATGGATATGGTGGTGTGAATCGATTGTTATTCCATGGATCTCCGGAAGTAACATACTGCATTACTAAATGTCCACCATCATTCACATAATCAAGTAATCTTAGATTATTTGACAAGACGTCAGGTCTTCCAAGTGTTGATCTGATTCCGGCAACGATTGTATCATATTGCGAAAGATCACCAGTTGCTAGGTCTTCAGGTGTTAGCTTCTTAATATCAAATCCAGCATTTAGCAATGAATCTGCAATTGTGTCAAAGCCGCTATCAATATAACCAACCTTCAAATTGTCGGGTTTTAATAACTCAAAGGCCACCCCATTAATAGTAGAAGGGTACATAAAGAAAGCGTCATTAATATGGTCATATTTAATTTCTTGAACCGTAGTATCGAATGTCTTGCCATCTGATGCGGCAACCGCTCCAATTGCAAAATTACCTTCCGCAACTGTAGAAGGAGGGACTAATGTGAATGATACTTCTTTTACCTGATTTCTTTCCGTAAAGCTGACATCTGCTGCTGCTGGTTGACTTACCCATCCTTCAGGAAGATTCAACGAAACGGTACCATTTTTAGAACCATTGAAATAGTTTTTCACCTTAACATGAACCGGAATTTCCTTTTGTACATTTGCAGTGTTAACTGTGATATTTACAGGGTCAGGTGTAACACTGAATTCAGGCAGCACACTGACAGTATTATCTAAATCAATGACAGAGGTTGTTTCCACACCGTTTTCCTTAAATGTTAGTTGTGCTTTAAGAACTGCATCGCCGTATGGGTTGTAATATTCAGCATTTGCAGGCACAGTGACATTAAAGGTAACCGTTTTTGATTCACCTGGTTTCAGATGTTTTACTTCACTAACACCTTCATGTTTCCAATTTTCAGGAGTTAGAATAGCTGCTTTAATGTGTTGAATTTTTTGCTGTCCATCATTCGTTACCTTTAAAGTCACTTGAGTTTTTTCACCTTGTGTTAATACATAAGACCCGATTTCAAGATCAACATTAAGGTTAGAAGAAACAAAGCTTACCTGTTGTAGTTGCTCTGCTTTTTGTTCTAGCTTATGGAGCAAATCATTTTTAACATTAGCAGCCAAGTTCTCTGATTGTGTACTAGAAATTAATTTTTGAACGGCACCTAATGCTTTTTGAGATTGAGGTAATATCGAGGTGCGGTCTGGATAAAGCTTAATAATTTCTTCTAATTGGTTTTGTAATGAGTCTAATTGTTCGCTTACATTAGCAGCAGGTACGATATCTGCCCATGCATGGAAGTCATATGGCACACCCGAGAAAAGGTCATGTGAATCCGTTTTGACTGCAGATTCGACTAATTTTAGATGTGCTTGTCTTGGAGAAACTGGAATATCATTTCCCATTCCTTGGCTTTTGTGCAAATAACGAGATGCCTCACCAATTTGTGGATAACTCATTCCGTAGATTGGGTCAAAGTCACCAATTTCGATAGAGGTTGTCGCAGTTGCATTATCAGCTGGTAAATAGAACTTTTTGATTTGCCAAGGCTGTAATCCATTCTTCAATTGTTCAGGGAAAATGTTCGGATCAGCAGCATCTTTAAATGCTTTCTCAGATAAAATTGCCATCAAACGGTGATGTCCATGCTGGCTGTCAACATTTTCAAAAGAAGGCATCACAATATCTGGCTGATAGGTTCTAATAAATTTGATTAAACGTTCATATGTTACTTCTTCACCCCACTTTGATAGGGTTTCATCTGGTGATTTTGAAAAACCAAAATCATATATAGCATCTGATGGTGTTTCGCTTAAATGATAGGCTTTAACACCAAAAATCTTGGCTGCTTCAATCATTTCATTGGAGCGAATAATTCCAAGGGCATTTCCTAATTCATTTCCAATGGCATTTTGACCGCCTTCACCACGGTTTGCAATTAAACTAGCTGTTTTAACTCCTAACCCACGTGATAAATAGGCAAGTAAATCACTGCGTTCATCGTCTGGATGTGCTCCTGTGTTTAAGAAAGTAACGGTAGTATCAAGAGGTTTTACAACATTCCAAAGCTCAACATCGGCTTTACTTTGTTCTTGTGCAAGACTATTCGGAGGTAGTAAGGAAGCAAGTAATAGAATGGACATCAATAAACAGAAAAGTTTCTTCAATTTTTGAAACCCCTTTCATAGTTAACTGAATTAATCTACCCAATTCTCCTTTCCTTTATGTATATTAGTTAGTAAGGATTACTAACTAATGAGACAAAAGCATTTACAACTATGATTATATTGCCTTTTTAAATATTGTAAATATTACCAAATGACTATCTAAATTTTGGAAATAGTTCTATCGGTGGGGTAATAAAGTAATAGGTTCCAGTATTCATAAAGGTTTGAGATTACTAGCTTTTACCCCATTTATATCTGATTAATCACAATTGTCTAAATATTTTAAATTGTGTATTGAGAACATTTCCAAATTAAGGTATAGTGTAGTTAAATTAGTTAAACTTACTAACTAACAAATAGAATTAAGGCCGTGATGTTGATGAAAAAGAAACTATCTAATGCAGAAATACGGATGAATAATAAAAAGATTGTTTTGCAATGTATTAAAAATCATCAACCTATTTCTAGAGCTGAGATCGCGGAAAAGGTCCTTTTTAGTAAGCCAACTGTTTCCTTGCTGGTCGATGAATTAGTAAGAGAGAACTGGGTTCATGAAAAAGGCATCGGAGAGTCCTCTTCACAGGGTGGCAGGAGACCGATTCATCTTTATTTCAATGAAAAGGCTGCCTATGTCATCGGGGTGGATATCGGTGGCACGAAAGTAAAAACGATTATTTCTGACCTTGGGGGAACGATTATTTGTGCAAGTAGTTTTCATACTAAAAAACATTTAGAAAATGGGTTATTTAAACAAATTCATAAAGAAGTGCAAGAGATGATTTATAAGAATCAGTTGGATAAAAGTTTGATTCTCGGGATGGGAGTAGGGGTTCCTGGCATCACAGAAACGAACACGGGGGTTGTTGTGGAAGCTCCAAGCTTAAAATGGGTTCGTTATCCGTTTTTGACAGAAGCTGAACGATTCTTTTCCTATCCTGTTTATGTTGATAATGATGTCAATATAGCGGTTCTAGGTGAACAATGGTTAGGCAGGGCTAAAAATAAAGAGAATGTACTGTTTATATCCGTGGGAACAGGGATTGGCAGTGGAATTATTATTCATAATCAGCTTTATAGAGGTTCCTCTTATGCGTCTGGTGAGCTGGGATATATGGTTACAGATAAAAATGATATGAAAAATGAATTTAAACCAATCTTTCATCGATATGGTTACCTTGAAAGTGTTGCGGGTGGAAAAGCTATTGGGAGAAAATTTACACAGCTTGTCCAGCAAAACATGAGTCATCCTTTCTTTAAAGAAGCGACAGAAACAGAGTTGACGGGAGAGCAGGCTTTCTCGTTAGCGAAAGCAGGAGATGGAACTGCTCTTTCTGTTGTAGAAGACGCCATTGACCATTTAGCTTATGGAGTGATCAATGCGGCTTCTCTGTTAAATCCAGAGGTTATTATTCTTGACGGAGGAGTGATGAAATCTGCTGATTTCATTCTTCCAAGATTACAAAAAATTGTTCATCAATACCTGCCTAGTTCGGTAGAAATACATCGTTCGCACTTAGGGGAAAATGCAGGAGTATTGGGAGCTGTTTCTTTGTTCCTGCGCGAATACGATAGTATCTTGAATTAGGTTTAAATGGGTAACATTTTGGGTGGCTGTCCTACTTTGATTCTTAGTGGGTGATGTTTGCCTGCTTAAAGAATAAATAAATTCTATTATAGGGGGAGTAGTATGTTTAAGAAGAAAAATTTATTGGTGTTCTTACTAGCTGTACTGATGCTTTTTGTTTCAGCATGTTCGAATAGTTCCTCGGGCGGGGAACAACCTGCGAAAAATAATGATAAAGGTAATACTGAGGACAAAGCTGAAGCTAGTGGCAACCTAGTTATTTATACAGCCCGTGACCAAACGATTGTCGATAAAGTGGTTGATATGTTCAATGAAAAATACCCTGATGTTCAGGTTGATGTATTAACCATGGGAGCACAGCAAGTTCTTGAGCGTGTTCGTGGGGAAAAGGCGAATCCTCAAGCCGACTTTTGGTGGGGAGGAACACAATCTGCTTTTATGACAGCGGCCAATGAAGATTTGTTAGAACCGTTCAAACCAAGCTTTGACGCAAGTATTTTACCAGAACATAAGGATTCCGAAGGACGTTGGTATGGAGAAATGCTGCTGCCAGAAGTCATCATGTACAACTCTGACATGCTGAAGAAAAACGAAGCCCCACAGGATTGGGATGATCTTCTTGATTCGAAATGGAAAGACCAAATCATCATTCGTGGTGTATTAGCTTCAGGTACGATGAGAACCATCTACTCTGCTATGATCCATGAACAAGGTGCAGATAATCCTGAAGCAGGTTATGAGTGGCTTAAAAAGCTTGATGCCAATACAAAAGAATATGCGCAAGATCCAACAAACCTATACTTAAAGCTTGCTCGTCAAGAAGGTTCTATTTCTCTTTGGAATCTACAAGATATTCTAATTCAAAAAAATCAGCACAATCAACCATTTGATTTTGTGTATCCAGAAAGCGGTGCACCAATTCTAGTAGATGCTGTTGGTCTTGTTAAAGATGCGAAAAACCTGGAGAACGCAAAGTTATTCTATGAATTCTTGTTTGATCCAGAAACTCGTACAACATTAGCGGAAGATTTATACCAAATTCCTACACGTACAGACATCGACAAATCCACTATGCCAGATTGGTATCAAGAGCTTGATTTGAAGGCATTAGATCTTGATTGGGAAGTAATGGCTGAAAAAGAAGCTGAGTGGATGCAGCAATGGGATGAGAATATTAAGGGTAAAAATTAATAGATTACGATAAAAGGGGTGAAGGCGTTTATTCACCCTCTTTTACAAGGTCTGAAGGTAAGGAGTTACTTTCTTACCTTGTAAAAGAATTAGCCCTCATAAAGGCTTTTCTTTTTGGCTCATTTTTAAGAACAGCGAGGTGTTTGTGGTGAAAAGTGTAAGGCTTGACAACGTTAGTAAAATGTTTGGAACCGCCATTGGAGTAGAAAACGTTGATATCGATGTTAAACCTGGAGAGTTTTTTACCTTTTTAGGTCCATCGGGATGTGGAAAAACAACGACGTTACGGATGATTGCGGGATTCTATTATCCTTCAAAAGGGAAGATTCTTTTTGACAACAAGGATGTTACTACCCTGCAGCCTAACAAACGGAATATCGGAATGGTCTTTCAAAACTATGCCCTTTTTCCCCATATGACCGTCTTTGAAAATATTGCATTTGGGCTTGAAGTTCGTAAAATGTCAAAAGCAGTGATAAAAGAAAAGGTCGAACGTGCCCAAAAATTGGTTCATCTTGAAAAATATGGGACTCGTAAGATTAATGAGCTTTCAGGTGGTCAACAGCAGCGTGTTGCCTTAGCACGTGCTTTAGTCATTGAACCAGATATTCTTCTCCTTGATGAACCGTTGTCCAACTTAGATGCGAAATTGCGTGAGGAAACAAGACTTGAGATTAAAAGACTTCAAGTTGAATTAGGAGTGACGACCATTTATGTGACCCACGATCAGACAGAAGCGATGACGATGTCGGACCGAATTATGGTGATGAAGGAAGGGGTCGTTCAACAAATTGGAACGCCGCAAGAAATTTATAACCAGCCTATCAATCATTTTGTTGCCTCCTTTATTGGAGAATCGAACATCCTAGATGCTGAAGTGGTTGAAGTAAATGTTGATGCCGTCAAAGTGAAATTGGATGACAACATCTTCGTTCAAGGAAGTATGACACAATCAGCGAATGGGAAAAAGCTTTTCTCAGGTGAAAAAATTAAAGTTTCGATTCGTCCTGAAGCGGTATATGAAGGTAACGGTCCAAACCAGGTGACAGGCACCATTCAACTTGTGGAATTTACCGGGGTGAGTATCAATTATGTAGTTAAAGTAGGCTCTAACATCATGAAGGTCATGATTATCAATAAAGGAAATGAAATTCTTAAGCGCGGTGATTCTATTACCCTTCACGTACCTGAAAAAGGAATCTACTTAATCGGAGAATAGAGGTGAAAGAATGAGTGCGAATCAAACTACAGCCGTGCATGAAAACTGGTGGGCTCGGCTTACACGTTCAAAATATTTTGTATATGTGTTAATTTCACCACTTTTTTTAGTTCTTTTAGCGTATGTTATCTATCCGTTTTACCAAACCTTCCTTCAAAGTGTTGTAGGCGAGGAAGGAGCAACTCTCGAAAATTACCAACGCTTCTTTGGTTTAACAAGTACAGCCAACCTTGAAGCGCTGTGGACAAGTGTATATATTTCTGTCATCAGTGTCATTACCTGTGCGATTGTTGGTGTCACCATGGCGTTCTTAATGGAGCGATATGAGTTTCCAGCAAGAAAACTTCTATCTGTTTTAATTTTGGTACCGATGGCATTGCCGCCACTCGTAGGTGTGTTATCTTTTACCTTTCTCTATGGAGAGAGCGGAATTATCCCAAGGGCATTTCAGGTACTATTTGATCTTGAAAAAGTACCGTTTTCCTTAAAGGGGGTAATGGGTGTCATCGTCGTTCATACGTTTACCATGTACACGTACTTTTATCTAACCGCAGCAGCGGCGATTAAAGGTCTCGATCCTTCCTTAGAGGAAGCGGCAACAAGCCTTGGATCAGGAAGAATTCGTATTTTGTTGAAGGTTATCCTTCCTATGTTAACTCCGGCGTTAATTGCTTCTTCCTTACTTGTATTTATGATTTCAATGGCGTCATACACGGCTCCATTAATGTTTGGTGTGGAACGGACAATGACGATGCAAATCTATTTATCTCGCACCAACGGTAGTCTTGATATGGCAGCAACACAATCTACCATTCTTTCGATTGTTTCAATTTCCTTTTTAATTTTGATGAGATGGTACCAAGGACGACGGAATTATCAAAACCAAAGTAAGGGAATTAGTGTTCATCGCACCGAATTACGTTCCCAATTCGCGAAATACATGTCTATGCTTCTTTCATTTATAGGCGTCATTATTTTAATGCTTCCAATTCTCGTCCTTGTTTTGATTTCTTTTTCAGTAGACGGGGAATGGACGATTCAAGTAATCCCGACCGCTTATACTTTGCAGCACTATATTGATTTATTTACTGATGAACGAACGTGGCGTCCAATCTGGAACAGTTTACAGATGAGTTTTGTGGCAACCGCCGGAAATATCTTGTTTGGTGTTGCGGCTGCATATGCAATGGTACGTACTAAGTTTAAAGGTAAAGCCTTATTGGATATTTTAATCATGGTTCCATGGGCACTGCCTGGTACCGTTGTAGCCGTTAACTTGATTGCTGCCTTTAGCGAACCAAGTGTATTCAGCTTTAATCAAGTGCTAATCGGGACATTCTGGATTTTACCATTAGCGTATTTTGTACGCCATTTACCGCTTATTTTCCGGTCTACATCTGCTGCGTTAATGCAAATGGATGAATCCGTAGAGGAAGCGGCACGAAGCTTAGGTGCGAATTGGTGGTATACGTTTAGAAGAGTGGTTGTTCCAATGGCTTTCTCGGGTATTTTGGCAGGAACCTTGCTGGCTTTGGTTCAAGGGATAGGGGAATTCGTTGCCTCGATTTTAATTTATAGTACCTCTACTATGCCGTTATCTGTCGCGATATTTCAAAAAATGTATGCATTCCAATTTGGAACAGCCTGCGCCTACGGTGTGCTGCAAATCATTCTGATTATTACAGTACTTTTTGTTTCACAAAAAGTAACCGATGGAAAGGCAGGATCTGCCATTTAAGGAGGAGTTGCTTTTGAACGCATGCGATATTCATGGAAGAGACCTAAAAATGTTAGAGCAGGCACCCTTTGCTGTTGTTCCATTAGGGAGCTTTGAGTATCACGGTCCACATTCACCTTTAGGGACTGATATCGTGTTAGCAGATGGATTTGCGAACGTGATTGATCCTATCCTAGGTGGAGCACTGTTCCCAACTGTTCCTTATACAGCCTGTCCGGGAAAAACCAACAAATATAAAGGAACCATTTCGATTCGGCCAAGCATTATTCAAGAATACTTGATTGATATTACGATCGGGATTATTGAACAAGGCATTAAGAAAATACTTCTATTAAATGCCCATGATGGCAATATGGGTGTTTCTCGAACCGTAGCAGAATATGTAACGGGTAAGCATCCTGACGCAAGTTTCTTGTTAGTGAACTGGTGGCAAATGGTGGCCATCGAAGCTGCAGAAGAAATTGGTTTTGAAGGTACCAAAGGAAGAGGGCATGGCGGGCCATACGAAATGTCTGCTGTTAAAGCATTTCGTCCAGATTTGGTACATGTACGAGTAGGGGATGAAGAGTTTAAAGAGGTGCCGCAACTATCTTCCTACCCATATATCCTTGTGGAGGGAACTCCAAAAGCATGGGATGGTTATACAGGGCTTATTCAACAAATCTCCTCTAAAAAAGGGAAGAAAATTGTTGAACAAGCAAGTGCAAATATGAATGAATTAATCAAAAAATGGCTTGAATAATAAGCGTCAGAAGGGATGGACCAATTTGAAAACCTCACTTCGAGAGCAAGTCTTAAAAAAGGAAGGTACAACTTTTCCTTCTAAATCCTATACATCCATGGTACTTGAACCGGCCTATGATGAGGCAAAGCAACAATTCATTGACTCAATGATAGAAATTCATCACGCCCATTTAATCATGCTTGCAGAGCAAGGGCTTGTTGGAAAAGAGGAAGCAGAAAAAATTGCGAAAGCAGTTTCTAACTTAGATATAGAAGATGTTCAAAGAAGAAGCTATACCGGTGAATTCGAGGATTTATTTTTTGAAGTCGAACATTCTTTAATACTTGATGCAGGCGATATTGCAGGAAACCTTCATATCGCAAGAAGTCGAAATGATATGGGAATTGCCATTTATCGCATGACAATGAGGAAGAAACTATTAATCTTAATAGAAAAAGCGTTAACACTTCGCGAAGGGCTTATCGAATTGACCGACGAGCATAAAGAAACCGTGATGATTGGATATACGCATACTCAACAGGCGCAGCCTACCACATTAAGCCATTACTTAAATGCAATGACTGATATGCTTACACGTGATATCTATCGACTTCAAGCATCTTATAAAACGGTGAATCGCAGCAGTATGGGAGCAGCAGCATTAACAACTTCAGGTTTTCCGATTAATCGGGAACGTATGAAAGAACTTCTTGGGTTCGAGGACTTGATTGATAATGCCTGGGATGCGGTTGCAGGTGCTGATTATATAGCCGAGACAGCCACTGCTGTTCAGTTGTCCGCACTAAATTTAGGAAGATCGATGCAAGACTTCTTATTGTGGGGTACACAAGAGTATGGTGCATTTCTTCTTGCCGCACCATATGTCCAAATAAGTTCCATTATGCCGCAGAAACGAAATCCTGTTTCAATCGAGCATATGAGAGCTCTCTTATCTAGTGTCGCAGGAGATTGCCAGACCGTTTTACTGATGCTCCATAATACACCGTTTGGAGATATTGTTGACACGGAGGATGATATGCAGCCGTATATCTGGAAAGCGATGGAAAGACTCGGCGGCATTTACGATTTATTAATGTCTGTTTTACTCACGATGGAGGTCAATAAAGAAACCCTTTTAAAAAGAGCAAAAGATAGCTTTGCGAATGTGACTGAATTGGCCGATACTATTGTCCGAAAAGATCGTCTTTCATTCCGTCAGGCTCACCATGTGGTAAGTTCAACGGTTAAGGAATTAATGAAAAATGGAAAAATTTCATTAGAATCCTTAACATTGGAGCTTTTAAACGAGCAATCGAAAAAGGTTGTAGGGAAGGAATCTGTTTTAACTGAAGAAGAACTAAAACAATGCTTGAGTCCTGAATATTTTGTTCAAATACGGGATCTGCAAGGGGGACCAAGTCCAACTAGAATGGAAAAAACAATCCAAGTTCGATTAAAGGAACAGGAAGAATTGGCAAACTGGTTAATTGAAAGACAAAATCACCTTACCACATCAGCTTCAAAGGTTAAGGAGATTATTGCGAAATGGACTGGAGCACATGAATAAGGACGCTATCAAACTGCTCGCGGTTGATGGTGGCGGCACGAAAACATTGGCTGTCCTTGTGAATGAAGATGGAACCATCCTTGGCGAAGGAAAAGCAGGGGCTTCTAATTATCAAGTAGTAGGGGCAGAAGCTGCCAAAGAGGCCTTAGTAGAGGCGATTCTTGCTGCCTTTCACCATGCTGGTGGTTTGGTGGATGTGGAAAAAGCAGTATTTGCACTAGCTGGAATTGATACTACAAAGGACGAAAAAATTGTAGAAGGTGTCGTTCAACGAGCAGTTCATGCATTGTCAATCAAGATTGGAAGTTTAGTAGTAGAAAATGATTGTCTATCCGCCTTATTAGGTGCTACCCAACATAAAGCCGGCATCCTCTTAATCGCCGGAACAGGCTCCATTGTGTACGCTCACGATGGGAACAAACAAATTGTTCGCTCAGGCGGGTGGGGACACCGAGTCGGTGATGAAGGAAGCGGCTATTGGATTGGCAAACAGGCCATCCAGGCTGTCCTGAAAATGCAAGATGGACGTGGGGAAAAAACGCTTTTGTCTCAACTTGTGTTGGATAAATTTCGTTTCAGTAAAATTGAAGATTTATATAATTGGACATACAGTGATGCTTATTCTGTTGATGATGTGGGAGCCCTTGCTGCTGTAGTGGATGAGGCTTATCGATTAGGTGATGCCGTTAGTAAACGTATCTTAGATCATGCAGTGAATGAACTAATACTCCTCCTCAAAACTGCTATTGTAAAAGCTGGTATCCAAAATGACGGATTTGAATTAATTTTACAAGGCGGTGTTTTCCATCACAATGCTTATATAAAAGAACAAGTTTTAGAAAAAATTCAACAAATCACTCCAAACGTTAAAATTATAACGACTGCCGAAGAACCTATTTGCTACATTATTAAGCGTGGCTTGGAATTAAAATAGAAGGTTATTGCAACACGTCAGATGTGTGGATTGACACACATCTTTTTTATACAAGGATTTTATTACTTGATGTGGAATAATAGATAGGTATGTTTTAATTATGATCATAAGTGGTCAAAATGATTAATGGCATTATAGGTGTAGGAGGTTTTTAAATGGAAGAAGATCAGTATACATACCGTCCAGGTACGATACTTTCTGCGGATGTAACGGTTCACAATTCTGAGGCCGTGCGTGATTTTTATAAGAAAGTTATCGGTTGGGACCATAGTGATTACAAAAGAGGGGAATTTACAGACTATTTTATGACCACTTCCGATGGAGTGCCCGTGGCGGGTATTTGCGAAAGAGCAGGAAGTCTTGCTGAACTTCCACCAGTTTGGCTTGTTTATTTTGGGGTGAAGGATTTAAAAGCAAGTTTAGAAGAATGTCGTAATCTGGGCGGCAAAGTTCTCTCTGAGCCTAAAGGTGAAGGCCGTGGGAGTTATGCGATTATTGAATATCCGCTGGGAGCTATTTGTGCACTCAGCCAAATATGAATTGATTTAACAAAAAAGGAAAAAAGTATTGCATATCCTTAGAAATGGCAAGCCGAAGCCTTAACCATTGCAACAGATGGCTTAAGACTTTGGTTTTTCTATGTTCTAGACCGTGTACGGGCAATTCTTACTTTTTATAAGCTTTTAAATAATTTATAATTATCATATAATAGTATATAGTTAAACTATAATAATATAATAGACTTTGAAATAGTGTTAATTGATACAGAAAAGGTGTGTGTGAATTGGTTGCGCTTAACTTGGCGTTCCCCTGCATCTTTCTTCAAATTTTTAAAAGAAAAGGTTGGTAAAAATGAGCAACGGAGAAACTAAAACAGACGTCATATTAATTGGCGCCGGAATCATGAGTGCCACTTTAGGGACGATCTTAAAAGAATTAGTACCGGAATGGGAAATAAAAGTGTTTGAGAAGCTTGAAAACGCGGGAGAAGAAAGCTCTAACGAATGGAATAATGCAGGAACGGGGCATGCGGCACTGTGCGAGCTTAATTACACAACCGAAAGACCGGATGGATCTGTAGATATTAGTAAAGCGATAAGCATCAATGAACAGTTCCAGGTTTCCATGCAGTTTTGGTCTTACCTTGTTAACAGCGGCCTGATTCATAATCCGCAGGAATTTATCAGACAATTGCCTCATATGAGTTTGGTACAAGGGGAACAAAATGTAAGTTTTTTAAAGAGACGTTTTGAAGCGCTCACAAAAAATCCTCTTTTCCAAGGGATGGAGTTTTCTGAAGATCCGGAAAAACTGATGGAATGGATACCGCTTATTATGGAAGGCAGAAAATGGAATGAACCTATTGCTGCAACAAAAATTGACACGGGAACCGACGTCAACTTTGGTGCCTTAACGCGTATGTTGTTTAACCATTTAGAAAATAAAAATGTAGCTGTTAAGTACAATCATAGTGTTACTGACATTAAACGAAACAGCGATGGCTTATGGGAACTGAAGGTTCAAAATCAGTTTAGCGGAAATGTGAAACGTCACACTGCAAAATTCGTCTTCATCGGAGGCGGAGGCGGAAGCCTGCATTTACTGCAAAAATCCGGTATACCTGAGGGGAAAAATATTGGGGGTTTCCCGGTAAGCGGAATATTTATGGTATGTAACAATCCTTATGTTGTTGAGCAGCATCATGCGAAAGTATACGGAAAAGCGAAGGTTGGCGCTCCGCCAATGTCTGTTCCGCATCTTGACACAAGATTTATCGACAATAAGAAATCATTGTTATTTGGACCATTTGCCGGATTCTCACCAAAATTCCTAAAAACCGGTTCAATGCTGGACTTAGTAACCTCTGTAAAGCCGAATAATGTTTTAACGATGTTAGCGGCAGGTGCTAAAGAAATGCCTTTGACCAAATACCTGATCCAGCAAGTGTTGTTATCAAAAGAACAGCGTATGGAAGAGCTGCGTGAATTTATCCCGAGCGCTAAAAGTGAGGATTGGGATTTAGTAGTAGCGGGCCAGCGCGTACAAGTTATTAAAGATACTGAGGCCGGAAAAGGCACGCTTCAATTTGGTACAGAAGTCATTACTGCTGCTGATGGTTCGATCGCAGCATTACTAGGAGCTTCTCCAGGTGCTTCTACTGCCGTTCACGTTATGCTTCAGGTAATCAAAAAATGCTTCCCGGAATATATCAATGAGTGGGAACCGAAAATTAAGGAAATGATCCCTTCTTACGGTATGTCACTAATGAAAAATCCAGATCTGCTTCGCGAAGTACATTCATCGACTGAGCAGTCGCTCGGTCTAACTGAAAAAGAGCTGGCTTATAATTAGTTCATTAAATGCAGAAAACAGTAAGCAAAATAATCAAAGAGCAGAAGGTTTGCAAGTTTTTATTCACAACTTGTAAATTTTCTGCTTTTTTGCATTTTTTCCTTGCCTAATTTCGTCAAACTGTGTTCTAAGAAATAGTAGATACTGATATTAATAACTTATATAACGAGAGTAGGAGGCATAAGAATGAAAGCCATTGTCTACACAAAGTATGGTCCCCCTGATGTGCTTCAACTGAAAGAGATAGAAAAACCAATTCCTAAGGAAAATGAAATATTGGTAAAAGTAAAAGCGACAACTGTAACAGTAGCAGATATTCGGTCACGAAGTTTTACCGTGCCTCCTGTCTTTTGGCTGCCGGCCCGTATTACTCTAGGATTCAAACAACCGAAAAAAGAGATATTGGGGATGGAGTTAGCTGGAGAGGTTGAGTCAGTTGGGAAAGATGTCAAAAGATTTAAGGTAGGTGACCAGGTTTTTGCTGCCTCTTTAACGGGTTTTGGTGCTTATGCGGAATATAAGTGTCTGCCGGAAGATGGTCCTGTAACGTTTAAACCTTCCAATATCACGTACGAGGAAGCTGCTGCCATTCCAATTGGAGCACGCACAGCCTTATTTTTTCTTAGAAAAGCTAAGATTCAGAGAGGCCAAAATGTTCTGGTCTATGGTGCTTCAGGTAGTGTAGGAAGTTATACTGTACAGCTTGCCAAGTATCTTGGAGCAGAAGTTACAGGGGTCTGTAGTACATCGAATTTAGAGTTGGTAAAATCACTGGGCGCTGATTATGTAATAGATTACACGACAGAAGATTTTTCAAGTATAGACGAGGCGTATGATGTGATCTTTGAAGCGGTAAACAAGAGTTCCTTTACAGAATGTATGAAATTGTTAAAAAAGGATGGTACCTATATTAATGTTACTGAACCGCTGCCAAATGCTAGAATGCTATGGACTCAATTGACAACCGGCAAGAAATTACTATTAAGTCGAAATTCACCTGAAACGCCAGAAGCTCTAAACTTTCTAAAGGAACTTGTGGAGTCAGGGAAGTTAAAAGTGGTCATTGACCGAGCTTATGCGTTTGATGAAATTGTTGAAGCTCATCGATACGTTGAAAAGGGGCACAAAAAGGGAAATGTGGTGATAACGTGGTGAAGAAGTTAGCTTAAATTATGGCATGCTTTACTTCAATACGAAGTAGAGCTTTTTCTCCATCCAAAGTAAGAGAAGTTTTTTCCATTTTATGTTAATATAAGATTGCATTAGAGGTGGAGTTTAAAGAAAAAAGGAGATGATTTAGGTCTATTCTCCAGCGTCATCGTCGCCAGGATCTCCATGATCATCATCCATCTGTACATCGTTATCATCCTTAAAGAAATCATTTATTGTGTCTATAAATGACTTCTTTTGCTCATTTGGTTCATCTTCAAATGAATTGGAGCTGCTGCCTAAAAAAGTTTGGAGCGAGTAGATTTGGATAGCTTGTTTTTTATTTTTTATAAGTATAATAAGTAGAATAGAAAAGATTAATAGGATTAAAATTGCAAACAATAAAATTTTTAACATAACACACCCCTCAACTTGTCCTTTTTTATTGTATTTTTGTCATTACATAGGTATTCCGTTTTATTCAAATGAAGATGGAACCGATATTGTAAAAGGAGGCATTTCTTATGAAACCAACAGATAAATTCAGCGGGAAGGCAGAAGTGTATTCAAAATCTCGGCCAAGTTATCCAAATGAATATATCGATTATTTACTATCAGTAAATTCCTTGAATGAGACTAGCAGGGTTGCAGATATTGGTTCAGGGACAGGCATTCTAACCCGGCAGCTACTGGAAAGAGGAGTAAGCGTTTTAGCTGTGGAACCAAATGATGATATGAGAACAAAAGCGGAACAAGACTTACAACCATTTGAACATTTTATTTCTATTAAAGGTTCAGCAGAAGAAACTTCTTTACCGGACAAATGTATCGACCTGGTCATTGCAGCTCAGGCATTTCATTGGTTTGACCAGGATAAGTTCAAATTAGAATGTAAACGCATTTTGAAGCAGGACGCGAAGGTGGCACTAGTTTGGAATAGTAGAGATTTCAACAGCCCTCTAATAAAGGAAAATGCCGAGATCTTTAAAAAATATTGTCCGAATTTTTATGGGTTTAGCGGTGGAATTGGAGAGGGTGAAGAAGTATTTATTCCATTTTTTCGGAGTGGAGAATTTGAATTTAAAAGGTTTCCTAATGATTTAGTCATGGATTTTGAAGGATTCTTGGGCAGGAACCTCTCAGCGTCTTATTCACTAAAAAAGTCCGACAAGGAATATGAATTCTTTGTTGGTGCCATCACAAATCTTTTTTATAAATACAGCCATAATGGAAAAATCGTCATGCCGAATTATACCCGAAGTTATCTAGGTAACGTGTAAGGGTATAATAACTATCAATCCATAAAAAATATTTATGCAGAGTAATTCACGTATCTGAATTTGCTCTGCTTTTTTATTGAAAATAGAATAAAGATTCTTCTTTAATAAAATCATCAATTATAGACAGATTTTAACAAGTAGAATATTGTTTAGTTTATAATGTTATTATCGGCTGGGCAGCGATATTTCCAGTATTGCTTGGGTTAAACCAAAATACAAATAGAAGAGGATTTTTTAAATGAACAAACAGGGAAGCAGCTATAGATGGGTTGTTTTTAGTACCGTCTTATTGGCTTACTTTATCATAATAAGCCAAAGAACTGCTCCAGGACTTATAACTGACCAATTGATGAATGATTTTCATGTTTCCGCGGCTGTTATAGGTCTTATGAGTAGTTTTCAATTTTTTGCTTATGCAGGATTTCAAATTCCGGTCGGTTTATTATCAAACAGGTATGGTCCCAATCGATTTCTTATTTTGGGCACCATTCTTACTGGAATAGGCTGCATTATTTACAATTTTTCGCCAAATGAATATGTTTTGATTTTCTCCCGGTTTTTGGTTGGTATAGGAGATTCAATGATTTTTGTCAATCTAGTTATCATATTAAGCCAGTGGTTTAAAGCAAATGAATTTGTAAAATTATTGGGTGTGATCTCGCTCTTTTCAAGCCTAGGCTCATTAATGGCTACTGTTCCCTTTTCTGTGTGGATTTCATTCGCAGGTTGGAGAACACCTTTCCTCACAATAGGTATCATTTTAGTTTTATTATCTTATTTTCTATATACTGTCCTTGTCTTGAAACCTAAAAGAATCTTTAAAGATGATTTCGAATTGAATAAGAAAAGTGCCAAAAATCGAGAAAGTGTTTGGGTGATTCTGCGCCGAACGATTGCCGCACGTCAGGCTTGGGCAACGTTTCTATGTCACTTTGGGCTAGTTGGGGCGTATGTAGGATTTATCGGTTCATGGGGAGTACCGTATGGAATCCATGTACTGGATTTATCCCGTTCAGAAGCGAGTCAGCTAATGATGTATGGTCTTTTTGGAGCCATTCTTGGCGGCCCTTTGATTAGCTGGATTACAAGCAGACTAGGGGCTATGAAAAAAGTTTATACCTTTGTTCACATCATTACCTTTTTAAGTTGGGGAGGATTGGTTCTATCAGGTGTGAACCCTTCATTTATACTAGTAGTCATTTTATTTTTCATCATAGGTTTTGGAAATGGTGCAAGTGCATTGACATTTGCAGTGGTGCGGAAATCCTTTCCTATTGAAGAGGTAGGGGTTGTGACAGGATTCTCCAATATGGGTGGATTTATAAGTGCTGTTTTGTTACCGATTGTTTTCGGAAAGGTACTAGATTTCTTTCCTCAAGATTCTATCAATATTGGATATCATTATGGATTTATCATTCCTGTTCTGTTTTCTTTGATGGGAGTGGCAGGAGCCATTATGATCAAAGAGGAAAAAACGGAAGAAAAAATCGTTTTAAATGCTTTATAATGAATGACGTAATTCGTACTTCTCACAATGAAGAAAGGTACAAGGGGGATATGTTTATGAAAATTGTTGAGCTTCATAAGGGGAATGAATTTTTGGAGGAAGGTATTGAGGTATTTTGGAACGTTTGGGGAACTGAAGATAATTATAAGTTTTACGAGGATTGTATTCTTCATTCCGCTAAAACTTCAGAAGACCTTCCAAGATTCTATGTTGCAACAGAGAATGGAAATATTATTGGAACGTATGCCATCTTGAGAAATGATATTAATAGCCGTCAGGATTTATGCCCGTGGCTTGCGTGCCTATTCGTTGAAAAAGAATATCGGGGGCAAGAATTGGGCGCGAAGCTTCTGGAACACGGTTTGAGTGAGGCTGCTAAAAAAGGGTATAAGAAGCTTTATTTGACTACTGATTTGGAAAATTATTATGAAAAATATGGATGGAAACATAACGGAGTTGCCTATGGTCCAAGCGGCGGGCATTTAAAAATTTATGAAAAAAGTACTGGTATTTAAGCCATAAACAGTATGATAAAAGTAGACTCAGGCACCATACATCCGTATCTGCCGAAACGAATCGCGACGCGGTTGAATTCTATCGCAAATATGGTTTCAAGATAACGAGCTTAGGAGAAAAGTATCCTGGTGTCGAAAGATTTTTATGTGAATACTAGGGGGGAGTTTTTTGATATGAAAAAAATGAAAACAGTTGGACTAGTGCATTTTTCTAAGGAGTTTGAAACTCAATTAAATTCTTTCGAACTACCTAAGGAGCAAGAGCAATTTACGGCTTTACCAAAAAAGATAACAGAAGTTGCCGATGGACAGTACCGGATTGTTATTCTCAGCGGAAATGTGCCTGTTGGTTTCTTTCTATTACACGCCACCGACCGGGTAAAGGATTACTCCGATAATCCAAAAGCGATGCTGCTTACCGCATTTTCGATTAATCATGCTCACCAAGGAAAAGGCTATGCCAAGCAAGGGATGTCGTTATTAAGGGAATTTGTCCAAAAAGAATTTCCTGATTGCAATGAAATTGTGTTAGCTGTTAATCACAAAAATATCCCAGCACAAAAGCTCTATATGAAGGTTGGTTTTCAAGATACAAGGAGAAGAAAGATTGGAAAAATTGGGGAGCAATACATAATGGCATTGTCTTTGTAGAGGTAACCACACTCAGGTTTTTCATATTTTCAAGATACGCATTTCTTCATACAGGAGAAATGCTGTTTTAATGGGATGAACGGACATTTTAAAATCTTATCATGGAAAAAACATATACTTTTATAAGTGTGAAAAAAATATGCACATTATTTTTCTTCCAGCATATACTAACTTCTGTGAGTATTTTGTTAGGAAGGAAGTAAGAGAGATGAATATGAATCCAATGATCAAAACAAGCAAAAATGAAACTACTACTAACGGAACTGGATTTAAAATTATTGAAATCAATGTAACCGATCCAGCACAAAGTTTGTTTTCCGTGGTAACTCCTATTAAAATGAAATAAATTTCAAGAGTGTGTGCCCCACTATAAATTTGCCTTAAATAAGAAAGAGTGTTTCATAGGTGACAGGCACCAGTGAAACACTCCTTTTTATTATTTCAATAAATCAAATCCCATTGGGAGGGTAAACCCTAGAGCAAAGAGGATAACAAGAACGAGAGAGAATGCAATCCAGATTACGTCTGTTTTCTTTCCTTTTTGTTTCCGGACGATCACCATTTCAAACAGACCAATCATGATGATACCAAGTATTGCTTTCAAATAGTAAGATAACGGAATGGAATAGGCTGCAAAAAAGAGCATACCTCCCGTTACGATAATAAGAATGTATGTAGCCCGAAAAACCATATGCCATATTTTAATATTTTTTCCTTTGTTCTGAAGCACGGCAATAATGATTAGAAATATTAACGACAAGACAAGTGATGTTAAGTGAGCATGTGTCATTTAAAATTACTCCTTTAATATAATGAATGATCTTTTCCATAAACCTAGTCTAATAGGAAAATATAAAAGGAATCTAAAGTAAGTATTAAATTTTTCTTAAATAGATCAGCGCAAACAAGGATTGAGATAAATTCAAAAAGTTGAACAATAGGTCTTGGAAATTATCAGAATTTAGTATAGAATAGAGAAAATATAAAATTCAAATGATAAAAACACGATGATTGGGAGTATTAAGGAATATTTATTGCTAAGAGAGCTGTCGGCTGGTGAAAGACAGTCAATAAATTCCCCAACTCGCCCAGGAGTGGTAAGGCTGATATGTAGGTCTTAACGGTTGACCACCGTCATTAAGTCTTAAAGTGGGTTCGTTTGTATCCTAAACGAACCAAAAAGAGTGGTACCACGAAGGCAAAGCCTGTCGTCTCTTATGAGATGATAGGCTTTTTTACGTTTATAAAACTAAATGAAAAGGTGGTTGTTTTGAATGAGAAATATTGAAAAGTATTCTAGAGGATATTTTATGCCCCCAGTCAAAAGTTTGAAATGGACAGAGAAGGAGTACATAACGGAGGCTCCAACTTGGTGCAGTGTCGATTTACGAGATGGTAATCAAGCATTAGTCGTGCCGATGAGCCTAGAGGAGAAACTAGAATACTTTCAGTTGCTGTTGGAAGTAGGGTTCAAGGAAATAGAAGTGGGCTTTCCTGCTGCATCCGAAACAGAATTTCAGTTTTTACGTACATTGATCGAACAGGATTTGATCCCAGAGGATGTTACCGTCCAAGTGTTAACACAATCTAGAGAGGCTATCATTAAAAAGACGTTTGAAGCGCTTGAAGGTGTAAACAAAGCGGTGGTGCACCTCTATAATTCTACTTCAGTCGCACAGCGTGAGCAGGTATTTAAAAAATCCAATGAAGAAATCATCGATATTGCCGTAACAGGTGCGAAATTGCTTAAAAAATATGCAGCGGAGACTGAAGGGAACTTCCAGTTCCAGTATTCACCAGAAAGCTTTACGGGTACAGAGATGGAGTTTGCACTGGAGATTTGTAACGCCGTTCTTGATATTTGGCAGCCGACTGCTGAGAACAAGGTGATTATTAATCTTCCAGCGACTGTATCCATGTCAATGCCTCACGTATACGCGAGCCAAATAGAATTTATGGGAGATCACCTAAATTACCGGGACAATGTCACCCTTTCCCTGCATCCACACAATGATAGAGGAACGGGAGTTGCGGATGCAGAGCTGGGAATGCTTGCTGGAGCGCAGAGGGTCGAAGGAACACTGTTTGGAAATGGGGAAAGAACAGGTAACGTTGATATCGTCACGCTTGCATTAAACATGTATTCACATGGGGTGGATCCTCAGCTTAATTTTGAAAATATCCGTGAAATTATAGCACGGTGTGAAAAGTTGACAAAAATGAAGGTTCATGAACGACATCCATATGGCGGCGACCTCGTCTTTACTGCATTCTCAGGTTCCCATCAGGATGCTATTTCCAAGGGGATGAAATGGCGTGAGGAAGAAGAACGTCAGTACTGGACAGTACCTTATCTATTGATTGATCCAAAGGATATTGGCAGAGAGTATGAAGGAGATATCATCCGAATTAACAGCCAATCTGGTAAAGGGGGTATTGGCTATATCCTTGAGCAGCATTATGGGCTTGATATGCCTGCAAAAATGCGTGAGAACTTCGGATATAAGGTGAAAGATGAATCTGACCGAATGCACAAAGAAATTAAGCCAGATGAAATCTATGAAATTTTCACTCAACAATATGTGAATATTAGTGCTCCGCTCACGTTTATGAATTACCGTCCTACCCAAGGCAATCATTACGAAACCATTGTATCCATCCGTATAGATAACGAATTGCATGAATTTACGGGTACCGGGAATGGAAGACTTGACGCTATTAGCAATGTTCTTCAAACCCAGCTCGATATCCAATTTAAAGATTTAGTTTATAAGGAGCATGCGCTTGAGAGTGGGTCCAGGTCTAACGCTGTTTCTTATGTGGGTATTACTTCAGCGGATGGTGCTGAATATTGGGGCTGCGGGATTGACGCAGATATTATGACGTCCTCTGTAAAAGCTTTGTTTAGTGCCGTTAACAACATGGTTTCAACTGTAAATGCACCAATAGGAAAAGGATTTTCTCTAAATAAAAGAAGCTAAAACTTGGGTTATACAAGAACCAACAGCAAGATATAAATGCTGTTGGTTTTTTTAGTGCAGTTTACTCGCATATAATACGAAACTTTAACACTAAAGGTGAATAGCATGTAGGCAAAAGGGATTGCCCATGTTATTCAGTTAGCAGAACTGGAAATGAGGTGAGTCCATCTAAAAGTAATGAATAGATTGGAGGTAAGTTAATGCAGATATTTTACACAGTCCGTCCCGGAGATACACTTTACCAGATAGCGAGACGATGGGAGCTCCCGTTAGAGTCGCTGATTGCGGCGAATAATCTGACTTCGCCAAACTCGATTTTTGTGGGGCAGCAGCTTTCCGTTCCTCCTGGTGTAGATGTCATTCGTGTGAAACCAGGAGATACAGTCTATCAAATTTCTCAAAATTTTGGGGTTCCTGCTTCGGTGATTATCCAAAATAATCAGCTTCAGCCGCCTTATGTGATCCAAGCGGGTCAGCTGTTGAAAGTACCACCTGGTGTCCCTTACTATGTGGTCCAGCCGGGAGATACCTTATTCCAAATCGCAAGCCGTTTTAATGTCATAACAGGGGGCAATAACAATTTCGAGTTAATCATGAAAGTTAATAACCTGTCCTCTGCCGTTATTACACCAGGTGTGAACCTCATCATTCCATACGCTCCTCCTGGAGACAGAGGTTTACTTGCTTATACCTCCAATCGAAGTGGCAGCTATGATATTTGGATATATAATCCTAGTAACGGTGTGAACCAACAGATCACGAATGGATTAGCAGAATCTTATTCCACTCCATTTTGGTCACCTGACAGCACAAAGATTGCCTTTGTTGGAAAAAATGGAATCCTAAACATTTTTAATTTAGTTGATAACAGTACTGCGCAAATCGACCAGTTTGCAGACGGATCGGCTGTTTATCTAGACTGGTCTCCGAATAGCCAAGAAATTGTGTATACAAGAACAAATGGACTCGTCATTTACAATGTAATCACTCATCGAGCCCGTATTCTAAATGCTTCTGGCGCAACCGACGCACAATGGTTTCCGAGCGGGACGGAATTACTTTTTCAACAAGCAGATAACAGGGGTGTAAGCCAGCTTTTTCGCATCAAAACCAATGGAACGGGTAAGGTGCAAGTCACTCGAAATACAGGTGGACGACTTAATAATGTTCGTCTTTCTCCTGATGGAACCTATGCTTTATATACGACCCCAGGTGCTAGTATCTCGATCATATACAGTGTAAACCTTGCAACTGGAAACGTAATAGAAGTAAAAGGAGGTCCATTAGCGAAAAATTACTTCCCAGCCTGGTCACCTGATTCTTCAAGCATCGCATATAGTGCAACTGCTTTCGAAAACCTTGGGTATTTCTCGCTGATTAGAACAGCTGGAAGACAGGGAATGAACGAAGTAACGAGAGCCATTTCCGATTGCTTTGCCACCCCTGTGACCTGGTCGCCAGATAGCAGGAAAATTGCCTATCTTTCTGGATGTAAGCAGCAAGGCAGTTCCAGTGAGATCTGGCTTGTGGACTTAACTCATCCCGTTCCGATCCAACTTGTAGAAGGCGGTTCAATTACCGCATTGCAATGGTCACCACTGCCAATCACTTTTCTCAAAAAAACATACTCCAATTCAGTCTATAAAGCTCGTTTTCAATATCCATCCCATTGGCAGCGAGTAAACGATGAAAGATACGAGGGAGAAGATGGTTTCTTTCAAATTGCAGCCATAGCCTCTGACCAACCGATTGACGTGGTATGTCAAAATGAAGCCTTCCACCAGCTGAACCCATATGGCACCAAGCCTCGCATCCAGCACACTCGTATCGGAAATCAACCAGCTTGCTTGATTTTCCCGTCCCAAGACCAACCAGTCGAAATGAGAAAACAAGCAGCATTGATTGTGCGGTATCCAACTCCGGTTGTAATAGAAGGAACAGAATATCATTACTTTATCCTGTGGGCCGACCAGAACCACATAATGGGAATGAGTAATACATTTACATTTCAGTGACTTTATATAATCTACAAATCCAGTTGCTCTTCCTTTAGGGCAACTTTTTTGATAGTGTAAGAACTGGAAATATTCGTCTGAATCCCGTACAAGTAAAAAATCAGGCAAGCGGAATCAGAAAAGGCACTTGATTACCCTCCAAGTAGAATAAATACAAATAAGGATGATTACATATGAAAAAAGAGGAACAAAAAATGAACCAAGTGGTGGAAACCATGTTGACACATCGTTCAATCAGGAAATACTCTAATCAACCAGTTTCAAATGAAGATTTGGATAAGATTATTCGCTCTGCCCAAGCAGCCCCATCCTGGGTCAATGGTCAGCACGTTACGATCATTTTAATTCAAGATCCTGAGCGAAGAAAGAAAATGGCGGAGCTTGCAGGAAACCAAAAACATATTATTGAAGCACCCGTTTTTCTTGTGTTTTGTGCAGATTTCCACCGAATTAAGGTGGCTTGTGAAATGGAAGGAATTGAGTTTAAGGCTGCTGTCAATCCTGATTTATTACTAGTTGGAACGGTTGATGTTGGTATTGCACTTGGAAATGCCATTACAGCTGCCGAATCGCTCGGGTTAGGGACAGTGCCAATCGGCGGAATCCGGAGAAGTCCACTTGAATACATTGAACTTCTGAATTTACCAGATTATGTAATTCCAGTTTCAGGTTTATGTATTGGTTACCCAAGTGAAATACCAGATTTGGTACCTAGATTACCAAAGGAAGCTATCTATCATGAAGAAAAATACAATGAGAATATTCATGAAGAAATCGAGAAGTTTAATCACATCCACCGTGAAGCAACAAAAGGAAGACAAAGCGGAGGATCTACCTGGACACAAAGAATGGCTAATTTTTATAAGGATCCATTCTATATAAATGATGGTTATAAGGACGTAGGAAAAATGCTGAAACAACAAGGTTTTCGAAAAGGAGATTAAATTCTATTTTTCTTATATCGACCCTAAAAAGTCCTCGATGTCTTAAGACAAGAGGACTTAAAATCTATTATGACATGTTTTGCTTCGCTCTCATGTAGACCTCCTCGAAAGGCTGAATCACCACAAAGCCGTCACCTTCAAATTTCATTTGAATCGATTCACCGCTGCCTCTTCCTAGAAGTGTTTTTAACGTAATATCCGTTTGAAAGGTTGGCATCAGATTACCTGACCAGGCGACCGTTGCATTTGGATCCGTAATGACAGGATTACCCGGTGTCACTCTTAATGTGATAGGTTCATAGTGAGCAGTAAAGGCAATCATTCCAGTTCCTTCACAGCGGACATTAAACAGCCCGCCAGCAAGCATACCGGCAATTTTCTTCATTAGTTTAATCTCCCACTTAATACTAGGTTCAAATGCTAATAGATCATTCCCGTTAATAAAAATAGCATCATTACTTAAATTGAGGATAATAATTTTCTTTCCGCTATCCGCAAGATATAATTTCCCTTTCCCATTGGCCTTCATGAGAGAAGCGCCTTCTCCTGTAAAAGCCTTTTTTAACGCAGTCCCAAGACCATGCTCTAATATTCCTTCACGGACAAACTTTATTTCCCCGTGATACGCAACCATGGACCCAGCTTTAGCCCAAACCTGCCCGTCTAAGTTTACCTCCAGCATCCGAGGTGTCTCTAATTCAAAAAATCCCTCACCTTTATCCTTTTGCTCTGTTTGTTTGATAAATTCTTCAATTGAATATCTGCTCAATATTCCCACATCCTTCCATTCCTTATTATGAATCTCATCATGCTGTGTTTCAATAATTTTATAAAAAGAAAACCCACTGCATGGGTCCCATCAGACCATGTAGTGGGCTAGTTATTATTTAGAAAAATTGGTTATTAACGATTTGATTGTCTCTTTCGAACCAGAAGGGAGTGGGCGTTACCGACTTTTTCTTCTAGATAACTCAAAGAAAAGTTACCTGAAGGATCGGTTAAATCACCAACTGCACGTGATAGATTATCGATTACCATGGTCAGGAGTTCTGGCGGCATTTGCACGTTTCTGAGATTTACCTCATCCATAATTTCATGAGCCAGCCTTTGAATTTTTCGTAAACGCATACCCTCTGATGTCATCATCCATTTGTCCTCCTTTATTGTCATCCTGCAAAAAATATATGAAGCAGAACAAGATTCTTGACAACAAATTAACAATTCCAATAATTTAGCAGCTAAATTAGAAATAACAATTGACATTGATAATCATTATCAATTATTATCAAATTAACTGCAAATGTTTTCATGGGAGGGTTGGAAAATGAATCAAATACAGTCGATAACAGAAGAAAACTTAAAAGACTTTATCATTTGTCCTTACAAATTTTACTTTAAGTTTTATGAAAAGAAAAAACGTGCGATCAACTGGAGACAAGTGGTACAACACGTGGTGAATAAAGTTGTGTATTCTTTTTATCAGCTCCCTGCGGAACACCGTCATTCAGGAAAAGTACTTATGTTAGTGGATGAATATTGGAGTAAGGTTTCACCTCAACTATTTGAATCGAGGATTCAATATTATAAGGTGATTGCCAAAATAACAGATTATCTACTAACACATATTCAGGCGGAATCCAAGGAATCTCCACCTTTGTTTTTGTTTGAAAAACTAACTACATATATTGAAGAACTGGATGTTGATTTATCCTTAACTTTTGATGTTGCCGAGTGGTCTGACTCTTCCTTTGTGATAAAAAAGTACTTAGTCGACGCAACGCCAGAAATGTTAACGCTCTACTATCATCTGACGATTGTATTTTCTGAAAAGGTATTGAACAGAACTCCGAAGAAAGTAGAAGTCGTTACACTTCTCGATGGAAAGAAGCATGTCTTTACACCGACCCCTGAAGATTTACAGGAAGGTCTTAATTATCTGCAAGTCATGAAATATTCCATTGAGGATCCTTCCAACTACTTTAAGACCAGCAACTTTCATGAATGCAATCTATGTCCGTTTGTGAAGGATTGTGATCACGATACTCAAGAATTTAACCCAAAAAAATATTTGTCATAAAAGGTCACATAAAAAATAAATAAAGGGTCGCAAATTTTGTATACTTGAGCCCTAGTTTAATAGCCAATTGAGAACTCCCATTGCAGGGAGTTTTCTTTGTTTATGGCTGGATATATAGTAGAGGCCCCATGATATGTACAGGTTTTTTGCTAAACTTTTACAATTGGGTCATGCGTTATAAATGTTTTGAATAGGATAGGAGTAATTATTCAAAACGTGTTATTTTACCGTGCTCGCTCGTTCGTGAAAGGAGTTCAAAGAATGATAGCTAAGTATAAACATCTTGTTATCATGCAAGTTCTGTTTATTGTTTCCTTTTGCATTTTAGCTTCAGCGACGGAAGCAAAAAGTGATTCAAGTATTCCTAAAAATAAAATAGTTGCACTTGTATATGATGATTCTGGGAGTATGTGGGAACAGTCTGGCAATATTCCTATCGATAATTGGAAGTATGCAAATTACGCTCTTCAAAGCTTTGTTGCGCTTTTAGAAAAACAGGACCAGTTAAGGGTCGTTTCTATGAGCACACCAACCGTACCGGAGCCGATTGAATTAGATGAAAGAATCCGTCAGCACGAAATTGATCAAATTCAAGCATGGACGGGGAAAAAAAGTACACCGCTAGAGTCAGTACATACAGCGATCAATGAATTGAAAAAAGCTGCCGATAGTAATAAAAACTCGGAATTCTGGTTAATTGTTCTAACGGATGGAATTTTTAATGAACTTAACCATCTTGAACAAAAGCTTACAACAGCGCAAATTGAAGAAAACAAGAATGCCCTTTTCACTAGTTTGAGAGAACTAAAGGAGAAAATGGATCAAAACGGTGCTAGTTTTCAAAGCACCTTGATTCCCATTGAGTCCTATTTGAGTACGGAAGAATTAGATATTATGGCTGATTTTAAACGTCAATGGACAGAAAGTTCTGCAGGGAATGTATTAGTGAGCAATGGTGAGCAGGATATCATCCAACGCATAAATGAGGTTGCAGCGCTTATGACGAACCGCGACCCGAGTGAACAGGAGAAGTTTGACTTACATCCAGTTTGGAACGGAAATCAATTAGTCTTAGAATCTCCTTTCCCGTTAAGAAGAATTACTCTCATTGAACAGTCGGCTGAAGAGAATGCCTTGTTCAAAGAATTTTATATGAACAACCAGCGTATCGAACAAGGAATGGAGGGTCCATACAAAGTTATTACCCCCAATGACCCGGCAAACTTACAACCACCGATTCAAGGAACATTCACGCATTTTAAAAACGTGAATGGTGACGGAGTGATCGAAAGAGGCACATACAAGATTGTCTTTGATAAGCCGCTATCCGACGAACAACAAAAATCCATCCAAATTTTAGCGGAACCGGCGATTGATTTTAGAGTTGATTTTAAAAAACACAATGGCGGCGGGAAACTGACTAATGATCCTGCGGTTTTCTTTGCAGGCAGTAAGATGAGGCTTGAAGCGACTCTGTTGAAAAGTGAGAGTAATGATAAAGAAATCGATTTACGCGATATTGATGTGAAAAGTTTGTTTGAAGTAGAAGCAGATATTGGTGGAGTGAAGTTCCCCCTTAACTATGATGCTAAGGTTAATAAATTCATTGGGGATTTCACATTACCACAAAAGCAAGAAATTCCTGTAAACGTAAAAGTTAATATTAAAGGATTCTATCAAAAAGTAAAGGAATCAAGCCTTCAAGTTAACCCCGCTCGAAAGTTGAGCCTTGTGGCCAATACTGATACGTGGAGGACGCCATTAGATGAGTTAAACGAAGCAGCTCCCTTTGTGATTACTCCCATGGTGAATGGAGACGAAATGAGTTCAGAAGAGCTTAAAAAGGTCTTCAAGCAGCTCAAAATTGAAACTCCCAGCAATATAAAAATTGAAAAAGAACAAAAAGGGAATCAAATTCACATCTATCCTAAGAGTTTATCGCCGATCTTCCGAACATCGACAGGTGACGTGCCCCTTCATGTTACACTTCCCGGTCAGTATCCTAATGAAATCGCTGAAGAGACGTTTACACTCACGATTGAAGATATCTCACTACTTAAGAAATATGGCAAGGACGCTGTAAAAGCATTACTTTGGCTGGCTCTGCTTGTGTATATCGTTGGAATTATCATAAAACCAAGGTTTGACAAAAATCGTATTTCGATAGAATACAAGCAAAGCAGGAAGCGAAGTAGGCTCCGCGACGCGCGCGGGATGACAGAAAACTTTCACACCAATTGGGTTAAAAGATGGCTTGTCCCTTATTTAGCGGAAAAAAAGACCATTGGTGATTTAACATTTAAAGCAGATCGAAAAAAGGACCGTGTATTACTTGTGAAAGAATCACAGGACCCAAACCTTATTGTGAGACATGAAAAGCTTGAGGGAAGAAGTAAAAAAGCAGATATACCAATCTATCATAACGATGAGATTCAAATTGAGAGGAGTAACTACCATTCAGTTTATATAATTAAATCCCATTAAAAGTACTTTAAGAGGTGGTAACCAAGATGAGTTTTAATGTTCCAACGATATTAATCGGTCTAGGCGGAATAGGGAGTAATATTGCCAATATGGTATATGGACGCGTTCCCCCTGAGCAGCGGGGAAGGGTCGCGATCCATGCGTTTGATACGGATGCCAATAGCATTTCTAAATTAGAGCACCTAAGAAACAGCGCTACACAAACAAGCACAAGCCATTCGGTAAATGAATACCTTCAGGCGAATAAAGAAGTACTAAAATGGTTTCCAAATAATCCCCAGATCAAACGGAAGACGATGACTGATGGAGCCGGTCAAGTTCGGGCGGTATCAAGACTTGCTTTTCGTTCATCGATGTCACAAGGGAAATTAAATGCCATGTGGGATGGGATTGAACGAATTTTCCCTGTCGACAGCCATACCCAATCGTATAATGTCCGAGTGATTATTATTAGTTCCTTAGTGGGCGGTACAGGATCAGGGATTTTTCTTCAAATCGCTCTCTATCTGCGGGAAATGCTGGAACGTAAGTTGAACTCGGAAAGTGTACTCATTCGAGGTGTATTTTTACTTCCGGATATTTTAGTGAGAAGTAATACAGTTGACCAAACAGAGTGGGAAGCGGTCCAAGGTAATGGATACGCAAGTTTAAAAGAACTGAACGCCATTACGCTGAGCGCCTCGGGTAATCATAAACAGAATGTAACAATAGAACTAGAGTACCGGCCGAATCAAATAGATTTAGAGGGCAGAACGGCACATGCGATTACAGATAAACATCTTCCCTACGATTTTTGCTTTCTTTTTGATTATGAAAACACAAAAGGGCAGCATTTAACCAATGTCTCGGAGTATATGGACCAGGTTGCCCGATCTGTTTATCTCCAGCTCTTTAGCCCGATTTCAGCAAGAAGTTTTTCACAGGAAGATAACCAAATCAGAAGTTTGGTCGAATCTAACGGCCAAGCACGGTACTGTGGTGCTGGTGTTGCTTCGTTAACGTATCCATACGAAGAGATTGTTGAATATTGTGCGCTAAACTGGTCTATTAGTGGATTAGATGACTCTTGGCTGCGGCTGGATAAGTTATTTAATGATGAAAAGAAGCGGCATGATGATGACTTAAGAAATGGGATTCATAATGAAAAACCAAAGATAAGAGAACTTTATGTTAAATACTTTGAGCAGATTGTGAATGACCAAGAAAAACCGAACCCGTTTTTCCGTCAGCTTGATTTCCAAGTTCATGAAATCGAGGATAAAGGTAAAAAAGGCGCTTCAAAAGCCGATATTTTCTTGGCCGAGGTAGAGGAATATGCAAAAAAAGTGCTGAGAGATGATGTCGAATTAAAAGAGGATTATGAAGACCATTGTGTGCTTGATGGAGGAAAACTGAAAATAAAAGACCGGGCAAAACAAGAAATTAATCGAATGGAATCCGCCCTAGAAGACTATGCCAAAGAAATTAACAAAAAAATTAATGAATATAGTCATTTCATTGCCTACCAGATTATTGACTCGGATTATCATTCTCAGGATGGCGGGAATGGCAGCAGGTACCAGTTAAATACCTGGATTCTGAAAAAAGATTCACCTATACATCCTGTTGGGGTGCGCTATCTTCTCTACAGTATTCACAATAAACTTATAAAGAAAATAGCCCAATTAAAAGAGGAGAATCGCAGATTTAAAGAACAGATGGAACGCTATCAAGACATTTATGATTTAGATCGTAATGATGGTGATGTGGATGATGCGGTTCGCCGGGTGGATAAAGCGTTAAAACAAGGTTTCATTTCCAGTGTTTTTCGAAATCAATTTAAAGATTTTATTGATGAGTATACAGAAAAGGCCACACATCAACTGAGCACCCTTAATCGCTATAAATACTCCATGTTGTTAGAATTAGTCTACTCAGCACTCAATCAATCGATCAAGGAAATGATCGAGGACTGGCAAAGATTTTTTGATCATTTAATTGAAACCAGAGAAACGTTATTGATGGAAATTAATCAATTAGCAAGGAGGTTTGATGGCGTCAGTGATCCGACGAAAAGATATGTTCTAGCAAACAAGGGAATGCTGGAGCTAACGTGGGAACGAATTCGCCGATCGGTTGATCATGGTTTCCTGCCAGACAATATCTCTCAGAAAATTTATCAGAGTCTCTATAACCGTTTTATCGAACGGAAAAACAATCGAGGGTCTGAGGAATTTTATAAAGAAACAAAGGTGGAAGTATTTTTTAGAGACAATGTTTTAAACTTTTGCCGAAAAGAGTTGGCGAGTAAGCACCATGATCATTTAGATTTAACGATTACGCAAGCAATTAAAATAGAGGCTGGCCGATTAGGGCTGGACCCAGATGATTATCTTTATAAAAGAATGAAGGCGATAGAAGAATTGGCACAGCCTTATGTTCCGATTACAAATGATTATCGAAGTTTGAAATATTGGGGTCTCCATACGGAAAGTTTTAACCTGCTCTCGGAGCAGCTGCAAAATGAATTATTTAACGAAAAACAAATTGTCGATGATGCCTTTAAACGGAATGAAATCGTTTGTTACCGTGCCCATTATGGATTATCTGTCAGTGATTTTACGAAATTTTCCGCAGGGAAAAACGGGAAACCCCCAGGTGTTTATTATGAGGCCTATCATCGTTTAGTGAGTAAGCTAAATGAGGATGAAAATCGAACCATTACACCGCATTTGGACCGAAATTGGCATCTGCCTGCGTATATGCCAGACTTAAATCCAGAACGCGCTGAGCTTGAAACGAACCGTACGGACCGTGCTTTATTACTCGGGGTGATCTATGGCTGGCTTCAGTTAGTCAATTCTGACGGGAAGAGAGTCTATCAATATAGTGGAAATCAAGGCACAAAATTATTATTGAAATTTGGGGAAAAGGTAGAAGAAGATACCTTTTCACTTCATGAAGCCTTACCTCATAATCCTGTTATCTACGATGAAATACTAGAAAGATTCCAAGAAACACAGGAAACTCAAATCAGAAATAACCGAAATATCGATGAACATGATTTTATTAGTGGAGCGATAGAAATTTCGAGAGTAAGAAAAGATGGAATTCGTAATATCTTAGATTTGGTGCTGGCTTATGACCAAGAGTTTATTTCCAATCCTTCCTTAACAGAGAGAGCCGACCGTTTACGACAATGTCTGTTAACCGAGATCTGTGAATACTTCAAAAAGGTAAAGAGAACGGAGTCTGCCAAACGGGGTGCTGCCCATTTGATTTACCAGCTTTGGAAGGAATCCGAAATCAGACAAAGAACACCACAGGATTCAGAAGAGTACCACAAGTGGTTAAATGATATTAATAATAAACTGAACGCACTAAATCAAGAACGAGTTTTAGTATAGCTTTTTTAAAAAGGAGTGATCATTGATGCACTCAATTGTTATACATTTTGGCAAAAAATATGAGGACTGGCATTTAGTGGAGCCATTCTTTTATAAGCTGCAGAATAGTAACGAATTAACGTTTTACTGGGAGGAGGAGGCCCCGGCCTCTAATCCTCTTTTTTTATCGGTAGTGGATCGAATGATTGAACATCTCGACCGTCATCGAATTAAGGATTGGCAGTTGATTATTCTATTGAACTTAGATGATGAGCTTAATAGAAGGTTACGACTCACAACGCATCTTTCGGAAATAAGAACAGACTTGCTTGACCCTTTAAAGGACAAAGGATTCTATCCATCTCAAAGCATTTTACATTTAGTCGATATGATCCAGAGAACTTCTAATTATGCGCCAATAGAGGAAGGGTTAAAACGTTATTGGGAACTTGACCATTATGGCTATCTGCTGAAAAGCACGGAGTGGCCGATAGTGGGCAATGCCTTCTGCGAGGAGGAAATTAATCAACTCGATGAAGAATGGGGGGAACCCATTCAACTTCAAGATATTATCTTAGACCAGCCCGGTGCAGAATTCATGGAGGCCTTAGAGCTGAAATGTGAGCGGGTCACCACCTGCCTGGCTAAAAAGATCGACAAAAAGAAAGATCTTTTGTTGTTACGCCGAGAGAAAATGAGTAATGATGAATGGATGACCAAGGATCAGCTTGATATCGTCATGGAAGATTTTGAGAAAAAGATTAAACAAATACGCACGCTGCCATTAACCCCTTCTTTAACGTATTTTACTCCTTCAAGAGAGCTTTCAAGCAGTTTGAAGTTTCATGTGGGCATCCAAAGTGAAATCGGCGATATTCGCCTCATTCGTCACGAAATTATTCAAAGTTCTCATCGGGAAAGAATGAAAGGTTTCTTGGAACTCACCTATTTTCTTCTTACGATCAGCCACCATCCGAAACTAATTGAACGTCTGGATAAGGGAAGTACAAGTGTGATACAGATTTCATTAGAAAAAGAGAGGCTGGAAACATTACTCAATCATTATTTTATAAGTTTGTTAAAGGCGAAAAGGCAATTAGAGGATCAATTATTGCTGCAAAACCAGTATCATACCAATCGATTCCGTGACGATGATTTTTCCCCTTATACGGCAGCAAGTATTGAAAAAAGAAGAGATATCAATCACCCACTGTCGAATCGTTCAAAAATTACCTATCAATTCTATGATCAATGGCAGGATCAGCTTTATAAAGCTGAAACCATTCTCATTGACCGCGAAAATGAACTGCTAAAAAAATCAAGAGAAGCGATAAAAAAATTGAATGTGTTAAAAAGAAGAAATGATTTTCTGGAAGAGGAAGAATTGATTGAGATTAATGACTATAGAAAGGACATCCTTCAAAAAATCGGGGTGGTGCAAAGAGATGTCATTGATTCAGCTCCTGGAATATCCGAAGCTCTTTCTAAATGGAAAGGTTTTGTGACCCAAGCGAAAAACCAAATGCATTTTCTCCTGCAGTTACTGCCGAATCAGCGGCAGTTCCTGATGATGAGTATCCTGATTTTTATGATTCTAATCATTCCTTTCCTGCATATGCTGGGGTCAAATGACTCTGCTGAGGTACCAGCCTATTATTTTGGTATTGGTTCTGTTGTCACGCTTCTTGTTACGTATTGCGGGTATTTTTTTACCAAACGAAAATCCTATTATCACATATGGAAGTTTCAAGAAAAAACCTATGAGTATACCGAGAATATTTATCAAATGCAAGTCGATGCCCAGCACAAATATAATGACTATTTAAACCATTTATTCAAGCTTTTTTCGTTACGTAAATATTTCGAAAAATTATCACTGCTCGGAGAAGAAAAGAAAATACAGAATCTTCTTTACCGCTACCACCTTATTAAATTAGAAGAATTCGTTCAGATGACGAATCGATTGCTCCATATCCTCCAGATGAATAAAGAACCGTTTGCTGCTAAGCACGAAATTAGAGTACCAGGAATTAAATTTGAAAAGAGTATCATCGAGAATCCTATTTATTCTCCGTTTCAACAGCAAGGGGTACAGGGCGTAAACGGACATGGGATTGAAGTGTATCTCGGCAGTGCCATCGAACAATATCAATCAACCTATTTTCATGAACTTGACCAAATTCGAATCCAAGAAGATAAGGTGTATAAACTATGAACGTATACCTTGAATTATTGGGAAGTTTTGTCGTCTTAGGTATCAGTTTCTCTCTTCTCTATACCGCCAACTTTTCCCAGGAGCAGCGCTATAAACAACTTGTCTTTCCGCTAGTGGCATTATTTATTTGTTTATCCTGGCTGCTTCTGGATGAATGGCTTACGGGTATATACCAAGAGTTTCTTAAGGAAAAAATGCCTTCTCTATTGCCGAAAGTCCAGCTGTTGATAAATGTAACGATTTTGTTCTCGGTATTGAGTGTAAAATGGTGTTGGAAAATCGCCGGAAGTTTGCCGTATAAGACTCTTGAAAATAAGCGAATATTGAAACCCTTAGTGAAAGTAGTAAAAAAGAGTGCTTCTATTCTTTATCCGAAAGAACTCGTGGACAGATCGAAAACGAAGCTATCTGAGCAGGGCGCCGTTTCGCTCGTATATTTTAAAAGCCGGGGAAAAATCTATTTAAAAAAGGAGTGGACCTATCTTTCTGCCTTTTTCAATTTAGCAGCTATATTCCCGCTGCTACTTCTCGTGCTTCTTATTATTGCCAATGTATACGAACTTTCGATTATTACGTACTTGCCTACTTATCCTGTTATCTCCTTTGTTCTTTTAATGGAAATTGCTTGGTTTTTAAATGGTACACAGTTTCCTTATAGTGAAGGTGTTATTGCTGGTAATGATGCCGTATCTAGAAGACTCGCAGACTATGAGGAATTGTTTGAACAATACAAGGAATTATGGGAAGAACGATTGCTTGCTGCAGGGATTGTAAGGGAGAGTGAGCATTTTCATCTTCGAAAAAATCATTTTGCCTATGAGAATATCTCGCCAGATCCAGAACATCAGTTGATTATTCATTCTATTTGCGAAGAATTTAAGAAAAAGAATATCATCATCGATGAAAGCTATACAACGATGATGTCTGAAATCATTCAAGAACATGATGTGATGATAGAGGATGTCAATTACAATGATTTCTCTTCCTATTTCTTTCCAGCTTTGTATCATTTACTAGCCAAAAATAAGAAGATGTTGATCATTGCCCACAGCCAAGGTGCGGCAGCAGAAGCGGTAGAATGGGTATCTAAGGGAATTAGAGAAGTGTCAGGGGTGGACCAGTTATGGAAGGTGAGTACCTATTTAGATGCACTCGAACAAAACATTAATTCTGATGTATTAGTTGTTTCGCCAGATACGGTGAAGGAGAAACGATTTTTGCACTACTTGCGTCAGTTAGAAAACACAAAGTTTTTGGAAGGAATATTGTTGTTCCAGGCAGAAAAGCTGATTCCAACCTATTCCACGATCATTCATGCGTTTAACCTAAATGTTAGAGAGCTAATCGGAAAGAAACCACAATATATCATTTTAACAGAGTGGTATGAAGGAATAGAACATACCGTCCGTTCACTCCTGCAATGTGAGCCTAGAGATATCGCTGCACCGTCCAGCACCAGTCAAAATTTTTATTATATGGTTTGGAAAAAAGAAGGTGAAAAATGGTTTCAGCAAAAGATCCTGCCAAAAATTTCGCATCGTCAATTAGAAGCGGAAGTAGTCTTATCCTTGCCTGCATTAAAGGCAAATATTGAACCTATACACTTCATCAACCAACAAAACACCAATGTTAATGAAAGTATTCAAGAAATCATGGATATGAAGAAGGCGTTATTTGACCTTGGTTTTGATTTAGAAACATTGGATCAAATGGCAAAAATGATTCAGGTACAGGGCAGTAACCGTACGATTCCGATCGATGATTTCACACTTCTTCTCATTCGAGATGATCAACACAATATAGTGAGGCATTTAAATTTGTGGAAAGGAACCGGCAAAGCAGCTTCCTTCGTCCACATCGTCAGCCCTCCTTACTTACTTCGAGATTACTTAGCAGATCAGCTGGATTTCTATATGAGTACCAATCGAACCATTGCACCTATAGCTCCACGTTTATCCCAATCACTTTGGAGCATTGCTTATACTCTAGTAGAGCGGTTATGTCATTTTTATATCATGGAAGAGGAAGTAGAGAGCTATTTAAGAAGAGCGAAAATTAGCTCTTACCGCTCGGTTGTCGAGGGTGTTCACGAATTGTTCTCGAACGCTTTTGGTCCTAAATTAGCATACCGATACAGTATTGAATCAGAGGAATACGTAACCTTTGACCGATTCAAAAAGGATTTTGTGAAGAAAACTCGATATAAGATGCCTTATACAGCTCAGGAAAAGATTTTACCTAAAGGGTTCGGTTTCATTCAGATTACGCATAACGACAAGTGTCTTGCTGAGATTTTTGAAGGACACCTTTATCAACAATACCTGCCTGGCCAATACCATTCCTTTAATGGAGAGCTATATAAAATTGATAAAGTCGATGTCGAGCATGGAATAGTGGAGGTCACCTTTGAACACATATTTGAGCAGAAATATTACCGTCCTATCACGGAATATAGAATAAGCAGATTGTCAGAAGAACGCAATTTTAAAAAGAAAACTATTTCATTTGAACAATTTGACGTCTCTATTGGAGCAAAGCAGGCCGATGTGAGGATTAATACAAGCGGCTATGCAGAATTCAGTCAAATGCTGAATTTGAAATCGATGAAGGTTCATTCTTATCATCAAGAAGAACAGATAAAAAGGCATTATGAGAACGGACATCTTTTATGCTTTGAGATTTGTTCCAAAGAGGGGAAATTTGAACATGCCGCTAAAATTGAATTCACTCTAGCGCTTTTACTCAATGAGTTGTTTCTATCCTTATTCCCGGATACCCACCATTTTGTAAAGGCATGTGCCCGTTTGGATGAATCATTCTTTGACCAGAGAGATTCCCAGTCGGAAAATTTACAATTGATTATTCCTTCCTTTCAAGTAGAGGATGACCCTGAGGAAGAAGGGAAGATCACGCTTTACATGATTGAAGATTCTCCTGTCCACCTGGGGATAGTAGAATCCATTCATCATAATTGGGAAAAAATCTTTGATATTTTAAATGACTATTTATTTTGGTTGTTAAATGAAAGTAATGGGAATAGTGACTATCTCTATTTTGGTTACGACCAGTATCCTGCGGAACTTGCCTTATGGGAAACGTTAGCTGTTTTAGAAAAGTTGTTAACGAGGAAAAAACTAAGGGAGGTTCGAACAGACTATCTTGGACATGTGGGAGATGAAGATATCATAAAAATCAGCACAAGTGAAACGCAATGTGTGTTCTGTGGTAATACCGTTTCTGCGGCACAAATCCATCAACTCAATGATGGCAGACAAAGGTGCTTTACTTGTAATGAATCGGCTATCGACCATGTGCTAGGAGTTGAGCCGCTTTATAGAGAAGTTCGTCAATTTTTTAAAAATGTATATTTAGTAAACTTACCTGAAGATATAGCATTATCTGTGTTAAGTGCAGCAGACATTCACAAGATGAACGGGTTGCCTTTTATACCAGAAGCAGGAAATTCTCGTTTAACCGGTAAGGCAAGTGTGGATGGTGATGGCAAACTCACGGTTTTAGTTGAAAACGGGTCACCACGAAATCATACACTTTCCACCTTAGCCCATGAACTAACGCATATTTGGCAATTTGAGAATTTACAAGTGGATCAGCTGCAAATCGATGAACTTGAGGGATTTGCCTCTTGGGTAGAAGTACACATGATGACCCAAATGGGAGAAGTTCCATACGCCAGCATGCTGAAAGAACAACTCGAAAACCGGCAAGACCCATATGGCCGGGGTTACCGGCTCATAGAAGAGAAATTATCGATCCTCCCATACAACGCCACTCCATTTGACTTGTATGTACCTGATGAGGTCGGGATGTGAACGTGTGAAATAGCTTAGTGTAAAAGACTTTACACTAAGCTATTTTTTTATTGGCAAAAAAATATTTTGGTAAGGCTGCCTTAAGTTCGAAGGTTCCAATATGAAATATTGTTCTAATGACCTCATTTCATGTAAAATAGGTAAATGAGACGTTAAGGAATTGTAAATAAACAAAGCATGGGGGACATAAAGTGCCGTATCAATTACAAAAAGGGTTTAAATTGTTTGCATTAAATTCAAATCAAAGTCTGGCAAAGGAAATGGCTGAGCATTTAGGCTGCGAGGTGGGAAAAAGTTCGGTCAATCAATTCAGTGATGGAGAAATTCAAGTGAACATTGAAGAAAGTGTGCGCGGATGCGACGTTTATATTGTTCAATCCACTTCACACCCGAATAATGACCATATCATGGAGCTGCTGATTGTGATTGATGCGTTGAAAAGAGCTTCAGCGAAAATGATCAATGTCGTTATTCCTTACTACAGCTATGCCCGTCAGGATCGAAAAGCTAGATCCCGCGAGCCGATTACTGCTAAATTAATTGCAAACCTACTAGAAAAATCTGGTGCTACCAGGATACTGACAATGGATTTTCATTCACCACAGGTACAGGGCTTTTTCGATATTCCAGTGGATCATTTAATTGGTATCCCAATTCTATCAGAGTATTATGAGAAAAAGGGACTTGAGGATGTGGTTGTGGTTGCACCACATAACGGTGCTGTTGGGAGAGCGAGAAAAATGGCCAAGTACTTAAATGCTCCGATTGCCCTCATTGATCGACGACGTCCTGAACCGAATGTTTCGGAGATTTTTGAAATCATTGGGAATGTTGAAGGGAAAAACGTCATAATTGTGGATGACTTAATTAATACAGCAACCACGCAGACATTAGCGGCCAATGCACTAGTAGAGAATGGAGCAAAGGCAGTCTATGCTTGCTGTACGCATGCTGTCCTCTCACAATCGGCTGTTCAAAAAATTGAATCATCACCGATTCAAGAATTAGTGATTACGAACACGATTGAGCAGACTGAAGAAAAGAGATTGAATAAAATTACCATGCTGTCTGTAGCCCCATTACTAGCAGAGGCTATTGACCGCATTCATAATGAAAGAGCAGTAAGTCCGTTGTTTGAATAAATAAAAATGGAAGAGCCGTGATGACCACGGCTCTTTTACTGTGAAAATTTTTATAATCCAATTTTTTTATCTAAAATTCCCGTTTTCTTAGCCCCTTCAATGACAGTGTATTCATTCTTTTTGTAAGCAAACCAATACGCCATTCCGATAAAGAGTGCTCCGCCAACGGCATTCCCTAAGAAAACCGGAATAAAGTTTCCTAGATAATCCATCCATGTGAGGTGTCCAGCAAATATGACTGCTGGAATGACAAACATATTGGCAACAACGTGTTGGAATCCAATCGCGACAAAAGCCATGGTTGGGAACCAAATCCCCGCGATTTTTCCCATCATATCTTCACTTCCATACGATAACCACACAGCTGCAGCGACAAGCCAGTTGCACCCGACTCCTGAGACAAAAGCTTGAAGAAAGGAAGCATCAACTTTATGTTCAGCAATATGTAAGGTACTTTCCAAATAGACGCCTGTTTCTGTTAATCCGACAATATGCCCAAAAAAGTAGGCTACGAATATAGCGCCTAAAAAGTTGCTTACCGTGATGAGCAGCCAATTTTTCAAAACTTGTTTTGTTTGTATTTTGTTTGCAAATTTTGCTAATGGAACCACCATCATATTTCCTGTGAGAAGTTCCCCGCCTGCGATTAATGTAAGGATGAGCCCAATCGGAAAGACAGAGGCACCTAAAATCGCACTAAGTCCAGATAAACCTTCGGATAAGGGAGCTGTAACGCGTATATATAATAGGAATCCTAATGAAATAAATGCACCTGCCTGGAAACCTAACAGCATCGTTGTTAATAATGGGTAACTTGTCTTTTTCATTCCATTTTTAATTGAAATGTCTAATATTTGATCGGGTTTGTATAATGACATAACAGTCTTTCCTTCTTTCTAACGGCATATATGTGAAGAACATCACATATTGATTCGTTTTTATTTTAACGCAATACAGCAAAAGAAGCTGTGAACATTTCATTAACTTTTTGTATATAGAAGAGACCTGTCCACACGTTTCTATCCCCGGTGCGTAAGCTAGTATAATAAGGGTTTCGAAAGGGGATGAAATGAGGTGCCGAGGCTCAAAATAGCTATCATTACTCCAGGCGTTTATCCGATTCCTGGTAGAAAATCCACTTCTGTTGAGTTAGTGGTACACAAAACATCCAATCTTCTTCAAAAAGATGTAGATGTGATTATATTTGGAAAGAAGACTAAAAACCAATCTTTCATTGAAAGACAAGGAAATTTAACGTATTATCGATATTACTTTAATTCTAAAACTTATATACAAAATGTAGTGAAACAGCTAAAGATAGATAATCCCGATATCATTCAAATTGAGAATCGGCCTAAATTTGTAAAATTCATTCGTCAGGCCATTCCCACTGCTAAAATTATCCTTACCCTTCATTCGGTAACTTTTATCTCCCCTCCATACATGCGGAAGCGTTACCTGAACAACTATTTAACTCAGCCAAATGTAATTGTTGTAAATAGCCAATTTTTAAAGAATTACGTAATTGAAAAATCCAATTTGGATGGAAAAAAAATAGTTGTTAATCATTTGGGTGTCAATACTGACCAATTTAAACCAAAATGGCAGCTAGACAGTACCTCATCATTAGAGATATTAAGAAAAAAACTAGGAGTATCCGATCATAGAATTCTACTATATGCAGGCAGATTGGTTAAAATAAAAGGCGTGCATCATATTTTAGAAGCTATGCCAGAGATCGTTAAGGCTGACCCCTCTATTCGGCTGATTATTGCTGGAAGCTCTTTTGGACATAGAGCATATTTTAACCATTTAAAAAAGCTAGCTGAAAGTGTAAAGGACCACGTTGTTTTTACTTCTTTTATCCCGAATAATAAGATTCACGAATTGTTTCAAATAGCAGATTTACTATTGGTTCCTTCCGCCCCAAATGAAGCTTTTGGACTTGTAAATCTAGAAGCCATGTCAACAGGTACCCCTGTCATCGCTACGAAATCTGGTGGTATACCTGAAATTATTGAACACGGAAAAACCGGATATTTAATAGATCCATCTAATATCCGAGAAGACTTGACTAAACACATCCTCTACTTACTATCAAATCCTGTAAAACTAAAGCGAATGGGCAAGAAATGTGTTTTGCGGGTAAGAAACAATTTTACCTGGCAGCATACGGTTGATAGACAGTTAAAGCTTTACCGACAAATGCAGGAAGAATGAATGAAAAAACAAAAGTCACAGGCATTGCTGTGGCTTTTTTTCTGACTTTTACAGTCACTTTTTTGGGTATATATATAATGGCTTCATACCAGTCTTATGAATGATAAATTAATCATTTATTTAGGGTTTTGTTATTTTAAGAAAAAATACTAAAATAGATAATAAGTCTGTTTGTATTTTAATAGGTTATAATCATTATTATTAGTATTGTGTGGAACATTGTATGGGGGAATGGTTTAATGGCTGCAGTGAAGTCGGTAAAAATTGATGGTGAAAATATACATATCTTTAATAGCGTGATCTATATCTTTGAATCCCAATCGGGGTATACGCTTGAATTAGATTTAATTGTCAGCGAAGTTACTGTAAGAAAATATAAACAAGAGCAAACACTAATTATTGAGATTGAGCTTGAGGACGGTAGAATCATAAATTCGATTATGCACCTAAAAACACTTCCTGGAGGATTACCACAGCTTAATCTATTTTGTGATTTAGGTGATATTGATGAATATGAAGATTTTGAAAGAGTCGATGAAAATAGTTCATGGTTTCCGAATGTAGAAGAGGGAATTACATTAGAAGAGATTAGAAAAGTTGAAATGCCGAATGAGAACATTAGCCTAAAATTAAATCTGCCTATCGATCAGGTTGAGTGGTTAAAAAAGCAAAAAAGAGCTAGTTTAAATGAAATGGTAAAAGAGTTTATATCTGAATATTGGAAAAAACTAGAATAAAAGATTAATAAAGGAGTTATCTTGTAAGAAGTGGAATAAATATATTATCGGATTATACTATTTTTATAATAAAGGGGTGGTACTCCATTGGCTGCAACTCCAAAACCGGCCTCAACCGTAGTATTGATGGACGAATTATCAAGGGTGTATTTAACAAAACGACCAGTGACCATGAAGTTTATGGGTGGATTTCACGTTTTCCCGGGAGGAGCCTTAGAAAGTCATGATCTATTGGTTGAAAATGACTATGTGAATAGTGATGAAGCACCACTTTCCATTTGTCTTTCCCATTATATTGCTGCGGCTAGAGAATTGTTTGAAGAAGTTGGGATACTGTTGGCTAATACGATAGATGGTTTACCGGTTCTATTGCCAAAGGAAAAAGAAATGAAATATCGAAATGATCTTGTAAAAGGTGAAATACCTTTTGTTCGAGTATTAGAGCAGGAAAGAGTTTATTTTGATCCTCGATGTTTAACTTATATCGGACAAATTATTACACCTGAGGAAAGTCCGATTCGTTTTGATACCCGATTTTTTCTAGCGAAACTACCACCAGGACAAAGCCCAGAACCAGATGTAAAGGAAATTGATGGAGCGAGCTGGTTTAAGCCGGAAGAAGCATTAACAGCGTTTCAACATAAAAAAATAAAACTTGCACCACCGACTATTCTTACCCTCCAAGCTATCATTGATTTTCAAAAAAGCGGTGTCTTAAAGATGTCAGTAACAAGAGAGGATTTAATGAAATTGCTTAAGGATTTATAAAAAATTACTAGTTAAACATGCAAAAGGGGAACGCATTCATGCAAATTACATTTGAAAATATTTTTATTCATAGTCATGTCGCTGCTGAAAATAGTCTATACAAACACTACCATTTTCCTGAAATGTTATCGCGATATGATAGTAATTATATTGAGTTTAAAACCTTTCCTGCACTAGAAGAATTTAAAGAGGCGGAACGTTATTTACGAGATTTCCATCAAAAAAATGGTCAAAAGCATGTGAAGTTTAAATTTCCTGTCGATGAAGAGATCCCTGCTGAGTTTGTGAATTACTTAAATCAGAAAAATTATGATATTGGTTTTCTAGAATTATATGGTATTGAGCCAAATCAATTTCCTAAGGTAAAGGATCACCCTGATATTGAGGTTCAAATTGTAACAGAACAAAATTTAAAAGCTTTTCTTGCTTTACAGTATCAGCAGGATATCGTATTTGGCAGTAATTTTGCCCAACAAAAGGTAGAGTTAAATAAGATGATTTTTGAGGACCCAAAATTCATGCAGCTGCTTGCGTTATATAAAGGAACGCCAGCGGGAGCAGTGGATGTCATTATTTCAGAAGATACAGCTGAAATTGATAACTTAGGTGTGGATGAAGCTTTTCAAAGAAAAGGAATCGGCAGCAGAATTCAAAAATTTGTAATGGATACCTTCCACGATAAGACCGTTATTCTAGTTGCAGATGGTCAAGACACCCCAAAAGAAATGTACAAGAGACAAAACTATCAATACCTTGGCTATCAATATTACACCCAAAAAGTTGAAGATTAAAATAGAACATTAAAAATGCTTGGATTCCGTAAAAAATCCAAGCATTTTGTGTTTATTGGAAAAAATCAATATTCATATCAATCTATAATTATGGTATCTTTATTTAGGTGAACTATACTAGGGGGTAGTGCCTGCATGTTTGATACCGCATTATGGTATTTTTTAATCCTGATTTTTGCTTTTGTAACTTTAATAAAATTAAAATCTAAAAATAGATTCACTCCGGGTAATATTGACTCTCAACTAGACCGAGTGATAGCTTTCTTAGAAGAAAATGGCGGCAATCATATATCCCATCTAATTTTATTACAGGATAAGGATGTATATTGGGCGGCGGAAGAAAATGTGCTAATTGTCTATAAGAGAATAGGTAATAAAATTGTCGTATTAGGAGACCCAATCGGTCCAGAGTCATTGATTCCGAGGTCTATTAAAGAATTTCAAGAATACAGTGTAAGCAAAGGGCTTAAGCCGATTTTCTATCAAATCAGTCCGCGTTTCATGCATTTGTATCATGATACTGGCTATCGTTTTTTAAAGTTAGGGGAAGAAGCAATTGTAAATCTTCCTAACTTTTCCATCGAGGGCAAGCAGGGAGCTAAATTACGAACGAGGGTTAACAAATTTACCCGTAATTCTTATACGTTTAGCGTTATTATGCCGCCATATTCAAAGGCTGTCCTTTCTGAGTTAAAGGGAATATCAGATGCTTGGCTTGGAAATCAGAAGGAGAAGGGATTCTCGGTCGTTTCTTTTAGTGAGGAATATGTTTCTTGTTTTCCAGTTGCTCTTTTAAAGGATCCAGAAGGGGAAATTCTTGCTTTTGCGACACTTGCAAGCGACCACAAAAAGTCGATTACGATTGACCTAATGAGAAAATTACCAGATAGCCCACATGGAACGATGGATGTTTTATTCATTCATATCTTTAAATGGGCGAAAGAAAATGGGTACCAGAATTGTAGTTTGGGGATGGCGCCACTTTCAAATGTAGGAGATTGCAAATACTCCTTCCAAAGTGAAAAGTTCTTTAGATTAGCCTACCTGCATGGGAATTCAATGTATAACTTCAAAGGACTCAAAGAATTCAAAAGCAAATTCGCCTGTGGATGGGAACCTAAGTACCTGGCATACAGAAAAACATTCCTGCCAGTAGTCATCATCCAACTGCTGCTGCTCATCAACAGCACACCACATCCAAAAAACGTAGTAGACAAAATCAAATACCTTATGAAAAAAACAGGATAAATGGCGCCATTCGGCGCCTTTTTTTGTGGTGCCTTTTTGTGGTGCCTGTCACCGCTCGTGGACAAAACAGCCTATTTGTCCGTCTGGGGTGGACAGTAGTTGTTGGTATGGTTTTGTTTTATGAATATATGGAGGTTTTATCTTCTTTTTTGATCTTTTTTCTCAGGGGTTTCATCCTGTACGTCGAGTCTGTCATCTTGGTTTTTATAATCGTTATTGCTTTCGTTACTATTCGGTTTACGTTCATAACGAACAGGACGGAAGTTTACATCATTTTCCTGATTTAATGATTCTCTTTTTTCAGTATTACATGCTGTTAACAATCCTACTGAAAGTAACGTAATCAAAATAGTTATTTTCCATTTTACGTTCATACGATTACTCCTTGATTTTATATTTTTGTTTTATTTTTACTATGTACGTTGGTGAAATTTTTAGTCGTAAAGTAAAAAAAACCGCTATTCCAATAGCGGGTTAAAATATGTTAAGGATTTTAAAAATGCAGTATGGGATAATGGTTAAAAATGCTAAAAATGAAAAATTGTATATACTAAATTTTAGCAGATATTTTTTACCATCGTTTGGATGGTTTTGAATATACAATTTATAGGAAATTACACTAGCCATTGAAGCAATAATGGTTCCAAGTCCCCCAATATTCACTCCTAATAATAAAGGTTTCCAATTGGTTGTGAATTCCGCTAAAAGGATAGAAGCCGGGACATTGCTGATAAATTGGCTAACTAGAATCGAGTTGAAATAGACGGAATCCGCGTCCTTCAAACTTGCACTGGCCATCATATGCACGGCGTTTGTATTCGAGATATTTCCTACAAAGATGAAAAAACAAATAAAAGTTAAAAGCAGAAAATAATCAATTTTAAACAATAGCTTGCGATTTATAATGGCAGCTGTCATTAAAGTAATGATTAACGCAGCTTGGTAAGGAATGACCCCAAAAATGGATGCAATGATAACAACTAAAACGATTCCCCAAACCATTGTTCTCTTCGGATCGTTAAACTGTATCGGAGGAATCTCTACCTTCAATTCTTTCTTATCCAGTCTTTGAAGGAAGAAATATAAAGAAATGATACCAAGAATAGCGAGTAAAAGAACAGTCATGAAAAAGGGCTCCGGCGTTAGTCCATAAAATGAATAGATAAACAGATTTTGCGGATTTCCCATTGGCGTTAGACTGCTGCCGATATTTGCAGCTATCGTTTGCAGGATTATCGTTTCCAGCATAGGGATTTTCGTTTTCCTGCTAATCACGAGGGTCAGGGGTACGAATGTAAGCAATGCCACATCGTTGGTAACGATCATCGAACTAAAAAAACATAACAATATGAGAATCGCTGATACCGATTTACTATTATTGCATTTATTTAAAATTGAAATAGCGATTTTATCTAATACTTTTAGTTCCTCAAAAGCCTTGATGGCAAGCATTAGGTTAAATAAACTAATCAATACCGGAAAATTTAGATACTCTATTTTAGGAGTTTGAACTATACAGCTTCCAGCAGCTAGAACAAGAGAGATGGTAAAAACCATGTCCTTTTTTAGAAAGCTTAGATCTAGCTTCGTTCTATTCTTATTTTGAATTAATACAGACTCTTTCACAACACACCACCGATAATCTATGTTTACTAGACTTATTTTACAACGTTTAGATTCTATCATGGTGAAAGCGATTTGGAAATAATAAATCACACCAGGAATTGTTTGTGTGGGAAATTTTGTATTATCGGCAAAAATGGTATATTATGCTACTGTAGTCAAAAAAAATATATGGTAATGGAGGAAATACAATGTATGCAGCTGTCGCTCATTTTATCACCGAATGGAATCAAGAAGCACTTTCAACCCAAAAAGTTTTGGATGCTTTAACAGATGAGTCGCTTCAACAAAGAGTTTCTCCGGAAGATCGCACACTAGGAGAAATTGCCTGGCATATTGTTGCGAGTACACCTGGTATGTTAATGGAGTTTGGTGTAAAAGTAAAAAGTTCGTTAAACGAAGCTGACCTTCCAACCTCAGCTAGGGAAATTGCTGAGACGTTCCGGAGTGTAAGTGCAGAAACAAGTGAAGCTATAAGTGAACAGTGGACAGACCAATCCTTAAGTGAAACAAAAAATGTATTTGGAATGGACCTGCCAAGAGCTGTTATGCTTAATATGCTTAATAAGCATATCATTCATCATCGTGGACAGATGACCGTTCTTATGCGCCAAGCTGGATTAAAGGTCCCAGGTGTATATGGGCCTTCTCGAGAAGAGTGGAGCCAAATGGGGATGGATGCAAACTCTCTATAGAGAAGAACTTTGTAAGGTTAAAGCCGTTTTTCACTTTTGTGAAGCGGCTTTTTTGTTGGGTAAATAGTTACTCCTTCACCAAAAAAAATACAATTTGGATGCAAGATGAATTACCTGCTTTTTGACAAATCTCTCAGACTTTTGATGTATTTTGTAGAATAAAATCGAAATTTATTTATTTTGGATGTATAATAGATTCTTGTGTTGGTCTATTAAAAAGAAGGAGGTAGATTTCGATGGAATGGACTTTATTCGGATTGTTTCTTCTTTCCGCATTATTGCTTGTTTTTTCAATAGTTAAGACATACCGTGACTCAAAGCTTGAAAAAAAGCAAATTGATTTAGTACATGTATCCATGATGAAAGAAATCAATAGCATACAAGACTCAATCCGAGATATCGAGCTTGATATAGAAGTTGTAACAAAAGAAGCTGGAATTCAACTTTCTGCAGAAGAGAAGCTTTTTATGCGTGAAGTAATAGACTTATATAGACGTAATTACTCGATTGAAAGCATCGCTGAGATGAAAGAAGTACCAGTAACAGAAATTGAACAGCTGCTAACACCTTATCTGAAAATAAAGGATGAAGGGGGACTAGTTGCCAATGCGAATTAATTTATTGAGCAGCTTTGCAGCAGGAATTCTTATTGCCACAACGATTTGTGGTGTGGTTTACTTTACTGAGGATAACACCACTCAAAAAGCGTCAGCTAAATCTTCCGAAAGTGTTCAATTAACGAAGGCGCAGATGAAGGAAGAGCTGGAATCTGCCGGTTATGTTGTTCAAACGAAAGAAGAGTTAGAAAAGACTTTGCAAGCAGCAAAAGGCGTTGAAACGAAGCCTGCCGATGCAGAAAAGGATAAACCCGTAACCCAAGTCGTAGTCAATGTGGCAGATGGGATGACTAGTATCGATGTTGCGAATGTGCTTGTTCAAGCGAGTTTGATTCCAGATGCGTTTGTCTTCACGCAGGATATTGAGGCTAGAGGGCTACAAAACGCTTTGCGTCCAGGTTCCTATACAGTCAATAGTGGAATGTCATACGACGAAATCATTGGTACTATATTTGCAAATTAACACAAAAGCCGTTCTCTTTTCGAGGCGGCTTTTCTTCATGGAACAATCTACTAGTATATTCCAAGTGTGCCTCGATATGATAAAATAAGAGTAATATATTTAGAGGAGCTTTTACATGGACAAACAATCCTACTTCTATCAATTTATTGAGCCGCTTTCTAAAGAACTGGCGTTAGTTGCACGTGAATTGGAAAATAGTATTTTTACCAGCCCAAGAACGATGCTGACACACGCTCGTGTGTTTGTGGAGAATATTTTACAGCAGGTGATTCGAGCTGAGGAATTGCCTGAAGATCCTCGAGCCACTTTAAAAGACTTGCTTGATTTGCTTAACGACAAAGGCTATTTAATTCCTGAGATACGAGATGCTCTCCATTTTGTCAGGCAAATTGGAAATCAAGCGGCCCATAATTCAAGAATGTTCAGGTATTCTGAGGCGCTATTGTCTTGGGAAGCATTATACAAAATTGTTAAATGGTATGTAGAGGTATATGGACCAGTAGATATTATCGTTCCGGATTATCAGGATCCATCCCCCATTATGGAAAAAAGATATGATATGTCTGAGCTGGAAATTAGACTCAAGTCACTTGAAGAGCTTCTTTCTCATTCGGTGGAAAAGCTCTCTACTGAATCTGCACTGGCAGAAAGTGCAGCAGCTGTTGAAACACTGGAAGCAGAAGTACCTGTAGTGGAAGAGGGAATTCCAGGCGTGACGACGATTCGTACGCTTACCTTTAATGGCAGACAATTAGAAGTTCCCTATTTTCTTCGCGATGCTTTCCTATTGCCGCAGCGATTTGATAAATCCGAAACGTTTCTCATTCGATTAGGAGCAGAGCAGCAAGCAAGGATCATGAGTGAGCTGCCAAAGAATCTGGCAGGCCTTCACAAGCATGTAAAACGTTACAGTGAAAAAAATGATGAGATTCTGTTTGAGGAATTAAAGATCTTTATTGAAGAAGAAAAAATTAGAAGGAAGCTTTCGCTTGAACGACCAGGGGAACTGTTCTTCTTTTACAAGGCTGACCATATCATTGTCACAGAGGAACTTTCTAAGGTTCCGCTTACCTCGGAGGAATTTACGGGAATTCCAAGTCTGTTAAGACAACTTAACGAAGATCAAGTTGAAAGTGTCGGGCAGCTGCCGAAGGAGCTTGTGATTCTCGCAAAATATGAAAATGTCGGGATTGGCACGGTAGAAAAGTTATTTGAGCAGTTGAAGAAAAAAGTGAATGAAAAAGCATCTGCCGTTGTTCCAGAGGTTGAGGAGTATATTCGGACAAGTTATAAAAAGTGGGATTCCTTATATATCAATGTAAAGCTTGGAAAAGCCAACACCGTTATTCGTGGTGAAAGTGTGCCGGCACTTTGGAAAGAAGGGTTAAATTGGATTGAGGATCATCATCTTCCTCTTCACGAAAAGATAAAAGAGGGTGTGGTTTTGGGTTCCACTGATACGGGAAAACGCTATGCCATGGCGCTTGAACCTGTTCATAAAGATAAACGGAATTTTACCCAATTGCATACCTATAAATCGAAACTTACAGGTACTACCTATTACCTTGAAACGAAAATCAATCCGAAATCTGGCCTTGAAACCCTGGCTAAGTTACTGACACGTTTAGGGATAGAGGTTAAGATTCCATTATTGGAGAGTAATGATTAAAAACGTTTCTAACACCGGCACTCGTCCAAAGAGGTCGGTGTTATTTTCATTTTAGTAAAAATAATTATATCCATGATAAACGATAGGATTTATAATAATATGGAATAAATTTAGTGTACCGAAATAAATTTAGGAAGATAGTCTAATTAAAAGGTGTTGGAGAGAGTGAAAAAAACAGAAAAAGAACTGAATATGAAAACGTTGTTCATTTTCTTTATTCCCTTAGCATTATCTGCGAGTCTTGTTACGATATCCCATATTATTATCAACAGTACGTTAGTTAGAGCAGATAATTCTGAATTTATTTTGGCAAGTTATGCGATCGCTATGAGTCTATTTGGAATTACGGAGCGGCTGGGAAATTTACTTCGTCAAACTTGTTCTTCATTGGTTCGGGATAAAGGTTCGTATAAATTAATGTCCCATTTTTCCTTTTATCTCATCGGAAGTCTGATGATCGTTGCATTTGCAGTCGCTTATACACCGGCTGGAGATTTTATTTTTGCAAAAATCTTTGGAGCCAACGCGAATATGGTAGATGATATAAAGGCTATCTACCAAGTACTTATAATCGTCACGATTTTTTCTGCACTTCGATGTTTAGCCCAGGGAGTTATTATTTTTAACCGACAAACCAAATGGTTAACCATTGGCATGGTCATTAGGCTTGCCGCCATGTATTTGTTGTCATTATATTTCATTCGCACTGGTCACATTACAGGCGTATCCGGTGCGATGATTTTTTTAATCGGAATGATTGTCGAATGTATCATCAGCTTCATAGAAGCAAGGTCCTTAGTACGGAAAATGCCCGAGAAGCATGAGCTGAAAATAGAGTCTAAGAAAAGTATCTTTAAATTTTATAGTCCGCTTATGTTATCTTCTGTGATTGTTGTTATGATTGGTCCTGCCATCAACATTGCTTTAGGTAAAACCGTTGATATTGAGCTGGCGATTGCAAGTTATGCCATTGCCATGAGTGTAACTCAATTGATTTTAAGCTTTTTCACCTATATCCATCAAATCGTTATCAATTTCTATGGAGAACATAACGCCATCGTAAAAAAGTTTTTACTTTTGGTCGGTTTTGTCCCGTGTATTTTGGTAGCTGTTTTATCGTATAGTCCGTTCGGGGAATGGTTCTTTGAACATGTAATCGGGGTCAGCGGAAGGTTGTTGGAGGCAAGCATCCAGGTATTCAAAGTTACAATGTTAATGGCGCTTGTGTTTCCATTTGTAGATTTCTTTAACGGTTTATTAATGGTGTACAAACGAACAAAGGTCACGATTATTTCTCAGTCTGCTAATTTTGTCGTTACATTGATTGCTTTACTCATTGGCGTGAATTTCGCTTCGCAATGGAATGGTTCGATCGGGGCGATAGCCCTTTCGCTCGGAATATTAGCAGAATTAATTGTCGTTAGCAGCTTCGTTCAAGCAATAGAGCGTAAACAAGGCAAAGTGGCAATGTTTCAAATAAAAGGGCTTTTGAAAGCAGGAAAAAATCGTTAAGGTTTATACTTGAAAGAGGAAACTACCGCTTTATGAGGCTTGTTTTTTTCGAAATGGTACGATAAAGGGCTTCATGAACACTTCTTGAGCCCTCATATAAAATTAGACCTCATGACTAAATCATGAGGTCCGGTTTTTTCTAAGAATGGATTAGAAATTAAAGTTATCAGGATCTGCACCAAATCGTTTGTTTTCGTTTAAGGCGTTAATTTTTTGGATATCACCTTCAGTTAACGAAAAATCAAAGATATTGGCATTTTCGATGATACGGGCTTCTTTCACTGATTTTGGAATCGTAACAATTTGGTTTTGAATATCCCAGCGTAAGATAACTTGCGCAGTGGTTTTGTTATACTGTGCTGCGATTTCTTGTAAAACAGGGTGCTCTAGAAGTCTTCCTTGGCCAAGTGGAGCCCATGCTTCTATTTGAATTTCCTGTTTTTTGCAATAGTCACGTAGCTCAGGCTGTGCTAAAAGCGGATGTAATTCCACTTGATTTACCATTGGTTTAATCTCAGCCACGGATAGTAAGTCTTCTAGATGGTGAATTTGGAAGTTGCTGACGCCAATTGCCCGCACACGACCTTCTTTATAAAGTTGTTCAAGAACCTTCCAGCTTTGCTTATACTTTTCCTTTACAGGCCAATGGATTAAATATAGATCAACATAATCGAGTCCAAGTTTTTGCAGGCTCGTTTCAAACGCTTCTAACACGGAATCATTTCGCTGGTCTTCGTTCCACACCTTAGTGGTAATGAATAACTCTTCACGAGCTACACCAGATTCCTTAATCGCTTGACCTACACTTTCCTCATTTTGATAAAGAGCAGCGGTATCAATACTTCTGTAACCAGCTTTAATCGCCGCCTTCACAGAGTGGAGAGATTCTTCACCCTCCTGAACCTTATATACACCAAGGCCAAACCAAGGCATTTTGACTCCATTATGTAGGGTTGTGGTATCTTGTAAACTATTCAACTTAATCTCCTCCTTCTTGGTATCGAACCACCTTTAAGTATAGTACGTTTAAATAGATAGAATCAAATAATTGGCCGCTGGGCATTATTCTGATAGGTTATCTACGATTTCCTTTATGTGATATGAGGGGATGGCGGCTCCAACAATTTCCTTCGAATCTATTTGAGGATTTTGCAAGGTTGCAAAAATCACTCCAACGACCTCGCCATTTTGATTCAGTACCGGGCTGCCACTATTCCCCTTATAAATGGGGGCTGCAATCATCATAACCGGCACATCCCAGTCCTCTAACTGAGCCTTCCCTATGATTTTGCCTTGATTGGCTATTTGGGTAAAAGCTAATGGATTTCCGATAAAGATGATTTCCTCGCCCACCCATCTTTCCCAATCCTTTTCGATAGCTAATGGAAGAGAAGGGAGGTTTTCTGCGTCAATTTCTACAATCGCAACATCTAGTTCCGGGTATTTCGCGATTACCTTGCCAGCGTATGACTCACCTGATTTAAAATGGACATTTACTCTATTTGTACGCTCTACCACATGTTCATTGGTGACAATTAATCCAGCAGGAGAGACCGTAAAACCAGTTCCTTTGACTCCATCCCATTCAATCGACACAACCGATTTTTTGTATTCTTTCACGTCAGGCTGTTTTGATAATTGATTAGATACTTTAACAAAGTTGACCGCAGGGAGGTTGAAAATGTTAATCCACACCTCTAATCCGCTAATCAAAAGTGCAAGCACAAGCAGGGTACTAACGATTTTCACCAAAAACTTTTTCCGCTTTTTCTTTTGAAGTTTCTCTTTTTCCCATTCCTGCTTATCGTCTGGATTAAAAAATGCCTCCCAGTCGAATTCGTCTTCTGAATGTATTGGATCGTTTTTTTCGTTATCCACGTTTTATCCCTCATTACGAATTTTCTATATCCCTATTATATCGAAAAACGAATCATTATTAATCACCCAAAATTTCATGGTAGAATTTAATAAAAAGCGGAGAGGACTTACAGGATGGAAATAAAAAAAGTATCTATTATCGGATTAGGAGCACTAGGGATATTATTCGGGAACTATTTAGTCAAGAGATTGCCAAAGGAAGATGTAAGGATTATTGCGGACCGCGACCGTATCGAAAAATATAAAAAAGAACAAGTGTATTGCAATGGTGAACCTTGCGGCTTCCACTATGTAACGCCTAAAGAACTCTGTGAACCAGCAGATTTACTGATTTTTACTGTGAAATACGAAGGTTTACATGATGCAATCCAAGCTGTTCACCATCATGTGGGGAAGGACACAATCATTTTATCCGCCTTAAATGGCATTACAAGTGAGGGGATTATTGGTCAAGTTCACGGGATGGATAAGATCCTTTATAGTGTGGCCCAAGGGATGGACGCGGTAAAAGTAGGAAATAAGCTTACATATGACCATATGGGACTGCTTTGCTTTGGTGATCAAAAGCCTGGAATGATTTCTGATAAGGTTAAGAGGGTTGCGGATTTTTTTGATAAAATTGATTTCCCATACGAGGTAGATACGAATATGAATAAGCGTCTATGGGGGAAATTCATGCTCAATGTTGGAGTGAATCAAACTGTTGCTGTCTATAAAGGCAATTACGGTGAAATTCAACAGGAAGGTGAAGCAAGGGAGACCATGATTGCAGCGATGAGAGAGGTCATTACGTTATCTGAATACGAAGGCATCAATCTAACAGAGGCAGATTTGAGTTATTGGTTAAGTGTGCTAGCCACATTAAGTCCTGAAGGGAAACCTTCCATGGCGCAGGATTTGGAAGCAAGGCGATATAGCGAGGTGGCTTTGTTTGCCGGAGCAGTATTAGAAATGGGTGAAAAACATCAAGTACCTACCCCTGTAAACAAAAACCTCTATGATACCATTAAATCCATTGAAAGTACTTATCCTCTTTGATATAAGTAAACGAGTATGTTAAACTAAAGCTAACTTATAAGAAATGGAGGTTTTCCCTTTGACTGCGTCTATGAGACTACGATTCCCAGCTTTGAACTGTTAATTGAATAGGTTCAAGGACTTTGCACACGTGCAGAGTAACGGGAGTGGTCTGTCTATTTTTAGGGAAACCTTTATTTTACGGTATTGTAAAACAAGAGGGACGATTCTGCCCTCTTTTTTGCTGTCTTTTTTTAGATTCAATTTCAGTTTCTATAAAAATGTCCTTGACCACATACCAAGCTAAAAAATACTTTATAGGACGTGATATATATGGAAACACCTAAGCACGAAATGAATCATTGGAAACGAAATACGATTCTCTTTTTGGGAAGTCAAACGATATCGCTTTTTGGATCTGCGTTAGTTCAATATGCGATTATGTGGTATATCACCTTGAACACACAATCAGGTGTCATGATGACGATCTCCATCATATGCGGCTTTGTCCCAACTTTTTTTCTTTCTCCATTTGCAGGGGTTTGGGCAGATCGCTACAATCGAAAAATACTCATTATCCTATCAGATTCCTTGATCGCGATTTCAACTCTTGTTTTAGCGATTCTGTTTTTAATGGGGTATGAGGCACTTTGGTTATTATTTCTAATGTCAGCGATTCGGGCAATAGGAACAGGTATTCAAGGTCCAGCGGTTGGAGCTATTCTTCCTCAGATGGTTCCAGAAGATAAACTGACAAAAGTGAACGGGACGAACGGCAGTATCCAAGCACTAATTATGTTGGTAGCGCCAATGGTCAGTGCAGCGTTACTGACAATGGCTTCCATGGAAGCAATCTTCTTTATCGATGTCATCACGGCTGCGATTGCTGTTTTTATCTTACTGACCTTTTTGCATATTCCCATCCATGCAAAAGCCGCAGAAAAGCAAACAACCAGCTATTTCAGCGACTTGAAACAAGGTTTTATCTATATCCAGAATCATGCTTTTGTTAAGACGTTTTTTGTCTTTTTTGCGTTTTTCTTTGTATTAGCGGCCCCGGTGGCATTCCTAACCCCGCTGCAGGTTACTCGCAGTTTCGGTGATGATGTCTGGCGGTTAACCGCGATTGAAATTACTTTTTCGATTGGAATGATAATTGGTGGCGGGTTCATGGCATCTTGGGGCGGTTTTAAAAACAAAATTCATACGATGACACTCGCTGCGCTTGTGATGGGAGCTTGTACATTCGCACTTGGTATTACCCCGAATTTTTGGATTTATTTAGTTTTCATGGGGTTAGTAGGGGTAGCGATGCCAATTTTTAACACACCATCGACTGTCTTGCTGCAAGAGAAGGTGGAGGGAGATTATCTCGGTAGAGTTTTTGGTGTCTTGGGGATGATTTCTACCTCGATGATGCCACTGGGAATGCTCATATTCGGACCGATTGCAGATATTATTGAAATTGAGTGGCTGCTAATCGGTACTGGATTATTAATGTTTATCCAGGGATTCTTTTTAATTGGCAGTAAGATGCTGCTAGAAGCAGGAAAACCAGTTGTAAAAGAAAGCAACGAATTAAACCATACAAAGATCTAATAAGGCTGCTAAAAATAAGAAAAAGTGACAGGCACCTTCCACATGATTGGAAGGTGCCTGTCACTTTGTGTAAAAATTATTAGTTTGCAGCACGTTTTCTTTCATCTTTTTTATCTGTTTGATAACCGTCAGCCCAGAATTCTGCATTCTTAATACCTAATTTAGTAGAATTAAATTCAGGGTCCAGGCCTTGCTTCAGCTGTGCTTCATAATCTTTTAGAGCGATATTCGCTGGTTTGAATAATAAAAGAATAGCAATTAAATTCAACCATACCATGATTCCAAGTCCGATATCCCCCATTGCCCATGCTGTCTCTGCAGTCTTTACTGATCCATAGAAAGTAGAACCTAAGAGAATAAATTTTAATAGCGTCATCGCTAATTTTCTTTGTTTTCCTTTAATTAGATAAGCCAGATTGGTTTCTGCAATATAGTAATAAGCAAATATCGTCGTGAAGGCAAAGAAGAATAGAGCAATCGCAATAAATCCGGAACCAAACCCTGGCAGAATCGTATCAACGGCCGCTTGAGTGTAAGCAGGACCACTGTCTACTCCTTTAAGATTCTCTACTAAGACTTCCCCAGTTTTTTCATTTACCGTATTGTACGAATTTGTAAATAAAATCATGAAAGCAGTGGCTGTAACGATTAAGAACACATCCAAATAAATTGAAAATGCTTGGACTAGTCCTTGTTTAGCCGGGTGTGATACTTCAGCTGCTGCTGCAGGGTGAGCGCCTGTTCCTTGTCCTGCTTCATTCGCATATAGACCACGTTTTACACCCCACATAATAGTTGAGCCAAGAATACCACCGAACATTTCCTCAGCGCCAAACGCACTTTTAAAAATCAGGGTAAATACTTCTGGAATTCTTTCAAAATTAACCGCAATAATCGCTATAGCTACGAGTAAATATCCAGCGGCCATAAAAGGCACGAGGAATTCCGCAACTCTTGCAATACGCTTTACTCCGCCAAAAATAATAAGTCCCATTAGTAAAATAAGTACTAAACCGGTAATGGTACTTTCAATGCCAAAAGCATTGCTAACGCCCTCTGCAATAGAATTCGCCTGAATACCTGGCATTAGTACAGCCATTGCCAGGAGTGTTGCAACTGCAAAAATAACGGCGAACCATTTCCAGCCAAGTCCCTTTTCAATATAAAAGGCAGGACCTCCTCGATACTCTCCATCTTGCTTTTCTTTATAGATTTGGGCAAGAGTCGACTCAACAAAAGCAGATGCTGCACCAATAAAGGTGATTACCCACATCCAAAATACTGCTCCTGGACCCCCAAAAGCAATTCCCGTCGCCGTTCCGGCAATATTCCCGACTCCAATACGGCCGGATAATGACATAGCCAATGCTTGAAAGGAAGAGACCCCCTCATTGGAGCTCTTACCAGAAAATAAAAGACGCACCATTTCTTTTACATGGCGAATCTGCAGAAATCTTGTCTGCAGACTAAAGTAGATTCCTACGGCACAAATAAAGATAATGAGTGGCGGGCTCCATAAATAACTGTTAATGCTAGAAACTAGTTGCTCAAACATAAAATTCCTCCTTTGTTATGTATTAATTGGTTTACAATTCTATATGTTGTATAACAAGTTGACATTAAAAGTATAAAATAATATAGGATGATATTTCAATAGAATATTCAATAAATTCTTTATATTATGACTTTGAAACATATAAAAAGTATAAAAAGGGAGGTGGGTAATAGGGACTAAAAAGGACAACCTGCATTTTTATGAGGGTTGTCCTTTACCTACGTACCTACTATTTATGGATTCTAGAAAATGCATGACTCAAAACACTTTTGATGATACTCGGCGTCATCAAGGTTGTGATCGGACGTACAAGGTTCATGACTTTGACAAACGCGTCGTAGACTTCTTGATTTTGCGATGATAAAAGAAAGATATTTTTCGCGTACCATTGCTGTATAGAAAGACCGAATGGTCTTTTTCCGGTGGTAGCGGAATATCGGAAATCTTCTGTAATGACCATATTCCATATCGGGGAAATGATTTTCGCAGCCTTTTTATGAAATGCAGCTGAAACTTTTTGTCGTGCACCTGTTTGTAACAGTTTTTGCAAAGAAAGAGCCTCTAAAATAGCTATACTCATTCCTTGGCCAAAGACAGGATCAATTCTGCAGATGGTATCTCCGATGAGCAAAAGTCCATTTGGTAATTCCATCTTATCAAATCTTCTCCAAACCATATGTGGAATACGATAGAAGCTTGTTTTCGTAAGGGGAGTGGCATATTCTATTTCTTGATAGATATCAAGTCTTGGCAATTTCTTGGAAAGTTCAATAAAGCCGCTCTCATCTTTTAAAACCTCTTTCTCATTAACGGCTTTATGATAACCCATAATGGTGACAATATGACGATTTCCCTCTACCCTCGAGATTGTGCCCCCGATTTTTTCTTGAGGAGGGTTAGGATACACCATCTTTATCCTCCAGTCTCTTTCATGATTTTCAGCCAGCTGAAATTGTTTACTGATATAACTTAAGTTGATTTCAACTTTTTCCTCAGGAATAGGTGTTCTTCGTTTATGTAACCATTTTGATGTAAGACTGCTTACACCGCTGGCATCCACGACTAAATCTGCTTTTAATGAACCATTTTTAAGTTGTACACCTGTGATCCGATTTTCTGCTTTATTATATAAAAAATCCTCGACCACTTGATTGTAACGCAATATAACATTTGGAATTCGTTTTATGTATTGTTCTATATGCCATTCTAAATGCGGACGCGTTTGGAGTGTGGTACTGTACCCGCCATCGTATCGAACCTTCCAGGCTCCATGGTGAAACCATGCAAGATCAATGGTTGAATTAATTTTTACAGCCCCGCTATCATAAAATTTCTCCGTAATACCAGGGAACAGCTCCTCGAGACCGTGCTCGCCAGCATGGAGGAGGGCGTGTAAATGTTCACCCTGCGAGGCACCTTTTCGTGCAATCGGTCCTGCATGTTCGCTGTCACGTTCCAGGATGATTACCTCTTTATAAACATCCGACAATACACGTGCCGCCAATTTACCCGAAATACCTCCGCCAATAATAATTGCTTTTTCCGTTGAGGACATGAGATGAAACACCTGCCAAAGTAAAAATTTTCATAGAAAAAAGTAACCCGCTTCTAAGGCGGGTTACTTCCTTAAAACAATAAATTAGGCACCAAGCTTATCTAAAATGTATGAAGAATTTTGTTCATCCCAGCGAAAAATTCCTTCTTGGAGCTGGATAACTGAATCGAAAGGTCGTGGAATTGGCAGCTCGCCTAACTGCTCTAACAATTCCTCCCTTAATTGAAGGAGTTCCTTTTTGGAAGCAATGCGGATCACTTGATTTAACGAAAGACTCTTAACAGTTATGTTCTTACTGGTACAAATGCTATCTTGGAAAGGCTTGTTAAATTGAATCATCATTTCTAAATCATTTAGGCAAGCGACACCAAATACATCTTTTATAGTGTCTTCATATTTAAGCTGATACCCAGTTGCAAATTTAATTATTTTCTTTTCGGGATTTTCTAAAATATAAATCGTATCAATTTCATTTTTCATTTATTAGCACCCTTTTGAAGCGGCAGGCTAGTATTATCACTTACATCACCGCTTTAGTTTGTTAAAACACAACTATTTTATTATAGCATAACTTTCTGTTTTCGTGTAAGAGACAAGCTGTATATGACGTTTGTCATACTCTGCATATGACACCTGGTACTTACACGAATGATTTTATTTCCCTATACTTGATTTAACGACACAAACAGAAGGGAATTAAAATTATGTCAGTACAAGAAAATACCAAGAATTTACGAAAACAAGTTGCTCCTTTTGAAGGGTCAACAACAAAAGAAAGTGTATGGCAGATTATTAACACGGTTGGACCGTTTATCATATTGTGGTTCCTTGCCTATCAAAGCTTATCTGTTTCATATTGGTTAGCATTGGTTCCAATGATCGCTGCAGCGGGATTCTTAGTTCGAATTTTTATCATTTTTCACGATTGTACCCATCATTCGTTTTTTAAAAACAGAAAGGCGAATCGTGCAGTTGGTACCGCAATGGGAGTATTAACCTTGTTTCCGTTTGATCAATGGGGTCACGAACACTCTGTTCATCATGCAACAAGTGGTAATTTAGATAAGCGTGGAACAGGAGATATTTGGACATTAACAGTCGATGAATATTTGGCAGCACCACTTAGACTTCGATTTGCTTACCGTTTTTATCGTAATCCTATCGTGATGTTTGGCTTAGGACCAATTTATGTTTTCGCGCTTAAAAATCGTTTTAATCGTAAAGATGCACGTAAAAAAGAGCGAATGAACACCTATTTAACGAATGTCATTCTTGTTGCTTTAATTACTTTGTTTTGCGTTACAATTGGCTGGCAGTCATTCCTACTGATTCAAGGTACCATTTTCATGATTTCCGGTTCAACAGGTATTTGGCTGTTTTATGTGCAGCATACATTTGAAGATTCTTACTTTGAAGAAGATAAGGAATGGGAATATGTGAAAGCTGCGGTAGAGGGAAGTTCTTTTTACAAGCTGCCTAAACTTTTGCAATTCTTAACAGGTAATATTGGTTTCCACCATGTTCACCATTTAAGCCCAAGAGTTCCGAATTATAAATTAGAAGAAGCTCATAATCAGACAGAACCATTAAAAAACGTTCCAACCATTACACTGGCGACAAGCTTAAAGTCACTTCGTTTCCGTTTATGGGATGAAAATGCTAAAAACTTTGTTGCTTTTAAAGACGTGAAAGCTTTAGCAAAAAAACGTATTTCTGTTCAAGCAAAACCAGAATTGTAATATCACCCAACTTGGCTGACTCTCCTTTCAGGGGAGTCTCTGCATGAGTAGCAGCTGCCTGATAAGGAGAGATTGTAGATGATTCGAATTGTAATCGCAGAGGATCAGGCGCTGCTGTTAGAGGCCATGGGGAATCTGTTGAACTTGGAAGAGGATATTGAAGTCGTCGGTCAGGCAGGCAATGGGGAAGAGGCACTTACTCTGGTGCAAAATTTAAAGCCCGATGTTTGTATTATGGACATCGAAATGCCTGAAAAGACAGGCCTCGAGGCGGCAGAAGAATTACAGCATTTCAACTGTAAAGTGATTATTCTAACCACCTTTGCAAGACCAGGATATTATCAGCGTGCAATGAAGGCTGACGTAAGGGGATATTTACTGAAGGACAATCCCAGTGAGGAATTAGCTTCTTCCATTCGAAGCATTATGGATGGAAAGCGAATTTATTCCGATGAACTTATGGACGAAGATTCTGCTGAAGAAAATATCAATCATCTGGCAAAGGAATCCTCTCAAAGTAACAAAAGAGGATTAGTCAAAAATTATTTATCTTCCATTATGGATAAAATGAAATTACCAACAGGGTAAAGCATCCAATCTTCACTGGATGCTTTTTTATGTTTTTTTAGGCAGATAATGGATTATCATTTGACTATAAGTTTTAGAAAACATCAAACCACATGGGTTCATTATCATCAGGATCTCCATTGTAATTGATTAGAATTTCATCGCCTTTTTTGATAGTACGATAGGCGTAAATATCAATAGTTTGTTTTTTTAAATTAAGCTTATATAACGCATTAGGGGTGTAGGAGTGATTAAACAGTGAACCGTATCCAAGTGCTAATGCACATTCATCTAAATCTTCACCCCACCAGAATACATATTCAATCATGATGGTTTTTTTCAAATATTTATACTCATCTTTAGCGGAAATAATCACGGGTGCTTCATGAATGAGCTCACCTTTTTTAATGTCACGGGTTGCAAATATTCCTCTGCCATACTTTGATTTCTTCACTTCAAACATTGAATCATCACCACCATCATTAAATGAAATACTTTTTATTACTCTATGAATGAATGGGAGAATTTGTTTAAGTAATCCTATAAAAGAAGATTATTTAGGAGGAGCAGCATGACGATAAATCATAAAACATTTTGTGCAAACGAGTATGACCCATTGAAACGTGTAATCCTTTGTCAGCCCCAATACATGACCATCCGTGAAGTCATCAACGAAACACAAAAGGAATTTAAGGATGAAGGGATACATATAAAACGTGCGCTGGAACAACATAGAGAGTTTGTTAAAACCCTAGAGGCCAATGGAATAGAGGTTGTTTTATTACCTTATCATAAAAAATTTCCAGAGCAGGTGTTTACGCGTGATATTGGCTTCACCCTCGGACAAACCATATTTGTTGCGAAAATGGCTCACGATGTTCGTATCGGTGAGGAAGGTGTTTTAAAACAGTGGCTCGAAGATGAAGAAATGTCTTATTTCAATTTGGCAGAAGACAGGATTGAAGGCGGAGATGTAATTATTGATGGGGAGACCATTTACGTTGGATTAAGTAACCGGACGCACCAGGAGGCCATAGAACATTTGCAAGGCCTTCTAATCCAATACGATGTAAAGGCCATCCCTTTTAAGGAAAAATATCTCCATTTGGATTGTGTATTTAATGTTATATCTCCTGATACTGCCCTGATTTATCGGCCCGCCCTAACCGAGGAAGATATCGCCCTTTTTTCGTCTCGGTATGAATTAATTGAGGTTTCAGAGGACGAACAATTTACACTAGGAACAAATGTATTGTGTATAGGGAATAAGAAAATATTAAGTTTACCGATTAATAAACATGTGAATCAAAACCTGCGTAACCGTGGATTTGAGGTAATTGAAGTGGATATTTCAGAAATCATAAAATCCGGTGGATCCTTTCGCTGCTGTACACTGCCCATCTTAAGAAGTTAAGAAAAGGCTGTCCGAGTAATTCGGACAGCCCATTTTCGTGAAATCACAAGTTATATACCTTGTTGATTTCGTAATGTTTGTTCAGCCAACGCGACAAGACGTTTGGTCATTTCGCCGCCGACTGAGCCATTTGCTCGTGCGGTCGTATCAGCACCAAGTTGAACTCCAAACTCGTTGGCGATTTCTTCCTTCATTTGATTCAGAACATTGTCTGCACCAGGAACCAATAGTTTGTTTCTAGCCATGATACATCACTCCCGACGAAGTTTTTTGAGCAATGTAGAATTGCTCGTATTTAATTTACCCTTAATGTTATCCCAGATTCGTGACACTAATTGGCATAATAGTTCTGTGTATAATAAGGCTGTGATTTCTCATTAAAGGCTACACCGACTCCCAAGTACTCATAATCCTGACGAAGTATGTTTTCACGGTGTCCAAGTGAATTCATCAACCCTTCATGGGCAAAAATACTGCTTAATTGACCATAGGCCAGGTTTTCTCCAGCGGTATGGAAGGCAACCGCATCCTCTTTCATTCGATCAAATGGTGACTGTCCTTGAAGATTTTTATGGTCGAAGTAATCATTCGCTGCCATATCGGCACTATGCTCACGAGCTGTTTCTCGAACATGGTCATCCCATGTGAGGATAGGGAGCTGGTGATTTACTCGGGCTGCATTGGTTAAATCAAACATTTGATATTCGAAACCCTCTTTTAAGGTTGGCGATGCTTCCGTGTAAAAGTCTTTTTTGTTATCCTCCATCGTTTTGCTGACGATTTGTATTGCTGTTACCGTATTATTCTCATGCTTGTCATAAAAAATCGTCACATAAGCGTCATCGAGCAAAAATAAATCACTGTCACTATCCTCTTGAAGCTGATATATGACCATTCCCTTTTGCACTTTCGTTATCGGTTCGCCGAGAATACTGCGAACACTTTCTTTTGATGAAGTGCCAATTTTAATTCCATTGGTAGAAGTCAACAAATCCTGGTTGGTGTATAAACCGGCAGCTTGACTTTTGTTATCGTACATCACCATAAAAAAATTATGGTAATTGTCATGATACGCATGCCAATTTGTCCCATATTCATTCAGCGAAGTCCGTTTTGCTAATCCTAAATTATGCTCAATGTCAGTCTTTGCATTCCCGAGCTCGACATTGTGAATGGAAAACGTTTGTTGAGTGGGTGGTGTTAACTCTACCTTTTTCTGCGGCGCCTCATTCAATTTTTCTTGGGTTAACGGCATTTCATCTAGTTGAAAGCCAAGCTGTTTTAACATCTGCTGGATATCATCGTATAAAACACTAATCGTTTCCGGTACCTCAAGGTTTTCTTTTAACGACGTGACAAAATTAGCATGGATGTCGGAATTATCCAGCTGTTTTATGATAAAGGGCCAGGAAATATATAGTAAAAATAATAAGGCAATTAATCGTAGTAAACGAAACATCATCTTTCCTCCAATTCTATTAGGAGTATAGCCAATTTCGATTAACTGTAAAATAAATTAGTTCTGAAATCAAGATAAATTTTCGTTATTCTCATTATATCTGCGATAGACAGAAAATATCTGCGTTTAATGAAATATATCTGCGCTGCCCCAAAAAACGAAAATGTCAGGCACCATCTCAGGGTGCCTGACATTCTCTTTAGATCTCGAGGATAATCGGGAGAATCATCGGTTTTCTCTTCGTATGCTTGAACAAATACTGCCCGACCGATTTTTTAATATTTTGCTTCATCACATTCCACTGACGAATATTATCCGCTTCTAATTCAAGAATCACTTTCTTAACAAGGCGGTTAATTTCCCTTATCAAATCCTCGGATTCCTTTACATATACAAAACCACGGGTAATCGTGTCAGGACCTTGGATTATTTTTCGGTCGGATTTGCTAATCGTTAACACAATGACAAGCATCCCGTCTTCAGATAGCTGTCTGCGGTCTCGTAAAACAATTTCCCCAACATCGCCAACACTAATGCCATCTACATACGTATCTCCAGCTGGAATATTTCGTGTTTGACGAGCAACTGAATTTTCAATATCAACGACATCACCATTTTTAATAATGAATGTATTTCCTTTTTCAACCCCAACGGATTCAGCTAACTGCCTATGATGATGGAGCATTCTATATTCACCATGAATCGGGATAAAATAGGTTGGCTTCATCAGTGTCAGCATGAGTTTCAGGTCTTCCTGGTAGCCATGACCGGAAACGTGCATACCGGTTGAGCTGCCAGAGCCATAAATGACCTTAGCCCCAAGCTGAAATAAGTTGTCAATAATCTTAGAAACACCTTTTTCATTTCCTGGGATAGGCGACGCTGCTAAAACAACGGTGTCCCCAGGATAAATGGTGGCATCACGATAATTTCCTGTTGATAACCGTGCCAGTGCTGCATTAGGCTCACCCTGACTTCCAGTACAAAGAATCGCAACCTTATCAGGAGGGAATTGTTCAATCTCATTTGCACTGATGAGCATCCCTTCCGGCATATCTAAGTATCCGCGTTCAAGTGCCACATCCACGACGTTAACCATACTGCGTCCAAGGAGAGCAAGCTTACGATTTGTTTTAATTGCAGCCTCCACCACCTGTTGAACACGGTTTACGTTTGAGGCAAAAGTGGAAAGAATAATTTTTCCATCTGCTTTCATAAAGGCCTCTAATAAATGGTCACCAACCATTTGTTCAGATGGAGATAATCCCTTGCGTTCGGCATTGGTACTTTCCGAAATTAAGGCAATGACACCTTTTTGGCCAATCTCAGCCATCTTATGAATATCACTATATTGGTCATTTGACGGTGTCAAATCAAATTTGAAGTCACCGGTATGAACGACATTTCCTTCTGGTGTGTGGAACACAATACCTAAGCAGTCAGGGATACTATGACTCACCTTGAAGAAAGAAACACCAATTTTTCCGAACTCAAGGGTTGATTCAGAGTGAATGGTCACAAGCTCTGTATCGCGAAGAAGGCGATGCTCTTCTAACTTTAATTCAATTAACCCCAATGTAAAACGAGTAGCATATATAGGAACATCATTAAATTTTTTTAAAAAGAATGGAATACCGCCGATATGATCTTCATGTCCATGTGTGACAAGCATTGCACGGATCTTATCCTGATTTTCCTCTAAATACGTCATATCCGGGATAATCAGGTCAATACCCATCAAACTCTCGTCAGGAAACTTCCCGCCGCAATCGATAAGAAGGATATCGTCCTCATATTGAATTACATACATGTTTTTACCGATTTCATTAATGCCCCCTAAGGCAAAAATCGACAATGATCTTTCACTCATTTTTTAACATACCTCCCGATTTACATTTACATAGGGTTTAGTATTCCCGGAGATTAGATGACTATGAAGAGGAAGATAAAGTTCTTATCATAAATCAAATGAAAAGATAATTTTTTATTTTCAAAAAAATATATTGATTTTTGCAAAAAGAACAATTATTATATGATTTATATTAAACCTATAGAGTTAATCGGAATTAAAAAATTTGAGTACGAAAGACTCAGAAAAGGGCGCTATAGACAAGTGCCCTTTAACTAAACCTTGCATATATCTATAACTAACTTACATCCATTTTTTCAATACTCAAGTGGATTATTTTTAGGAGTGAATGTTGACTGAAATACTCAACATTAATGGAGGAGGGATGGAATGAAGGTCTCGAGCAAAGGCGAATATGCACTCAGAGCATTACTTCAGCTGGGAACCCATCAAGGAAATGTACTGGGCATTCAAGAAATTTCTGAAAAGACCCTTGTGAGCATTCATTACTTGGAACAAATCTTACTTCAATTAAAAAAGCTCGGATATGTTACGAGCAAACGCGGTGCCAAGGGTGGTTATATGCTTCAACGAGAACCAGCAGAAATCAATATCGGGGAAGTCATCCGAGATTTGGAAGGTCCTCTGTCACCAATGAGCTGTGCATCTATTACGAAATATGAGCCATGTCCATTAGAGGGGGGATGTCAATTAAAACCGTTGTGGTCGATGGTGCGTGATACCATTGCGTTTGTTTTAGAACGAACCACATTGGAGGATTTACTTTTAAACCGAATTACGAAGTTAGAAGGAGAGGATATCATTGTCGTCAAAAGCTCGTCTGGATCAACAGGTGATGGAAAAAATAGCTAGTTTATTAGAAGGATTGGAATTTGGCACCGTTCAAATCACTGTTCACGATTCACAAATCACCCAAATTGACCGCTTAGAAAAGCACCGTTTGCCGCTAAAAAGCAAACAAACAACGCCATTATCAAATCAATCTAAAAGCAGGTAATTAACATTATGAATAGCTGCCGATCGGACACACCGAAGGCCCTTTAGTATCTTGTACATGTGCTATGTACACGTATGAAACTAATGGGGCTTTTTTTATTGTAAAAAAAGCCTACTAAATAAAAGAGGGGTTAATAACATGATGAAAAAGATTTGGATTACACTATTTTCGCTAACTTTACTTTTAGTGTCCGCATGCTCGAACCAAAGCACCACAACTGAGAAAAATACAGAAGCTCCAGCTGCAAAAAAAGAAGTGGAACTATTAAACGTATCATACGATCCAACTAGAGAATTTTATGAGGAATTCAACAAAAGCTTTGCTGCTTATTGGGAAAAAGAAAAAGGGCAAAAAGTAACCATCAATCAATCTCATGGTGGTTCCGGTAAGCAGTCACGATCTGTTATTGACGGTTTAGAGGCTGATATTGTTACCCTGGCATTGGCTTATGATATCGATGTGATCGCAGAAGCAGGAAAGCTTCCAGTGAATTGGCAGGAACGACTAGATCATAACAGTTCTCCTTACACTTCTACGATTGTGTTTCTTGTTAGAAAAGGCAACCCAAAAGGCATTAAAGACTGGGATGATCTCGTGAAAAATGACGTATCCGTGATTACTCCAAATCCTAAAACGTCTGGCGGAGCGAGATGGAATTACCTGGCTGCCTGGGGATATGCACTAGAGCAAAATAACGGAGACGAAGCAAAAGCAAAAGAATTTGTTACCAAACTCTTTAAAAATGTTCCAGTTTTAGATTCTGGAGCACGCGGCTCTACCACCACCTTTGTTGAAAGAGGTATTGGTGATGTACTGATTGCGTGGGAAAACGAGGCATTTTTAGCCCTAAATGAGTTAGGCAAGGATGAATTCGAAATTGTCGTTCCATCTGTGAGTATTTTAGCAGAGCCACCCGTTACTGTTGTCGACGAAACAGCGAAGAAACATGGAACAGTAGAAGTTGCGAAAGCCTATTTAGACTATCTGTATACAGAGGAAGGGCAAGAAATTGCAGCTAAAAATTATTATCGTCCGCGTTCAGAAGAAGTAGCTAAAAAGTACGAAGCCCAATTCCCTGAAATAAACTTATTTACGATTGACGAAGTTTTTGGCGGTTGGAAAAATGCCCAAAAAATCCATTTTGATGATGGCGGAGTCTTTGACGAGATCTACAAACCGTAAGAATAAAGGAGAGTTTTAAGTGGCTAATAAGAGAAAGCGACATCGAGTTTTACCGGGATTTGGTCTTTCCATGGGATACACACTCATTTATCTAAGCTTAGTTGTGTTGATTCCAATTGCATTTCTATTTTTAAAAGCATCGACGATCAGCCTGGCAGAATTTTGGGAGACCGTTACGGATGACAGAGTGGTCGCTTCCTATAAATTGACGATTTATACATCGTTTATTGCAGCGTTGATTAATGCGGTATTCGGGACACTGATTGCCTGGGTATTGGTAAGGTACGATTTTTATGGGAAACGAATCATTGATGCCCTGGTAGATTTACCGTTTGCTCTTCCAACGGCGGTAGCAGGGATTGCACTTACCACCATTTATGCTCCTAATGGCTGGATAGGGCAATACTTTGAAGCCATGGGGATAAAGGTAGCTTATACGCCGCTCGGTATTATGGTTGCCTTAACTTTTATCGGACTTCCCTTTGTCGTACGGTCGGTGCAGCCAGTACTGCAGGATTTAGATCGTCAGTATGAGGAGGCAGCCTCTACACTTGGTGCCAGTTCGACTCAGATTTTCGTGAAAATTATCTTACCGGCGATTTTCCCCGCTATCCTAACAGGATTCTCCCTTGCCTTTGCAAGGGCTTTGGGGGAATATGGCTCTGTTGTATTCATATCCGGCAACATGCCGATGAAAACGGAAATTGTCCCTTTGCTAATCATAACGAAATTAGAGCAATTCAATTATGCCGGTGCTGCCGCGATCGCCGTGGTCATGCTTGTATTTTCATTCGTTCTATTGTTCTTAATCAATTTTTGGCAGTGGAGAACAACGAAAAAATATCAAATGAACTAGAGGAGATAGGGGAATATGATTGTTCAAGAGCTTCGAGAAAAAAATATAAAAGCCAATTCCGAGCCAGGTCTCCTAAAAAAATGGGCGTTAATCACGATTGCCTTGGGATTTCTAGGAATCTTCATTCTCGTGCCTTTAATCGCTGTTTTCTCTGAGGGACTAAATAAGGGAATTGAGCTGTACTTCGCATCATTGACAGAACATGACGCCTTATCAGCGATTAAATTAACGTTACTTACAGCTGCGATAACGATACCCGTTAACACGATTTTCGGCGTGCTCGCTGCTTGGGCGATAACAAAGTTTAATTTTAAAGGTAAAAATATTTTAATTACGTTAATTGACATCCCGTTTGCGGTTTCACCGGTCATTGCAGGCCTTGTTTTTGTTCTATTGTTTGGTTCACAGGGAGTATTGGGTCCGTTTTTAGAGGCAAATGATATCAAAATTATCTTTGCAGTTCCAGGAATCATTTTAGCGACTATATTTGTTACTTTTCCATTTGTGGTCAGAGAACTTATCCCAATCATGCAAGAACAAGGAACAGAGGAAGAACAAGCAGCCATCACACTTGGTGCAAGCGGCTGGCAAATGTTCTTTAGAGTAACATTGCCCAATATTAAGTGGGGTCTTCTTTACGGGATTATTCTTTGTAACGCTCGAGCCATGGGTGAATTTGGAGCGGTATCCGTTGTTTCCGGCCATATTAGAGGTTTAACCAATACGATTCCGCTTCATGTTGAAATTTTGTATAACGAATACAATTTCACGGCGGCTTTTGCGGCAGCTTCCTTACTCGCGCTTCTAGCCATACTGACGTTAATTTTAAAAAGCATCGTAGAGTGGAAAACGAAAAAACACTAAAAGAGTTCACGTGTCATTAAAATGGAGGATGTAGATATGGGGATTACAATCAAGGACGTATCAAAGGCGTTTGGAACATTTCCCGCGGTCAAAAATGTCGATCTTGAAATTCCAACAGGAGATTTTGTTGCTTTATTAGGACCATCGGGTTCCGGTAAAACCACTCTGCTTAGGCTCATCGCCGGTTTAGAGGGGTTAGATACTGGAGAAATTTTTTTCAATGATAGGGACTACACCTATAAAACCATTAAGGAACGGAATGTAGGATTTGTTTTTCAAAATTATGCGTTATTTAAGCATATGACGATATTTGATAATATCGCTTTTGGATTGAAGGTAAGACCAAGAAAAACTCGTCCCTCTAAAAATGAAGTTGCTGAAAAGGTAAATGAATTGTTGAAGCTCGTTCAATTAGAGCATCTCGCCAATCGCTACCCCTCGCAGCTTTCAGGGGGACAAAGGCAGCGGATTGCATTGGCAAGGGCGCTTGCTGTAGAACCGGAAGTCCTGCTGCTTGACGAACCATTTGGAGCACTCGATGCAAAGGTTCGTCAGGAACTGCGCCACTGGTTAAGGGAAATTCATCAAAAGCTAAACATTACCACCATTTTTGTCACCCATGACCAAGAAGAGGCATTAGAAATGGCTGATACCGTAGTCGTCATGAATCAAGGAAAAATCGAACAAATTGGCTCCCCGGAGGAAGTGTATCAAAAACCAGCAAACGCTTTTGTTTATAGTTTCTTAGGAAGAGTCAACGAGTTTCAGGATGCTGATGCATCGGGGGCAATCAGTTATATTCGGCCCCACGAAATTGTGCTGCGTAAATTTTCCCAAGGAAACAGCATTTTGTCCGAGGTTTCACATATTCATATTATCGGTTCTACTGTACGGATTGAATTAAGACGGCAGGATACGGGTGCTCTTTTTGAAGCAGAGATGAGTATTGATCAGTATCACAATTTGGGTCCTGTAAAAAAAGGGGATATTCTTTTTGCAGAATTTAAAAATATTGTCGTATTTGATTCTAGTTCAGAAAATAAAATAACACATGAAGCAAAAATTGGTATTAGAAACACTTTAAAAAGCAAATTAATATAGAAGGAAAAGGTGCCAGGAAATCCTGGCACTTATTTTTATTGGTGAATCGTTATGATTGAAATATACATATATTAAGCATACATTAGAAATAAGGAAGCTTTGCAAAATAACTATCGGAAGGGCGGATAAGATGAAATATAATTTTGATGAGATCGTTAATCGGAGGGGTACTTATTCTGTAAAGTGGGACGGAGGCCAACTCATAAAAAATATGGGTCTAACAGAAAGATATGATGAAGATACCATCCCGTTATTTACAGCTGACATGGATTTACCAGTTCCCCAACCGTTAATTGACGCCTTACATAAGACCGTTGATCATCGAATTTTCGGATATTCTGTATTTCCTGATGAGTATTTCGAGGCGGTACAGCATTGGTTTAAAAAGAGACATGATTGGGAGTTCAAGAAGGAAGAAATCGTCTACAGTCCAGGTACAGTCCACGCCTTGAATGTTGCGGTAAGGGCACTTACAAAACCAGGTGATGGAGTTATTATTCAACGGCCGGTTTATCCTCCTTTTACATCTTCAATCGAGGGAAATGGCCGAACGGTAGTAAATAATCCGCTCAAGAGTGATGAGGAAGGCTATTATTCGATTGATTTTGAAGATTTTGAAGCGAAGGCCAAAGATGAAAACACGAAAATGTTTATTTTATGTAATCCTCATAATCCAACTGGAAGAGTGTTTAGTAACGATGAGCTAAGAAAATTAGCAGATATTTGTACAAAAAATGATGTGCTGATTATTGCGGATGAAATTCATGGCGATATCGTCCGACGTAATCAAACCTTTATTCCGATTGCCAAAGCAGCACCTGAGCATGCTGACAAGATTATCACATTTACTGCGATTAACAAGACCTTCAATGTAGCAGGACTTCATTGTACCAATGTCATTATCACGAATCCTGAGCTCAAGAATACTTTCTATGGCGTCATGGGCATGCATCTGCCATCACCCTTTACCGTCTCAGCCCTTATGGCCGTTTACCATGAGGGAGAGGATTGGTTAGAACAGCTGAAAGAATACATCGACGGAACCATGGAATGGGCGGTAGGATTTTTAGCGGAGAACATGCCAAAAGTGAAGGTAAGAATAGCAGAGGGAACCTACATTATGTGGATGGACTTTAGCGTCTACGGCATATCCCCAGATGAAGTTCATGATCGAATCTACAACAAAGCCAATGTCCTATTGGAAGATGGAAAAATGTTCGGAGAAGAAGGCTTACACTATCAAAGAATCTGTATTCCATCACCAAGACCGATGATAAAAGAAGCCTTTGAGAGAATCGCAAGGGAGTTTGCCGACTTAAAATAGGTATTTGGTGATTTAGTTGCGGATGGCTGGAATTAGTTGCGGAAGGCAGGATTTAGTTGCGGAAGGCTGGAATTAGTTGCGGATGGCTGAAATTAGTTGCGGATAGCAGGAATTAGTTGCGGAAGGCTGAAATTAGTTGCGGAAGGCAGGAATTAGTTGCGGAAGGCAGGATTTAGTTGCGGAAGGCAGGAATTAGTTGCGGAAGGCTGAAATTAGTTGCAGATAGCAGGAATTAGTTGCGGAAGGCTGAAATTAGTTGCGGATAGCAGGAATTAGTTGCGGATAGCCGAAAAAACTTGCGGATAACGGAGAACACTGGCGGATGGCAGAAAACACTGGCGGATGGCAAGAAATACTGGCGGATGGCAAGAAATACTGGCGGATGGCAGAAAATACTGGCGCATAACCAGAAACACTGTCGCATAGCCAAAAACACTGGCATATAGCAAAATGCTAGCAAGGTGATATCACGCATTACACAAGTTGATATCCCTAAAAAAGCACTAAGTTTCATAGGAGTGGTGATATGGAGAGCAGTATGCTTCAAACCTGCACGAACCTGATACAGAGCGCGAAGAACATCGTCGTCCTAACGGGTGCAGGCATAAGTACCGAATCAGGCATCAAAGATTTTCGTTCACAAACAGGGATTTATCAGATGGCCCCGGAATATATTCTCTCACTCGATAATTTTTATCATGACCCAGCGGGGTTTTATCAATTTGCTTTTGAAAATCTTTACCACCCAGAAGCGCGCCCGAATCAAGGACACGAAATCCTGGCTCAATGGGAAAACGATGGGAAGGTTAGCCATATTATCACGCAAAATATTGATGGCCTCCATCAAAAAGCAGGTTCTGAACAGGTAATTGAATTTCATGGGACGATGAAAACCGCTTCCTGTCAAAACTGCCGAAAAACCTATAGCACCGAAGAAATGATCAACAGACTAAACACGATGGAAGAATTTTATGTTTGTGACCACTGTAGTACGCCTGCCAAAAAGAACAGGTATATCAAACCCGATGTCGTCTTATTTGGAGATACCGGTGAATGGTTTACGATGGAGGGCTTCAACGAAATTATTAACATCATCCATCTAGCGGACTGCCTATTAGTATTGGGAACAAGTTTAAAGGTAACCCCATTCTCGACGTTCCCACAATATAGAAGAGAAGGCACCCCTATGATTATTGTGAATAAAGGCGATACCCCATTTGACAAGAGCAAGGATTCATATGTAATCCATGACTCCATCGGAGAAACATTAGCTATAATCAATAATCATATGAATCCACCTATTTCCTAGAGGTGGATTTTTTCATATAAAAACAATTTTGATTCTTTATGATACTTTTTAAATTTTCTAAATAGATTGACAATTAATAGAAGGGAAAATAAAATTAAAGGGTAGGTTTTTTTACAATAAGCAGAAACACTGTTTGTTATTACGCAACAAATGGAGGTGAAGTGATTGATTAGGGACGAAAGTCTAACTGAATTAAAAGCGTATTTTAAAGACATACAGATAAGTGACGAAGTCCAGCAACATCCACTTGGGAATACAGGCAGAGTAACGTTTTTTCCAAAAACAGAACAAGAAATTTCAGCAGTTTTAGAGTATGCCAATACCAATGACCACTCTGTTTTCATCATGGGAGGGGGGACAAAAAGAGGATATGGCGGGATGCTTGAAAAAGCAGACATTCTCTTATCGTTAGCTCAATATACTGGAATCGTTGAGCATAATCCTGGCGATATGACATTGACGGTAAAGGCCGGCACCTCCTTCCAAGAAATTCAAAACTATTTAGCACCATACAAGCAAAAAATTCCACTTGATCCTTTCAGTCCAAAACATGCGACGATTGGAGGAATCGTCTCAGCTAACGATAGCGGCCCGAAAAGGCTGGGATATGGGTCTGCCAGAGACAATGTGATTGGCCTCCGGATGGTGTACCCTGACGGAACTCTGATTCGTTCAGGTGGAAAAGTAGTAAAAAATGTTGCTGGATATGATATGAATAAGTTATTTATTGGAGCAATGGGCACCCTCGGTGTAGTATCACAAGTGACCGTAAAGCTGCGCCCGATAGCTAAATATGAATCTATTCTTTTTGTATCCTTCTCTGAAAGAAATGTTGAAGAGATTCGAGCATTTGCTGCAACGGTGCTTGATTCTATGATTGAACCCATCAGCCTCGAGTTACTTAACCCCTCCTTAGCTGGGAAATTGACAAACATGAATCAATACACATTGCTGATTTCGTTTGAAGATGTAAAGAGTTCAGTAGAGTATCAAGAAATTGTTATCAGAAATATGGTCCCTGATAAAACCACCCTAAGATCCCTATCACAAAATGAAGCAACATCCTTCTGGGATAATTTTTACCACCACCAGCCTAACGGCTTAACAAACGTAACTACAACAGAGGCAGTCCTAAAAATTGGCGTTGTCAACTTGGATTCTATCAAGATTTTACAAGAGGCAGAGCTAATCGCTGATGCTTGCCATGTTTCCATCGAAGCACATGGCGGTTTAGGGTCGGGCATATGTCACCTGACCATTCGTGGTGCAAACGAGGATATATTATCTGCGATTCAACACATAAGAAAAAGTGCAGTGAAGCATGGAGGATATGCTATTGTAAAGCACCTTCCATTTTCCCTCCGTAAAAAAATCAATGTCTGGGGAGGAAAAACGGTGACGCACTTTCTTTTTGAGGGAATCAAACAAAAAATCGATACCAACATAATCTTGAACAAGAATCGTTATGTCGGGGGGATTTAACGTGAGTGTGAAGGAAAGTGATTTAAACCAAGAAACGCCTTGTTCATCCCCTCTAGGAAATTATCTATGGCGAGATCCGCCGCAGGAAAAAAAGTGGGCGGATTGTGTACATTGTGGGATGTGCTTGGAATCTTGTCCTACATATGAACAAACCGGAGAAGAGCAGCACTCACCCCGAGGGCGTGTTTATCTCATAAAAGCAGTAGCAGAAGGTAAGCTGAGTGTGGATGAACATTTTGCGAATCCCGTTTTTTCCTGTCTCGATTGTCGTGCCTGTACGACTGCCTGCCCTGTTGATGTGGACGTTGGCGGGCTGATTGAGGAAGCAAGAGGACAGATCCGGCAAGCGGTGCCGCTCAGAGGCTGGAAGGGAGCGGTTAACAAATTCTTTCTTCATGGTGTGTTCCCGCATCATAATCGCTTACGTTCTCTCGCCGGTTTGTTACGGTTTTACCAGCGGAGCGGATTGCAAAAGGCGGTCCGGAAAACAAAGTTAATCAATATCATGCCACAGCATTTAATCGAACTAGAATCGATTATGCCGGAAGTCAAAGTGGCTGTCCGCAAAACTCTGATAAAAGCCAAAGATGAAAGCAAGCATGAAGTTGCTCTATTGACCGGCTGTGTGATGGATGTATTTTTTAGTGATATCAATCAATCCACCATCAATGTTCTCACAAGGAATGGAAATGACGTGAGTATCCCGACAAATCAAACCTGCTGCGGGGCACTGCATGTTCATGCCGGTGACCGCGAAATGGGCAGGAAGCTTGCAAAGCAGAATATTGAAGCTTTTGAAAATGCAGAAAAGGTCATCGTCAATGCTGCTGGGTGCGGTTGCATGATGAAGGAATACACAGAATTATTCCGTGATGAACCAGAATGGAAAAAACGAGCAGAAGAATTCGAGAAAAAGGTAGTGGATATCTCCAAATACTTGCACGACACCGGCTATGAAAAACCAAAAGCAGCCATTCATACTCGAATCACCTATCATGATGCCTGTCACCTAGCACATGGGCAGGGTGTGAGGCAGGAACCTCGTGACATACTGCTGGATATTCCGGGAGTAGAAATGGTGCACATGCCTAACGCAGACCGGTGCTGTGGGAGCGCGGGAATCTATAATATTACCAATCCTGAAATGGCGGATGCCGTTCTTAAAAGTAAAATGGAAAACGTGCCAGAGGATGTTGAAATGATTTCGATGGGAAATCCGGGCTGCATGATGCAAATGGCATTAGGTGTGCAAAAATACGGCAGAAGCCAGAAGATTGTTCACACCGTTCAGCTTCTTGACTGGGCCTATCAAAAAGAAGAAGGGGATGACCATCATGTCCGTCATAAAGATTGATACAACTGACAAGCATATTATCAATCTCGTAGCAATCGTAGGCGGACCACGTTCCATTTTATATAAAAAAGCAGACCTGCTCGCATATGATTGCGATGGATTTACGATTCATAAGCATCTGCCAAAGGCAGTTGTCTTTCCAAAAAATACCGAGGAAGTATCCAAACTAGTAAAATATTGCTCTGATCATGGTCTCCCATTTCTGGCACGCGGTGCTGGAACAGGTTTGAGCGGCGGGGCCATTCCTGTGAATGGTGAAGTCATCATAAGTATGGTCCGCATGAAAAAACTAATCAGTGTTGACCTTGAAAATCGGAGAGCGGTGGTAGAGCCAGGCTTCGTCAATCTTAAACTAACAAACTCCATTTCTGATAGAGGTTATTACTATGCACCTGATCCTTCGAGCCAATATTGCTGTACGATTGGCGGGAATGTAGCGGAAAATGCAGGCGGTGCACATTGTTTGAAATACGGAGTCACCACGAATCATATTCTTGGTCTAGAAGTCGTGCTTCCCAATGGTGAGATCATTGAGATTGGCAGGAATGGAGTTTTGGATGAACCCGGGTACGACTTACTCGGACTCTTGACTGGTTCTGAAGGAACGTTAGGAATAGTCACGAAAATAACCGTCCGCATTTTAAAAAATCCAGAAGGAAAACAGACAGTCCTCGCTTACTTTGACAAGGTAGAAGATGGAAGTCAGGCGGTTTCAGATATTATCTCTGCAGGCATTGTTCCTGCAGCACTGGAAATGATGGACAAAACTGCGATTGAAGCGGTGGAGGCGGCTGCATTTCCTGTTGGTCATCCAAAGGATATTGAGGCAGTTTTACTAATAGAAGTTGATGGTATTGCCGCAGGCATAGAGGAACAAATCAACCAGATTTTGGAGGTTTGTAAAAAAAGTAATGTTCGAGAGGTCCGTGCAGCCAAGGATGAGACAGAAAGAGGCAGGTGGTGGGCTAATCGTAAAACAGGATTTGGAGCGATGGGTGCTATTTCACCTGATTATTTAGTACAGGACGGGGTTATTCCGAGAAGCAAGCTTCCTGAGGTCCTGAAGAAAATTGCGCAGATTAGTGAAGAATCTGGTTTGCGGATAGCCAATATTTTTCATGCAGGTGATGGAAATCTCCATCCACTTGTTCTATTTGATGCCCGTAAACCGGGTGAAATCGAAAAAGCATTAGAAGCTGGAAGTCTTTGTTTGAAGGCTTGTGCAGATGTTGGCGGAACGATAACGGGTGAGCATGGGGTAGGAATCGAAAAGCGGGAGGAAATGCGTTTTGTTTTTAAAGAGGAAGAAATACTCGCACAAACCAATATTCGTGAAGTATTTAATCCACATAATCTCTTAAATGCTGGGAAACTCTTCCCGACACCAGGGCGCTGCGTGGAAATAAAGAAAGAAATCAAAGCGAAGTAGAAATGCTAGGAGGAATGTTTGAATGAGTAATTATGTGAATGTAGGAGATTTACAGGTTGCAAGTGAATTATATGAATTTATTAATTCTGAAGCGTTGCCAGAAAGCCAAGTGGCCCAGGATACGTTTTGGGCAGGCTTTGAAAAGATCATCAAGGATTTGACTCCGAGAAATAAGGAATTGCTTGTTAAAAGGGATCAACTGCAAACAAAAATTAATAGATGGCACCGGGAAAATAAAGATTTCCATTTTGATCGTTATAAAGCCTTTTTAGAAGAAATCGGCTATCTCCTCCCAGAACCTGAGGATTTCAGTATTTCTACTGAAGGCGCAGATGATGAAATTGCTTTAAAAGCAGGTCCTCAATTAGTTGTTCCAGTTGATAATGCCCGCTATGCCATTAATGCTGCAAATGCACGGTGGGGAAGCTTATACGATGCTTTATACGGTACAGATGTGATTAGTGATGAAGGAGGCGCACAAAACCAAGGTGGATATAATCCTGTTCGCGGTGAAAAAGTCATCACATTTGCTAGGAATTTTCTTGATGAAACAATCCCTCTACAGGTTGGAACACATAAAGAGTCAGTAAGCTATACCATTGACCAAGGAAGTTTGACGATTACCTTACGTAATGGAGATATTACCCGTTTAAAAAATGAAGAAAAATTCGTTGGCTATCAAGGCCAGCCAGATCAGCCTTCCGCTTTGCTGTTGAAAAATAATGATAACTATTTTGAAATTCAAATCGACCGAGGCCATCCAATCGGAAAAACGGATGCTGCAGGTGTAAAAGATATTCTCCTAGAATCGGCTCTTACTTCGATTATGGACTGTGAAGATTCTGTGGCAGCAGTTGATGCACAGGATAAGGTTCTCGTATATCGGAATTGGCTAGGCTTAAATAGAGGCAGCCTACGTGCAACTTTTACAAAAGGAAATAAAACCTTAACCCGGACACTCAATCCGGACCGCCAATATGTGTCGCCTAGTGGCAGTGAAATTACCTTGCCAGGGCGTGCTTTAATGCTGGTTCGAAATGTCGGCCATCTGATGACCAACAATGCCATTCTAGATGATGACGGCAATGAAGTACAAGAGGGTATTATTGACGCTGTTGTTACCTCTCTGTGTGCAAAGCATTCTATAATTGGAAACACTTCTTTCAAAAACTCAGAAAAAGGCTCTGTCTATATTGTAAAGCCAAAAATGCATGGTCCAGAAGAAGCCGCATTTGCAAATGAGCTTTTTAATAGGACAGAGGATTTACTCGGTTTAGCTAGAAATACGCTGAAAATTGGGGTAATGGATGAGGAACGCCGCACATCGTTAAATCTTAAAGCATGTATCAAGGAAGTACAGGAGCGTGTTGTCTTTATTAACACAGGATTCCTTGACAGGACGGGTGATGAAATGCACACGTCGATGGAGGCAGGTGCGATGATCCGAAAGAATGAGATGAAATCCACGCTTTGGCTGCAAAGCTATGAAAAATCAAATGTGAACAATGGTCTTTCAACCGGTTTCCAAGGACGTGCTCAAATTGGTAAAGGTATGTGGGCAATGCCTGATTTAATGAAGAGCATGCTCGAACAAAAAATAGGACATTTAATGGCTGGAGGAAATACAGCATGGGTTCCATCGCCAAAAGCCGCAACGCTTCATGCTCTGCATTACCATCAAGTAAATGTAAAGGATGTCCAAAATAATCTTCTCGGCAGTATTTCTGATCTACGGGATGATATTTTACAAATTCCTGTTTCTGACCATACGAACTGGAGTCCAGAGGAAGTCCAAGCAGAACTTGATAATAATGCTCAAGGAATACTCGGCTATGTCGTTAGGTGGGTTGAGCAGGGAATTGGCTGTTCAAAGGTACCTGATATTAATAATATTGCACTCATGGAAGATCGAGCCACCCTTCGTATTTCCAGCCAGCACGTTGCGAACTGGCTGCACCACGGAATATGTACAAAGGAACAAGTGGTTAAAACACTGGAAAAAATGGCTAAAGTGGTAGATGAACAAAATGCCGGCGATCCTGCATACAGACCGATGACCAATAACCTTGAGCAATCTGTTGCCTTCCAGGCAGCGTGTGATTTAGTATTTAAGGGCTATGACCAGCCAAGTGGATATACGGAACCTATCTTGCATAGCCGCCGTCTAGAAGCGAAGGCAAAATACTCAGTTCGATCCTAAACATAGATGTATTCAGGACATTTATTTATTGGCTGTGTTAAAGGATACTGTTGATTTAAGAACCTGTTGATTGGAGCGGAAGGCGCTTGACTCCAGCGGGATGAACGAGTTGAGTGAGACCCCGCAGGTCGGAACGACCGAGGAGAAGGAAAAGCGGAAGCGCCTTGTCCAGACCCGACAAGCGCTGGAGGGCCTGGCGTTGAAGTCGCTCTTTGACTTCATCGTCAGGACCGAAGCGACTCGAGGGTCTAGGCGCTGTAGCTAGACAGGCTCACGGGCGAGCCCGCGGAAAGCATAGCGCCTAGAGCGCAAATCAACAGCCCGGTTTAACACAGCCTTATTTAAATGTCCTGACAAAGAGGTGGGAAGTTTGCAAAGAGATAATATGGTAAAGTCCGTAAGCAGGGCGCTGGATATTATCGCGCTAGTGGGGATGAAAAAGGGCGGTCTCGGTGTTACGGAGATTGCCAATCAAATTGATATCAATAAAAGCTCGGTTTTTAGAACATTATCCACCCTTGTTCAATATGGCTATATCGAACAGGATACGGAAACAGGGAAATACAAGCTTGGCTATAAGTTCCTGGATATTAGCTCAAAGTTGTTAGAATCGATTGATCTAAGAACCGAAGCAAAGCCATTTCTCCAAGAGCTTGAAAATAAGACGAATGAAGTGATTCATCTTGTTGTCTATGACCAGGGTGAAGTCGTTTATATTGAAAAATTAGAAGGAAATGAAACCTTACGAACCCATTCAAAGGTTGGAAAAAGAGCCCCGATGCATTGTACATCTGTTGGCAAGGCGATCCTTTCTCATTTGCCTGAAAGTGATGTTCTCGCCATCCTTGACCGAAAAGGGATGCCATATCATACGGACCATACCATTACTACGGCGGAGGAATTCCTGCGGGAACTTAACCTGATAAGACAAAGAGGTTACGCATTAGACTTAGAAGAAAATGAGTATGGGATTACCTGTATCGCTTCACCTGTTTTTGATCATTTAGGAAATGTCGTTGCGGCTGTCAGTATATCTGGTCCAACCACACGCATGACCACTGAGCGGTTGAACCAACTCGGACCGATTATGATCCAAACAGGCCAGCAAATATCAGCAAGACTCGGGCATGTTAAATAAAGGCTGATTCTAAAGATTGTTGTTAAAATCCTAAAGCCGATTTTAACGTGAAACTAAGAAAAGAGCCTAAAATAAAATAAGCCGCAAAACTTGAAATAGTTTTGCGGCTTTTCTTTTACATTTTTACAATAAAGCGTCCTCTTGCCTGCCCTTGTAAAATGATAGGGAGAGTGGCTGGAAGCTCATCTAAACTTAGTTCTTTGGAAATGGATTCTAGCACTTCTGGTTTGAAGTCACTGGCCATTCGCTCCCAAAGTGGTTTACGTACTTCCATTGGACAGTACACAGAATCAATCCCAAGAAGATTGATACCACGAAGGATAAACGGAAACACAGTAGTAGGGACGTTGCCGCCACCTGTTAATCCACTGACCGCCACTGAACCATTGTAGTGAATTTTACTCAAAACAGCCGCAAGTGATTCTCCGCCGACCGGGTCAACGGCACCAGCCCAAAGCTGTTTATCTAACGTTTTGACCTTTCCGGTATAAACTTCTTCCCGGGAAACAACCTCTTTAGCACCGAGTTTATGTAAATAATCATGTTCGCTTGCTTTTCCGGTGCTGGCGGAAACATCGTACCCTCGTTTTGCCAAGATGGCAACGGCGATACTTCCTACTCCTCCAGTTGCACCTGTAACTAGTACTTTCCCTTTTTCAGGAGAGAGCCCATTTTCTTCAAGTCTTTGTACGGAGAGGGCAGCCGTTAACCCAGCGGTTCCATAGATCATAGATTCTTTTAAAGAAAGGCCCGCAGGTAATGGTACAATCCAATCAGCAGGAATCCGCGCATATTCACTATAACCGCCATAATGGGAAACCCCAATTTCATAGCTGGTAGCAATGACTTGATCTCCCTCTGAGTAGCGAGGGTCTTCTGAAGAAACCACCACGCCTGCTAAGTCAATCCCTGGTACAAATGGGTAGGACCTGACAATTTTCCCTTCAGGATTACTGGCTAAGCCGTCCTTATAATTAATACTAGAATAAGCAACTTTAATTAACACTTCACCCGCAGGTAAATCATGTAAAGAAATATGTTTAATCCCAGCCGAAAAATCACTTTCTGTCTTATCAACGACTAAAGCTTTGAAATCCTCTTTCAAAATGATAACCGCCTCTCCAATGTAAAATTTTCCATTCTCATCATACTACATTATTATAAATGCATAGAACTCTGAAGTGGAGTGATGCTCATGTTTGCTGCAGGAAAAAAGGAAATGCAGATAATGGATCAGTACACCATTGAAAATATTTCTTACCTGGCGTTGTGTTAACATTCTTATTCATGTACTAAATTCAATACTTTGAACTAAAATAGAAAAAGGTAAAAAAATTTAGGAGTTGATTTCATGTATATCGTAAGACCCCCTTGTTAATCTAAAAAGATCATTCGTCCACCTCCTTAATCTTTCTTTTTAAAAAAGAGAAAAGAAGGAGGAAGCAATTGGATGACGGGAAAAAACGTAAATAAGCTTTACCTAATTATTTTTTTTCATAACCTTATCCCAGCTTACGTAATCGAAAGATTATTTTGGGAGCAGCGGGGTATGACCGTATTGATGGTTGTTCTTTGCGAAATCATCTATGCAACCAGTGTTGTCATATTTGAAATACCAACAGGCGTTTTTGCCGACAAATTTGGCAGGAAAACACTACTCGTTTTTGGGGCAGTTTTATCGGTGTTTGAATTTATTATTTTGCTGTTTGCCAATCATTTTTGGACATTTGCTTTGGTTGTCTTTTTAGCAGGCATTTCGAGCGCCTGTACAAGTGGTGCCTGGAATGCACTTCTGTATGACTCACTGTTAACAGTCAAAAAACAATCGTCCTTTGAAAAAATTGTTGGCAGAATGAATTCACTTGATTTTATCGCTTCCTTACTTGCAGCCCTATCAGGAAGTATTCTGGCAAAGTATTTTGGATTTGAATTCAACTATATGGTTTCAGCGGCAAGTATGTTCCTTGCATTCGTACTTACCATCCTGCTAAAGGAACCATTAAGGAATAGTAATCACGTAACGAAGGAGAAAAATAAGCCGTCTTTTATGGTTTACGTTCGAAAATCTGTCTCTTTCTATAAAACCAATCCAAGGGTAATTTCCATCATTACGCAAGCGATGGGTATCGCAGCCTGCATGACCTATTTAGATGAGTTTTGGCAGCTATATTTAGATGAGATTGGCTATTCCGTACTATTTTTCGGACTATTTTCAGCCTGTATTTCGCTGGCAAGAATTCCAGGGAATTTACTAGCGGCTTATTTGCTTACCTATTACAAGGCACAATCAATCATTCATTTTATACTAGGAATCACCACTATTGGCTTTTTCCTGACAGCTATTTTTCCAGGTACTATCGGCTTAATCATGATCATTCTCATATTTTTAGCCAGCGGGGTGATAGATCCAGTTGTAACTGGTTATCTCCATCATCATGGGGTTTCGGAAATAAGAGCGACCATTGAGTCGATTCATTCTTTGATTGAGAGCATTATAACCTTTACAGTTGGTATCGGCTTTGGTATCATTTCATCAAGTTTCTCTATTCTCTCAGGGTTCATATTTTTAGGAGCAATAGCGTGTCTATTTTTCTTTTACTTTTTGAAAAAGGCTTTGTAAAGAACTAGAAGCCATCCTTCGGGGTGGTTTTATTTTTAAACAAAATTTACCTAGTTGAAACCTATTAACCTATTTAACCGTCTTTTATTTTGAAGCATCTTAGAAATTTGATTAGGAGTGATTGATTTGAAGCATGTTTTTAAGTTGACAGCATTTGCTGTTATTCTGACATTACTAGTGTCTTTAAGTAGTACAAGCAAGGTGTTTGCTGATACTAATAGTAATACTGAAGAGAGTATCAATGAAAAGTTTGGGCTGCCGATCGTCGTTTATGGGGAAGCATTATCACAAGCTCAAAAGGATGAAGTGAGAGAGCTATTAAAGGTTAACGATACGAGCAAGGTCAAAGAAATTACGGTAACAGGAGAAGATCTGGTTAAATATATTAAAGGAGATGCACACTCAAATATGTATTCCTCCGCTAAAATCACGCGGAAGGATGCTGGGGAAGGACTTGTTATTAACCAGGTAACTCCTGAAAATATTACAGAGGTTACCGATGAAATGTACGCCAACGCCCTGCTGACAGCTGGAATTCAAGACGCAGTGGTAGATGTTGCTTCTCCAGTAAAAGTCAGTGGACACTCTGCATTAGTTGGGATTTATAAGGCTTATGATGAAGGTGAAGGCGCAACGCTGGATTTGGAGCGTACAGAAGTTGCCAATGAGGAATTAAACCTGGCTACTGATTTAGCAAAAAAAGAAGGACTAAATCAGGATAAGGTAAGTGAGTTGTTAACAGAAATCAAAAAGGAAATTGCTGAACAAAACCCTGCAACCAAAGAAGAAGTTGCAGCAATTATTGATGAAAAATTAAAAACGCTCGAAATCAGCTTAAGCCCTGAAGACCGCCAGCTGTTACTAGACCTGTTTGAAAAAATGAGAGACTTAAATATTAATTTCGACAATGTTAAATCACAACTTGAAAATCTTACCCAGGATATCCAGCAGCGGATAGAAGAAGCTGTAGGAGACAAGAATTTTCTGCAGCAAGTAGCCGATTTCTTTAATCAATTAATAGAAAATATTAAAAGTATATTCTCATAGTATTTAGGCTCAGTGATGAAACTGAGCCTATCGTTCGTTTGTAACAAAATTTTAATGATAAAATGTAGTAGAGTTACCACAGGACTATATAAAAATCCCCATTTTTTTGTTAAAATAGAATTTAAGAAAAAAGGATTCGACAAAATTCATAAAAATATACTTAAGTTAGATTATATTAGCGTAATAAATCTGCTAAAAGCTATGGAACTTAAAATAAACAATCGAACTTTTTGAATTTTGAATAATGACGCAATGATTTTGCAGGAGCAGGAGGAATTAAACTATGTGGGATTTTGAAATGGACATAGATCAAGTAGCTAGAATAAAAGTAATCGGTGTTGGCGGCGGCGGTAATAACGCTGTAAACCGTATGATTGAAGACGGTGTTCAAGGTGTTGAATTTATTGCGGTTAATACTGATGCTCAAGCTCTTAAACTATCAAAAGCAGAAATTAAAATGCAAATCGGTGCAACATTAACAAGAGGTTTAGGTGCTGGTGCCAATCCAGAGGTTGGCAGAAATGCAGTAGAGGAAAGCAGAAAACAGATCCAAGAAGTTCTAAAGGGAGCAGATATGGTCTTTGTTACCGCTGGTATGGGCGGAGGAACCGGGACTGGAGCTGCACCAGCGATTGCCCAAATCTCCCGTGAGCTTGGTGCTTTAACCATTGGTGTTGTGACACGTCCATTTGGATTTGAAGGCCGTAAACGTGCAGCGAATGCAGCAGCTGGGATTGATTTAATGCGTGAAGCAGTAGATACATTGATTATTGTACCAAACGATCGTCTATTGCAAATCGTAGATAAAAAGACTCCTATGATTCAAGCTTTCCGTGAGGCAGATAACGTGCTCAGACAAGGTGTACAAGGGATATCCGATTTAATTGCGGTGCCTGGATTAATTAACCTCGATTTCGCAGACGTGAAAACGATTATGTCTAATCAAGGAACTGCTTTAATGGGTATAGGTATGGCGAAAGGTAAGGACAGGGCTGTGGAAGCCGCGAAGAAAGCTATTTCAAGTCCGTTGTTAGAAACGTCGATTGATGGCGCTCAGGGTGTCCTTATGAACATCACTGGCGGCAGCAATTTAAGTCTATATGAAGTTCAAGAGGCGGCTGATATTGTATCATCTGCAGCGGACAAGGAATTAAACATGATTTTTGGTTCCATTATCAATGAAGACTTAAAAGATGAAATCATGATAACAGTGATTGCAACAGGTTTTTCAGAATCAGAATTATCTTCTAAAAAGAACACCGTTAGTCCTTCACGGGATATTACCTCAAGACCACAATCTCAAGGTATTTCACGACGTGAACCAAATGTTCAAGAAGATGCTGCTCCTAGTCATGACAGACAAAGACCACATTCAGAAGATACGCTCGATATTCCTACATTCCTGCGTAATCGTAATCGAAGATAATGCTGCTTGCCTGGGCTGCTGAGAACTATCTCAGCAGTCTCTTTTTGGGTCAAAACCACAAATGATTCAATTTCGACAAATTTTTAAAAACTTTGAGGAGAAATGAAAATATTTATGCTAAAATAATATTGAAATAACAACAGCAAGGAGAAATCGCTATGTTGAAAGATATTTTTATGGGCTTATCTCAAAATCAATTTTTAAATAATGCAGCTAAAAAGTATGGCTTAAAAATGGGTGCACAAAGTGTGGTTGCGGGTACCAATATCGATGAAGTAATCAAAAGTATTAAAGAACTCAACGCACATGGAATTTCTTGTACCGTTGATAATTTAGGTGAATTCGTCTTTAAAGAAGAAGAGGCGGCAGAAGCAAAGGAACAAATTCTTAATGTCATTGAAGCGATTCATGAACATAAAGTGGATGCTCATATCTCCTTAAAGCCTACGCAATTAGGTTTGGATATCGAATACAGCTTCTGCTTAAGCAACTTAAGAGAAATCGTTGACCGAGCAAACAACTACGGTATTTTTGTAAACGTTGACATGGAAGACACCGGTCACCTGCAGCCAACTTTTGATCTTTTGGATGATTTGTCTCAGGAATATGACAACGTTGGAACCGTTATTCAGGCTTATTTACTTCGTGCTGATGCATACCTCGAAAAATATAAAAACTACCGTATGCGAATTGTAAAAGGTGCTTATAAGGAGCCTGCTGAATACGCTTACCAAAATAAAAAAGATATCGATGCTAATTTTACTAAACTGATCGAATGGCATTTATTAAACGGAAAATTTACATCGATTGCCACACATGATCACAATGTCATTAACCATGTGAAGGAATTTGTTAAAAAGAACAACATTCCGAAGGACCAGTTTGAGTTTCAAATGCTCTATGGTTTTAGAAAAGACATGCAGCTGCAGCTGGCTAAAGAAGGCTATAACTTCTGTACGTATGTACCTTTTGGAAATGACTGGTATGGCTATTTCATGAGACGTCTGGCAGAAAGACCTCAGAACTTAAATCTTGTAGCCAAGCAAGTATTTAACAAAAAAACAAACACCATTATTGGTGTTGCTGCAGGAGCGTTTTTATTGGGTAGAATGACGAAGAATGCTAAAAAGAAACGCAGATAATGATTTCATAACCCCCTTTCTAATGAGAGGGGTTTCTTTTTGCATTCGTATGAGTCTAAAGAACTATTCTGGCCGAAATTGACAAGTTTGCACCTTATGATTAATAAGTATTGATTGATGGACGGCATTTTATAAAAAGGGGGAAATTTTATGAAAAAGAAGAGGTTTCATCTTTCAATGGTGATTCTCTTAACACTCTCTATGATTCTAGCAGCTTGCGGAAACAAAGAGGAAAGTGGGGAAAAGCCTGCAAATGAAGAAGCAGAAAAGCCGCAATTTATTAGTATTTTAACAGGGGGGACTGGTGGAACTTATTATCCATTAGGAGGCTCCTTTGCGGAAATTATTAAAGATGAAACAGGTATCGATGCGAATGCTGAAACTAGTGGTGCTTCTGCGGAAAACATGACCACCCTTAAGAATGGCGATGCCGAAATTGCCTTTTCCCAAACGGATATCGCTTCGTATGCTGCTGAAGGAAAATTAATGTTCGAAAACAACAAGGTTGATAATGTAAAGGCGATTGCCACTTTATATCCGGAAACGATTCAAATCGTTACCACAAAAGAATCCGGGATTATATCAGTAGAAGATCTAAAAGGTAAAAAGGTATCAGTTGGCGCACCTGGATCGGGAACCGTTGCAAACGCCGAGCAAATTCTTGAAGTCCACGGTATGACATTTGATGATATTAATAAACAAGATTTATCGTTTGATGAATCTACACAAGGGATTCAAGATGGTACGATTGACGCGGCTTTTGTCACAGCAGGGACACCGACTGGTGCGGTTGAAAGTCTTGGTGCAACTGAGGATGTTGTTATTGTGCCAATTGAACAAGATAAAATCGATGCGATTATCGAAAAATATCCATTCTATGTAAAAGACGAGGTACCTGCTGGAACATATGGATTGGAGTCTTCGGTAACAACCGTAGCCGTTCAAGCAATGCTGGTAGCAAGCAGCGATCTAGCGGATGATGTGGTTTATGACATAACAAAAGCCATTTTTGAAAATCTCGATAAAGTGACACATGCCAAAGGGAAATTAATCAAGGTCGAGAACGCATTAAAAGGCGTTGGGATTGAAGTTCATTCTGGTGCACAAAAATACTTTGATGAAAAAGGCGTAAAAGCACAGTAAAAGATTTCGTTTGTGAATCAATTGGCCGGCCGAAATAAGAGCCGGCCTCGTTTTTCCATGAGAAAGGGGAGGGGGAAATGCGTAAATTTCAACCCATCCACTATCTATTAATCATTTTTATCATCCTTATCTTTTTTGCATTCATACCCTTCCAGAAAGCTATTATCTTTCAGCCAAACCACAGCAATGCGGAATTTGCTTACATTCCTGTAAAAAACGGAACTCATTTTGGAATTAAATACACCCATTCCATTCATTTATCAGATGTGATTGAAAGCTATAAAATTACGCGCGATCAGAGCATTCAACAATATGAGCTTATGTATGAGGATTTTGCCATCGGAATGCCCTCCAATGCTGAAAACGGAGAAACATTCGAGCAAATAAATGGTGCCTATTACATCAAAAACATGAAACGGAATTTTCCTTACTTTCACTTACGAATCGGACAGGTTCGTGCCAATCATACAGTAATTTTTAAAAATAAGGAATATCCTTTATCTCGTTCCATAAGTCCTGGCACGTCTGTTAAAGTGGAAATCCGTAACTTGAACTTTTTTAAGCAATGGGAAGGAGTGAATATCCTTGAGTCACTATGAAGAAACACTGTCAGAGGAAAAGCAGCAAGAGCTTTTAGAGAAATATGACCCCGAAGCTGGTACCCGAAAACTAAAAGGACTGCCTCTTTGGATTGCATTCGCAGGCTTATTGGCCTTTTCGCTCTTTCATTTATATACTGGAATATTTGGTATGTTAACCGCACAGCTCCAGCGTTCTGTGCATCTAGGTTTTGCACTTGCACTAATTTTCTTACTATTTCCTGCTCGAAAGAAAAATCGGGGAAAAGAGTTTAAAGTTGCTTGGTATGATATCATCCTCGCCATCGTTTCGGTCATCGTTGGGGCTTATTGGCCGGTCATGATTGATGAGCTGGTCTTACGGACAGGAAATATCACCGGGATGGACTTTTTTGTGGGTCTCGCAGCTATTTTACTCGTGTTAGAGGCAACGCGGAGGACAGTTGGTCTGCCAATTACCATTATCGCAATTGTTTTTATGGTATACGCGGTTTTTGGACCGTATATGCCGGGTGCCATTGCACACAGAGGGTTAGAATTGGATCGGTTAGTCCAGACGATGTTCTTTACAACGGAAGGAATTCTTGGTACACCGATTGGCGTATCTTCGACCTTTATCTTTCTCTTCTTATTATTTGGTTCTTTTTTAATCAAAACAGGGGTTGGCGAGTATTTTAACGATCTTTCAATTGCGATTGCCGGAAGAAGTGTGGGAGGACCAGCAAAGGTTGCGGTTTTTTCGAGCGCTTTACAGGGAACCATCAGCGGCAGTTCTGTTGCTAACGTCGTAACATCAGGAGCCTTTACCATTCCGATGATGAAAAATCTGGGTTATAAAAAGGAGTTTGCAGGTGCAGTTGAGGCATCGTCCTCCACAGGCGGTCAGTTAATGCCGCCGATAATGGGAGCTGCAGCGTTCTTAATGGTCGAATTTATCGGGGGTATCTCCTACTGGGAAATAGCTAAGGCTGCGGCAATACCGGCAGTTCTTTATTTCACTGGTATTTGGATTATGACTCATTTCGAGGCAAAGCGGATTGGTCTTCGCGGGTTAACGAAGGAAGAAATGCCGAGCAAAAGAGAGGTTCTTGGTAAACTCTACTTATTAATTCCGATTATAGCTATTGTTCTATTGTTAATGACCGGAATGAGTGTTATTCGCGCAGCATTATGGTCGATTGTTATTACCGTGGTTGTAAGTGCCATTAAAAAAGAAACGAGGATTGGATTTAAAGGAATCATTGAAGCGTTAGTAGATGGAGCACGGTCCGCCTTAGGTGTTGCTGCAGCGACTGCAGCTGCAGGGATTATCGTCGGTGTAGTAACAAAAACAGGACTAGGTTTAAAAATGGCAAACGGGCTTCTCGATATTGCAGGAGGGGCATTGCTTCCGACTTTGTTTTTGACAATGATTGCTTCCTTGATACTGGGGATGGGTTCGCCAACGACTGCTAATTATGTTATTACCTCAACCATTGCAGCCCCAGCCATTATATTGTTAGGAGTCCCTGATTTATCAGCTCATTTATTTGTGTTTTATTTTGGAATTGTCGCGGATATTACTCCTCCAGTCGCTCTGGCTGCATTTGCCGCAGCAGCAATATCCGGGGGAGAGCCTTTTCGAACGGGCGTGGAATCAACAAAGCTGGCGATATCTGCGTTTATCATCCCGTATATGTTTGTTTTGTCACCGGAATTACTGATGATTGATACCACGTGGACCTATCTCATTTGGGTTGTATTTACAGCTTTTATTGGCATGATAGCTATTAGTGCTGGAGTTATTGGTTTTTGGATGCGCAAATTGAATTGGTTGGAGCGTATCGCTTCCCTTGGAGCAGGATTATGTTTAGTCTACCCTGAAAATATCTCAGACATCGTCGGTTTAGTATTGTTTGCCATCTTACTTGCCTTGCAATATTTTTATAAACGGGATCACCTTCCTAAAGTGCAAAATTGAATAATGGTAAAACTCGGTACTTAGAGCTATTTCGGGTACCGAGTTTTTTTGATTTCATTCCACTATTCGAGTCTATTTTTACTTCACCTTGAAATAATAGAAAGCGTATTTTATGATAAATTTTGGCTTAATTGGTAGAATAAATAAGAAGTCTTGAGCCAGGGGGATACATAATATGGAACAATCCATAAATAAAACTGACAGCCCGCCTTATGGGATTATTGCGGTTTTGATGATTGGTGCTTTTATTGCTTTTTTAAATAATACATTATTAAATGTCGCGCTGCCTTCAATCATGAAGGACCTAAATGTGGACACATCGACAGTACAGTGGCTGACGACTGGATTTATGCTGGTAAATGGAATCATGATCCCTGCTACAGCCTTCTTAATTCAAAAATATAGTGTACGCCGTTTATTTTTAGTCGCCATGGGATTATTTACAGTTGGTACACTTATAGCCGGAATCGCCCATGCATTTCCTTTATTATTATCAGCGCGAATGGTGCAGGCCACAGGTTCTGCCATTATGATGCCGCTGTTAATGAATGTGATGCTGGTAAGCTTTCCTATTGAAAAAAGGGGAGCGGCGATGGGGGTTTTTGGATTAATCCTCATGTTTGCCCCTGCTATTGGTCCAACCTTATCTGGCTGGATTATTGAACATTATGATTGGAGAATGCTGTTTCATTTCGTATCACCAATCGCTGCACTTATTCTGATCATAGGCTTTTGGAAGCTTAAAGATAAAAAGGAGAAAGTGGATATTACCCTTGATTTCTTTTCCCTCTTGCTTTCGAGCATTGGTTTTGGAGGGCTGCTTTATGGTTTCAGTTCTGCTGGTAATAGAGGGTGGGGCAGCCCGCATGTTTATTTGACGATCATCATCGGAGTTGTTTCATTGGTTTGGTTTATCCTGCGCCAATTAAGGCAAGAGCAGCCAATGCTGAATTTCAGAGTTTTTAAATATAATATGTTTGCTTTATCATCTGCCATTTCGATGATTGTCAATATTGCAATGTTTTCAGGTTTCCTCCTGCTGCCTATATATGTACAGACCATACGCGGGATTTCTCCCATGGATGCAGGACTAATGCTGCTGCCAGGGGCGCTAGTGAATGCATTCATGTCTCCTGTTACCGGAAGATTATTTGACAAAATTGGCGGCCGGATATTAGCGATTACAGGTTTGTTCATCACAACGGGTACTACTTATTTATTCAGCATGTTATCCTTTGAAACCACCTATATGTATATGGTTATTTTACACGCCGTTCGTATGTTTGGAATGTCGATGGTGTTTATGCCTGTGTCGACCAATGGATTGAATCAATTACCGCCGCGTTTTTATCCTCACGGTACAGCGATGAACAATACTATGCAGCAGGTATCCGCGGCCATCGGTACAGGTTTATTAATTACAGTTATGTCTAATCGTTCAGAATCGTATGGAAAAGACCTTGCAGCAGACGCCATGGTAAAAATGTCCGGGCAGCCAACAGAAGCTGCGATGGCGGAAATACAGCAGCAAATTGAATTGGAAGCCATGTTAGAAGGCATTAATTATACCTTCTTTGTTTCAGCTATCATTATTGGCGCGGCCTTGGTTCTTGCGTTCTTTATTAAACGAGCCAAACCAGCAGAAGATCAACAGGACGAGACTCCTTCTAGTAAGCAGGCAGTAAATAAATTAGCCAAGGCATAACGACTCGAAAGGGAAATCGTACCTATGATGATTTCTCTTTTTTTTTATTTGGGGTATTCCTAGAATTGTCCTAAATTTAAAAAATGGGAATATAGTTTAGTACGGTTAAGAAATTATTAACGGGAGGGAAAAATCTTAAAAGGCTATTGTTAAAACAGGGGTGCTTGAAAATTCCTGTCAAATTGTAAGCGATTACAAGGATGTAGTGGAAATGGGGGGCTGTAATTGAACATCTTATTATGCTGTGCAGCAGGAATGTCCACCAGTCTTTTGGTGGCGAAGATGGAAACTGCTGCAAAAGCAGAAGGAATTGAAGCGAAAATATGGGCAGTGAGTGCAAATGAGGTCAATAACCACCTGGACGCAGCAGATGTATTACTTGTCGGTCCGCAGGTGCGTTATTTGCTGCCTCAATTAAAGAAAAAAGGACTAGAAAAAGGGATTCCTGTTGATGCGATTAACCCTGTACATTATGGAATGTGCAATGGTGCGGAGGTCTTAAAGTTTGCGAGAAATTTAATAGGTTCATAATTTCACATAGGGGTGAATAGATATGGCCAAATTTACTCAAGTACTTGAAGAAAAGTTTATGCCGATTGCAGGAAAGATTGCTGGTCAGAAACACTTGCAGGCACTGCGTGATGGAATTATCTTAACGATGCCGCTTATTATTATTGGATCTATTTTCTTAATTATTGGATTCTTACCGTTTAAAGGGTATCCAGAATTTATGGCAAGTTTATTTGGCGACGCTTGGCTGACTAAACTGCTATATCCAGTAACCGCTACCTTTGATATTATGGCGCTTATTGCGGGATTTGGGATTGCCTATCGATTGGCAGAGCATTACAAAGTAGACGCGTTAAATGCAGGAGCAATTTCTGTTGCGGCATTTGTTCTTGCCACACCATACTTTACGATGTTTACACCAGAGGGGGCCAGCGAAGCAGTTCAAGTTGGCGGGGTATTGCCAATAGCATTACTAGGAAGCAAAGGGTTGTTTGTTGCTATGATCCTTGCGATGTTTTCAACTGAACTTTATCGATTTATTATTCAAAAAAATATCGTTATCAAAATGCCTGATGGCGTACCTCCAAGTGTTAGTAAATCTTTTATCGCTTTATTTCCGGCCTTTATTGTTATTTTAGTAGTTTGGCTGATTCGTTTATTGATAGAAAACACATCCTTTGAAACCTTGCACAATGTAGTTGGTCAGCTGTTGCAGGAACCGCTGGGTGCTCTTGGAGGATCGTTAATTGGTGCATTAATTGCCGTATTCTTTGTCCAATTATTATGGTCAACAGGATTGCATGGTGCAAGCATTGTCGGCGGGGTAATGGGACCAATCTGGCTGGCAGCTACGGATGCGAACAGGCTGGCACTAACAGCTGGTGATGTATTGCCGAACGTTGTTACACAGCAATTTTTTGATATTTTCATTTATATGGGTGGTTCCGGTGCCACTTTTACATTTGCCTTAATGATGCTCTTTATGGCAAGAAGTCAGCATTCCAAGACGTTAGGCAGACTAGCGATTGGCCCGGGAATCTTTAATATCAATGAACCAATCACTTTTGGGGCGCCAATCGTCGCCAACCCGCTACTCATCGTTCCATTTATTCTAGCACCACTTGCCCTGACCATTACCACCTATATTGGCATGAGCACAGGCTTTGCACCAAAGACTGCAGGAGTTGCTGTACCGTGGACTACACCTCCAATTATCGGCGGTTACCTGGCAACAGGCGGAAACATCAGAGGTGCCCTAATGCAGTTAATTAATTTAGCAGTCTCCTTTGCCATCTACTATCCATTCTTTAGAATGTGGGATAAACAAAACTACAAAGTTGAACAAGGTGCTGATAAATAGGCTGTGTTAAAGCTAAATTCATTTTAGCACTCTGTTGATTTTTGCGGAAGGCACGTAGACTCCTGCGGGAGGACGGGGCAGGGGAGACCCCGCAGGCGCTTAAGCGCTGAGGAGGCTCCCCGGACCGCCCGCGGAAAGCGAAGTGCCTGGAGCACAAATCAACAGACACTTTTAACACAGCCAAAAATAAAAAAGAATACAAGGGAGCTTGCCAGGAGGCAGGCTCTTGGCATTGTATGGAGGAGGGTTCCATGAATAAAGAAGAATTATATAACCTGTCATTTCAATTAATTTTGCATAGTGGAAATGCCCGAAGTCTTGCTATGGAAGCTATTTTTGCAGCCAAAGAAAAGAACTTTACCGACGCATTTGAAAAGCTTGCTGAAGCTGACATTGAAATCACTTCAGCACACGTGTTCCAAACACAATTGATTCATGCCGAGGCAGCCGGAGAATCATTTGAAATTCCGATTATTCTGATTCACGCCCAAGATCATTTAATGACCGCTATGACATTGAAGGATTTAGCAAGAGAGATGGTCGAAATTCGTCAAGAATTGAACAAAGGATAACGAGGGGGAAGGATTTGTGCAAAAGTCTATTAAAATCACAACCATCGGCGGTGGTTCAAGTTATACACCTGAGCTCGTCGAAGGTTTTATTAAAAGGTACGATGAACTTCCATTGCGGGAGCTATGGCTTGTAGACGTGGAGGAAGGAAAGGAAAAACTAGAGATTGTCGGAAATCTAGCAAAACGAATGTTTCAAAAAGCTGGACTTCCTGTTCAGGTTCACCTGACTTTGGATAGACGGAAAGCATTAGCAGGTGCTGATTTTGTTACCACGCAATTTCGCGTCGGCTTACTGGAAGCAAGGGCAAAAGATGAACGGATTCCTTTAAAATATGGTGTCCTTGGGCAAGAAACGAATGGTCCTGGGGGTCTATTTAAAGCACTTAGGACAATTCCTGTTATTTTGGATATTGTAAAAGATATGAAAGAGCTATGCCCAGATGCCTGGCTGGTTAATTTTACGAATCCAGCTGGAATGGTAACAGAAGCGATTCTCAGGTACAGTGATCACCGTAAAGTAGTAGGTTTATGTAATGTACCAATCGGTATGGAAATGGGAATAGCAAAGCTGTTAAACGTAGAACATTCACGTGTACGTATTGATTTCGCGGGGTTAAATCATATGGTTTACGGCCTAGACGTTTTCGTTGACGGTGTAAGTGTAAAGAAACAGGTCATCGAATTTGTAACAAACCCTGAGAATTCTAGCTTTGTTAAGAATGTGCAAGGTCAAGGTTGGGAGTCGGAATTCATCCGCGCATTAGGGGTACTCCCATGCCCATATCATAATTATTACTACAAGACTCGTGAAATGGTAGAGAAAGACATCAAAAATGCAGAAACTGTTGGCACAAGAGCGGAAGTGGTAAAGAAATTAGAAGATGATCTATTTGAACTTTATAAAGATCCAAATCTTTCTATTAAACCGCCGCAGCTCGAGAAACGGGGCGGAGCTTATTATAGTGATGCGGCTGTTAGGTTAATTTCATCTATCTATAATGACAAGTGTGACATTCAGCCTGTTAATACGATGAATAATGGCTCGATTGCCAGTATTCCTGATGATAGTGCTGCCGAAGTCAGCTGTATTATTACAAAAGAAGGTCCGAAACCTCTTGTCATGGGTGACCTTCCTGTACCCGTCCGCGGTCTTGTTCAACAAATTAAGTCATTTGAACGTGTTGCTTGTGAAGCAGCGGTAACGGGTGACTATAATCTAGCGGTTCTTGCTTTAACGATAAATCCGCTTGTTGCATCGGATACTATAGCTAAAAAAATCGTAGACGAGATGTTAGAAGCGCATAAGAAGTATTTACCTCAATTTTTTCAAAAATGAAGAAGGGAGGGGGACTTGATTGATTAAGCTGATTGTGAATGCAGATGATTTTGGATATTCTAGAGGAGTAAATTATGGAATTATTGATGCGCATCAATATGGAATCGTTAATTCCACAACGATGATGATGAATATGCCTGGTGTCAATCATGCAGTAGAACTGGCGAAAGAACATCCTGCACTAAAGCTTGGGATTCATCTTGTTCTAACATGCGGAAAACCTTTGCGGTCAGACGTTCCAACCCTAGTGGATGAGCAGGGGAATTTTAAAAAACTAAAAGATTTTATTAAAGATAATAACATTTCCTTAATGGAACTGGAAAGAGAATGGACCGCACAAATTGACCGGTTTTTAGATTATGGACTGACAGCCACCCATTTTGACAGTCATCATCATGTCCACAGTATTCCAGAATTCTTACCAGTGATTCAAAGGCTGTCCAGAAAGTACAATTTACCTGTGAGGCGAATATCCGAACAGCCTGTTGAAGGGGTGCCGACATTTACAGACTGCTTTTTTCATGACTTTTATGGTGAGGGTGTAACCCAGGATTATTTCAATGAGTTATCTCAGCGCGATGTAGATCATCAAACCGTCGAAGTAATGTGCCATCCAGGTTACCTGGATTTTGAAGTATTAAACGGCTCGTCATATGCTGCCGACAGAGTAAAGGAGACAAGTATTCTAATCTCCGTTACTTTGCCGAATAATATTAGATTAGTATAAAATATGAACAGCCATCGTTTGATGGCTGTTTGCTATTATGCCTATTTTAATTAACAATGGTTGTTAAACTGTTTGATTTGTCCGCGGATTTCTCCTTCAGGATTTTGGACTGTATGGGCATTGACATATGTTTTACCATCTCTCATAAGTTCTATTAAATCTGAAAGTGATTGTCCCATCAGGGGACCAACAAGATCATCTGCTGTAATGATTCCTTCAACGACTCCTTTTTTTACACTTATACTAGGGTCAGCTGGTCCAAATAGAAAGACGACAACAGGACCGTTTACACCCCTTCTCCCTATATGAATATGAGCCTGAGTAAAATTATCAAGATTATTTACAGTTAGGCGATATCCAATCCTTCTTTCATCTCTGCTAACTTTAAATTTTGCAAACCCAAAAGCATCTGTTCGAACAGGTGGGACCTCCTCGGAACCTTCTAATATCGCAAAAAACAGTTGATTATTTTCCATATATATCCTCCAGAAAAACTAAATTTATGTATTATATTATCTAGAGGATTAATTGCTTGTACGAATGTCCTAAGGAGTTGAAACGATTGCCTCTCCATCATAATTTTTTTCGTCCATGGGCATGGCATGTTAAGAATAATCAGACAGACCCGGTTTACATTACTGCCATTTCTTTATTTATGAGCGCCTGGTTAATGCCAATCTTTTTCGCAGTATCTGGAATCAATTCGTACTACGCTCTACAGAAGAGAACGGGTAGCCAATATATGATGGAAAGGCTTGCGCGACTAGGGATTCCTCTATTATTTGGGGTCATGGTTCTAACTCCTCCGCAAATCTATATGGAGCGGGTCAGTCATGGGCAGTTTACCGGATCGTTTTTTAACTGGTATCCACACTATTTTGATGGAGTTTATCTCGATATCGGCGGGTCAGGAAATTTTGCTTTTGTGGGATTACATTTATGGTATCTTTTGGTGCTGCTCGTCTTTAGTTTCATTACCCTGCCTGTGTTTATGAGAAAGAAACCTTCCGTAACAAAAGAATTAAAACCATTCCGGTGAAGCCAATTTAGCATTCGCAGCGGAAAATATCTGCCGTGTATTAAAAATAAAATGATTGAACATGCTGTCGAGTAATTTCGGCAGTTTTTATATAGAAAAATCGCGAATCCATATAGTGAAAATAGATAAGTTTGTTAAAATGAAATTATTTAGGAGGAATGTACGATGAATAGATGCGGCTGGGTAAATCAGGATCCACTTTATATTGATTATCATGATCATGAATGGGGCGTACCTGTGTATGATGATCGATTGCTATTTGAATATTTGAACTTAGAGGGGGCGCAGGCTGGGCTAAGCTGGTATACCATATTAAAAAAGAGAGAAAATTATCGCAAGGCATTTGACCATTTTGACCCCAATATCATCATTTCCTACGATGAAAAGAAAATCGAAGAACTTTTACAGAATGAAGGAATTGTACGAAATAAACTCAAAGTCAATGCTGTCATTACAAATGCGAAGGCATTTATGAAGGTGAAGGAAGAATTCGGTTCCTTTAGCGAGTATATTTGGTCTTTTGTAGACGGGAAGCCGATTATCCATCACTTTAAAGATTTATCAGAAGTTCCAGCTACGACGGAAATAAGTGATAAGTTAAGTAAGGATTTAAAAAAACGCGGTTTTAAATTTGTTGGATCAACGATTTGTTATGCCTTTATGCAAGCGACAGGAATGGTAAATGATCATTTAGAATCATGTATTTGCTTCCATAAAAATACATAAATCAAACTGTTCTTTATATTGAATGGACTGAATGAATTTAACATTAATTTCATTAATAAACGAATTTAACCCTTTACTCTGCTGATATCATATATTATGCTGTTCTTAATAAGGAACACACAAAAGAACTTTTTTCCAATTGAATTGAAACCAATTTGGATGAAGACCGTCTAATATGATGAATCCAATTTCAGGAAATTTTCCAAAGGAATTTGCAGGAATTTTGTGTCGGATAACGGAATAGATTAGAAGAATGAGAGCGGAAACCTTTTTCTGAATATTCGGAAGCGCTTCATGAGGAATGACGAGATTTGGGGAAAAGAGGAGAAGTAATAAATGTCTATACGGACCTGGGCGATTTCATTCATATTAGTTGGCAGTTTAATAGGGTTAGCAGGATGTGCGGAGAAAACAAACGGTAACGAAGCTGAGCTGGAGCACAAAGTAACAGAACTCGAAAAGAAGCTAGAAGAGCAAAAAGCTGCAGAAGAAGCGGCAAGAAAAGCAGCGGAAGAAGCAGAAGCAAAACGAAAAGCTGAGGAAGAAGCTAAAAAACCCAAAGTGGTTAATGTAGTCGATCCAAATACAAAAAACATTATTAAAAGCCTTATTCCAGTCGATATGGGATTTGGAACAGATAATGAAAAATATAAGCAGGAGCTTGAGAATTGGGCTAAGGAGTTAGCAAGAGGAACAGATACCACTCCTGGTTATGACTCGAAAATGGTCCTTGATAAAATTGATGCCAATGGGCAGGTCATTAAAGGGCAACCAAGAGTCATTCTTGAAGAAGCAGAACTAGTGAATAAAATTATCGAGGCGTCAGTCAAGGGAGGAGATGTTTTTCTTCCTATTTATGTGACCGAAAGCGGCTATAAACCTGAGGATGCTGCCCATTTATCTGAAGTGGTCGTGGCGACATATACGACAAAATTTAATCCTAGTATAACAGGAAGAAATAAAAACATTGAATTGTCTGCACAGGCGATTGATAATGTGATTGTTGGTACAGGAGATATTTTCTCTTTTAACCATACCGTTGGACCGAGTGACGAAGCACATGGATACCAGCCTGCCCAAGAAATCGTTAATAAGCAATTGGTCATGGGAATTGGCGGTGGTATTTGTCAAACCTCCTCTACCTTGTTTAATGCAGTTGACCAATTAGCTATCGAATATGTGGAATGGCACCATCATTCCTTGACAGTGGGTTACGTACCTGTAGGGCGGGACGCAACGGTTTCATATGGCGGTAAAGATTTTCAATTTAAAAATACAGCGGGTGTGCCGCTATTGATTAAGGCCATTTATAATCCGAATGGCACCTTAACCGTTGAGATGAGAACCTCTGCAGCCTATCAATCCTTACTTCAAAAGAGATAAGGATTAACTAGAGAAAGGCACCATTAAAAAATTGATGGTGTCTTTTCACTGTAAAAAGGTATCAGCCCTGTCCAAAAATAACGTAATGAATAGTTTATCCTGAGAGTAGAATCTGTCAGGAGATGATTTTTTAATGCACAATATGAATAACATGGAGCCAAGTGAACTGTGTCAGGAGTTCGCTAGAATACTTGGTGCAACACCTTCGGTAATCAATGGGGTATGTACAGCAACGAGGTCCAGAACGAATATCCATCCTGTGGTTTTAGGACGTCGGGCTGAGTCTTTTATGTTTGTTCCACAGGCATTTTCTTTTGAGAATATAGGCAGAGATGGCAGAGCATTATGTCTGGGAGAAACCGTTATTCTTCAGGATGAGATTAATCCTTTTATAACAAGACTGCGCGAGGATGGGATTATTGTAACTGCTCTGCACAACCACTGGCTTTTTGACGAGCCTCGTTTGATGTATATTCACTTTGAATCGATTGATGAGCCACTAGACTTTGCTAGAAAGGTCGCAGATGCACTAGAGGTACTGACCACAAGGAACATGGGGCGTTCAAGCAGAGCTCGACAGGCAACGAATAGAAGGGCAGAGGAACTGTGCGAGGAGTTTCACGATATTCTCGGAGGCATGGGTACGTTCGAAGATGGTGTTTGTATGGTGATGAATTCCCGGACTAATATCATGGCGCGTATATTGGGGAGGAGAACCAAATCGTTTCTAGCTTTACCGCAAATGTTTGTGTTTGAATCGCTTACCTCGGACGGACGGGCTCTTTGCAGCGGTGAAACAGTCATACTCCAAGAAGAACTGAACCCATTTATCAGCATTCTTCGTGAACATAATATTATCGTAACTGCATTCCACAATCACTGGCTTTTTGAGAATCCAAGACTTATGTACATCCACTTTGAAAAAATCGACCGGCCGCTCGATTTTGCAAGGGATGTCAGGGACGCATTATCTGTTCTAACAGAAAGAGAAATCCGACCTACTAATTCATAACATGAAAAACCACGATGATCGTTCCCAATCATCGTGGTTTTTCGATTATTATTCTAAGCCTTCAATCGTAATTTCTTTCGCAGGCAGGAAGTCTTCATCCGTATCTAAATAGGTGACATTTACTTTATCTCCCTCTTTAAGATAAATGATCATTGGTTCTTTTTCAGAAGAAATGATATAACTTTTCTTATTGTCTAGAAGAAATGACACGACAGTGAAGTCCCCAGATTTTTCTTTATAAACACGGAGAACCGTACCGGTTATCTGTTTTTCGTCCGCCTTCGAACTGCCATCCACTGAACCGCCGCCACGCTGGAGCGCGGTTTTATATTGTTTAAGAGCTTCGTTCGGAGTAACCCCAAACACTGAAATTTCGGGATTAGCAGCAGAAACGATAAAGTAATTCTGCAAGAATCCATTCGAATCCAACACTGGTGTCAGCCAGCTTGCTTCACCGTAGAAGTTATAAATGACAGGCATTTCACCATGCCATTTCTTTTCAATAAATTTCTTTTCAATTATTTGCAGGGCACCTTGTGAATCCATATAAGACTCTTCAGGGTTACCTGTATAATACGTGGCTTCCCCTGTACGCGAGTTGGTCAAGGAGTAACCGAGCATGGAGTCGACTCCTTCTTTTGGACTTGTGAAGTCAGTGAAATAATACATAACTCCTTTTTCATCAAAAATCGGACTTACATTAGCTTCGGTTCCTTCATCAGAAGGAAGTTTTACGTCTGATTTTCCAAAAAGACTATTCCAAAATCCGTGTACATAATTACCGAAATAGCTATTTTGCAAGCTGACAATTTCAGGTGATACGGCTCCATCAATAAACTCGGGAACATTGGCTAACGGATAGGACTTTGTAACTCCATTTTTTGAATCAACTACGACTAAACCCTTAACGTCAAAGCCATTTCGAGCAGAAACATATTCACCGTAAGAGCGGATGTAATAGGGTTTTCCTTCATCATCAATTTCTAATTGAACATCACCGTAGAAAATATGTTTCGGAAACTGCATACGAATATGTCGTTCAACATCTTTATTAAAATAGGAAGAAGGTGTATAAATCATTTCTGATTTAATGAATTTCGGATTCGCAGAAGAATCGGTCGCACTTAAGGTAAAATAACCAGGTGTTTCCTTTCCTTTCCACCATTTGAAAAATCCAGAAAACTCAACAGGTGCAATATAGACATAATCTCCATTTACTTTTTGTATTTGAAGATTCCCCAGCTCGTAATAGCTGGTATTTGGTACTTGCCCAAAAGCTTTTTTCATTTTATTTCGGGCAAACTCTGGCGGAACACTAGCAGGTGTTTCTTTTTCATCAAAAGTCTTAATTTCCACTTTTTGGTCCATCTTGGCGATCTCATATTTTTCATCTGCGTTAAAAAGAAAGGCCGTGAGAAAGTAAATTCCAAGGATCAGACTTGCTGCAAAGAGCAGTGCTTTCACTTTCCTTTCCATTCCAGCAGAAATGAGTGCACCTAATGCCGTAATCATAATTGCAAGAACCCATAAAGAAGATAGGTTTCGATCATAATTCGTAAAATAGTAGTAAGCAAAAACAGAAGGAATCAAAATAACGATTAAAGCAATAATTGCCCCCGGAATTAGCCTTCCAGCTCCGTTAGAGCTCTTCTTATTACTTTTCGGGCCAGTGGATTTATCATCCCTATAAATCGGTATAAGAACAAGAGCAGACACAATAGCAACAATCAAGGAAAACAAAAACATATTCCCCATAACCAATTCCCCTTTATAATCTAATCTTTTTGACTTGAGTCTATTTATATACGAGTATATAGGAAAAAAGTTTCAATAATTCCCTAATTAGAAGTGGTCAACTCTGAATAATCTTGGTTTTAAAGCAAAAAATACCAATGCTTCTATAGAAAATAACAAAAAGCTCCCTCGGTTTAAAGGGAGCTTGTACATTATTGAGGCTTTTTGTTTTCTTCGTTTGAACTTCTTACATCTTGTCTGACTGGAGTCAGCTCTTCTGAAGCTTCTGTTTGGTATTGTAATGGCCTTGTTTGCTGTTGTCCGCCTTGGTCTTTGATGACATTATTTGCAACATATTTATGGAACATATATTCAAATAATGCAACACCAAGTGCAGCAATTAAAGACATTGAAAAATGATTGTCTCCGTAGGTCAGGCTTTCGCTCATTAACCATATAATGACGAAAGCTAAGCCAAAATCGGCAATGGTTGCTACAGTATTATTGGTTCTTGGTAAAATCAGCAAATCTCCGATTAGATAAGCTGCGACACCAAGAACAAGTGTGATAAGAAAGATGTTGCCAAATGACATGTCATAAAGTAAACCGAGGATAAGCGACAAAAGGACAAGACTTGAAACAAACTTAATGGCTAATGCTTTTACGTGTTTCATTCTTTCCACCTCCTTTGAAAATTATTGTGTATAATTATTTCAATTATTATTCATAAAGTCATTTCCAGCAGTTTTTGAAGGCAGTAATCAAAAGCGCCAGGCACCGCTCAAAATTGTACTGCACCCCAAAAGTTAGAGTAAAATCTAAACTTTGGGGTGTTTCTTTATGACTAAATATAGTGAAAAATTTAAGTTAATGTTAGTGAGAGAGTATCAAGAAGGGAAATTGGGATATAAGCTTTTAGCTGAGAAGTATGGTATGAAAGACAGCACGCCAATTAAGAGATGGGTTAAAATTCACGAGAAATTCGGAGCTGAAGGGTTAATAAAGAAGAACCATAAGGAAACTTATTCTACTAATTTTAAGTTAGATGTATTAAGATACATGGAGAGAACAGGTTCTTCAGAAATGGCTACAGCCCTTCATTTTGGGATAACCAACCATTCTGCCATAGGTCCATGGAAGAAAGCTTATTTGGAAGGTGGTGCTGAAGCCCTGGAAAAACCGAAAGGACGGCCTCCCATGTCTAATAAAGCAAAGAACAAAAAAAGTAAAAAAACTCTAGAAAAAAAGGAATTGACGAACGAACAAAAGTTAGAAAGAGAAAACGAACTTCTTCGTTTAGAGGTAGCATACTTAAAAAAGTTACGAGCTTTTCAGATGGATCCGGAGGGCTATCTACAAAAGCACAAGCAGCGTTATCCTTCGAACTCAAAGAATCCTTCAAACTAAAAGATGTTTTACAAATAGTTGGCATTCCTGAATCCTCCTACTATTATCATATAAAAATGATGAATAAAGAGAATCCAGACCAAGAGTTGGAGGAACTTATTCAATCCATTTTCGAAGAACATAATGGGAATTATGGTTATCGACGTATTCAATTAGAATTAGAAAACCGTGGGTATGAAGTGAATCATAAGAAGGTGCAACGCATCATGAATATGCTTGGGCTCAAGGGAGATAAATTCAGATTAAAATCACGCTAGTACAGTTCTTACAAGGGTACAACTGGAACTGTTGCCAAGAACCTTATCAATCGTCGTTTTCAAACAAATGTGTGTCATCAAAAACTAACAACAGATATTACAGAATTCAAGTGTTCAGACGGTATAAAACCGTATTTAAATCCAATTATGGATATGTTCAATGGTGAAATTCTTTCTTTTGGGATAGGAATGCGTCCAACTTTAGAATTAGCTCTCACCCCCTTGAGGAAGCACTAGAAATAGTAAAAGATTCAAAGTTTAGAACGACTGTACATTCTGATCAAGGGTGGCATTATCAACATAATAAATGGGTGAAGACTCTAAGGAATACAAGGTGTTCCAGAGTATGTCGCGTAAAGGAAACTGTTTAGATAATTCGCCAATGGAGAACTTTTTCGGATTACTGAAACAAGAAATGTATTATGGGGAAGCACTGTGCTCCTATGAGGAATTAAAAAAGAGAATTGAAGAATATATCAGTTATTATAATAACAAGCGTATAAAGCAAAAATTGGCAGGCATGAGCCCGGTTCAATACCGGGTCCATACTAGCCAATTAGCAGCTTAATATAAAACTCTAACTTTTGGGGGTCACATCATTGGTGGTGCCTGGCACTCTTTTTTCTGCTATCATTTGGATTTTGTACATACAGTCATTGTTATCAAATCTTGTTCCGATGAATATAATCAATCAAATTCTTTTAAAACTGGGTACTAATTATGACATCGGGAGGGAATGAAATTTGGAGAGGTTAAGATTGAATCAGATGAAGACATTTGTAGAATTGGATCTTAACGGCAGACATGACAGTATTCCACAATTCTTTTTTTATACAGAAGATCTAAGATGGCTAATTCAGCAAGCTGAAAAAGCTGAGAATTTTGAACGAACGTTAAGAACGATTGTAGAAGATACAACTGGCAAAGACTCCAGTGAACTAATTGAAATGGCAAGGAAGGTTTTAAGAGATTAGAGGGTTGGTGCGAATTAGGGGATTACACATAAACAAAACATGCATAAAGAGACACCGCTCCAGTAACCTTGAACTATAACCCGATTAATGGACACTAAATAAAAAGTGCCCCTTAATCGGGTTTTTCTATGTCCCCTGAATTAAAACCCGTTTATAATAAAAGA